>NZ_JADWYX010000078.1 GCF_016786355.1 Frankia sp. AgB1.9
CCGTTATAACCCTCTGGTCATCGCATCCGGCCCGACGACGGGCGGGCTCGGCGACGGCCCAGGCGAAGAATCGCGGGGGGGCCCCGCCCCCCCCCCCCCCCCCGGGGGGGCCGGGGGGGGGGCGCGCCGCGCCCGTTCCGCCCGTCACGCCCTATTCCCACTCGATCGTGCCCGGGGGCTTCGAGGTGATGTCGTAGACGACGCGGTTGACCTGCGGGACCTCGTTGACGACCCGGTTGCTGATGCGTTCCAGCAGGTTGGCCGGCAGCCGGGCCCAGCCGGCGGTCATCGCGTCCTCGCTGGTCACGGCACGCAGGACGATCGGGTGGCCGTAGGTGCGCTCGTCGCCCTGGACGCCGACCGACCGGACGTCGGCCAGCAGCACCGCGAACACCTGCCAGATCTCGCGCTCCAGTCCGGACCGGCGGATCTCGTCGCGCACGATCTGGTCGGCCGCCCGGACGATCTCGAGACGTTCGGGCGTGACCTCGCCGATGATCCGTACCGCGAGCCCTGGTCCCGGGAACGGCTGCCGCCAGACGATCTCCTCGGGCAGGCCGAGCTCCTCGCCGAGCCGGCGGACCTCGTCCTTGAACAGGGTCCGCAGCGGTTCGACCAGGCCGAACTGCAGGTCGTCCGGCAGGCCGCCGACGTTGTGGTGCGATTTGATCTTCGCGGCGTCGGGTGAGCCGGATTCGATGACGTCCGGATACAAGGTGCCCTGGACCAGGTACTCGATCCGGCTGCCGGCGGCCTCGGCGCGGGCCTCCAGATCGCGGGCGGCCTCCTCGAACACCCGGATGAACTCCCGGCCGATGATCTTGCGCTTCTGCTCCGGGTCGGTGACGCCCGCTAGGGCCGCGGCGAACCGGTCCGCCGCCTTGATGTGCACCAGCTCGACGCCGGTCGAGGCGACGAAGTCCCGCTCGACCTGCTCGGCCTCGCCGGCCCGCAGCAGGCCGTGGTCGACGAACACGCAGGTCAGTGCGTCGCCGACGGCGCGCTGCACGAGTGCCCCGGCAACCGCCGAGTCGACGCCGCCGGACAGCCCGCAGATCAGCTTCGCGTCGCCCACCTGGGCGCGGACCGCGGCGACCGCCTCGTCGACGATGTTGACCATCGTCCACGCGGGCCGGGCGCCCGCGCCGTGCAGCAGGAACCGGCGCAGCACCTCCATGCCGTGCTCGGTGTGCAGCACCTCCGGATGGAACTGCACGCCGAACAACCGCCGCCCGAGGTCCTCGAACGCGGCGACCGGCGTGGACCGGGTGTTCGCGGTGACCGAGAAGCCGGGCGGGGCCGCGCTCACCGCGTCGCCGTGCGACATCCAGACCTGCTGCTCGACCGGCAGGCCGTCGAACAGCAGGCCCGGCCGCGTGACCGAGAGCGTGGTCGCGCCGTACTCGGCGGTGTTGGTCCGGTCGACGGTGCCGCCGAGCGCCTGCGCCATCACCTGGTGGCCGTAGCAGATGCCGAGCACGGGAATGCCCGTGTCGAACAGCGCCGGGTCCACCTGGGGCGCGCCGGGGGAGTAGACCGACTTGGGGCCGCCGGAGAGGATCACCGCGCTCGGCCGGCGGGCCAGCAGTTCGGCGACCGGCGTGTTCCATGGCACGATCTCCGAGTACACATGGCACTCGCGCACCCGCCGGGCGATCAGCTGGGCGTACTGCGCACCGAAGTCGATGACGAGGGCCGTGTCGTAACCCGGGTGCGTCGACTGTGCCTGACTCGTGGAGCCCTGGCCTGCGGGTGCGTGCTGCCCGGTCGGAGCGTTCTGGTCGAACTGTGCGTTCTGACCAGAAGGAGCGGGCTGACCTGGTCGCGAGTCCGTCGGGCGGTTGGGCGGGCGGTTGGGTGCGCTCACCTGCCAAGTCTACGGAGCAGCGCCACCGGTCGGCCCGCGCCGGCACGTCGTCCACCGGAACACCGGACCCGCGACGGGCACGGGGCGGCGCGTCCCGGATTGCCAGATCGCGCGCATGTTAACAATACGTATCTGACCTGAAACTCTCGGAAACATCTTCCGATGAAGGTCGGCCATCTCGATCACATGGCTTCCAAAGCACTCCGTACGGTTATCGAGATCCACCGCGGTGGTGACGCTGACGGCATCCCTTCGGTCTTCCTCGGTGGCGACCGCGCCTCGGCCCCGTGATGTTCCGACGGCTGCGTGCCACCTACCCAGCGCGGCCGGGGCTCATGAAGTGCGCATCAGGCACACAACTCGTAGCTTCGTAGTACGTGGCGTAAGGTAGCCACCTTTCGGGCGGGAACTCGGTACCGCTATGGTGCCGACCGAGGGACATCCGGGTCCGATACCGGGCCATCCCCAGAACGCCCTGTTCCGGGGGGCCGGCGGAGAGGTTGCGAAGTACGTGCGCAGACAACCGATGGCCAGCAGCACGGGCATCGCCGCAGACCCGATGCCGATGCCGGCGCCGGGCGCTCCCGTCCTGGAAGACGGGGGCCGCGGTGAGCGCCCCGTTGTGGCTCGACCCCCCGACGGAGGTGGCGGGAGTCGCGGTGGCCGCGGCGTCCTGTCCAACCCGTCGAGCTGGCGGGTTCGTACCAAGCTGATCGCGATCCTCGCGATCCCGGTCGTTGCGATCATCGTCAACGCCCTGATCGACGCGAGTTCGGTGCTCACGAGTACTCGGGACATCAACCGGGTCTCGCACCTGATCACCATCGACCGCTCCGCACTCGACCTCGCGTACAACGTCGAACTTGAGCGCACCTTCACCGCTGAATATGTGGCCCTGCGCGCGATCAACCAGGCGCCCGCCTCGGACCCGGTCGTGGCCCGCCAGAAAGCGGTCGACGCCTCGTACAAGGCCTACCAGGATGTGGCCGACGGCAAGCGCGGGTCCTTCAGCCCCCAGGTCAACGAGGCGCTCGACGCGGTCTCGACGGGCCTTGACGGTCTGCCGACCAAGCGCGCGGCCATCGGGAGGCTGACCGATCCGGTCTCGGTCATGACCTCGTACGACTCCATGATCGAACCGTTGATCGACCTCGTCGGCCTCATCCCACAGGGCAACGACGACCGGCAGCTGGACAGCTCCGTCGACGCGACCCTGCACCTGGTCCGGGCGACCGACCTGCTCGCTCAGCAGCAGGCGCAGATCAACACCTACCTGGTGTCCGAACTGCCATTCACCAGTGACGAGTTCCGGTCGGTGCTGAGCACCGACGCCGAGCGCAACAACGAACTCGACCAGTTCGACAAGTCCGCGTCGCCGGCTCAGAAGACGCTGTATGAGCAGGCACTCGACCCGCGCCTGAACAACGACGTTTTCAACACCCTGAAGAACACCGACCGGGTGCTCAACTCGACGGTCTCCAAGCCGCTCAACGACGGACAGATCGACCAGATCGAGTCGACGAAGTGGCTGCAGAACACCCGTGCCATGATCACGGTGAGCTACAGCGTCGCCGACGGGATGCTCGATCAGATCAACTCGCGGGTCGGCACCCTGCGGCGCGGCATCGAGCGCCAGGCGATCTTCTCCGCCCTGTTCACCGTCCTGATCCTGGCCGCCGCGCTGATCATCACCCTGGTGGTCGCGCAGTCCCTGATCCGCCCGCTGTTCGCCCTGCGAACCGCTGCCCTCGACATCGCCGAGCGAAGACTGCCCGACGCCGTCCGAAGACTGCGAGATTCGTCCGAGCAGGTGATCGACGACGAGGTCGAGACGGTCGGTATCGACACCGACGAGGAGATCGGCGAGGTCGCCCGGGCGTTCGACCAGGTCCACCACGAGGCCGTCCGGCTGGCGTCCGAGCAGGCCGTGCTGCGGAACAACGTCAACGCGATGTTCGTCAACCTGTCCCGCCGTTCCCAGGGCCTCGTCGAGCGCCAGCTGCGCCTCATCGACGACCTGGAGAACCGCGAGCAGGACCCGGACCAGCTCGCCAACCTGTTCAAGCTGGACCACCTCGCCACCCGAATGCGGCGGAACAACGAGAGCCTGCTGGTTCTCGCCGGTACCGACACCGCCCGGCGCTGGACCCACCCGGTCCCGCTCAACGAGGTCGTCCTCGCGGCGATCTCCGAGGTCGAGCAGTACACCCGCGTCAAGCAGACGACCGCCGCTCCGGTGTCCATCGCCGGTAACGGTGTCAGCGACGTCGTCCACCTGATCGCGGAGCTGCTGGAGAACGCGACCTCGTACTCCCCGCCGGCGACCGACGTCGTCGTCACCAGCCACTCCCTCGGCCCCGGCGCCGGCGCCATGATCGAGATCGTCGACATGGGCATCGGCATGCCGGCCAAGGACCTGGAGCGGGTCAACGAGCGGCTCGCGAACCCGCCGGTCGTGGACGTCTCGGTGTCCCGGACGATGGGTCTGTTCGCGGTCGGCCGGCTGGCCGGCCGGCACGGCATCCGCGTCCAGCTGCGCGAGTCGCCCTCCCGCGGCATCACCGCGGTGATCCGGCTGCCAGCCAAGCTGGTCACCGGCGACGCCGTGGGCGGCGGGACGGGCCCAGGGTCGCAGCGCCCGGGTGCGCAGACGGCCATCAGCCGGCCGGGCGCTGACGCCGGGTCCCGGCCGAGCTTCGGACCCTCCGGGCCCGGCTCGGGTCGGCCCGAGCTGGGCGCTGGACCGGGAGGCCCCTCGACCGGGCCGGTCCGCCAGGCCTTCGGCGCCCCGCAGCAGTTCGGCCCCGGCCAGGAGAACGGCCGCGGCCGGCCGCAGCCAGACGGGTACGACGAGCCGGACGAGCGGTTCGGCCCGCCGAGCGGCGCGCTGCCCGCCATCGACTCCGGTCGGTTCGGACCCCCGCCGCTGGCGATCGGGCCCGGCAGCCAGCAGGGCGGCCCGAGGACCGGCCCGGTGCCGCTGCCGGCTCAGGAGCAGCCGCGGTACACCGAGGAGGACACCCAGCGGTTCGGCTCCTTCCCGGGAATGCAGCCGGGGACCGGCCCGAGCCAGCAGCGCGGCTACCAGCCCGAGCGCGAAGAGTCACGGTCGGACGAGCCCCGGTACGAGGAGCCTCAGTTCGAGGAGCCTCGGTTCGACGGGCCCGGGTACGACGACGATCGGCGTAACCCGCGGACTGGCCCGGTCGACCTGCGGGAGTCGTGGAGCGGCGAGTTCCCGGCGCAGCGCCCGGTCAGCCCGGACTCGCTCGACCACACCGGCCCGCTGCAGCGCCCGGGCACCAGCCCGCTGCCGATGCCCGACCGCGCTCGCCAGCGCGACAACGGCTACCAGGGCGACAACGGCTACCAGGGCGAGCCCGGATACCAGGGCGACAGCGGTTACCAGGGTGCCAGCGACTACCAGGGCGACCCCGGCTACCAGAACGGTGCCGGCTACCGCGAGCCGGCGCAGCCGGACCTGCAGGAGAACGTGTTCGCCCGTCCGGCGCACCGCCCGGAGCCGGAGCCCGTGGACGTGCCGCGGCCTCGCTGGGAGGAGCCGACAACTGGCGGCTACGCCCGGCCGCGGGTGGAGGACACCGGCGAGCTGTACGTCGGCGAGGGCGAGGACGTCGACACCACTCCGATCTTCGACTCGGTCTCGGCCTGGTTCCAGCGCCGTTCGCCGAGCGACGAGGCCCGGCGTGGCCCCGACCCGGTGGTCGAGAGCACCCCGCCGGCCGCGTTCGCCCCGCCGGCCGCGTTCACCACGCCACCGGCCGCGTTCACCGCGCCCCGCGCGTCCGCGGGCATGCGGGTCATGGGTAACGGCGGGTTGGGCGACAACCAGATGCAGCGTCCCGAACCGGCGCCGGCACCGGCGCCAGCCCCAACACCGATGCGTCCGGCCGCCGGGCTGCGCACGGACAACGGGATGGGCGGCGGCACCGGCCCGAACACCGGCGGCCTGAACACCGGTGGTCTCAACGGGGGCGGCTACCGTCAGCCGGCCGCCTACACGGAGCAGCAGACCGGGCCGCGCCCGGCCGAGCCGCCGCTGCGGGGCGCTGAGCCACCACTGCCCGTGCGGGGCGCTGATCCGCCACTGCCTGTGCGTGGCGTTGACCCGTCACTGCCCGTGCGGGGTGCGGATCCGTCACTGCCCGTGCGTGGCGGCGGCGAGCCTCGCTCGTGGGAGTCGGCCGGCGACGCCGGCTGGCAGGCAGCGGAGGCGCTGCGACAGCCGGCTGGTGACGAGCAGAACTCGACGACCAAGTCGGGCCTGCCGCTACGGGTGCCGATGACCCACCTAATCCCCGGCAGCGCTGAGCCGGCCAGTAATCGCAAGAACCCGCCGCGGCCAGCTGACGCCGCGACCAGATCCCCTGAAGCGGTTGGCGGGCGTCTTGCCAGCTTCTACCAGGGTGTCCGGCAGGGACGGGACATGGGTGCCGAGACGAGAAGCGCCCACCGCGACGGGCAGGAGGAACGGTGAGACCGGTGGTGAGCGCCGAGGCGCAGAACCTGAACTGGCTGATCAACAATTTCGTCGACCGGGTTCCAGGTGTGGCGCACACCGTCGTGGTCTCCGCGGACGGTCTCCTGTTGGCTGTCTCCGACGGCTTCCCGAGGGACCGCGCCGACCAGCTGGCGGCAGTCTCGTCCGGTCTGGTCAGCCTGACCCAGGGTGCCGCTCGCGTCTTCGAGGCCGGGTTGGTCACCCAGACGGTCGTCGAGATGGAGCACGGCTTCCTCTTCATCATGGCGATCAGCGACGGGGCGAGCATGGCGGTGCTCGCCGCGCCGTCCTGTGACATCGGCCTGGTCGGCTACGAGATGGCACTGCTGGTCAGCCGGGCCAAGGCGGTCCTTACGCCCGCGCTGCGCCAGGAGTTGCAAGGGACGCTCCCACGATGACCGGGCGTATCGCTGACGCGGTGATTCCATCCGAGGTGAGGGAGATGCCAGCGTGAGCGAAATGGGGGGCCCGCCGGGACCAGTCGTCCGGCCGTACGCCATGACCGGGGGTCGTACCCGGTCGCGTTACGAGCTCGCCATCGAGGCGCTCGTCATCACCACCCAGTACGGCGAGGAACGCGCGATCGGCCTCAGCCTTGAGCAGCAGTCCATTGCTGCCATGTGCCGCCAGGTCCGTTCAGTGGCCGAGATCGCCGCCGGCCTGCGAGTGCCCCTCGGAGTCGCGAGGGTGCTCGTCGGCGACATGGCGGACGAGGGCTTCGTCCGCGTACACCAGCAGCCGGACCGCGACGAGGCGCCGGATCTCGCGTTGCTCGAAAGGGTTCTCAGTGGCCTACGAAAGCTCTGACCACAGACGCGTCAACTCATCGATCGCGACCACCTCGGTCAAGATCGTCGTTGCCGGCGGTTTCGGCGCGGGGAAGACCACCTTCGTGGGCTCCGTCTCGGAGATCGTGCCGCTGCGCACCGAGGCCGTCATGACGGAGGCCGGCGCCCACGTCGACGACCTGACCCACCTGGTCGACAAGACCACGACCACGGTGGCGATGGACTTCGGCCGGGTGTCGCTCGACGAGGACCTGATCCTCTACCTGTTCGGGACGCCGGGGCAGTACCGGTTCTGGTTCATGTGGGACGACATCGTCCGCGGCGCGATCGGCGCGATCGTGCTCACCGACACCCGCCGCCTGGCCGACTGCTTCGCCGCCGTGGACTACTTCGAGCAGCGCCAGCTGCCGTTCGTGATCGGTCTGAACTGCTTCGACGGGGTGCTGCGGCACTCGATCGAGGACGTCCGCGAGGCGCTGCAGATCAGCCCGTCGGTGCCGATCATCACCTGCGACGCCCGTAACCGTGACTCGACGAAGACCGCACTGATCGCGGTGGTCGAGCACACGATGTCTCGCGCCGCCCTGCGCGCGTAGCTCCGGGGCGCCCGCGTGGGCGCGTCCGGGCGGGCCGTCGGCCGGCCCGGACATGGATGAGGGGGAAGGCAGTCGCCTTCCCCCTCATCCATGTCCGGAGCCCTGCGATCTGCCGTGGCCGGATCCGCTTGGCGTGGCCCGGGTCTGTGAGACCAGCCTGGCGGGCGCGCCGGAATAGCCCAGAATCGGCCCTGAGGGCCTCGCTGTGGCTCGCGTTACGGTTGTCCCGAACATGGACACCCAGTGGACGGTGAAGGCCGTCTCAGCGCCGCGCGGGCGCTGAGTGCCGCAGGCCTGGGCTAGGCGTCGTAGGTGATCGGGCCGAGCTGGCCCTGGTTCTGCAGCGCGTTGTTGCCGCTGCTGTTCACCTGGACGAGCTCGAAGGTGTAGCTGTCCTGGTGCCACCGCCACTGCGCACCGTTCAGCGGGATCGTGGCCACGTTCTGCGGCAGGCCCTCGCGGGCGCCGAACTTGACGTCGCCCAGGATCGTCCGCGCGGTGAGGCTCTTCAGCGCGGAGGCGATCGACTTCCGGTCATCGATCGAGTTGATCGCGCTGAGGGCCTGCGCGGCGACGTCGAACAGCGCCATCGACGCTCCGAGCTGCTGCGGCGAGGTCTGGCGGCCGGTCTCGGCGCGGTACTTCTGGCCGAGGTCCTTGGACGGCAGGTTGGTCACGAAGCTGCGGTTCGGGCTGCTTTCGGACCAGAACAGCTCGGTCGTGAGGTTGTTACTGACCTGGGCGCCGATGGTGCGCAGGTCGCTGTCGAACATGGCGGCCTTGGAGACCGTGATGATCTTCGGCTCGAAGCTCTTGGAACCCGCGTCTCGCTCGAACTGCGCGAAGTCCGTCTCGTCCAGGATGCCGGTGACGATCTGGACGTTCCCGGCCTGGAACGCCGAGATGATCGGCTTGAAGTCCTTGGTGCCCGGAGTGTAGAGGTAGTCCTGCTGGGTGCCCTTGCCGTCGAGCTGCTTCGGGTTGACCAGCTTCCAGTTGTTGTCGAGCCCCGCGCGGAACGGCAGCTTGGGGTGCGAGAACCACTGCCCGTCGACACTGTTCGGCCACAGCGCCCCGACGGTCCGGTTCGTCGAGACCCGGTCCCCCCACATCGACGAATAGGCCTGGTAGTAGTCATTCAGGCCGGCGAAGAAGTGGAAGGTCCAGTTGAACGGGTTCTTCAGGGTTATGTCGCCGCCGCGCGAGAAATACCAGGACTCCCAGGGCGACATCGTGGAGATGCACGGCACGCCGGCGACCTCGCACTGGTCCGCGACCGGGTTCACCGTGTCGGAGGTCGCGTCGACGAGGACGATGTCTACCTTGTCCTCGTAGATCAGCTGGGTCGCGGCCTTGGCGGCACGAGCGAAGGTCGACTGGCTGTCGCGGATGAAGATCTCGACCGGGTGGGTGGAGTTGCCGACCGCGATGCCGCCGTGGTCCTTGAACCAGGTGGTCATGTAGTCCGTGACGAACAGGTCCGTCGAGGCGAAGGCACTGAGCGAGCCCGACTGGGGTGTGACCACGCCGATCCGGACCGGCCGCACGCCGCTGGAGCCCTTGGAGCCGGAACAGGCGGCCAGAAAGCTCGTCGCGGGTGCGACGACCGCCGCGGTGCCGGCGAGCCGCAGCATCGCCCGTCGGTCGACGAACCGGAAGCCACGGGGCTCGGGCTCGGCCGCGCCGGCCGGGCTCGTAGCGGCCGGAATGACGTCTGCGCTGGCCTGGCTCGTCGTCATGGGCGTGGCGTCGTCGGCCACCCGCGGCTGGTCCGCGGCGGCGGCGGTGACCCCGGCAGCAGGGGCGCCGTTCGGCCGCTTCTTACCCGTAAGACGGTCAGACCTGTGCATGGCCCCTGATCCTGCCGCACCCCTGTCGAAACCCGGCGACTGGGTCCTTCGCGACGATTCGTCGCGGCCAAGAGGGCCGGTCGAGCGGTCGCCAGGACCGGGCGAAGCGGTCACTGATGGTCTCCGTCGAAACCTTTCGGTGACAGTTTGGCAACGTCTCGTCAAAATTAGTTGAGCTTGCAGAACATGGTGTTGCCCTTGGTGAGCGTCACGGTCGCCGTCACTCGGCCGCCGCCCTTGGGCCAGCCGGCAATGCTGGTCGCGATGTCGCCCTGCAGGGGGCCGGAAGAGAATGAGACCGACGCGATGATGTTGGATGCGTCGTCGTAGTTCGGCGTCGCGATCGCGTAGGCACCGGACTGACCGTTCCAGGTGTAGGTGCCGGTCGTCGCCGGCACGAGCAGAACGCTGGTCGTGCCGGCCGCGACCGCTGTGGCGCCCGCGGTCGCCGAGGCGCTCGCCGGCGGCCCCGCCTGGCAGATGTAGGTGCCGTCCACGAGCGCCTTGCCGATCTTGGCGTCCGGGTTGGTGCCGGCGGGGGAGGGCGGCGTGGTCGCGACGATGCTGCCGCCGCCTCTGCCGCCCCCGCCCCGGCCGCTGACGAGTACGTAGAGACCCAGCGCGACCAGTGCGAGGGTGACCGCCACCGCGAGCGGCCCGAGCCAGCCGTGCCGGAACCAGGTCAGCCGGTCGGACGAGTCACCGTGGGTGCCCCGCCGGGCAGTCGGCGCCTGCCTCGAGGCCACCTCGTCGTGGAGGTCCGACAGGTCCTCGGTGGCGAATCTGCGCCGGGTGCCGGTCGGGCCTCCGTTCGGCGCCGCCGAGGGTTCCTGGGCGTCCGCTGGGATGGCCGGCTCGAGCAGGTCGGCGAGGTCGTCGCGGACCGCCCGCGCGTCGTCGGGACGCTCGCCCGGACCGCCCCGGTAGCCGCCGGCCTGGCCAGCTGCCCCACCGCGGTCGGCCGGCGGCCCGCCGTTGCGGCGCGTCTCGTCCCGGCCCTGGTCGAGACCTGGCCCGGCGCCGGACCGTCCGGCGGTGTGGCGGCGCGGGCCCGTCCGTCCCGGCTGACCGGTCGTGGCCGGGCTGGTGGCACCCGGGCGCACGGGATCGAGCAGGTCTGTCGCGGGTGCGTCCGCGCGGCGCGGGCGAGGCTCGGGCGGCTGCTCGACTGGCCCGGGAGGCCGACTCGGGTCGGCTGTCGCGTCCCGGCCCGTCCGGCCGGCACCGATCGCCCGCGAAAGCACCGAGGTCATCTCGACCGGAGCCGGCGGCGACCCGACCTGCTCCGCGCTGCCGCGTCGGGGGGGGGCGGCCGCCGCCCCCGCCGGGGGGGGGGGCGGGCGGGGGGGGCCCCCGCCGCGGCCGGGGGCGGGCGGGGCGCCGGGGCGGGCCGCCGCGGGGGGGGGGGCGGGCCCCGGGCGCCGAACTGGGCCGCGCCTTGCCCCGGAGCGCCTTGCCCCGGAGCGCCGGCCGCGGACGCCCCGTTCTGAACAGAAGCCCCGTTCTGAGCGGCATCGCCGGCGGCGTGCTGGGAACCGCGCGCGGCCGGGTCGTTCTGGCCGTGACGGCGGGATCGACGTCCCGCACCCTGGCCGCGTGGTTCCCCCGGCCGGTTCGGCTGGCCGGCCGGCGCAGGCGCGGGCCCGGCGCTGCTTGCCGAGGGCTCCTGGCTGCCCCCTGTTCCCGGGAGCGCCAACTGCGCCGCCGGGAGACCCGGGGACGCTGGTGCGCCGGAATGCTGAGGCGGCGGGCCGGTCCGCGCCGACGTGATCGGCCGGGACGACGGCAGATCGCCCGTGCCGAGGGGATCGCGTGGGTCGATGACCGGACTGCCCGTGCGGCGCCGCCACTGGCCGTTCGCCCCGGGCTGGCCACCGGCCGGAGGCGCGGTGGGCCGCACCGGCGTCCGCCAGTCGCTCGACGCCGGATCGCCCACCGTCCCGCCGAAGCCCGGGACGGCCTGCGCCGGGTCACCGGAAGTGCCCCCCCAGGACGCCGGGGAGCCAGGTGACCGGACTGCGGGCGCCTGGACTGCCGGCACCTGGACTCCGGGCGCTTGGACTGCGGGCGCTTGGATGCCGGACGGCCCGGCTCCGGGCGCCTGGGCTCCGGGCGGCCGCGCGCCGGCCGGCTGGGTGCCCAGCGTCCGGCTGCCTGAGGACGCGACGCCTGAGGACGAGACACCCGGGGTCGCGAGGCCGGAGGCCGCGCCGCCGGCCGCGGCGGAGCCCGTCGCCGGGGGCGACGTTCTGGCGACCGGGTACGGATCGAAGCCTCCCGCCCGCCCGGCGGGTCCGTCCACCGTCGGCGTCCGCCAGGGTGATGCCGTGGCCTCGGGCGGGCTGGCCCTAATGCCCTCGCCGGGACGGTTCCCCCACGCGCTCGCCGCGTGGGCGCCGGCGTCGGTCGTGGGTACGGCGGGCTGGCCGGACGACGGCCCGGCGCTCGGCCGGGTGACGGGCAGCCCGCGGGCCGGCGTGAAGAAGATGTTCGGCGCCGCGCTGACGGGTGGCGCCGGGTCCGGGGCCGGCATGGGGGCGCTCAGCGGTGCGGCCACCGGCCCGGCAGCGGCGCCCGGCGTCTGGCGGAGCGGCCCGGGGCTCCAGGCCGTCGGGGCGCCGGCGACGGGGTGGGTGCGGCGGGGTGCGTCCGGCTCGCCGCCAACCCGGACGGAGCCGGTCACCGGTCCCAACCGGACCGGCCCGCTCACCAGGCTGGGGCGCTGGGGCCCGGGCTCGGCGGCCGTCCCACCGCTCGGCTGGGCGGGCCACGACCGAGCCGTCGGCGCCACCGGAGCCTGCGCGCTGGGGCCGTAGCCGGGCCTGGCCTGCGTGGGGCCCGGGGCCGGCTGGGCAGGTCCGACGTCGATCCCGGTGACCGACAGCCCGCTGTCCGAGCCGTTGCGGTCCCAGTTGCCGGAGCTGACGGCGAACGGGTCGACCACGCCGTCTGCCCGCGGCCGGGTCGCCGAGCCGCCGATGACCCAGTCGGTGTCGGTGCGGGTCCCGTTCGGGCGGGCTGACGACGTGGCCTCGTCGACCCGCTCGACCGCGAAGAAGTCGTCACGGTTCGCCGCCACCGACGGCCCAGGGCTGCCCGGCTGGCGCGCATGCGGCAGCCACTGGTGGGACCCCGCGTCCCACACCCAGGCGCCGTCGTCGCTCAGCAGGCGACCGCGGTCATCGGTGGGCAAGGCTGTGCACCCCTGGTCCGGTGCCACGCCGCATCCCGCGCGCGTGGAGTGAAGGTTGGAGCGGTCGGAGGCGGGGACGCCACAGGCCCCGACGAAGCCGACCAAAGGTTGCCAACCAGTATGACCTGCCCGTCGAGGCGGTGAGACCGCCCCATCCGGCGTTCGGTGGGCCCGTCCGGGGCAGGCGCCGCTGCTCCGCCCCGGACGGCCCTATCTCAGCGACTTGCAGGCGTCCTTGATCTCCTTGACGACCCGCTGACCGGTCGCCGAGGTGGGGTCGGCGTTGATGCGCAGGAAGTCCTCCTGGCTGTAGCCGGCCTCGAGTTTCTGCAAGGTGCAGTTGCAGTAGGCCTGTGCGCCGTTGCTCTGCTGGACGCACTGGTCGAGGTAGACCTTGCGGATGCTCGCGTCGTACTGGCGCGCGGCGGCGGCGGTTCCGCCAGCGGTGGTGGTCGTGCCGGACGAGCCGCTGCCACCGGTGGTCTTCAGCACGAGCACGACCGCGACGATCACGACGACCAGGACCGCCGCGCCGAGGGCGAGCATCCGGCCACGGGACGCCCGGACCTTGCCGACGAGGGCGCCGGCGGACCTGGCCCGGCCGCCGCGCTCGTCGTCCTCGTCCAGGTCGTCGTCGTCCTCGTCCTCGTCCTCGTCGTGCCCGGGGCCGCCGCGGCGGCCCGGATCGGCGCCGCCCATCCGGGCCAGGCCACGCAGCCGGCCGCGGGCCCCGGCGAGACCGCCCTGGTCGTCGGCGGCGTCCTCGTCGTCCTCGTCGTCGACGAGCAGGTCGTCGACGTCCCGGCCGAGGTCGTCGTCGAGGTCGTCACTGGGCCGGGCCATCCGCGGCCCGGTACCCGAGCCGGCCTTGGTGAAGGAGGACGTGCTGAACCGCCCACTGCCACCGCGGGCGCCGACGTCCGTCGGCAGCGGCCCGGTGGTGTCGACGCCCAGGACGGGGGCCGCCGCCCGGTTCATGGCGCTGCCCGGGCCGCCGTCGAGACCGTCCGCCCCTCGGGCGCTGCTCGGGCCGGTGCCGCCCGAGCCGGCCCGGCTCTGTGCCGGGCCGGTCGCGGGGCCCCGGCTCTGGCTGGGGCCGGTGCCCCCGCGCGCCCAGTTACCGGTGCTCGGGCCGGTGCCCAGGGGGTCGGCCCGGTTGAACGGCCCGGACAACGGGTCGGCCCGGTCGTAGCCGCCGCGGGCGGGACCGCCGGTGCCGAGCGGGTCCGCGCGGTCGTAGGGACCGGTTCCCAGCGGGTCCGCGCGGTCGTACGGACCGCCACCCGCGGGGTCGGGGCGACTGTAGGGACCGGTGCCCAGCGGATCCCTGGCCGACCAGGACCGGGACTGCCCGGTACCCGGTGCCGCGGGCGCGCCAGGGCCGCCCTGGCCCCGATCGGCGCCGCCGCGGGTCGGAGCCGCGCCGGCACGCCAGTTGGTACCGGTGTCCAGCGGGGTCGCGCCGGTCGCCGGATCCGCGCTGTAGCCGGACCCGGGGCGGCCGGTGGCGGACGGCTGCGGGTACGGACCGGTGGCCGGGGCCCAGGAGGCCTCGCGGCCGCCGCGGGGGTCAGCGCCGAACAGCGGGAAGCTGCCGGTCCGCGGCTCCTCGTAGCCCTGCTGGCCGGTGCCTGGGCGCCCGTAGCCGCCGGTCTCCGCCTGGGCAGGCCGATGACCGGCGCCGCCGGGGCCGCCAGGGCCGTATGCGCCGGTCCCGCCACCACCGCGGGCGGCGGAGGGGCCGGTCGGGCCGGCGGCCGGGGTACCACCGGGGCGTGACGTCGTCGGCTGCCAGGTCTGGGCGCTCTCGTCCCACACGTAGGCGCCGTCGTCGCTGACCCAGCGGCCGTGCTCGTCGAGGCGCATTTGTGATCCTTCGGGATGGAGACGGACGCTCCAAGGGTGCCACGTAGGGCCCGGCGTCGGCGCCGGGGGTACGCGCCGGCCATCTCAGACCCAGCCCAACGCCGCCCACAGCCGGCCCACAGGGTGCCCGGGCCAGGCCATCGGGTGGGAACCCGACCCTCGTGATCGACGAGGCGTGACCGGTTCGCGACGTCTAGTGCTGTCCGGGGTCGTCCGGGCCAAGCCTCAGCGCGACCACTGGCCAGCCGCGGCCGAGAGCATGATCTCCGCCTTCTGGAACTCCTTCAGGCTGGCGTAGCCCGTGGTGGCCATCGCGGCCCGTAGCGCGCCGGCGAGGCTGACGGTGCTCGCGGCGCCGCCCTGGTCCGGGCCGACGAGGATCTGCTCGAGGGTGCCGGCCTGCTCGACCGGCTGCCAGCCACCGCGGGGCAGGTCGGAGTGCAGGACGTCCATCGACCACATGCCGCCGTGGCCGGGTGCGTCGGTGGCGCCGGCGAGCACCCCGTCGACCATCACGGCGTCGGCGCCGCAGGCGACGGCCTTGGCGATGTCCCCGCCGGTCCGCAGGTCGCCGTGCGCGATCACATGCACGTACCGGCCGCCCGACTCGTCCAGGTAGCGCATCCGGGCGCCGGCGGCGTCCGCGATCGCGGTCGCCAGCGGCACCCCGATCCCGAGCTCGGCGCGGTTCGCGTCGCCGCCGCCGGTGCCGACTCCGACGATCACTCCGGCGGCCCCGGTGCGCATCAGGTGCAGCGCGGTGGAGAACGAGGCGCAGCCACCCACCAGGACAGGCATGTCCAGGTCACCGATGAACCGCTTCAGGTTCAACGGTTCGGTCCGGGTCGACTGGTGCTCGGCGGAGACCGCCGGGCCGTGGATGACGAGCAGGTCGACCTGGGCGGCGAGCAGATCGGCGCTCAGCGCCCTGACCTTCTGCGGCCGCAGCGCAGCGGCCGTCACCAGGCCCGCGTCCCGGACCTGGCCGACCCGCTCGGCGATCAGCTCGGGTCGGATCGGTGCCCGGTAGAGCTCGCGCAGTCGGCTCGTGGCCGCCCCCGCGGGCAGGCCGGCCAGCTCGGCGACCAGCGGCAGCGGGTCCTCGTGCCGGGTCCAGAGCCCTTCGACGTGCAGCACGCCGAGGCCGCCGAGCTTGCCGACCGTGATCGCGGAGTCCGGCGAGCTGACGGCGTCGGCGGCCGCCGCGACGATCGGCAGGTCGAAGTGGTACGCGTCCACCTGCCAGGCGAGCGAGACGTCCGCTGGGTCCCGTGTCCGCCGGGACGGGACGATCCCGACCGCCGCCAGGTCGTACCCGACCCGCGCACTCTTACCGATGCCGATCTCAACCTCAGCCAACGCTGGCCTTTCCTTCACGAGCGCACCAAGCGGAAATCCCGCCCCCGACCTACGGCCTGGCCATTCTTATCTAACGGCCGGTGTAGTTCGGTGCCTCGACTGTCATCTGGATGTCGTGGGGGTGGCTCTCGATCAGCCCGGCGGTGGTGATCCGGACGAGCTGGCCGTGGTCCTGCAGGTGGCGGACGGTGGCGGCACCGGCGTAGCCCATGCCGGCGCGCAGCCCGCCGACGAGCTGGTGGGCGACGGCGGCCAGCGAGCCACGGTAGGGCACCTGGCCCTCGATGCCCTCGGGGACGAGCTTGTCGTCCGAGAGCACGTCGTCCTGGAAGTACCTGTCCTTGGAGTACGAACGCGCGCCACCCCGGCTGCGCATCGCGCCGAGCGAGCCCATGCCGCGGTAGGCCTTGTACTGCTTGCCGTTGATGAAGATCAGCTCGCCCGGGCTCTCGTCGACGCCCGCCAGCAGACTGCCGAGCATGACGGTGTCCGCGCCCACGGTCAGCGCCTTGGCGATGTCGCCCGAGTGCTGCAGGCCGCCGTCGCCGATCACCGGGACGCCGTGCGGGCGCGCCGCGCGGGCCGCCTCGTAGATGGCGGTGACCTGGGGGACGCCGACGCCGGCGACGACTCGGGTGGTGCAGATCGAGCCGGGGCCCACGCCGACCTTGACCGCGTCCGCGCCCGCGGCGACCAGCGTCGCGGCACCGGCCGCGGTGGCCACGTTGCCGCCGATGACGTCCAGCGGCCGACCGGCGATGCCCCGCGGCCACTCCGCCTTGATCCGGCGCACCATCTCGGGCACCGCCCGCTGGTGGCCGTGCGCGGTGTCGACGACCAGAAAGTCCACGCCGGCGGAGACCAGCGCCTGGGCGCGCTTGAACGCGTCCTCACCGACGCCGATCGCGGCGCCCACCATGAGGCGGCCGTCGGCGTCCTTGGTGGCCAGCGGGTAGCGCTCCCGCTTGGTGAAGTCCTTGACGGTGATCAGCCCGCGCAGGCGGCCGCGGTCGTCCACGATCGGCAGCTTCTCGATCTTGTGCTGGCGCAGCAGCCGCAACGCCTCGTCGCTGCTGACCCCGACCGGCGCGGTGATCAGCGGCATCGGCGTCATCACCTCGCGGACCGGGCGGGCGAAGTCGCGTTCGAACCGGATGTCGCGGTTGGTGACGATGCCCAGCAGCGTGCCGTCCTCGCCGGTGACCGGCACGCCCGAGATCCGGTAGCGGGCCATCATCGCGTTCGCCTCGTCGATGGAGGCGTCCGGGCCGCAGGTGATCGGGGCGCTGATCATGCCGGACTCGGACCGCTTCACCATGTCGACCTGCTGCGCCTGGTCCTCGACGGACAGGTTGCGGTGCAGCACCCCGACGCCGCCCTGGCGGGCCATCGCGATAGCCATCCGGTGCTCGGTCACGGTGTCCATCGCCGAGGAGACCAGCGGGATGGCCAGCCGGATGTTGCGCGACAGCCAGGTCGACGTGTCGACCTCGGCCGGGACGACGTCCGAGGCCGCCGGCAGCAGCAGCACGTCGTCGTAGGTCAGGCCGAGCATCGCTAGTTTCGTCGCCGGCAGCGCCGTGCCGGCTGCCTGGTCGGCGAGGTCGGGGAGTCCGGTCGGTTCGGCGACGGGCTCGCTGACCGCTGCGGGCCGGGCCGACGTCGAGGCCGCGATCGAGGTCGGGGTGGCGACGGGAGCGTCCATTGCACCTTCCGTTCGGGTTGCGCCGGCCGGCTGCGGGGTTCTTGGGAGACGGGGCGCTGGGAAACCCCGTACAGACATCATGACCCCTGCCGGGCCTGCCCACGCTCGTCGAGCCGGCAAGCCCACACCGTCATCGCGCGCAGACCCGCCTGACCGGCCTCGCCCGGGCCGACATCTGCTGGAAACAACAGTGTGCCGGCGACGATGCCGGTCGAAAGGGTCAGCCACCCCACCATGTGGGCGTTGTCACCAACGAGGCAGTCACTATCGAGGCGGTCACCAACGAGCGAAGGCGCTCAGGCCTCGGAGGCCTCCGAGGCCTCGCAGACGCCGTCCGCGTAGCCGCGGGCGTAGTCCCAGGAGACGTAGCAGCTCGGGTCAGGGGCGAACGCCGGCTCGTGCACCCGGGTCCTGCCCTCGTTGAGCAGATGGCGCAGGTTTCCGGTCAGCAGGTCCCAGTCGAAGTAGTGCGGCTCGGCGCAGCCCTCGCAGTCGACCACCAGCCCGCGGTAGCCACGCGGTTCCAGCAGGGTCCGGAACACGTCCAGATCGCCGAGCTCCGCGAGGACCTCCTCGCGTTCGTGGAGCGAGAGCGGCTCGAGCAGGTCGTCGCCCAGGTCGAGCTGGGCGAGCTCGGACGCCGGGTCCTCCGGATCGTCCGCGAACGGGTCGATGGGCTCGTCGCTCACTCGCTCCACGCTACGCCCAGCGTGGGTCGGCCCACGGAGTGGTCGTGGATCCGGGGATGCCTGAACCTTCGGGTGACTGTCCGGAGATGTCGTCCCGTTTTCCGGCGTCCTGGCCAACGTCCGGTTGTTCCTCCCATCGGGCCGAGAAATCGGCCCGACCAGCGCGAACTCCGACCGGCGGCCCCGGTTGCCTGCTCCGGCGGCGGGTAGCGCCCAAAGAGCTGACTGTTCCGCGCCCGTGGGGTGACGGCACGATTCCGGCTCCGCGACCGCGCCGGCGGGGGGCGTTCCCGCCCGGCGCGGCCGGCTCGGGCCGGGTGAATTTTTCAAGATCGAAAATGGGGTGGGCCGGCCTACGGTGTGCGGGCAACGCAGGTCGCCGCCGCGGCTCGACGGCCGAGGGGCGAACGCTGAGGGGCGAACGAGGGGGGCTCAGCCGATGACCGACGTCCGACGTCTGCCTGGACCCGGCGCGGAGAAATGGGAGTGGCAGTTGCACGGCGCCTGCCGGGGGGAGAGCACCGAGCTGTTCTTCCATCCGGAGGGGGAGCGTGGCCCGGCCCGGGCGGCTCGTGAGGCGGCCGCGAAGGCCATCTGTGCGCGCTGTTCGGTGATCAAGGAATGTGGTGAGCACGCGTTGTCCGCCCGCGAGCCCTACGGGGTCTGGGGCGGGATGAGCGAGTCCGAGCGGGAGGCGATCCTGACTGGCCGGACCCGTCGTGGCGGGGCGCGGCAGACCAGTGTGCCGGTGGGGCACGTCGCGAACCCGGCGGCCGACGCCGTCGACGCCTACCGGCAGGCACCCGTCGTCGCCTGAGCGGGGCTGGCGGTGCCAGATCGCGGGGGCCGGCGGTGTCGGTGGCAGAGGGCCGGCGGTGGCAGGTGCCGGGGGCCGGCGGTGGCCAGATGCCGGGGGCCGGCGGTGGCCCAGATGCCGACATCGCGGGGCCGGCGGCCGGCTCACCCGCGATGGGTGCGCCGACGCTGCACATGGTGAGAGGCTGGTAATGCTCAGTAATCGTGGCTAGGGTGGCCGGTTGCCCAGGCAACGAAAGAGCCCGGTCGGTGCTGGTGCACCGGCCGGGCTCTTCTCGTTCCGCGGTGCCTGCCTAGAAGCCAGGCCCGTGGCTGTGGCCGTGACCGTGGCCGTGCCCGGCCGCGGCGGGGGCCGCCTCGGCCGGCTTCTCCACGACGAGGACCTCGGTGGTCAGCAGCAGCGCCGTGATCGACGCGGCGTTCGCGACGGCCGACCGGGTGACCTTGACCGGGTCGATGACCCCGTCGGCGATCAGGTCGCCATAGGTCAGGGTGGCCGCGTTGAAGCCGTGGTTGACCGGCTGCTCGGAGACCTTGGACACGACGACCGGGCCGTCGAGACCGGCGTTGCGGGCGATCCAGTGCAGCGGCGCGGACAGCGCGGACCGCACCAGCCGAACCCCGGACCGCTCGTCACCGGTCTTGCCCAGGTCGCCGTCCAGCGCGCTGGCGACGTGCACGAGCGCGGAGCCGCCACCGGCGACCACACCCTCGTCGATCGCCGCCTTGGTGGCGGAGACCGCGTCCTCCAGACGGTGCTTCTTCTCCTTGAGCTCGACCTCGGTGGCCGCGCCGACCCGGATGACCGCGACGCCGCCGGCGAGCTTCGCCAGCCGCTCCTGCAGCTTCTCCTTGTCCCAGTCGGAGTCGGAGGCCTCGATCTCGGCCCGGATCTGCTTGACCCGTGCGGAGACCGACTCGGTGTCGCCCGCGCCGTCGACCAGCGTGGTGGTGTCCTTGTCGACGACGACCCGGCGGATCCGGCCGAGGTCGGCGAGGGTGGCCGCGTCGAGCTTGAGGCCGACCTCCTCGGCGATGACCTGGCCGCCGGTGAGCACGGCGAGGTCCTGCAGCATCGCCTTGCGGCGGTCACCGAAGCCCGGCGCCTTGACCGCGACGACCTGGAAGGTCTTGCGCATCGCGTTGACGACCAGGGTCGACAGCGCCTCGCCGTCGATGTCCTCGGCGATGATCAGCAGCGGCTTGCGCTCCTGCACCACCAGCTCGAGCACCGGCAGCAGGTCGTTGAGCGCGCCGATCTTGCCCGGGTGCAGCAGCACGAAGGCGTCCTCGAGGACGGCCTCCATCCGCTCCTGGTCGGTGACGAAGTACGGGGAGATGTAGCCCTTGTCGAACTGCATCCCCTCGGTCAGCTCGAGCTCCAGACCCATGGTCTGGCTCTCCTCGATGGTGATGACACCATCCTTGCCGATCTTGTCGATCGCCTCGGCGATGAGCTCCCCGACCTGGGTGTCCTGGGCGGAGATCGCGGCGACCTGGGCGATCGTCTCCTTCGAGCTGACCTCGATGGCCGCGTCGAGCAGCGCCTGGGAGACCGCCTCGACGGCCGCCTCGATGCCGTGCTTGAGCGACACCGGGGCCGCGCCGGCGGTGACCTCCTTGAGGCCCTGGCGGACCATGGCCTGGGCCAGCACCGTCGCCGTCGTCGTACCGTCGCCGGCGACGTCGTTGGTCTTGGTCGCGACCTCCTTGACGAGCTGGGCGCCAAGGTTCTCGTGCGGGTTGGTCAGCTCGACCTCACGGGCGATGGTCACGCCGTCGTTCGTGATGGTGGGAGCGCCGTAGGACTTGTCGAGGACGACGTTGCGCCCGCGCGGGCCGAGGGTCACCTTGACCGTGTCGGCCAGCGTGTTCACCCCGTGCTCGAGCGCGTGGCGCGCGTCCTCGCGAAATGTGAGGATCTTGCTCATGTGGTTGCGGTTCCTCCCGCTGCCGGTCCCCGGCAGAACGCCGAAGGGCGTATCCCGGGCGCGATGCCGACATTGTCGGAACCCGCCCGGGATACGCCCAG
Source organism: Frankia sp. AgB1.9 (assembly GCF_016786355.1). GTDB lineage: Bacteria > Actinomycetota > Actinomycetes > Frankiales > Frankiaceae > Pseudofrankia. The sequence goes on from NZ_JADWYX010000078.1 coordinate 21,284, forward strand.
GCCGAACTACTTCTCGATGATCGCGAGGACGTCGCGGGCCGAGAGGACGAGGTACTCCTCGCCGGCGTACTTGACCTCGGTGCCGCCGTACTTGCTGTACAGCACGACGTCGCCGACCTTGACGTCGAGCGGGACGCGCTTGCCGTCCTCGAACCGGCCCGGGCCCACCGCGAGAACCTTGCCCTCCTGGGGCTTCTCCTTGGCGGTGTCCGGGATCACGATGCCCGAGGCGGTCGTGGTCTCAGCATCCGACGGCTGGACGACGATCCGGTCCTCGAGAGGCTTGATGGCAACCTTGGTGGCGGTCGTCACGATCGACCTCCCCTTCCTACGCTGGATGAGAGAGCGACCCTGGCAACCTGCCGCCGCGGGTGAACAGGCGCCGTATGTCGCTGGCACTCTCACGTGCCGAGTGCCAACTTAGCATTAGTGTCGCACTCGTCAACCGACCCGGTCGGATCAGTGGCTGTGGGGCGGGCGCTTGTCCAGGGTCGGGACCTGGGGTGCGTTTCGTCCGGTTCGGGCGCCAGGGCGCCCTCCCGATTCGTCTGGGTTCGCCGGTTAGGTGACCGGTTGAGCTAGAGGTTCGACGTTGCTGAGCGCCGGTCGGGGGGCGAGTCGTGGCCCGCGTGTCGCGCCGGGGGGTGGCTGGCGGGCTGGTCCAGCCACGTGAGGGGGCCGTCGAGGTCGGCGAGGGCCGCGGCGATGCCGTGGGCGACGTCGCCGTTGAACGGGAGCGAGTGGTGGCCGAGGCCGGGCACCGTGACGTTCAGGCCGACGAGATCGGGATGGTTCAGTGCCGCCGACTCGGGCCGCACGACCGAGTCCAGCCCGCCGCCGATCGAGAGGAACCGGGTGCCGCAGCTGGACGCGGGCTCGGCCAGCTCCGTCAGCAGCGGCGAGCCCGGCCGCAGCGACGCGACCAGCCGGTACGGGACCACCCGGGGCACCAGGTGGGCCAGCCGGGTGCCGCCGTGCGGGGTGCCCAGGGTGACCAGCGTGTGCACGCGCTCGTCGCCGGCCAGCCGTTGGACGTAATAGCGGGCGACCAGCCCGCCGAGCGAGTGGGCGACGACGTGGACCTGCTGGTAGCCGGTCCGTCCGCAGATCTCGGTGACGGTGACCGCGAGCATCCGCGCGGCGGTCGGCACGTCGATGGCGTACAGCGGCAGGTTGACCGTCTCGACGTGGCCGAACCCGCGGCGGCGCAGCGTGCGCTGCAGCCGGGCGAAGATCGAACGGTTGTCGACCAGCCCGTGCACCAGCAGGATCGGCATTCCGGCCGCGGCCGGATGGCCGATCAACAGGCCGCGTTGCAGCGGCGCCAGCCCGGCCAGGCTGTAGCGGTCCGCGGCCGGCGCGCGGCCCGCCCGGACCCCCGCTGGGTAGAAGGCCACGTGGGTGGCGAGGCTGGCCGCCTCGGTGACCAGCCCCAGCATGGTCGCCGGTGCCGCCCCGACCCGCCGCGTCAGCGCCCGGCCGACGTCGAAGGGCGCGGTCGCCACGTCCCGGGTGGCCCGCCCGGCGGCGTTGCCCAGGTGCCCTAGCTGGTTGCGCAGTCGGATGGCGATGACCGGAGATCACTTTCTGGCCAGGGGCGGAGCCGGTGTGCTGGTTGGGGACGTCAGGTTACAGACGTCCAGGTAGCCCCGTCGACCATTTCCGCCGCCTGGCGGAGAGCCGAACGCCCTGGTCAGAGCCATGGAGAGGGCCGAGCGTCGCGGCGACGGCCGCGGCGAGCGCCGCCGGCTCGCCGGAGCCGAGCACGCCCTCGGCGAAGCCGAGTCGGCGCAGGTCGGTCGGCCGCAGGCCACCGAGGTCGGCCGCCCGCTCGGCCGGGATGCGCAACGTGGTGGCCGCCCCCTCCGGGGCGAGTGCCGTCAGGTAGCTGTCCGGGGCCATCAGCAGGACGTCCACGCAGGCCGCGGCCAGCGCTCCGCCCGAACCGCCCTCGCCGACGACGACGCAGATGGTCGGGCTCGGGCAGGCCAGCACCGCCCCCATCGCCGCACCGATCGCCGCGGCGACGCCGCCGGCCTCGGCCGCCGGGCTCGGGTCGGCGCCCGGCGTGTCGACGAAGGTCACCAGCGGGAGCCCGAGCCGGCCGGCCAGGTGAGCGGCCCGCTCCAGCAGCCGGAAGCCGGCCGGCCCGGGGGCCGTGCCCGGCGTCGCAGCCAGCGCCACGGCGACCACGCCGGTACCCGTGGCGTCGGCGAGCAGGCCCAGCCGGGCCCGCACCGTCGCGTCGCCGCCCGCGAGCTCGACGCCGCGCGGCACCAGTGCGTCGAGCGCGGCGCCGGCGGTGGTCCGCCCGGGCGCGCGAGCGGCCTGGACCTGCTCCCAGCCGCGCCGCACGGCGGTCCCGTCGTCGACACCGACTTCGGTCGGACCGGCGTCGCCTGAACCGGCCGGTTTCGCCGTCACGGCGGCGAGCGCCGTCGCCAACCAGGCCTCGACCTGGTCTGGCTGGGCGACGACGTCAACGTGCCCGGCCGCGAACGCCGACTCGGCGGTGTGGCTCGAACCGTCGAGGGCCGTGCCGGTGACCGCCGTGACGACCCGGGGGCCGGCGAACCCGACCGTCGCTCCCGCGACCGCGCAGCGCAGGTCGGCGCGGGACGCGACCGTCACCCACACGCCGCCGGTCGTCGGCTGGTCGACCACGGCCAGGTGCGGCACGCCGGCCTCGGCCAGGCGCATCGCCGCGAGCGCCGCTCGTGGCAGCCCGACCAGGCCGGCCACGCCCTCCTGCAGCCGGGTGCCGCCGCTACGCAGGAAGGACAGCAGCGGCAGGCCCGTCGTGGCCGCGTGCTCGGCCGCCGCGGCGAAGGTGGCCGCGTCGACCTCGCCGAAGCTCCCGCCGTACACGGCGAACTCCCAGACCGCGACGACGCAGTGAGCGCCCGCGACCGTCCCGTCGCCCCACCAGACCGCGGGTCTCCCGGTGTAGTTCGGCCAGTCGATCCGGTTGGGCGCGGGCGGCGACGGTGGCCGCGGGCTGACCGCGGCGAGCAGGCGGGCGCGCCAGTCGGCCGGGGCGGGTGGGCGGTCCTGAGCCGGTTCGGGGCACGGTTGCTGGCCCCGCTCGGCATGGCGGTCGGCCGACGTCGGATGGCGATCGGTCATGTCCGCATCGTCAGGCCCGGCGGGTGGCCGTGTCGCCGTCCCGCGCCGAATGTCACTCCGCGCTGTGGACTCGCTGGCCAGCGGGCTGCTCTGGTCCCGTCGACCGGTCTGGCGGCGGTCGGGAAACACCATGGGTTTGGACGTGACAACCCGGCGTGTGCGGTAGCGGCGTCGCCGTTGGCATACTGTGCAAAGTCACCATCATGCCGGTAGCGGCTGAATGCGCGGCTTGTGACGCAACGCCAAGTCGACTGGGCTCGTCGGCAGCGCGCGGCCAGCGCGAGGGGGGCCATGCTCACACCGCTCACCGACGACGATCCCACCGCCATCGGCCCGTACCGGCTGCAGAACCGGATCGGCGAGGGCGGGATGGGCACCGTCTATCTGGCATTCACCGAGCGTCGCGAGCCTGTCGCCGTGAAGGTCGCCTCGGCGGAGCTCGCCGAGGACGTGGAGTTCCGCCGCCGGTTCCAGCGCGAGGTGCGGGCCGCGCAGCGGGTTCGCGGTGGCGCGGTCGCCGCCGTGCTCGACGCCGACACCGAGTCCGAGCGGCCCTGGATGGTCACGGAGTACGTCGAGGGCATCAGCCTGGCCGACGCGGTACGCCAGCGCGGGCCGCTGACCGAGCGGCTGGTGCGCGGCCTCGCGGCCGGCCTGGCCGACGCCCTCGTGGCGATCCACGAGGCCGGCGTGGTGCATCGCGACCTGAAGCCGTCCAACATCCTGCTGGCCTGGGACGGCCCTCGGGTGATCGATTTCGGGATCGCCCAGCTCGATGGCAACGCCACGCTCACCCGCACGGGCCACGTCGTCGGCACGCTCGCGTGGATGGCGCCCGAGCAGATGCGGGGCGAGCAGGCTGGGCCACCGGCCGACATCTTCTCCTGGGGCTGCTGCGTCGCCTACGCGGCGACCGGCCGGCATCCGTTCCACGCCGACCGCGCCGAGGTGCTGGCCTTCCGCATCCAGCGGGAGGGGCCGGACCTCGAGCACCTGCCCGACTACCTGCTCGCGACGGTCATCCCGGCGCTGGAGAAGGAACCAGGCCTACGCCCGTCGGCCGCCGGGCTGCTCGCCAACCTGAGTGGCCACCCGGTGCGCACCATGAGCGAGGCGCATCGGGCGACCGAGACCGTGCTGGAGCGGGACTGGACCGGTCAGCTGCCCGGTCGGCCGGCTCGGCGCCCGGATCCCGACCCGCGGCTCGCCGCCCGCCACGGTGGGGCATTACCTGCGCCGGCCGGGCCGATGTCGAGGCCCGTGCCGGCGACCTGGCGGCCAGCTCCGGCTCCCGCGTCAGGGGCCCGGCCGGTGGCCGCGGCGCTGGACCAGCCGCGCCCGGGTGACGTCCCACCCGCCGGCCGGCGTCCCGACGCCCCGCGCCCCGACGCCCCGCGCCCCGACGCCCCGCGCCAGACCGGCCCGAATCCGCTCGGCCAGCGGCTGCCCGACGGTTACCCGCCCGGGCAGCCCGGCGCCCAGCCGCCGCCACAGCCGTGGTCCGGTGGGTACCCCGCCGGACCAGCGCGGGCCGAGCCTCCCCGGCCCTCGCCGCCGCGGCAGCCGAACGCCCCCGAGCAGTACCCGCTTCCCGCCCAGGACCCGGACTGGCGGTCGGCGCGGGCCGGGTCGCTGGGTGTCCCGCCACCGGCTGACGCGTATCGGGCGGCCCCGCCACGGCCTGAGTCCTACCGTCCGGAACCGGCCGGTGGCGGGTACCGGCCGATGCCGGCCGCGGCCTCCTACCCGCCGGCGCCGCCCCCGTCAGATTCATATCGGCCCGCGGTGCCCCCGCCCGATCCGTATCGGCCCCCGCCGCCGACGGGCAATGGACACAACCCCGCGTTGCCGATGGGCGACGGGTACCGCGCCGCGTTGCCGGCGGGCGGTGGGTACCGGCCTTCGCTACCGCCGGCCGGCTCGGCCCCGGGGACTCCGTACCCGCTGCCCGCGGGCGCGCCTGTTGACCCACGGCGGCCCCGACCGCCGGTGGCCGGGAGACCTCCTGGCGCTGAGGAGGTCGTCGGCGGCGGGAAATCGGTTCCCGTCGGCGGCGCGGCGGCCTGGAACGTGCCCGCGATGCTGTCGGCCGCGCTCTCCGTGTGCTGGCTGTTCGGGCTCGGCAGCGTGGCCGGCGTCTATCTCGGCTACCGGGCCCGGTCCGCCGCCCGGTCCGTCGCCCGGCGTGGTGACCGCCTGGCCGCGGTGGGCATCATGCTCGGCTGGCCCGGGATCATCGTCGCGATGATCTTCCTTGGAGTGGCCGCCGGTCGCGGCTGACCGGGTATTCGGCGCGGAAACGCCATGCGCCGGCCGACCATTTCAGAGAGTCGCGTGATGTGAGATCGGACATACGCCGACGTCGGTTCTGTTCCGGCTGAGCCGGTTGTCGTTCGCCGGCGGGTAACCCGCCAGGTGAGTTCGATACCACCGACATCCGGGGGCGGCCAGGCATTTTGTACGGTTCTGCCGCGCGTGCATGGGCGGCGCGGCTGTGTCGGTGTGTCAGACGGTTACGTCGATGCCGGCCGCGGGCCGCCCAGGCGGCGCGGTGTGGGTCACAATCGGCACCCCTGCGAAGTGGTGGTGCCGTCCGTGGCCTGGACCGCGCAGGCGCGCGTCACGGCGGGTGCGTCGATAGGCTCGCATCCGTTCCGTGCATCCCCTGACCGACCGCACCCCACTGGACGGACCGTGGATCTCTTCGAATACCAGGCGAAGGCCCTCTTCGCCGAACATGGCGTCCCGGTGCCCACCGGCAAGACCGCCGCCACCCCGGAAGAAGCCCGCGCGATCGCCGCGGAGCTAGGCGGCAAGGTCGTCGTCAAGGCCCAGGTGAAGGCCGGTGGCCGCGGCAAGGCCGGCGGCGTGAAGGTCGCCGACGGGCCGGACGACGCCTTCGAGAAGGCCAGCGCCATCCTCGGGATGGACATCAAGGGCCACACCGTGCACTCGGTGCTCGTCGAGCAGGCCAGCAACATCGCGGAGGAGTACTACGCGTCGTTCCTGCTGGACCGCGCGAACCGTACCTTCCTGGCGATGGCGTCCCGCGAAGGTGGCATGGAGATCGAGGAGGTCGCCGCCACCAAGCCCGAGGCGCTCGCCCGCATCCACATCGACCCACTGGCCGGCGTCGACCTGGCGAAGGCCCGTGAGATCGCCGTCGCCGCCAAGCTCCCCGAGGCCGCCCTCGACGGCGCCGCCGAGCTGCTCACCAAGCTCTGGGAGGTGTTCGTCAAGGCGGACGCCACCCTGGTCGAGGTCAACCCGCTGATCCTGACCAGCGAGGGCACGGTCGTCGCTCTCGACGGCAAGGTCTCGCTGGACGAGAACGCCGACTTCCGGCACCCGGAGAACGAGGCGCTCGTCGACAACTCCGCGGTCGACCCGCTGGAGCAGAAGGCGAAGGAAAAGGGCCTCAACTACGTCAAGCTGACCGGTGAGGTCGGCATCATCGGCAACGGCGCCGGCCTGGTCATGTCGACCCTGGACGTCGTCACCTACGCCGGTGAGGAGTTCGGCGGGAAGCGCCCGGCGAACTTCCTCGACATTGGCGGCGGCGCCTCGGCCGAAGTCATGGCGAACGGCCTTTCGATCATTCTTTCCGACCCGTCGGTGAAGAGTGTCTTCGTCAACATCTTCGGCGGTATCACCGCCTGTGACGCGGTCGCCAACGGCATCATCAAGGCGCTCGAGCTGGTGGGCGACATCACCACCCCGCTGGTCGTCCGCCTCGACGGCAACAACGCCGAGGAAGGCCGACGCATCCTCGCCGAGGCCAATCTCCCGGTTGTGAAGCCGGTCGACACCATGGACGGCGCGGCCAAGCTCGCCGCCGAGCTCGCCGCCGCCGCGGCCTGAGTCGAGAAGGAATACAGCTCACTATGGCCATCTGGCTCGACGAGAACAGCCGGATCGTGGTGCAGGGCATCACAGGTTCGGAAGGCAGCAAGCACGCGAAGCGCATGGCGGCATCTGGCGCGAAGATCGTCGCCGGGGTGAACGCCCGTAAGGCCGGTCAGTCCCAGGACGGCGTACCGGTGTTCGCGTCCGTCGCCGAGGCGATGGAGCAGACCGGCGCCGACGTCTCGGTCATCTTCGTCCCGCCGAAGTTCACCAAGGACGCGGCGCTCGAGGCGATCGACGCGGAGATCCCGCTCGCCGTCGTCATCACCGAGGGCGTGCCGGTGCACGACACGACCTCGTTCTTCGCGACGGCGCAGGCCAAGGGCAAGACCCGGATCATCGGGCCGAACTGCCCGGGCATCATCAGCCCCGGCAAGTCGAACGCCGGCATCATCCCGGCCAGCATCACCCCGCCCGGGCGGATCGGCCTGGTCAGCAAGAGCGGCACGCTGACCTACCAGATGATGTACGAGCTGCGCGACTTCGGCTTCTCGACCGGCGTCGGCATCGGTGGCGACCCGGTCATCGGCACCATCCACGTCGACGCCCTGGACGCCTTCGAGGCGGACCCGGAGACCGACGCGATCGTCATGATCGGTGAGATCGGTGGTGACGCCGAGGAGCGTGCCGCCGCGCACATCGAGGCGCACATCACCAAGCCGGTCGTCGGCTACGTCGCGGGCTTCACCGCTCCCGAGGGCAAGACGATGGGTCACGCCGGCGCGATCGTCTCCGGTTCGTCCGGTACGGCGCAGGCCAAGAAGGAAGCGCTGGAGAAGGCCGGGGTCCGGGTCGGCAAGACGCCGTCCGAGACCGCGCGTCTGATGGCCGACATCATGCGCTCGCTCTGACCAACGACCCCGGTGTGGCCGCGACGTGGCCACACCGGGGTGGTCGGCGGGCCCGGGCGCCCAGATAGCCCGCGGCTCGGCCGGGTGGCAGGCTTCGTCAGGTGCGGCGCCTCGGCATCGGGTTCGGCGGGACGCTGGTCCGCGTCGCAGTCAGGGATGGCTGTCATGGTCCTGACCGGCCCCGGCGCGAATCCGGGATAATACGGTAGGACTTTCGTGGCGATGCTTGCTGAATCAGAGGCCGCGCCGCGGCGATGCCGGATGCCGTGACGCTGGACAGAGCGGGGTTGGTCCCAATGGTCAAGATCGCTGGTCGCGATGTCGCAACCAGTGACGTCGGCATGGTCGCCGCCGGCGCGGTCGTGTTCATTGCGGGCTTCCTGCCCTGGATGCGGGTCGATTACTACTACTACCGCGGTGCCAGCCATGCGGGCTGGGCCTGCGGATTCTTTCCGGTTGTCGCGATTCTGCTCTCGGTCAGCGTGGCCGGGCTTGTCGCCGCACGGAGCTTCGGCGGCGTGCGGGTCCCGCAGCTCGGCCCGGTGGGCCCCGCGCTGCTCAATGTGATCCTCGGCGGCGTGGCGACGTTGTTCGTCCTCATCCGTCTCGTCAGCGTCAGCCCGTATGACCCGGGTATCGGGCTCTATTTCGGTCTCATCGGCGCGGCCGTCCTCACCGCCTTCGCCGCGATGGGACTGCTGTCCAGCGGCGAGTCGATTCCGGGACGCGGCCCGAGGCCCCCGGCGGCCCCCTTCGGCGCGCCGCCGCCGTACGGCCAGCCGCCCTACGGCCAGCCGTATGCCTACCAGCAGCCCCCCGGTGCCCCGTACGGGCAGCAGCCGAATGCTCCCTACGGCAGCCAGCCGACGCCCGCTCCCGGCTACGGCCAGCCCACGCCGGCCCCCGGCTATGGGCCGTCGACCCAGCCGACCGGCTACGGCCAGCAGCCCCCCGCGACGCCATATTCGCCCTACGGTCAGCCGGCGCCCTACGGCCAGCAGCCGCCGTCTCCCGGGTACGGTCAGCCGTCGGCGCCCGGCCACGGAACCCCGCCGCCGGGCTACGACCCCGGGTCCCAGGAGCCGCCGGCGGGCGGCCAGCCGTACGGGCAGCAGCCTGGCTAACGTGCCCCGCCGGCTCGGTATCGGCGGCGATTTCTGCTGGATCGGGTCGATTTCCGGGCGATGACCCGGCGTGTTGGAACGACCAGTCGGCGGGGACATGCGAGCGTCGTCCCCGTGGCCCACCCCGTCGCGTCCCGCGGTAGCGCGGTGGTCCGGCGCAGCCGGGCCGCTCGGCTCGCCTACGCGTTCGGGGTATCCCTGCCAGGCCCGGTCGCGGCCGGCGCCGCCGGCCTGGTCGCGGTCGAGCTGCTCGTCCTGATGGCCTGGGGCGCGGATACCAGGGCCCAGGCCGGGGCCGGTTCCGCGCTGCGGGTCGGCGCCGACCTGTGGCTGCTCGCGCATGGTGCCTCCCTGCGGCTGCCGGCCGGCGCCGTCCACTTTCATCCGCTGGGCCTTGTCGTGATGCCCCTGCTGGTCGCAGGGTCCGCGGGGTACCGGCTGGCGGCGGCGCGCGCCGAGCAGCACTCGCTGCTGCAACGCGCGATGGCCGGCCGGCGCAGGCTCCCGATCCGGCCCGGAGCCACCCTGGCCTCCGGCACCGTGAGACCAGCCGCGGCGAAGGCGGCCGCGAGCGCACCCAGCCGGGTCTCGCGCCGCGCCGCGGCCCTGGACGTGGTCGCGGTCGTGGTCGCGCAGACCGCGCTGGTGCTCGCGGTCTGCCTGGCGGCCTCGGCGCCGGCCGCGCGGCCCGCCGTGGGCTCGGCGGTGGCTGGCGCCATCGTGCTGAGCGGGCTCGGGGCGACCGCCGGTGTGCTGGCCGGCCACCGCCGGGTCCGGTCGGCGTGGCGGCTGGTGCCGGCGGTGCTTCGGGTCCCGCTCGCCGCGGGCTGCGCGGGGACGGCCGCCCTCGCCGCCGTCGGCGCGCTCGGCCTGTGCGTCCTGCTGATCGCGCGGGCCGGCAGCGTGGCCGCCGCGGCGAACGGTCTCGGCCCCGGGGTGGTCGGCGGTTTCGGCCTGTTCGCCGGGCAGCTCGCGGTGCTGCCCAACCTGGTCGTCTGGGGGGTCTGCTACGCGCTGGGGATCGGCTTCGCGGCCGGTCCCGAGCTGACCCTGACTCCCACCAGCGCCGCCCCGGGCAGCCTGCCCGACCTGCCGGTGCTGCGGCTGCTGCCGACCGCGCCCCTGCCGGGTTGGGCCTGGCTGGTGCTGGCTGTCGCGCCGCTCGCCGCCGGCGTGGCCCTGGCGCTCACGGTCCGGCGCGGGAGCCCGGGTGGTGCGTTCGGCGGCCGGCTGAGCATGGTCTGCGCCGGCACGGTCGTCTGCGCCCTGCTGGTCGGCCTGCTGGCCGCCGTTTCCGGCGGCGGGATCGGCGCGGGCGTCGCGGCCCGGCTGGGACCGGCGCCCGGGTGGGCGATGCTCGCCACGTTCGTCGAGGTGGGGATGGCCGGGGCCCTGGTCACCAGCGTCGCCGAGCTGGTCCGCCGACGCTGACCCGGACTGGCCCGCCACGTGTCGGAGCTGGTGGCTACGGTGAGCACGTCCGGGTGGCCGCGGCGAGCGGCCACGCGCCGGAAGGAGCCCGCCGTGACCCTGCCAGCACCATCCCTGCCCGCGCCGCTCATGTCAGCGCCGCCCTTGCCGGCACCGCGCCTGCCCGCCACGCACCCGGTCGCGACGGTCCGTCGCCCGACGGCGGCTCAGCTGCGGGCTCAGGCGGCCGCGCTGCGGGTGCTGGGCTGGACCTACCGGCGGATCGCCGTTCACTGGCAGCGCGCCTACCGGCTGAACGCCAGGCTGGCCTTCCGGCTCGCCCACGGCTGGACCCAGGACCAGGCCGCCCGCCAGTGGAACGCGCGCTGGCCGGCTGACCCGAAGAACGACAAGGCATTCAGCTACTGGGAGAGCTGGCCGGCCCGCGGCGGCCGGGCACCATCCCCGGACACGTTGCGGCGGCTGGCCGAGCTGTACCTGTGCCGGCCCGGTGACCTGCTCGACGGGTTCGACTACAGCGCCTTCGATCCCGTCGCCGGCGGTTCGGCCGAGCTCACCGGCCGCGGCGGCATGGCCCGCGACGGCCGGGGGCCTGGTGGCGCTGCCGGGGCCGCTGGGGCGTGCCGCGGCCCGGTGCCCGGCTGCGCATCCGACCCGGACTTCAAGCTTGACCCGGACTTCAGACTCGACCCGGACTTCGAGCTCGACCTGGGCCTCGGCTTCGGGCAGGAGTTCTGGCACCAGGACGACGAGGCCGGGCGGCTCGCGTGCTCCGGAGCGTCGCGGCCCGCCAGTCAGTACAGTCGAAGGTCGTTGTAGGCCGCCGCGGCCACGGGCTGAGCCGGCCGTCAGGGCCGTTCACGGTTCCGGGTGCATCCGGCGGCCGCTTTCGCCCGTCCCCCGGCCGCCCGGTCCGGGGGAGGGCCTCCCGACTCGCGTCGCCGAGCCTGGGAAAGACCTGGGAGATGAGCCTGCTGCCTTCGCAGACCGACCCCGCTCGCCTGGTCGTGCTCGCGTCCGGCGCGGGTACCACCCTGCAAGCGATCCTGGATGCCTGCCAGGACCAGGCCTTCGGCGCGCGCGTCATCGCGGTGGGAACCGACCGGCCCGACACCGGCGCGCAGCGGCGGGCGGCCGACCTCGGCGTGCCGGTTTTCACCGTCCAGTTGGGCGACCACGCCGATCGGGACGCGTTCAACGCCGCCACCGCCGAGCGGATCGCCGCCGCGCGCCCCGACCTCCTGGTGCTCGCCGGGTATATGAAGATCCTGGACAAGCAGGTCATCGGGCGGTTCCGCACGGTCAACACCCATCCGTCGCTGCTGCCGTCGTTCCCCGGTGCGCACGCGATCCGGGAGGCGCTGGCGCATGGCGTGAAGGTCAGTGGGGTCACCGTCCACTGGGTGGACGAGGGTGTCGACACCGGCCCGATCATCGCCCAGGCGGCGGTCGACGTCCGCCCGGGCGACACCGAGGACGACCTGCGCGACCGAATCCAGGCGGTCGAACGTGGGCTGTACGTCGCAACGATCGGCAAGATCGTGCGTGGCAGCGCCTGAAGGTGCCGGCGGGAGACCGCCGCTTGCCGGTGACGGCGGGTGTACGCGCGGGACCGGGCGCCGGGGCGAACCGCCCCGGGCCGGTGAGAGGCCTGGGCACCGACGCCCCGCCGGCGGACTGAGCCGGCGAGCCGACAAGGAGGAAGCATGACGAAGCCGCAGGACGCGACGGCGGTCCCGTCCGGCGACGGCCCGGCGGCACGGTCATCGGCGGGCGATTCCACGGCCACCGCCGGCACCGAGGTGGTCGCCACCGGGCGTCGCCGCCTGCGCCGCGCGCTGGTGAGCGTCTACGACAAGTCCGGGCTCGGTGAGCTGGCCGAGGCGTTCCTGGCGGCTGGCGTGGAGGTCGTCTCCACCGGCTCCACCGCCCAGGTGCTGGCCCGCCACGGCCTGGCCGTCACCCCGGTCAGCACCCTCACGGGCTTTCCCGAGGTGCTCGACGGCAGGGTCAAGACGCTGCACCCACGGGTGCACGCCGGCCTGCTGGCCGACCTGCGCCTGACGGAGCACGCCGAGACGCTGGCCGAGCTGGACATCGAGCCGTTCGACCTGGTCGTCGTGAACCTCTACCCGTTCCGGGAGACCGTCGCCTCGGGCGCGACCGAGGACGAGGCAGTCGAGCAGATCGACATCGGTGGCCCGGCGATGATCCGGGCCGCGGCGAAGAACCACCCGTCGGTCGCCGTCGTGGTCGAGCCGGGTGACTACCCGGCGCTGATCGAGGCGGTGCGCGGCCCCGGTTTCGACCTGCCGGCCCGCCGCCGGCTCGCCGCGCGGGCGTTCGCCCACACCGCCGGCTACGACGCGGCGGTCGCCTCGTGGTTCGCCAGCGTCGTCGCACCGGACGAGACAGCGACCGAGACCGGCTGGCCGGACGTGCTCACCGCCCAGTGGCACCGCTCGGACGTGTTGCGCTACGGCGAGAACCCGCACCAGCGGGCCGCGCTCTACGTCGCGGCCGACGACCCGACGCCTGGGCTCGCGACCGCGCAGCAGCTGCACGGCAAGCAGATGTCCTACAACAACTACACCGACACCGACGCGGCCCGCCGGGCCGTCTACGACTTCGCCGAGCCGGCGGTAGCGATCATCAAGCACGCCAACCCTTGCGGGATCGCCGTCGCGGCGGACATCGCGGCCGCGCATCGCAAGGCGCACGCCTGCGACCCGGTGTCGGCGTTCGGGGGCGTGATCGCGACCAACCGGCCGGTCACGGTCGAGCTGGCCGAGCAGATCGCCGAGATCTTCACCGAGGTCGTGGCCGCACCGGGCTACGAGCCGGGCGCGGTCGAGGTGCTGGCCCGCAAGCCGTCCATCCGGCTGCTGCAGTGCGCACCGCCGCCGCATCCGCGCGGCGTCGAGCTGCGCCAGGTCTCCGGCGGGCTGCTGTTGCAGTCCAGGGACGCGCTGGACGCGGCCGGTGACGAGCCGTCGACGTGGACGCTGGAGGCCGGCACCCCCGCGGACGAGGAGACTCTGGCCGACCTGCATTTCGCCTGGCGCGCGATCCGGGCGGTGAAGTCCAACGCGATCCTGATCGCCTCGGCCGGGGCGACGGTCGGGGTCGGCATGGGCCAGGTGAACCGGGTCGACGCCGCCAAGCTCGCGGTCAGCCGCGCGGGTGACCGGACGAAGGGCGCGGTCGCGGCGAGCGATGCGTTCTTCCCGTTCGCGGACGGCTTCCAGGTGCTCGCCGAAGCCGGGGTACGCGCCGTCGTCGAGCCGGGTGGCTCGGTCCGGGACGAAGAGGTGGTCATAGCCGCGCGCGAGGCCGGCGTGACCCTCTACTTCACCGGCGTGCGCCACTTCGCGCACTAGACGGGCTGCCGAGCGTCGTCCTGGCCCGCTGGTCGGGCCGGGACGACGCGGGCCGCTGTCCGACAGACGTCGGACGGCGCCCGCCGGACGGCTCAGCCGCGGCGGCCGGAACCGCCCGGACCGCCCCGGCCTGGGTCGTGGCGTCGATTGGGGTCGCGACGACCGCCGGCCCGGCGTTCCCGCCGTGTGCGCGGGTCCGTGGGCTGGCCGTGCTCGTCGCCGGCCCGGCTGACCTCCGGGCGCGACGGCAGAGCGGGTGTTGCGTGCTGGTCGGTGGCGCCGGCCGGCGGACCGCCTGGTCCCGCTGACCCCTCAGGGGCGGCAGGGGGCGGCCGCTGGCCGGCGCCAGCGCTTCAGACGCTCGTCGACTCCGCGGCGGTGGTGCCACGGCGGGCCGCGCCGGTGGTGCTGGTCGTCGTCGTGGCCGAGCTGGTGCCGGTCGCCGGAGTGGCGGTGGCGGTCGCTGCGGTGGCCGGGCCGCCGGGCGCGTCGCTGTTCGGCACGTAACGCTGCGAGACCCAGTCGAGCGCCTCACGCCAGGAAGCGCCGTAGAGGACCGAGATACGGTCCGCGGTCTGGCGCGCCAGGGCCTGGACGAACACGCGGTCGTCGCTGTCGAGATGGCGGGCGTCCCCGAAGGTCTCCCACGCCCGGAACATCAGCTCCTGAAGCTTCTTGCTGTGTGGCGACTCGTCTGCCACGTCACGCTCCTCCTGCTGTGGGACCTGACGGGGCAGTCTGCCCTAGTCCGTGTCAGTGCCGTGCGGTGGGGGGTGCTTGCCGCGAGTGGGTGGGTGTGCCGGGGAGTCGGCTGGCTCCTTACACTGCGGGCGTGGCCGGACTGGGCGTAGCACCGTGAGCGCGCGACAGCCGAGGCCCGTGCCTGACGCGCTGCGGCAGCAGCCACTACGACCTCAGGGACCGGCGCAGCTGCCACGCCCGGGCGCGGCGACCACCGTTGGCGATGGCCGTTCCGGCTACCACGAACCCCCACCGGCCGGTTCGCGCGCCCGGGCGAAGGCGCAGCGAGCCGCCGAGCGCCGCCGTTGCGGGCCCTGGTTCGTGCGTGAGTTCGCCCTGACGGCGGCCCTGGCGGGTGTGGTCGTGGGAATGATCCTGGTTGTCGCGCAGAACCGGTGGCGGGTCGGGCTGTTCGGGATCGGCACCGTGCTCCTGGTGCTGGCGGCGGCGCGGCTGGTGCTGCCAGCCCAACGGATGGGCCTGCTCGCCGTGCGCGGCCGGCTGTTCGACACTCTTCTGCTGACCGTGCTCGGTGCTGCCGTGATCGGCCTGACCCTGACGGTCCCGCTCCCGATCCCGGCTGCCTAGCCGCGAACGCGGACCGCGGCGCGGGCCCGGCACCGCCCGATCGGCGAGTGCCGGCTGCAATCTCGCGCACACAGCGCCACCGGCCACCCCGTGCGCGGGGTAGCCTCGCGGGCGCCGCCCATGCCACCTGGAGACGCGATCACGTCGCTGAACCGTCGCCAGGCCGCCGCGCGTGACGCTCGCCGGCTCTTCGACGCCCTCTCCGGTGCCGTGACCCGTCATCGGCTCCCGCGGGCCGGCGAAGACGGGATGAGCGGGACATAGGTTCGACTGAGCGGGACCCACGTCCTGCTCGCGAGATGCAGCGAACGCGAAGCGGAGTAGCGGTGACTGATTCGACGATCATCTATACGTTCACCGACGAGGCGCCGGCCCTGGCCACGTACTCGTTCCTGCCGGTGATCCAGGCGTACGCCGCGGCTGCGGGCGTACCCGTCGACAGCCGCGACATCTCGCTCGCCGGCCGCATCATCTCGACGTTCTCTGAGTACCTGGAGGAGTCGCAGCGGATCGGCGACGCGCTCGCCGAGCTCGGCGAGCTGGCCCTGCGGCCCGAGGCGAACATCATCAAGCTGCCGAACATCTCGGCCTCGATTCCGCAGCTGAAGGCCGCGGTCGCCGAGCTGCAGGCCAAGGGCTACGCGCTGCCGGACTACCCGGACGAGCCGAAGACCGACGAGGAGCGCGCGGTCCGCGCCAGGTACGACTCGGTCAAGGGCAGCGCGGTGAACCCGGTGCTGCGCGAGGGTAACTCCGACCGGCGCGCCCCCGCGTCGGTGAAGAACTACGCCCGCAAGCACCCGCACAAGATGGGTGCCTGGAGCGCGGACTCGAAGACGAACGTCGCGACGATGGCCCAGAACGACTTCGCCAGCACCGAGAAGTCGGCGGTCATCGGCGCAGACGGCGCGCTGCGCATCGAGCTGGCCGCGGCGAACGGCACGACCACCGTGCTCAAGGGCTCGGTCAAGGTCCTCGCCAGTGAGGTCGTCGACGCGTCCGTGCTGCGGGTCGGCCCGCTGCGCGAGTTCCTCACCGCCCAGATCGCCCGGGCCAAGGCCGAGGACGTGCTGTTCTCGGTGCACCTGAAGGCGACCATGATGAAGGTCTCCGACCCGATCATCTTCGGCCACGTGGTGCGCGCGTTCTTCCCGTCGACGTTCGCCGCCTACGGCGACACGATCGCCGCCGCCGGCCTCACCCCGAACGACGGCCTGGGCGCGATCCTCGCGGGCCTGGCCGCGCTGCCCGAGGGCGACGCGATCAAGGCGTCCTTCGAGGCGGAGATCGCCGCCGGCCCGGCGCTGGCGATGGTCGACTCCGACCGTGGCATCACCAACCTGCACGTGCCGAGCGACGTCATCGTCGACGCCTCGATGCCGGCGATGATCCGTACCTCGGGCCACATGTGGGGCCCGGACGGCAGCGAGGCCGACACCCTCGCCGTGCTGCCGGACAGCAGCTACGCGGGCGTCTACCAGGTCGTCCTCGACGACTGCCGGGCGCACGGCGCCTACGACCCGGCAACGATGGGTTCCGTGCCCAACGTCGGCCTGATGGCGCAGAAGGCCGAGGAGTACGGCTCCCACGACAAGACCTTCGAGATCGCGGCGGACGGCGTCGTGCGGGTCGTCGACGGTGCCGGCACGGTGGTTCTCGAGCAGCCGGTCGCGGCGGGCGACATCTTCCGGATGTGCCAGACCAAGGACGCCCCGATCCGCGACTGGGTGAAGCTCGCCGTCACCCGCGCCCGGGCGACCGGCGACCCGGCGGTGTTCTGGCTCGACGAGAACCGCGCCCACGACGCCCAGCTGATCGCCAAGGTGAAGGCCTACCTGCCCGAGTACGACACGACGGGCCTGACCATCGAGATCCTCTCGCCGGTCGCGGCGACGGCCTACTCGCTGGAGCGGATCCGCAAGGGCCAGAACACCATCTCGGTCACCGGCAACGTGCTGCGCGACTACCTGACCGACCTGTTCCCGATCCTGGAGCTGGGCACCAGCGCCAAGATGCTCTCGGTCGTGCCGCTGATGGCCGGTGGTGGCCTGTTCGAGACCGGTGCCGGTGGCTCGGCGCCGAAGCACGTCCAGCAGTTGGTCAAGGAGAACTACCTGCGGTGGGACAGCCTCGGCGAGTTCCTGGCGCTGGCCGTCAGCTTCGAGCAGTTCGCCCAGGTCACCGGCAACGCCAGCGCGAAGATCCTCGGTGAGACGCTCGACCGGGCGACCGGCACGTTCCTCAACGAGAACAGGTCGCCGGCCCGGCGCGTCGGCGGGATCGACAACCGCGGCAGCCACTTCTACCTGGCCCTCTACTGGGCCCAGGAGCTCGCCGCGCAGACCGCCGACGAGCAGCTGGCCGCCGCGTTCGCCGAGCTGGCCAAGTCGCTCGCCGACCAGGAGACGACGATCACCGGTGAGCTCCTGGCCGTGCAGGGCTCCCCGACCGACATCGGCGGGTACTACCAGCCCGACCCGGCCAAGGCGAGCGCCGTCATGCGCCCGTCCGCGACCTTCAACGAGGCGATCGCCGCGCTGAACGCGGTCTAGCTGCTGCTCCGGCCGTCCTCGCCCCGCGCTGGGGCGCGGGCGGCCGGCGTCGCCTCGTCGCGAGGAGCCGTCCTGGCTGACGGCGGCTCCGGCGCAGGCCGAGCGGCCGGGGCCGGTCCCGTCGCGGGGCCCGGCAGCGTCGCGGGGTGCCGGGTGTTCGTGGGGTCCCGTGGCGCGGCGGGGTGCCGCCGCAGTACGACGCCGCGGAACCGGTCGGCGAGCCAGTGCCGGTCGGGGGACGGCTCGCCCGCGTCGGCCGGCGCCGGCGGGCTGGCTGGCGACGCCTCGTCCGCGGCGCCGGCTGCTCCCGAAGCCGGGACTTCCCGCGCCGGGTCCGCCTCCGGTGCCGGTCCTTCTGGTGCCGGCTCGTCGGTCGTCGCGTCGGCCTCCGATGTCTGCTGGTCAGCGGTACCGGAGGGGAAGACGTCCGAGTTCCCTGGCGCGGTCACCGCCCAGGCCGCGGCGAACAGCGTCCAGCGCATCACGACGTTGATCCAGATCAGCAGGCCGACGAGCACCGCGAACGTGCCGTACATCGGGTTGTCGGTGGTCTTGCCCACCAGCCAGGTGCCGACCAGCTTGAACACCTCGATCCCGACCGCCCCAAGCAGGGCGGCCCGAGCGACCGCTCGTCGGCTCGTCTGCCGGGGCAGCCGCCAGAACAGGTACAGAAACACCATCAGGTCGGCGATCAGGGCTAGCAGCACACCCAGGCCCCTGGCCGACCAGGAGGCCAGGGAGCTGCCGGCCATTCCGGTCGCGCGCAGCAGCACCCCGTTCGCGGACGTCGCGAGGCTCGTCAGCGCCAGCGAGATCACCACGAGCAGCCCGAGCCCGGCGAGCACCCGGATGTCCCGCAGCCGTCGAGTGATCAGGTTGCCGGCGTCGGTGTCCTGGTGCCACATCAGGCGTATCGCGTCCCGCAGCGCCGACACGAACGCCAACCCGGCCAGCAACAGGCCCACGAGGCCGAGCACGCCGATTCCGACCTTGAGCGTGCCCAGGCTGCTGATGTTCAGCTTGTCGGCGAGCCCAGGCAGGTAGCCGTTGATCTGCCGGACGACGTCGTCCTTCAGATCCGGGTACGAGTCGACGACGAAGCCGGTCGCCGCGAACAGCAGCGCCACGAGCGGGAAGAACGACAGGAACACGTAGTAGGTCGTAGAGGCCGCGAGCCGGTCGCCGCCGTTTGCTCCATACCGCGCGTAGGCGCGGATCGTGTGGTCGAGCGGTGGAAGCGATCGACGGGTCGTCGAGACACCGCCGGAGACCCCTCGGCGGGCCGTGTCGAATGTGCCGCGGATGCCGTCCACGACAGGCGGGATACCCCCTGGCACGCCTGCGGAATCACCCCCGCCGCCCCGTCGGCGTTCAGTCCGCGACAGCCTGGGCGACCGCAGTGTGCTAGACGTCGAGGTGCTGGACGTCGAGGTGCTGGACATCGAGCGCGGCGGCCTCGGCCAGGACCGCGTCGGAGAACACCGGCCAGGCGTCGGCCGCCCACTGGTCGAAATCCCGGTCGGTGAGGGCGACGCAGGCCACCCCGGCGACCGGGTCCACCCACAGGAACGTCCCGGACCGGCCGAAGTGCCCGAACGTCGCCGGGGAGTTGGCCGACCCGGTCCAGTGCGGGGCCTTGGTGCCGCGCAGCTCGAAACCCAGTCCCCAGTCGTTCGGCCGCTGCATGCCGAAGCCGGGCAGCACCCCGTCCAGCCCGGGGAAGGCGACCTGCGTCGCCGTGGCGTACGTCTCGGGCGCCAGCAGCGTCGGGCGCAGCAGCTCGGCGGCGAACGTGGCCACGTCGGCGGCCGTCGCCTCGACGCCGTGCGCCGGCGACCCCACGAGTCGGCTGGCCGTCATGCCCAGCGGGGCGAAGACCGCCTCGGCCAGGTAGTCGGCGAACGCGATCCCGGTCGCGGTCTCCAGCGCCCGGCCGAGCTCCTCGACGCCGGTGTTTGAGTAGATCCGCCGCGTGCCGGGGCGGGCCAGGGTGCGCTGCCCGGAGAACGCCAGTCCCGAGGCGTGGGCCAGCAGGTGCGCGACGGTGGCGCCGGGCGGCCCGGCCGGGTCCGCGAGCCCGAACGCGCCCTCCTCGACGGCGAGCAGGGCGGCGTAGGCCGACATCGTCTTGGAGACGCTTGCCAGCCGGAACGTCGCCGCCTGGTCGCCGATCTCGCCGACCCTGCGTACGGAGCCGTCGGCGGCGCGGGCGAGCACCACCGCCGCGACGGTCGGAACGGGCCAGTCGGCCACCTGCTTGAGCGCCTCCACCCCCCGAACTCTACGAACACCCCCCACCCCAGCCCGTTGACGCCGGCCAGGTGTGATCACTCATACGCCAGGGCTACGGCTCCGTCCTCGGGACCGCCACGACGTAGGCCGAGTGGGCCGGGCCAGGGGGTCTGGTGGGCCGGCCCGGGAGTCTGGTGGGGAGGGTCCGGGGTCGGTTGATGGGGACCGGCGACATCCGCCCGGGGCGCCGGCTGCGAAACTGGGGCGATGCGCCTCCTGGAGTCGCCGGCGGTGCCGGTCACCGATCCGGCCGAGCTGCGTGGCCGGGTCGCCGACGTGCTCGTCGTCGGCGGCGGGCCGGCTGGTGCCGCCGCCGCCCTCGCGGTGTTGCGCCACCGGCCGGACGCGACCGTGGTGATCGCCGATCTGGCCACCTTCCCGCGGGACAAGACCTGCGGCGACGGCATCGCCCCGCACGGCCTCGACGTGCTGCGCGAGCTGGGTGTGCCGCACGCCGCCGCCGGATTCCGGCCGGTCGACCGGATGCGGCTGCGCACCCCTGGTGGCGCCGAGGTCGCCACGCCGTCGGCCCGAGCCACCCACGTCATCCCCCGGATGGTGTTCGACGCGCGCCTCCTCGCGGCAGCCCAGGCCCGCGGCGCCCAGGTCGTGCGTCACCGGGTCCGCGAGCTGGCGGTCACCGACGCCGACGGTGCCCCGGCGGTCGTCGTGGACGGCGGCGCGTTGGCCGCCCGGGTCGTCGTCGGCGCGGACGGCGCGAACTCCGCGGTGCGCCGGGCGCTGGGCATCGCGGTGAACCCGCCGGACTCGCTCGCGATCGCCGTGCGCGCCTACGCGGACGCGCCCAAGGCTGACGTCCCGCCCGAGCAGTACATCGAGATGACGGACGAGGGCTGGCCGGCCTACGCCTGGTCGTTCCCGATCGGCGACGGCCGGGCGAACATCGGCTTCGGGATGCTGCGCTCCCAGCTGAACGCCACGGCCGCGGCCCGCGGCGCCGCCGGCGCCGACGAGCGGTCCGGCCGCGCGGTGCTGCACGGCACGCTGGCGGCGATCCTGCCCGACCAGCCGGCCTACCCGGGGACCCTGCGGGCCCACCACCTGCCGATGTCCACCGCGCGGCCGCGCCAGCCGGACGGCCACGTGCTGCTCGCCGGTGACGCCGCCTCGTTGATCAACCCCCTGACCGGCGAGGGGATCTACTACGCGCTGCTGTCCGGCGCCCTCGCCGGCGACGCGGCGATGACCGCCGTCGCCGCCGGCCGGCCGGAGCGGGCCGGCGGTGCCTACCGGCGCGCGCTCGCCGGCGAGCTGGGCCGCCATCTGCGGCACACGACCCTGCTGGCCGGGCTCGCCGGCCGGCACCGCGCGCTGATGGACGCCGCCGTCCACGCGGCCAGCAGACGTACTGAGCTGTACGACACGCTGGTCGAGATCGGCCTCGGCCGGGGCACGATCCCGGCCGCCTCGCTGGCCCGGATCGTGGCCCGCCGAGCGCTGCGGCCGGGTCGCTGAGCGGCGGGCGCCCGGCCGCCGTCCGCCGCCACGGTGGCGCGGGCCGTGGCGGGCCGGCGTCGGTGCTGGTCAGGGTCGGTTTCGGGGCCGCGCCGATGGGTCGCGTCACGTGGCCTTCGTGCCACCCTCGGACGTAAGGGCCCGGAATGTGCGAACCTGATCGCTCGCAGTCGAGCACATGGTCCTAGCCTTTTGCCCGTGGCACCGCGCGCCCGAGCGACATCTCGCGGCACTGCCGCACCGCGCCTGCCACTGTCCTGAGAGGAGCCGATGAACGCGACGGGGACGAACGTCGGCGCGGTAGCGCCGGCGCCGGCGGCCATCGCCGCGCCTGGCGGATACGTCGCGTCGCTGGATGCGGCGCGCCCCGCCGACGCCGCGAGTGAGCACGCGTCGGTCGACCTGACGACGGTCGAGCAGGGACCCATCGAGGTCGAGACCCGCCGGATCCGGGCGGATGAGGCGCTGCTGCTGCGGTCACTGCGGCTGCTCGCGCTCACGGACGCGCCGCGCGCCTTCTCCGGCTGCGTCGGCGACGAGCTGACCGTTCCGGCCGGTGGCTGGGACCGGAGGGCGATCGACTGCGCCACTCGCCAGGACGACTACGTGGCGATCGTGAGCCGGTACGGCACCCCCTGCGGTCTGGCCAGGGCCTACGCGCCCGCGACGGAGGCCGACCGGCGCGAGCTGGCCGCGATGTGGATCGCGCCGTGGGCGCGCGGCATCGGTGCGGGCGACGCGCTCGTCGAGGCCGCGGTCGCCTGGTCCCGCGAGGTCGGCGCGCGGGAGGTCACCTTGTGGGTCAACCTGGACAACGCCGCCGCTCGGCGGCTCTACGAGCGCCATGGGTTCGCCGTTGACGGCGACCCTTCCGGCGATCCAGGCGACGAACGCCGCTGGCTGCGGATGACGCACGTTCTCGCGGGCGTCGAGCGAGCCAGTGGGGAGTGGGCCGGCGGCGTCGCGCTGGACGGCGACCGTGACGCCGGGGCCCGCGAACGCTGGTAACCCGGTTCGGCTGGCCTCGGGCGTGGACATCGCGCCGGCCGGCATCCGCTGCGGCGTCGGGCAAAGGACCAATATCACGGCAGCCCCAGGTGGGGCGTCGCGGAACCGGCCGTTATCCTTGACAAGAACCTATCGGATCCTCTAGCGAGGACGACCTTGAGGAGGTGGCCGCTGTGAGTCCTGGCGGGTGCTCTAGTTACGGCCACCTCCACCTGACGCTCGACGGAAGGTAACGCGGCGTAACTAGCCAGGAGCCGGTTCGCCGTGGGCGAGGTGGCTCGGCGGGATTGAGTTCCCTGGGCGCGTTCGCGCGCCCGCGCCGTGGGGGCCCCCCCGCCCGCGCCCCCCCCCCCCCCCCGGGGGGGGCCCGGGGGGGGGCCCCGACGGTCCTGCCGGGGCGAACCCGGCAGGCAGGAACGTCCAGGGCGAGCCCTGGAGCCAAGGTCACGCCCTAGTG
>NZ_JADWYX010000079.1:0-7944 GCF_016786355.1 Frankia sp. AgB1.9
GGCCCGTCGGTCGCTCGCCGGGCCGGGGCCGCGGGGGGGGCGCCGAGCGCGGTACCGGGGCCGGGGGCGGGGACGGGGGCGCCGGCGCGGGGGCCCCGGCCGGCCGGGGCCAGGGCTCGGCGGATGACGTCGCGCTGGGCCGGTCCGTTCGGCGCGGTCAGGCCGTTGGACGCGCCGTCGGAGTTGACCGCGCTGCCGCGCACGACCGCGAGCACGGGGTGTCCCCGCCGGCGGGCGTCGGACAGCCGTTCGAGCAGCACCAGGCCGGCGGCCTCGCCCCAGGCCGTCCCGTCGGCGCCGGCGGCGAACGGCTTGCAGCGCCCGTCCGGGGCCAGGCCGCGCTGCCGGCTGAACTCGGTGAAGATGCCGGGGCTGGCCATGACGGTGACCCCGCCGGCCAGGGCCAGCGAGCACTCGCCGGCCCGCAGGGCCTGGCTGGCCAGGTGCAGCGCCACCAGCGACGACGAGCAGGCGGTGTCGATGGTCAGCGTCGGCCCGGCGAGTCCCAGGACGTAGGCGATCCGCCCGGAGGCGACGCTGGTGGTGCTTCCGGTGAGCAGGTAGCCGCTGTGCTCGGCCGGGGCCTCGTGCATGCGCGGGCCGTAGTCCTGCGCCATCACCCCGACGAACACGCCGGTCTGGCTGCCGCGCAGGGCGAGCGGGTCGATGCCGGCCCGTTCGCACAGCTCCCAGGCCGACTCCAGCAGCAGCCGTTGCTGCGGGTCGATCGCCGTCGCCTCACGCGGGTTCACGCCGAACAGCTCGGCGTCGAAGGCGTCCGCGTCGTGCAGGAAGCCGCCCTCGTGCACATACGAGGGCGCGGTGCCGGTGGCGTCCGCTGTGGCCAGGGCGGCGAGGTCCCAGCCGCGGTTGGTGGGGAAGGGGCCGATCGCGTCCTGGCCGGCCGCCAGCAGCTCCCACAGCTTCTCCGGGGTGTCCGCGCCGCCGGGCCAGCGACCGGCCGCCGCGACGATGACGACCGGGTCGTCGGCGTCGGCGCTCGGCCCGACGGGCGCCGCCAGGCCGCCGGGCCGGTCGCCGTCGGCGGTCCGCAGGTAGGCCAGCAGCGCCGCCGGCGTCGGGTGGTCGAACGTCACCGTCGCGGGCAGCGGGATCCCGCTCGCGCGGGCCAGCTGGTCGCGGAACTCCACGGCGCCCAGCGAGTCCAGGCCGAGGTCCTTGAAGGTCCTGCGCTCGTCCAGGCCCGCCGTCCGGCCACGGCCGAGCACGGCGGCCAGGCTGGACCGGACGAGGCGGCCGAGGTCCCGCGCGCCGTCCCGGTCCTGGTACTGCGCCGCCGGGGCGGCAGCCGGCTCGCGGCCCGCCGGCGCGGCCGGGACAGCCGTGGCCGGGAGAGGCTCGGTCGGGACAGGCGCGGCCGGGCCGCCGGCCGCTGCCCCGGGACGGCCTGGCTCGTCCTCCTGAGCCGAGAGGTCGTCCAGCCAGTAACGCTCCCGCTGGAACGGGTAGGTGGGCAGGTCGACCCGGTGGCGGCCAGGCGGCAGCGTCGCGGCCCAGTCGACCTCCACCCCGTGCGCGTGTGCCTCGCCGAGCGCGGTCAGGAAGCGGTCCGGGCCGCCGTCGTCGCGGCGCAGCGTGGCCACCGCGACGGCGTCCGCGCCCAGGGCCTCGATGATCTGGCGGATGCCAGGGGACAGGACCGGATGAGGGCTGACCTCGATGAACACCCGGTGGCCGTCGGCCAGGGCGGCCTGGATGGCCGGGGCGAAGCGGACGTCCTCCCGCAGGTTGCGGTACCAGTAGTCCGCGTCGAGGCGGCGTGGGTCGAGCCGGTCGCCGGTGACGGTCGAGTAGAACTCGGCCGAGGCCGGGCCGGCGGCGACGCCCTTCGCCGCCGCGAGCACCGCCGCGCGCAGCTCGGTGACCTGGGGTGAGTGGGAGGCGTAGTCGACCGGAATGGCGCGGACGTCGGCCCCGGCGGCCCGCAGCCGCGCGACCGCCTCGGCCAGGGCCGCCCGCTCGCCGGCCACCACGGTCGCGGCCGGCCCGTTCACGGCGGCCACGGCGACGCCCGGCAGCTCCCGCAGCCGGTCGCGGACCTCGTCGGCGGGCAGCGCGACCGACGCCATCCCGCCCCGGCCGGCGATCCGCAGCAGCGCCTGGGACCGCCGGGCCACCAACCGGGCCGCGTCGGTCAGCGACAGCGCTCCGGCCAGGTAGGCGGCGGCGATCTCGCCCTGCGAGTGGCCGACGACCGCCGCTGGCACCACGCCGGCCGCCCGCCAGAGGGCTCCCAGCGAGGTCATCATCGCGAACAGGGCGGGCTGGACGACGTCCACCCGGTCCAGGCCCGGAGCGCCGGGCCGGCCGCGCAGGACGTCGAGCAGCCGCCACTCGACGTGCTCCGCCAGCGCGTCCGCGCAGGCGGCGATGTGGTCGGCGAACACGGGGGAGCGGTCAAGCAGCGCGTCGGCCATGCCGGCCCACTGGGAGCCCTGGCCGGGAAGCACGAAGACGGCCCGCGCCGGCTGGTGGGCCACGCCGAGGCGCAGGCCGGCGTCCTGCTCGCCGGCGGCGAGCGCCGCGGTCGCGGCCAGCAGCTCGGACCGGTCGGCGCCGACGACGACCGCGCGGTGTTCGAACGTGTCCCGGGCCTGGCTCAGGGTCCAGGCGACGTCGGCCAGTGGGAGCGCCGGGTCGGCGTCGGCCGCCGCGCGCAGGTTCGCGGCCGCCGCGCGCAGCGCCGGCGCCGAGCGGGCCGACACCGGCCAGGCGACGGTGCCGCCGGTCACGACCGGCACCCGCTCGACCGGCCCCGGTCCGGCCGCCGTGGTCTCCTCGACCGACCCGGCCGGTGGGGCCGACAGGACGAGATGGCAGTTGGTGCCGCCGACCCCGAACGAGCTGACGCCGGCCACCGGCTCCTCGTCCGGCCGGGGCCAGCCGCCCAGCTCCCGCTGCACCCGCAGGCCCAGCTCGGAGAGCTCGATCGCCGGGTTGGGCTGGGCGAAGTTCAGGCTCGGTGGCAGCTCGCGGGCCCGGATGGCCAGCGCCGTCTTGAGGAACCCGGCGATCCCCGCGGCGCCTTCGAGATGGCCGATGTTGGTCTTGACCGAGCCGACCCGCAGCGCGTCGGCCGGGCGGCGCCCGCCGCTGACGGCCCGGCCCAGCCCGGCCGCCTCGACCGGGTCGCCGACCTTCGTCCCGGTGCCGTGCAGCTCGACGTACTGGACCGCCCCTGGCTCGACTCCGGCCCGGGCCAGCGCCCGGCGGATGACCGCCGCCTGGGCGTCGGCGCTGGGAACGGTCAGGCCCGCGCCGCCGCCACCGTCGTGGTTGACCGCGCTGCCCCGCACGACGCAGTAGATCCGGTCGCCGTCGGCCAGCGCCCGGTGCAGCGGCTTGAGCACGACGACGCCGCCGCCCTCGCCGCGGACGTAGCCGTTGGCCCGGGCGTCGAAGGTGAAGCACCGGCCGTCCGGGGACAGCCCGCCGAACCGCTCGGCGCCGCGGGTGACCGTGTCGGCCAGGTTGAGCTGCACCCCGCCGGCCAGGGCCAGCTCGGACTCGCCCGAGGCCAGGCTCTCCACGGCCAGGTGCACGGCGACCAGCGACGAGGACTGCGCCGTGTCGACGGTGAGGCTGGGGCCGCGCAGGTCGAGCGCGTAGGACACCCGGTTCGCGATCAGGCCCCGGCTCACCCCGGTGAGGGTGTGCCGGGTGACGGCGGAGTCGCCGTAGCCCGCGAGCAGGCTGGCGTAGTCGTCGGAGACCGCGCCGATGAACACGCCGGCCGCCGCGCCGGCGAGCCGGCCCGGGACCACGCCGGCATCCTCCAGCGCCTCCCAGGCCAGCTCCAGGACGAGGCGCTGGCGCGGGTCGATCGCGGCAGCCTCCCGCGGGGAGATCCCGAAGAACTCGGCATCGAACCCGGCCGGATCGGCCAGGTGGCCGCCGCGGCCGCGGGCCGGGTCGTCCCGGACGGCGTCCGTCCCGGATCGCAGCAGGCGCCAGAACGCGGCCGGGTCCGGCGCGCCGGGCAGCCGGCAGGCCACCCCGACGACCGCCGCCGGCGGGCTGGCGTCGCGACGGCCACCGGGCGCGGTAATACCGGTCCGGACCTCGTCCGTTTTCGTCATAGAACGTCGTGCCCCCTCGCGGTCAACCGGGCCCCGGCCGAAATGCCAGGATGTCGATTCGGGTCGCCGTGCCGGCTGTTTCGCCGCCGTCGCCCGGACGGCCGGCCGCGGCGGGCTTAGACCACACCGACGGTTTGGCGAGAAGCCGTCAACGGCCGCGCGGCCCGCCCTCGACTATTCGTCGAAGGAGGCGTGATGGTGAACCCCTATCTTTTCCCCCTATCGGGGGCATGTGACGCGGGTTACTTCGCCGGCCCGGCGGGAATCGGCGATCTGACGACGCCGTTACCGTTGGCTCGCGTGAGATCGCCAGTGGTGGCGCCGGCCGCCACCTGCCGGCTATAAATCGATTGGCAGAAAGGAACGTGTTCCCATGCCGCCGTCCCCCGGGCAGCCAGCGCCTGAGCACGACCGCTGGATCCGTCGTTTTCATCGCGCGCCGGACGGCGCCCGTCAGCTGGTGTGCTTTCCGCACGCCGGCGGGGCCGCGAGTTACTTCTTCGCCGCGTCACGGGCGCTGGCGAACGCGCGGTTGCCCGTCCAGGTGCTGGCGGCGCAGTATCCCGGCCGCCACGACCGCCGCCACGAGCCGGCGTTCGAGCGGGTCGACGCGCTGGCTGACGCGGCGGTGGCCGCGCTTCTCGCCGGTGGCCGGCTCGACCCCGACCGGCCGCCCGCCCTATTCGGCCACAGCATGGGCGCCGTGGTCGCCTTCGAGGTCGCGCGACGACTGGAGCGGGACGCCGGCGTCGTCGCGGCCGGTCTGTTCGTCTCCGGCCGGCGCGCGCCGTCGACCCGGCGGGCCGAGCGAACCCACCTGCTGGACGACCGGGGCCTGGTGGACGAGCTGCGCAGGCTCAGCGGGACCGAGGGGGACCTGCTCGACGACGACGAGATCGTCGCCATGATCCTGCCGGCTGTGCGCAGCGACTACCGGGCCATCGAGACCTACCAGGCGGACCCCGGTGCGCGGGTGAACGTGCCGGTCACCGCGCTGGTCGGGACCGACGACCCGCTGACCACGATCCAGGAGGCGGCGGCCTGGCGTGAGCACACGACCGCGGAGTTCGGGCTCCAGGTGCTGCCGGGCGGCCACTTCTACCTCAACACCCAGCTCTCGGCGGTGCTCGACATCGTCGCCGGCCCCGGCGCCGCGGTATCCGCGCGACGCGACCATCGGGTATGACCCGGCCAGCTGGCCGGAGTGCCACCGCATCTCCGGCAGGTGGCGGCGTTTGTCAACCCTAGAAAACCCTTACTCGTCGCGGGTCCGGGTGGGGGGTCCGACCCCGGAACACCCCAGGCTGGGGCGCGGGACTGGCCGCGTGGTCGCCGCGCCGAGCGGGCCTGGTCGGCCAGGTCTTGCCTGGTCAGACGGCGGCGCCCCGGGCTCGGGGCTTGCGTGCACGGCCGAGTCCACCCCGAACCCCTGTGTCCGGCATCACATATGGACCGGTATCGGCCTCGATAGTGCCCTGGTTAGCCTCTGCGCCGTGGGGGTGAATGGATACGGCGCCCAGCGCGCCAGGCAGCCAGAACGGCTGTCTGGGCTCTTTGGGTCTGCCCAGGCGAGGCCACGGGGATACTCGGCGGCCCTGCGCTTTCGCATGCCCGCCCCGGGGGGCGAGCCGCGCGCGCGTTTCCTCACCACTCGGCGGCACATCGACCTGCTCCGGGTTGCGAGCGCCTCCTGTCCCGCCGGCCCCCGCTGATTTCCTAGCACGGCGGTGTGTCCCGCCCGCTGAAACTCGGCGTGGGCTGCATGAAAACCCCGGCGCCCTCATCCGCGCGATGAGCGGGCCGGGCTGGGTCACGGTCGAAAACTGAGGACCGGTCCCCTTGGCCCGTTGTCCCGGCTCATTGGCCGGAGGGTATTCGGGCGCGTCATTCCTGCCAGGTCCCGACCGTCGGGCCGGTGCCGCGCCATGTTTTCCTCGTTGATTTCTCAACGAATCCTTCTCTATTCGCGCGCCTCCTGACCCAGTCGCGCGCCGCTCGTCGAGGGCGATGGAGAAGGCGAACTGTCCTGGACCTCTTCGCGCGCCGGATTTCGCCCGGCGATTCATATGGAGTACTGATGCGTTCTAGACCTGTCCTGGCCGGCGTGGCCGCGTTGGCGGCCACGGCCGCGATGCTGCTCGCCGCGTGCGGCTCCGGCGGGAGCTCGGCGGCGGCGCCCGCCAGCCAGCCCCGCGCGGGGGGCAACCTCACCTACGCGCTCGACGTCGAGCCGCAGTGCTTCGACGCGGCGGTCAGCCCGCAGGACGTCACCGGGGAGGTGGATCGCAACATCCTCGACTCGCTGGTCTCCGAGGACACCAAGGGCACCTTCCACCCCTGGCTGGCCAAGTCCTGGGACGTCTCCAAGGACCTGACGACCTACACCTTCCATCTGCGCAGCGGGGTGAAGTTCACCGACGGCACCACGTTCGACGCGAACGCGGTCAAGGTCAACTTCGACCGGATCGTGGCGCCGACGACCAAGTCGCAGTACGCCTCCAACCTGCTCGGCCCGTACACCGGCACCAAGGTCATCGACCCCAGCACGGTCCAGATCAGCTTCTCCAAGCCGTTCGCGCCGTTCCTGCAGGTGGCGGCGACGGCCTACTTCGGCTTCTACTCGCCCGCCGCGATCAAGAACCACCCCGAGGGCTTCTGCGTCGGCGGCCCGGCCGCCGTCGGGACCGGCCCGTTCACCTTCACCAGCGCCACCAAGGGCCAGAGCAT
Organism: Frankia sp. AgB1.9; assembly: GCF_016786355.1. Taxonomy (GTDB): domain Bacteria; phylum Actinomycetota; class Actinomycetes; order Frankiales; family Frankiaceae; genus Pseudofrankia. The sequence goes on from NZ_JADWYX010000079.1 coordinate 6,828, forward strand.
CGTGTTCAGCCGCAACCCGGACTACAACTGGGCCCCGGCCGACAGCACCCACACCGGGCCGGCCTACCTGGACAAGGTGACCTACCGGATCCTGAGCGAGCCGGCGACCCGGATCGGCTCGCTGACCAGTGGCCAGGTCGACGGCATCCAGTCCGTCCCGCCGTCGAACGTGGCCAGCCTGGCCTCGAACAAGTCGATCAATGTCTACAAGAAGGACAACCCGGGCGGCGTCTACAACCTCTATCTGAACGTCACCCGGCCGATCCTGTCCGACCAGCGGGTGCGCCAGGCGATCCAGCGCGGGATCAACATCGACCAGAACGTCAAGACGGTCTACTTCGGCCAGTACAACCGCGCCTGGAGCCCGATCTCCCCGGCCACACCCAGCTACGACCCGAAGCTTGAGGGCAGCTGGCCGTATGACCCGGCGCTGGCCAACAAGCTGCTCGACGAGGCCGGCTGGACCGGGCGGGACTCCGCCGGCTACCGGACCAAGGACGGCCAGCGGCTCACCGTGGTCTGGCCCTCGACGCCCTCGGCCAGCAACCGTGACTCCCGCGACGTGCTGGCCCAGGCGATCGTCGCCGACCTGAAGAAGATCGGCATCGAGATCTCCCGCCCGAGCTTCGACGTCACCACCTATCTGACCAAGGCCTACGCGAGCGAGTTCGACGTCCTCGACACGTCCTGGGCCCGCTTCGACCCCGACGTCCTGCGCCTGTTCTTCAACAGCGCGAGCCGCGGCTCGAACGGCCAGAACGGGGCCTTCCTGGCCGACGACCAGGTCGACCAGTGGACGAACGCTGGCGCGCAGACCCTGGACACCGCGACGCGTAACGACGTCTACGCGAAGACCCAGCAGCGGGTCATCCAGCTCGCCGCTGACGTGCCGGTCTACGTCCCGCGGTCGCTGTTCGCCACCCAGTCCACCGTGCAGGACCTGGCGTTCTCGCCGAACTCCTGGCCCCAGTTCTACGGAACCTGGCTGTCCAAGTGACCACTGGCACGGTCGAACTGATCGAAGCCCCGGCCGGCGGCGCCATCTGGCGGCCCCCGCGGGGGGCGGGGGGGGGGCCCCCCGGGGGGGGGGGGGGGGGGGGGGGGGAAGGCGCGGCCC
>NZ_JADWYX010000079.1:7954-29991 GCF_016786355.1 Frankia sp. AgB1.9
CTGGCGGTGGGCTGCCGTGGCCCCCGCGCGGCGGGGGGCCCCCGCCGCCGCCCCCCGGCTGTGGCCGGTCGTGGCCCGCCGGCTGCTCGGGGCGGTCGCGGTCGTCTACGGCGCGGCCACCGTCGCGTTCGTCGCCCTGCAGCTCATCCCCGGCGACGCGGTGACGATCATGATCGGGTTCAACAACGCGGTCTCGCCGCAGGTCCGGGCCCAGATCCGGCACGACCTCGGGCTGAACCACTCGGTGATCGTCCAGTACTTCCAGTACCTCGGGCACCTGGCCCACGGTGACCTCGGTACCTCCTACCAGCTGAACCAGTCGGTGGTTTCGCTGATCGGCGCGCAGTTCTGGCCGACGTTCCAGCTGATGCTGGCGGCGGTGGGCGTCGCCGTGCTGCTGGCGCTGCTCTCGGCGCTCGGCACCGCCAGCCGCCGGGGCGGCCTGCGCGCGGTCGTCGACGTCGTCGAGCTGGTGCTCGTCTCCACCCCGACGTTCTGGCTCGGCATCCTGCTACTGACCGCGTTCTCGTTCCGGCTACGGCTGTTCCCGGTGGCCGGCGCGCAGAGCGCGGCCTCGCTCGTCCTGCCGGCCCTGACCCTCGCCCTCCCGATCGCCGGCGTGCTGGCCCAGGTGCTGCGAGAGGGGCTCGAGACGGCGCTGGGACAGCCATTCGTGATCACCGCACGGTCCCGGGGGCTGAGACGCTCGGCCGTGCGGCTGCGCCACGCGCTGCGCCACGCGGCGGCGCCGCTGGTGACCCTGGTCGGCTGGCTGAGCGGGAGCCTGCTGGGCAACGCGGTCCTGGTCGAGTCCGTCTTCGGCCGGCCGGGGATCGGCGCGCTGACCCTGGAGGCCGTCCAGAACAAGGACATGCCCGTGGTCATGGGCGTGGTGTTCGTCTCCGCGGTGGCGTTCGTCGTCATCTCCACCCTGGTCGACCTGCTCTACCTGCTGATCGACCCAAGACTGCGGACGGGGTGAGGCCGTGACAGCGGTGGAGAGCTCCCTGGAGGAACTCGCGCTGCGGCCGGGACCAGCGGCCCGTGGCCGGCTGGCCCGCGGTCGGTGGGGCGGCCGGGACCGGGACGTGCCCGGCCCGGCCTTCCTGGCGTCGGCGGCCTTCCTGGTCCTGATCGTGCTGCTGATGATCGCGCCGGGGCTGTTCGCCGGCCACTCGCCGACCGCGACCGATCCGGTCAACGCGCTGCACGGGCCGAGCGGCGCCCACTGGTTCGGGACGGACGAGCTGGGTCGCGACGTCTTCGCCCGGATCGTCTACGGCGCCCGCCCCTCGCTGATCGTGGGTCTGGGCGCCACCGTGTTCGCCGTCCTCGGCGCGACGGCCCTCGGCCTCACGGCCGGGATCGGGGGCCAGGCACTGGACCAGGTGCTCATGCGCGTGGCCGACGTCCTGCTCGCCCTGCCCCCGCTGCTACTCGCCCTGCTGGCTGTGGCGGTGCTGGGCCACGGCCAGGTCAACGTGATGGTGGCGGTCGCGATCGCGTTCGTGCCCGGCTACGCCCGGGTGGTGCGGGCCGAGACGCTGGTCGTGCGCCGCTCCGGCTATGTAGAGGCGGCCGTGGGCCTGGGGCTGCCCCGCTGGCGGCTGGTCGGGCGCCACGTCCTGCCGAACACACTGGGCCCGCTGCTCGTACTGGCCACGGTGGGCTTCGGCTCGGCCCTGATCTACGCCTCGAGCCTGAGCTTCCTCGGCCTCGGCGCGCAGCCTCCCTCCTCCGAGTGGGGGCTGGCACTGTCCACTGGCCGCAACTACTTCTCCATGGCCTGGTGGGTCGCGGTCTTCCCCGGGCTGGCGACCACGCTGACCGTGATCGCCCTCAACGTGACCGGCCGGCGCGCGCGAGCGCGGTTCACCCGCCGGCCGCAGGGAGGTGACCTGGCATGACCGGCCAACCGTTGGTGACCGAGCCCGAGGCCGCGCCGGCCGCACTGGCCGCGGCCGTACCCGGCGCGGTGCTGCTGGAGGTCGACGGCCTGGACGTGACCTTCCGGACCCCGGCCGGCCCGGTCCGCGCCGCGCGCGACGTCTCCTTCAGCGTCCGGCGCGGCGAGTGCCTGGCCATCGTGGGCGAGTCCGGCTCGGGCAAGAGCGTCACCCTGCGGGCCCTGGTCGGCCTGACCGGCGGGTCGGCCGTGCTCGGCGCCCGCACGCTCTCCTTCGACGGCGAGGACCTCAGCGGCGCCGGCGAGGCGCGGTGGCGGTCGGTGCGGGGCCGGCGGATCGGCCTGGTCCTGCAGGACGCGCTGGTGTCGCTCGACCCGTTGCGGACCGTCGGCGCCGAGGTGGCCGAGACACCCCGCGTGCACCGGCTTCTGGAGCGGGGCGCCGTCCCGGCGCGGGTGCGCTCGCTGCTGTCGGCCGTCGGTATCGACGACCCCGAGCGGCGGGCGCGCCAGTACTCCCACCAGCTCTCCGGCGGGCTGCGGCAGCGGGCACTCATCGCGTCGGCGATCTCGGCGGATCCCGAGCTGCTGCTGGCCGACGAGCCGACCACCGCGCTCGACGTCACGGTCCAGGCCCGGGTGCTCGACCTGCTGGGCGGCTTCCGCGCCGACGGAACGGCCATCGTCCTGGTCAGCCACGACCTGGCCGTCGTCGCCGGGCTGGCCGACCAGGTCGCCGTCATGTACGGCGGCCGGATCGTCGAACGCGGGCCGACCGCCGCCGTGCTCGGCCGCCCGCGCCACCCCTACACCCGGGCGCTGCTGGCCGCCGTGCCGGTCGGCCGTCCTCGGGGCACCCGGCTGTCGCCCCCGGCGTCGGGCGCGCCCGGTCTGCCCGCCTCGCCGGACGCCTGCCCGTACGCCGCCCGCTGCCCGCTGGCCGACGACCGCTGCCGCACCGAGCTCCCGCCGCTGTCGGGACCCGCGGTGGCAGGCGGGACGTCAGCAGCCCTCGGCTCGGTGGTGTCGGTCGAAGCCGGTCACGAGACGCTCTGCTGGTACCCGGGCCAGGTGCCGGCAGCGCTGGCCGAGCCGGTGGTCCTGGTGCCGCCGGCCCGCGAGCCGGACCGTTCCGGCCGGCCGCTGGTCGAGGTGGCCTCGATCAGCAAGGGGTTCCGCGACCCCGACGGCCAGCGCCGGCTGGCGGTGGACGACGTGTCGTTCGCGCTCAGCGCGGGCGAGGCGCTGGGAGTCGTCGGCGAGTCGGGCTCGGGCAAGACGACGGTCGCGCGCATCGTCCTGGGCCTGGTGGAACCAGACGCCGGCTCGGTGCGGCTCGACGGCGAGGCGTGGAGCGGGCGGCCCGAGTCCGAACGACGGCCGCGGCGCCGGCGGGTCCAGGCCGTCTACCAGGACCCGTTCGGATCCTTCGATCCCCGGTACACCGTCGAGAAGATCATCGGTGAGGCGGTGGCGACGGTCGGCGTGCCGCGCGGGCCGGCCCGGCGGGAGCGGGTGGCCGAGCTGCTGGCCGCGGTCGGGCTGCCGGGCGACCTGGCCGGGCGGCGGCCGCTGGAGCTCTCCGGCGGCCAGCGCCAGCGGGTGGCGATCGCGCGGGCGCTGGCCCCGTCCCCCGACGTCCTCGTCTGCGACGAGCCGGTGTCCGCGCTGGACGTCTCGGTGCAGGCCCAGATCCTCGACCTGCTCCTCGGGCTGCGGCACGACACGGGGGTGGCCCTGCTGTTCATCTCCCACGACCTCGGTGTCGTGCATCACGTGAGCGACCGGTTGCTGGTCATGAAGGATGGCCGGGTCGTCGAGTCCGGCGCCACCGAGCAGATCTTCGCCAGGCCCGAGCATCCCTACACCCAGGAGCTTCTCGCCGCCGTGCCGCGCCCGCCGCGGCCGGACGAGGCGGCGGGTCCGGCTGGCCGCTGACGATGGCTGACCGGACTCCGGCGCGCCGGGACGGGGGTTGACGACGTTCCGGAGTCCGGTGGGCGACCGGGTCGCCGCCGCTAGTGTCAACAGAACGAAAACCACTCCCCGTCCGCGCGCGGTCGCGCAGGCGGAGGAGCCGAAGCGCCCAGGTGAGGTCGAGGATGAACTTCGGTGGCTGTCGCCGTCGCCCCTGACGTGTGAACTGTCGGCGACAACGGAGTGGGAAGCCATGCGTGAGATCAGGACTGTCCGTGCACCTCGCTCGTCCGGGCCGCGGACGGGGGAGGCCGCCGCGCTCATTGAGCGCGTGGGCCCCATCGCCGAGCTGGACCGGATGCTGGCCGCCTGTTTCGCCTACCAGGGTGGCGCCGCCTTCGTCAGCGGCGCGGTCGGCTGCGGGAAGACCGAGCTGCTCAACGCCTTCCTGAGCCGGGCCGGCCAGGCGGGTGCCACGGTGCTGACGGCCTCGGCGTCGGCGCAGGAGTCCGCGCCGGGCTCGGTCCTGCGGGCGCTGGCCGCGGGCCTGGGCGAGCAGCCCGCCGGGTCGGCGGAACCGCTCTGGAACCGACTCGGCCTGGATCGCTCGGCGCCCGAGACGCCGCGGGAGCTGGGCGAGCGCCTGCTGGCCGCCGCCCTGCGCCGGCCGCTGGTCATCGGGGTGGACGACGTCCAGCATGCCGACGAGATCTCCCTGCGAGGACTGCTCCAGCTCGGCGCGCGGGCCCGCTCGTCGCGGCTGCTGATGGTGGTCACCGGGCCCGAGGCCCCGCCCGGCGGCCCGAGCCGGATCGCCCGGTGGCGCGCCGACCTGAGGCGAGCGACGAGCACCGTCGAGGTACCGGTCGCTCCGCTGACCCGGATGGGGATCCTCGAGGCGCTGACCCGCCAGCTCGGCTTCGGCTCCGCCCGGGCGCTGTCGGCCTGCTTCGCGCGCCTCAGCGGCGGCAACCCGCTGCTGGTACGAGCCCTCGCCGAGGACTACCTGGTAGAGGACCTCCGCCTGGGCGGGCCCCACGGCGGGGACGGGTCCCACGGCGGGGACCCGGACGTCCAGGCCGCCGCGGTCGACCGGAGCGCCCCGCGGTCCTTCGATCCTCCCGGCCATGGAGCGTTCGGCCGCGCGGTGCTGACCTGTCTGCACCGCGCGGACGACCGGCTGCTCGCCACCGCTCGCGGCGCTGCCGTGCTGGAGACGGCCGGCTCGCCCGCGCTGTTCGCCGGCCTGCTGGAGATCGGTCTGACCGAGACGGGCGCGGCCCTCGACACGTTGGCCTCGGCCGGGGTCATGGTCGGCGGTGGCTTCCGGCATCCGGTCGCGCGGGCGGCCGTCCTGGCCGACCTGCCGCTGGACGAGGCCGTCGTCCTGCACCGCCGGGCGGCCCGGCTGCTGCGCCGGTCCGGGGCCGCCGCCCGGCAGGTCGCCGCGCATCTGGTCGCGGCAGGGGAGGCGGACGAGTCCTGGTCGGTCGACCTGCTGCGCCGCGCGGCCACCGACTCGGCCGACGACGACGTCACGTTCGCGGTCGAGTGCCTGCGCCTGGCCGAGCGGGCCAGCGCCGACCCGCGCGAGCGGCTGTCGATCCTGATCCAGCAGAGCCGGGTCGAATGCCGGGTCAACCCGGGCGGGGCGATCCGCCGGCTGCCCCGGCTGACCCGGGCGATCGAGGCGGGGGAGGTAGGCGACCGAGACCTGGTCATGCTGGTTCGGGCACTGGCCTGGCACGGCCGGGTCGACGAGGCGGCCGCGGCGCTGCGGCGCCTCGACCGCGACGACGTGGACCTCGACGAGCAGGGCCACGCCGAGCTGGCGATGGCCAGGAACTGGCTGCGGTACTCCCATCCGGGCGTGCTGGTCGCGGCCGGGGCAGTTCGGGCCGGCCACGGGCCTCGGTCGATGGACCCCCACCCGACCCGCGCGGCCCGGGCCGTCGTCCTGCTGGGCGCGGTCCTCGCGGCCGGACCCGACGAGGCCACCGTGCCCGTCGCCGACGCGCTGCTGCGGGAGATCCCGCCGGCCGACGAGACGATCTGCCCGCTGGAGAGCGCCCTGGTCAGCCTGGTCTGCGCGGACCGGGCCGATCTGGCTGCGGCGCACTGCGACCGGCTGATCGCGGAGGCGGACCGGCGCGGCTTCCCGACCTGGCGCGGGCTGCTGGCCGGACCGCGGGCCGAGATCGCGCTGCGGCAGGGCGACCTGGCGGCGGCTGAACGCTTCGCCCGGGCCGCGCTGGAGCTGATCCCGGCCTGGAGCTGGGGAGTGGGCATCGGCCTGCCGCTGTCCGTCCTGCTACGGGTCGGCGCCAGGACCGGGACCGACCCGGCCGGCGCGCTCGCGGTCCCCGTCCCGGACGAGATGTTCCAGACCCGGTACGGACTTAGCTACCTGTACGCCCGGGGTCAGCGCCATGCCGCCGTCGGGCAGCCGCACGCGGCCCTGGACGACCTGCTCACCTGCGGGCGGCTGATGGTGCGCTGGGGTCTCGACGTGCCGGCCTTCCTGCCCTGGCGGCTCGACGCCGCCGCTGTGCTCGCCGAGCTCGGCCGGCTGACCCAGGCCCGCGATCTGCTGACCGAGAACCGCGGCCGCCCGTCGGCGGCCAGCCCGCGGGTCCGGGGCATGGCGCTGCGGGTGGAGGCGTCGCTGGTCGAGCGCCAGCGCCGGTCGGGGCTGCTGCGTGAGTCGGCCCGGCTGTTGGGCGTGGCCGGGGACCGGCTGGAGCTGGCCCGGGCCCGGGAGGACCTGGACGCTCTCGACCGGGCCGCGGGCTCGCCGCGCCGCGGCGTCACCGCCCGGCCCGTACTGGTCGCGCCACCTGCCGGCGGGGGACACGAGCCGGGCTCGGCGCGCGTGTCGTGGTCGGCGCCCGAGCCGGAGGCTCCCACCGGCCCGGCCTTCCTTCTCGCGGTGGAGGGCTACAGCACGGCCGGCGGCGGTGAGCTCAGCACAGCCGAGCTCCAGGTCGCCTCCCTGGCCGCGACCGGCCATTCGAACCGGGAGATCGCCCGGCGGCTCTACATCACCGTCAGCACGGTCGAGCAGCACCTGACCCGGACCTACCGCAAGCTGCGGATCCGCGGCCGGGCCGAGCTGCCGGTCTTCCTGGGCGTCTAGCGCCGTCGTCCGCCGGCCGGGCGCCAGCCGTGCGCCTGGCCGGTGTGTTCCAGGCGGCCGTGGTGACTTTCCCGGCATAAGACCACTAAATCGACTAACTTTGTAGAGAAAGCCAACGGAGGAGGGCGGCATCCGATGACGACGGCCCCGGCGAGCCGGAACCCGGCCCGGTCGCCCTGGCGCCCGGCCGAGGAGCCCCGCGGCCGCGGGCGCAGCGCCGCTGGCCCGTGCGCCGGGGCCCGGCTGGCCCCGCCCCGGACCTCGCACGTCCCGGCCCGGGACCGGCGCCTGACCGGGGATCTGCCCGACCGGGGTGAGGCCCTGGCCCGGCTGTTGGCGGCCTTCGCGGACAGCCAGGCCGGCCGTGGCAGCGTCGTCGTCATCTCCGGCGGTCCGGGCTCGGGCCGTTCCACGGTCCTGGCGGCGCTGCTGGAGCGGGCGGGCGCGACGGGCGCGACCGTCCTCACCGCCTGCGGCTCGGCGGCCGCCGTCGGGCCGGCCGGCGACGTTCTGCGCCAGCTCTCGCGGGACGCCACGCGGGCCGCGGCGCTCGTCCGAGCCGGCAAGGACGGGCCCGGGCGGCCAGTGGTGGCTGGCCTGGCCGAGGCCCCGCCGCTGCCCGCGCTGGTCGAGGCGCTCGGCGCACGGATCCGCGCGCTCGCGGCCGCCGCGCCGGTGGTCGTCGCGGTCGACGACGTCCACCGTGCCGACGAGGCCTCCCTGCGCGGGCTTTCCCTGCTCGTGAGCCGGCTGGCCACCGACCGGGTGCTGCTGGTCGCGACGGTGCTGGACGGCGCGGTGACCGAGCCGTCCCGCGCAGGCTGGCACACCGACCTGCTGCGCCATCCGCGCTACCGCCAGGTCTGGCTGCCCGGGTTGTCCCCGGCCGGGGTGGCGACCGTCCTCACCCGCCGCTTCGGCCCGGCCGCCGCGGCGGCCGCCCCCGGCTGGTGGGCGTTCAGCGCCGGTAACCCCACGCTGCTGCGGGCGCTGCTCGACGACGCCCGCGCCGCCGCGAGCCCGACCGGGGCTCCGGAGGCGAACGGCGCCGCCGTCGGCCCCGAGCCCGGTCCCAGATACGTCGAGGCGGTCGCGCGGCTGGTGCATGCGGCCGGTGGCGAGGCGCTCGCCGTGGCGCGGGCCGTCGCGGTGCTCGGCGCGTCAGGAGCCTCGGCCGGCCTGGCCCACCAGGTGCTGGCGGATCGTGCCGGCGCGGGCGCAGATCGCCGCGAGGCCGCGCTCGGCGCACTCGCCAGGGCCGGCCTGATGGACCGCGACGGCTTCCGGCACCCGGCGGTCCGCGCGGCCGTGCTGGCGGACATCCCGGCCTCCGCGCAGCGGGAGCTGCACCGGCGGGCCGCCGAGGTCCGGTACCTCGCCGGCGCGTCGGCCGACGAGATCGCGGTGCACCTGGTCGCCGCCGGCTGGGCCGGGGAGCGCTGGTGCCTCGACGTGCTGCGCCGCGCGATCGAGTCGGCCCTGCGCGCCGACGACGTCGCCGGTGCCCTGGCCGCGCTGGATCTGGCGGATGCCGCCACGACGGCGTCGCGGGAGGCCGACGCGGACGACCAACGCGCGGAGTTCACCCTGCTGCGCCTGCGGGTCGCCTGCCGGGATGACGGCGCCGAGGTGATCGACCGGCTGGACCCGCTGCTGCGCGCCCTGCTGGCCGGCCGGCTGGGCGGTCCGCACGCCGTGACGCTGGCCCGCCTGCTGATGTGGTTCGGCCGGGAGGCGGACGCCGAACGCGCGTTGGCCGAGCTGGAACGCCGCCGTGACCGGCTCGACCCGCGGTCGGCGCTCGGCCTGGAGCTCATCCACGACTATCTGCCGGTCAACCACCCGCGGCTCGCCGTGGCCAGCGGCTCGGCCCGGGTGACCCGGCGGACCGCCGCCGGCGTGGCCGACGGCCAGACAGCCGCCGCGGTCGACGCGCTGCGCATGGCTCTGCGGGGCGCGGCCGACGACGAGACGGTGCGGTCGGCCCAGCAGGTGCTCCAGGCGACGCTGCTCGACGACCAGTCCGTCGGGTCGGTCGAGTGGGCGGTGCTGGCCCTGGCCTACGCCGGGCAGCTGGAGCTGGCCGTCTCCTGGGCCGACCGCTACCTGGCCGAGGCCACCCGGCGGGGCAGCCGAGCCTGGCGGGCGCTGATGGCGGGGGTCCGGGCGGAGATCGCCGTGCACCAGGGAGACATCCGCGCCGCTGGCGAGAACGCCAGACTGGCGCTGACGGTCGTGCCCGCCTGGTCGTGGGGTGTCGGTATCGGGCGCCCGCTGTCGGCACTGCTGATGGCCGCCGCTGCGAGCGGCGCGCCGTTGGACGACGCCGACGTGCCGGCGGTGCCCGAGGCCATGTTCCGGTCCCGGTTCGGTCCCCAGTTCCTGCGGGGCCGCGCGAGCCTGCACGCGGCCCGGGGCCGCCTGCCGGCCGCTCTCGATGACCTGATGACGGCCGGGCGCCTGCTGGTCGAGTGGAACATCGACCAGCCCGGGTTCGTGCCGTGGCGGGTGGACGCCGCGCATGTGCTGGTCCGGCTGGGCCGCGTCGACGAGGCGCGGGCGCTGGCCGAGCAGCATCTCGCCCGGACGAGCGGGGGCCGGCTGCGCGGGATCGGGCTGCGGGCGCTGGCGGCCACCCTGGAACCGGCACGGCGACTGCCGGTGCTGCTCGCGTCGGTGGACCTGCTCGGCGCCCACAGCGACCGGCTCGAGCTGGCCGGCGCGCTGGCGGACCTGAGCGAGGCGTACCTGGTGGCCGACCGGTCGGCCCGCGCCCGCGCGGTCGCGCGGCGGGCGATGCTGCTCGCCGGCGAGCTGGGGGCCGAGCCGCTGCGGTCACGGCTGGCTGGCGCGTACGACTGGGAGGACGGCGCGGTGCCGCCCAGGTCCTTCCTGGAAGCTGGCCGAGTCCCCGAGGCGCCGGGCCTGGCTCCGTCGACGTCGCGCGACCCCGGCGGCACGCCGTCGGCGCGGGCCGAGGACGGCACCGGACTGGCGGCGCTGTCCCCGGCCGAGCACCGGGTCGCCACGCTGGCGGCGGGCGGGCGAACCAACCGTGAGATCGCCGCCAGCCTGTTCGTCACGGTCGGTACGGTCGAGCAGCACCTGACCCGGGTCTACCGCAAGCTCGGCGTCCGTGGCCGCGCGGACCTCCGCGGCCGCGCGTCCGCCTGAGATTGATCAGACTGGGGCGGCAGGAGGACGTCACCTGGCCCCGGCCTGGACCCGGCCAGGGCTGACAGCCCGCTCAGCGTGTTCAGGCGAGCCGCGCAAGACGCTTGATCGTCAGTTCAGTCATGCGCTTTGGTTGTGGTCTGGCCCGTTCGGCGGCCAGGACGTAGGACTCGGTGCCGGTTTCCGGAGCAGGAGAACGATGATGGGTCGCGACGCCACGGAGTTCGACTTCCTTGCGGAGGAGGCGGCCGAGGTCGGTGCCGCGCCCGAGCTCCCGGCGGTGCGCCGCGTCGACCTGGCGACCACCGAGGGTGCGCTCAGCGCCCTGCTGTGGGGCGTGGCGCCGGAGCTGACCCTGCTGCACGGCGGCGGCCTGAACGCGCACACCTGGGACGCGACGATCCTCTCGCTCGGCCGGCCGGCCGTCGCGCTGGACCTGCCCGGCCACGGCGACTCGGCGTGGCGCGACGACTTCGACTACTCGCCCCGGCGGAACGCGCGGGCGGTCGCCGCCGTCCTCGACGAGGTCGTTCCGGGCACCCCGCAGACCGTTGTCGGGCAGTCGCTGGGAGCGCACACCGCGATCGCCCTGGCGGAGCTGCGCCCCGACCTGGTCGCCGGCCTGGTCCTGGTCGACGCCAGTCCCGGCCAGCTCCCCGAGGACGCGGCCCAGGTGACGGACTTCCTCGCCGGGCCGCAGGTGTTCGGCTCCCGCGAGGAGATCGTGGAGAAGGCCCTGGCCGCCGGGATCGGCTCGTCCCGCCGGGCGCTCACCCGCGGCGTCGTGCTCAACACCAGGGTCCGCGACGACGGCACGGTCACCTGGAAGCACCACTTCTCCAGCCCCCCGCCGAACGCCCGGTTCGACATCGACTTCCGCGACCTGTGGCCGGCCCTGGAGACCTCGACGGTCCCCGTGCTGCTCGTGTACGGAACCCACGGCTTCCTCTCGCCGCGGACCGTCGACGAGTTCCGGGCCCGCGTGCCGCGCGCCGAGATCGTCCAGATCGAGGCCGGCCACAACATCCAGGAGCAGCAGCCGGTCGCCCTCGCCGCGTCGATCCGCCTTTTCCTGACCAGCCCAAAGGCCTGACCCGGCCCGGGGCCGGTCACTCGGCCCCTTGATCGCTGTTTCGGCCGTGGGATGGTCGTGTTCTGGGGGCGTTTACGACCGCCCGAGGGCCGAAACGGCGATCAAGGCCGTGCCGTGCCGGGCCGACGGGTCCGCCGGCGACGGCTCGCCCGCGCGGCCCTCGTCAGTAGTGGATCGGGCCCGGGGCGCCGCCGCCGGCGGCGATGGACTCGCCCGTGATGGCGACGGCGGCGGGGGAGACGAGGAAGGTGACGACGGCGGCGACCTCGTCGGCCGTCACGATCCGGCCGATGGCGACCCGGCCGCCGAACGCGGCGTACTGCTCCTCGGTCAACGAGACCGTGCCGCCGTGCTTGTCGGTCCGGGTAGCGCCCGGGTGCACGGCGTTGACGGTCACCCCGTGCGGGCCGAGCTCGTCGGCGAGGGTCTTGGTGAGCGCGACGATGCCGGCGTTGCGAATCGAGCCGCCGACGAGACCGACCTGACGGGCGGCGAGACCGCCGACGTTGACGATCCGGCCCCACTTCTGCTCGACGAAATGGGGGATGACCTCCTGCGCGGTCCGCAGGTAGCCGAGCACCTTGACGTTGAAGTCGACGGCGGCGTCGGCGGTGGCCAGCGCCCGGACGTCGCCCGGTGTGCCCACCCCGCCGACGCGGGCGGCGTTGTTGACCAGGATGTCGACGCCGCCGAGCTCGCCGACGGTGCGCGCGACCAGCTCGCGGACCGAGTCGTCGCTGCCGGTGTCCGCGACGACCGGCACGACGACGCCCCCGTCGGCTCCCAGCTCGGCGGCGGTCGCCTTCAGCCGCTCCTCGCCCCGCGCCGCGATCACCACCTGGACGCCTTCGGCGACCAGTGCGGCCGCGACCGCCCGCCCGATCCCGCGGCTACCACCGGTCACGATCGCCCGGCGTCCCGTAAGTCCGAGGTCCACGGCCTGTCCACCCTCTCTCGCGCCAGTTCCACCTTGTTCACCGGGATTGACGATAAAGTGTCCCGCTGGCTAGCGTTGCCTGACGGTTGTCGTCCGCGGGCTTGCGCCGGGAAGAGGCACCAAGCTCGGGTTTCACTGTGGTGTCCCGGGTCGTGGCCTCGGATCACAGTGACCTTCGGCCGGAGCCCGGACATCTCGGCGCCCAGAAGGAGACGACTCCCATGGCAGACTCGGGGAGCGCGGCCGCGCTGCACCTCGCCGTCGCGCTCGACGGCGCGGGGTGGCACCCCGCCGCCTGGCGCGAGCCTGACGCCCGGCCGGCGGAGCTGCTCACCGCCGGCTACTGGCTGGACCAGGTTCTCGAGGCCGAACGCGGCCTGCTGGACTTCGTCACGATCGAGGACTCACTCGGTCTGCAGTCGTCCCACTTCGACGGCCCGGACGACCGGACCGACCAGGTGCGCGGCCGGCTCGACGCGGTGCTCATCGCGTCCCGGGTCGCCCCGCTGACCAGCCACATCGGCCTGGTGCCGACGGGGACCGTCACCCACACCGAGCCCTTCCACCTCTCGAAGGCGCTCGCCACCCTCGACTACGTCAGCGCGGGCCGGGCCGGCTGGCGGGCCCAGGCGTCGCGGCCCGGAGAGAACACGCACTTCGGCCGGCGCCCGACCTTCTCGTTCGGGGTCGCCGACATCGACAAGCCCGAGGTGCAGGCGGCGGTGGCCCAGTCGTTCGACGAGGCGGCCGACTTCGTGGAGGTCGTGCGCCGGCTGTGGGACAGCTGGGAGGACGACGCGGAGATCCGCGACGTCGCGACCGGCCGTTTCATCGACCGGGAGAAGCTGCACTACATCGACTTCGAGGGCCGCTGGTTCAAGGTCCGCGGCCCGTCGATCGTGCCCCGCTCGCCGCAGGGGCAGCCGGTCGTCTCGGTGCTGGCGCACGCGACGATCCCGTACCGGCTGGGCGCCCGGGCGGCCGACGTCGTCTACGTGACCCCGCGGGACGAGGCCGGGGCGGCGGCGATCGTGGCCGAGGTCCGCGCCGAGCAGGAGGCGGCCGGCCGGGCGGCCGAGCCGGTCCATGTGTTCGGCGACCTAGTGGTGTTCCTCGACGACACCGCCGGGGCGGCGGCCGCGCGCAAGGACCGCCTGGACGAGGCGGCGGGGGAGCGGCTCTTCAGCGACGCACTGGTCTTCACCGGCACGGCGGCCGAGCTGGCCGACCTGCTGCAGTCCTGGCAGCGGGCCGGGCTGTCCGGCTACCGGCTGCGGCCCGGCGCCGTCCCGCACGACCTGGAGACGATCACCCGCGCCCTGGTCCCCGAGCTCCAGCGGCGCGGCGCGTTCCGGACCGCCTACGAGGCGGACACGCTGCGCGGCCTGCTCCGCCTTCCCCGCCCGGCCAGCCGCTACGCGACCGCCCACTGATCGCCTGCCGCAGGCCTCGGTGGGATGCGGTGACCGCGATCAGGGCGTCGGGTCGGGCGTCTCGATGGTGGTCAGCTCGGTCAGGCCGCTGATCCGTAGGGCCGGCAGCAGGGTGCGGTTGCAGATCAGGTGCAGGTGCTCGGCGTGGGCGAACAGCGCGTTGATCGCGCCGCTGTCCAGGTAGTCGACGGCGGTGAGATCGACGACGACCAGGCTCGCCTGGGTCACGGCGGCCTCCAGCGCGGCGCGGAACGTCGTCAGGTTGGCCATGTCGATCTCGCCGCGGGCGGTCAGGACCGGCCGGCCGGCCGGATCGTGCCCGGTGCGCAGGGTCAGCGGAGTGCTCACGTGAGGATCCTCGTGTACATCTCGACGATGGTCCCGGCATCGGTCGGGTCGATCGTGACGTGGTGCATCAGGCCGCGCATGAGCGCGATCCCGCGGCCGCGGTTGCCCCGCGCGGTGGCTTCGAGATCGCGCGGCTTCCACCGGCCGCTGTCGATGACGGACACCCACAGCCGGTCGGCCAGCGCCGCGGCGCGCAGCCGGATGAGCCCAGCCGGGTGCTCGCGGTGGCCGTGCTCGACGGCGTTGTTGCAGGCCTCGCCCACGGCGATCAGCACGTCGTTGATCTGCTGGGCCCCCAGGTCGCAGCGCGCCAGCCAGGCCCGCATGGCCTGGCGGACCGGGGCCAGCTCGCTGGCCACGGCCACGAAGTCGACCTCGAACGGCCCCGGCGGACGGTAGAGCAGCAGCGCCACGTCGTCCTCGTACCCGCCCACCGGCGCGAGCGTCGTCATGAGCTGGCTGGCCAGGTCCTCGACGGGCAGGTCCCGGCCGTCGTGCACCGCCGCCGCGGCGCGGTCGATGCCCTCGTCGAGCGAGCGACGACGGCGCTCGACCAGCCCGTCGGTGTAGAGGAGCAGCGTCGAGCGGGCCGCGATGACGTGGCTGTCCTCGCCGCGGTGCCGGTCGGTGCGCAGCCCCAGCGGGATGCCGCGGCCGCCCTCCAGGGTCGTCGTGGTGCCGTCGGCGCGCACAAGAATGGGCGGGGGATGCCCGGCGCTGCTGTACACCAGCTCACCGGTGGCCGGATCGAGCGTGGCGCAGAAGACCGTGGTGCACTCGGCCGCGGGCAGCAGCGCGGCGAACCGGTCCAGGCCGGCCAGGGCCCGCGCGGGGCTGGAGTGTTCCAGCAGCAGCGCGCGGCAGGCGCTGCGCAGCTGGCCCATCACCGCGGCGGCGTCCAGCCCGTGGCCCACGCAGTCGCCGACCACGATGCCGATCCGGCCCTCGGCCATCGGCACGGTGTCGTACCAGTCGCCGCCGACCTGCAACGGGCTCATCGCCGGCTGGTAGCGCACCGCGAACCCGGCCGGCAGGGTCGCCGGCCCCAGGATGGCGTGCTGCAGGGCGACCGCGGCCTCGCGCTGCTGGTCGATCTCGTGCACCCGGTGCACGCCCTGCCCGAGCCGGCCGGCCAGCACGGACAGCAGTGCGCGGTCCTGATCACCGACCGGGCGCCGGTCACCGACGTCGATCCACACCACCAGCACACCGCCGGGATAGGCGACGGTGATGCCAGCCCGGCCGGGCTGGTAGAGCTGGGGCGCGAGCAGCGGCGCCGCGCGCAGCCGGGTCAGCGACTCCCGCAGGTCCACCGCCAGCTCGGGCCACCGGCTGTGGTCGCTGCTGTAGACCAGTTCCGGCTCCGGGCGATGGCCCGACGGCGTGGTGGCGAACGCGGCGACGACGACCCGGCGGGCCGACCAGGTGCGCTGGAGCTGGGTCACCGCCGCGGCCAGCGCCTCGGGCACCGTGTTGGCCTGGGCCAGCTGCTCGGCGAGCCCGGCCAGCGCGGTGTCGCGCTGCGCGCTGTAGTGCTCGGCGGTGATGTCGCGGACGGTCCCCACGGCGACGTGCCGGCTGGACCCGGGCTCCTCGACGCGGTTGTAGGTGACCCGCAGCCACACCGGGTGCCCGTCCCGGTGGACCAGCGGCAGGTCGGCCTGGCCGATGGTGCCGTCGACCAGGCGGGCGGACTCCTCGCGGACCCGCGCGTGGGCGTGTGGGTCGGTCTCGGGATCGGGCCACCAGGGCAGGGGAGGGCGGTAGGGCAGCCCGTCGGGCCCGTAGCCGAGGATCTCGGTGAACGTCGAGTTCGTCTCGAGGACCGTTCCGTCGGTGTCGGAGACGAAGAACCCCTCCTGCAGCGAGTCCACCAGCGCGTCGCGCCACCGGGCGTGCTGGCCGCGCAGCCGGGCCAGCTCCACGTTGGCCCGCACCCGGGCCAGCAGGTCGGCGGCGGCGAACGGTTTGACCAGATAGTCGTCCGCGCCGGCCTCCAGCCCCTGGACGGACGCCTCCTCGCCCGCCCGCGCGGACAGCAGCAGCACGGGCACACTTGCGGTGCGCCGGTCGGCCCGCAGCGCGGCCACCAGCTCCAAACCGTCGAGGCCGGGCATCATCACGTCGCTGACGACCAGATCGGGCAGCTCAGCGCGCAGCGCGTCCAACGCGGCGCGGCCGTCGTTGACCGCCACGACGGTGTGCCCGGCACCGCGCAGCAGCCGCGTCAGGTACCCGCGCATGTCCGCGTTGTCGTCGGCGACCAGCACCCGGACCGACCGCCCCCCGCCGTTGTCGGTCGGGTAACCCGAATCGACGTGCAGGGCGTCAGCGTCGTCCAACGGATCGACGCGCCCGTCCGGCGGGTCCGGCAGCCAGCGCAGGGTCTCCTGCAGGAACGGCTCGACGCTCACCGACGTGCGCGCCGGTGTCTGGTCGCCGGCCGCCTGGTCCGCCGTCACGGCGTCGGCCGGCAGATGGGCGTGCCCCGACGGCAGCCGGACGGTGAAGGTCGTGCCGAGGCTCACCGCCGACAGCGCGGTGATCTCGCCGCCGTGCAGGCTGACGAGCTCCCTGACCAGAGCCAGCCCGATGCCGCTGCCCTCGCTGGACCGGGACCGGGCGTTCTCGACCCGGTGAAACCGCTCGAACAGCCTGGGCATCTCCGCCTCGGCAATGCCCACCCCGGTGTCGGCGACCGTGACCACCGCGTGCTCGCCCAAGGCCCGCGCTCGCACCGTGATGGCGCCGTCGAAGGTGAACTTCACCGCGTTGGACAGCAGGTTGAGCACGACCTTCTCCCACATGCCGCGGTCGACGTAGACCGAGTAGGGCAGTGGGGGACAGTCGACGTCGAACCGCAGCCCCGCCTTCTCGATCGCGGACCGGAAGACGCTGGCCAGCTCGCGGGTCAGCGCAGCCAGGTCGACCGGCTCGTACCTGGCCTGCATCCGCCCGGCCTCGAGGCGGGAGAAGTCCAGCAGCGCGTTGACCAGCCGGCCCAGCCGCAGCCCGTTGCGGTGGATGACCTCGACTTCCTCCCGCAACGCCGGCTCGGCACCGGCGAGGCGCGTCCGCAGCTCCTGGACCGGACCGGCGATGAGGGTCAACGGGGTGCGGAACTCGTGGCTGATGTTGGAGAAGAAGATGGTCTTGGCGCGGTCCAGCTCCGCGAGCTCCTCGGCCCGTCGCTGCTGGGCCCGGTAGCCGCGCGCGCTGAGCACCCTGGTGGAGACGTGGCCAGCGACCAGGTCCACGAACCCGCGGTATCGCTCGTCCAGCGGCCGGTACCGGTTCAGCGCGGCGACCACGAAGCCCACGGGCGCGCTGCCCTGCTGCGGCAGCGGCACCACCAGCGCCTGTTTCGGGGGCCGTGGCCACGCTCCGGTCGGCAGCGCGCCCCCGGCGAGGTCTACGAGGAGGGTCTCGCCCCGGGCCGCCGCGGCGGCCGGCCAGACCGCCGCCGGATCGGCGACCAGCATGTGCTGGGGGGCCGCCGGATGCCCGGGCGCGATCCCGGTCGACGTCACCAGCCGCGCGGCCGCCGCCCCGTCGAACAGGTAGGTCAGGGTGAACGGCAGGTCACGCTGGTTGCGGCCCAGCTGGCTCGCGGTGAGCTCCAGCATCTCCTGCTCGGTGCGCAGCACGCTGGAGTCCGAGCCCAGGTCCAGCAGGGTGGCCAGCCGCCGCTCGCTGAGGACCCGCTCGGTGTCCTCGCTGACCACGCACAGCATCCCGACGACCGTGCCCTGATCATCGCGCAGCGGGCTGTAGGAGAACGTGTGGTAGGTCTCCTCGGGGTACCCCGAGCGTTCCAGGAACAGCCGCAGCGCCTGGTCCCAGGTCGCCTCGCCGGTCGAGAGGACGCCGTCGATGCGCGGCCCGATGTCGTCCCAGATCTCCTCCCACACCTGCTCCGCCGGGCGCCCCAGCGCCCACGGGTACTTCTGGCCCAGGGTGTCGCGGCGGTAGGCGCCGTTGCAGAAGAAGGTCAGCCGCGGGCCCCAGGCCATCCACATCGGGAACCGTGACGACAGCAGGATGCTCACCGCGGTCCGCAGGCTCTGCGGCCAGCCGGACGGCGCGCCGATCGGCGTCGCGGACCAGTCCACGGCCGCCAGGTCCCGGCCGACCTCGACGTCGGCGGCGAACACGTCGGCGGCTGCCGACGCCGCCGGATGCGCCCCGCTGTCAGCTCCGCTGCTCACGGAGCGGTCCTCTCGCCGGTGTCGCGACAGGAGGCGCTGGCCGTCCCCCAGGGAGAGGCGCGCCTTCAGACCACGACACTGACCGCCTCATAGCCGGTCCCGAGGAGGAGACCGGCCCACACGCGCCCGCCGCGTCCGCGGCGGGCAACTTACCAGATAGGTGACGATTACCCCGCCGTGTGATCAACATGCCTCGCCGCCAGGGAGGATCCGCCGGACCGCGGCCACGGATCCGGCGGGCCTACCGCGCGGGCTCGGCGCCGGCGACCCGCAGGATGATCTTGCCACCCAGGTGACCGCCCTCGCCTCGCTCGTGGGCACGCCAGGCCTCGGCTAGCGGGTAGGCGCTGTCCAGGTGGACGCGCAGCGCGCCGGAGTCGAACAGCTCGGCGAGCTCGCCGAGCTGGCGCCCGTCGGAGTGCACCTGCCCACCGGCCGTCCGGATGTCGCGGGCCGCGAGCTCGGCGTCGTGGTAGTCGCCGAAGAAGACCGGGCTGAGAGTGCCACCGGCCCGCAGCGCGGGCGTGAGCCGGTAGCCGTGCGGGCCGCCGACGGTGTCGAAGAGGTAGTCCACGTCGTGGGCCGCGTCGGCGACGGCGGTGGTGGTGTAGTCGACGTACTCGTCCGCGCCGAGCCCGCGCAGGAAGTCCTCGTGCCGGGTGGACGCGACGGCGATGACGCGGGCGCCGAGGTGCCGCGCGAGCTGGACGAGGAGGTGCCCGACCCCGCCCGCGGCGCCGTTGACCAGGACCGTGCTGCCTGGCTCGATCTTCACGAGGTCGACGACGTACTGGTAGGCGGTGAGCCCGGCCATCGGCACGGCGGCCGCGTGGTCGTGGTCGAGGGAGGCGGGCTTGCGGGCGAGGTCGGTGACCGGGGCGGTGACGTACTCGCTGTAGCCCCGGGCGCTGCCGGTGCTGGTCGGGAACCGCAGCAGCCCGAACACCTCGTCGCCCTCTGCCCACGCGGTGACTCCAGGACCGAGCCCGGCGACCGTGCCGGAGACGTCCGAGCCCGGGGTGAACGGGAAGAAGTCCAGGGCCGGGCGGACCTCCGGCGGGATCATCGGGTAGCCGGCGCGGGCGTACCAGTCGGGCGGGTTGACGCCGGCCGCCCGGACCCGGACGAGCACCTCGCCAGGCCCGGGCTCGGGGACGGGGGCGTCCCGCAGTCTCAGCTCGGACGGCGCGCCGGCGCGGTGGGCCTGGATCGTCTTCATGGCGTGGCTCCTCAGGCGGGGGCGGGTCTGGGTAACATCTGGAGCGGTGCTCCGAATACTAAACGGAGCGGTGCTCCGATAGTCAAGGCCGTGCTCTGACGGCCGTGCTCTGGTCGAGGGAGGTGCCCGGTGGTCGACGCCGGTCCGGCGCCGGGTGCCCGGCGTGCCGACGCCCGCCGCAACCGCGACGAGATCCTCACCGTCGCCCGCGCCGTGCTGGCCGAGCAGGGCACCCAGGCCTCGCTGCGGGACGTGGCCCGCCGCGCCGGCGTCGGGCTGGGCACGCTCTACCGGCATTTCCCGACCCGCGACGCCCTGCTGGAGACCCTGCTGCATGAGGGTTTCGGGCAACTGGTCGAGCTGGCCGGGACGCTGCGCACGACCCGGTCCCCGGCCGAGGCGCTGGCCGAGTGGCTGCGCGCGCTCGCGGCCGGCTCCAGCATCTACCGGGGCCTTCCGTCGTCACTGGCCGCCGCCCTGCGCGAGCCCGGCTCCGCGCTGTGGGCGTCGTGCACCGTACTGCATGACGCCGGAGCCCAGCTGCTGCTCGACGCGCAGGAGGGCGGCTGGGCCCGCGGCGATGTCACCGGGGCCGACATGTTCGCGCTCGTCGGCGCCGTCACCTCGATGACCGAGGACGGCGGCCCCTTCGCGGACCGCCGCGACCACCTGCTCTCCGTCGTCCTCGACGGCCTCAGCGCCCCCGCCCGACGGGAGAACTCATGAGAACGATCGTGATCACGGGCGGCACCGACGGGATCGGCCGGGCCCTCGCCGCGACCCTGCTCGGCCGCGGCGACCAGGTCGTGATCGTGGGCCGCAACGCGGACAAGGGCCAGGCGTTCCTCGACGCCGCCGGGAGCCAGGGAGCACGGGGGAGGGCCGCGTTCCTCCAGGCGGAGCTCGGTCTGGTCAGCGAGAACGAACGGGTGCTGGCCTGGCTGCGGGAACGGTTCGAGGCGCTGGACGGGCTGGTGCTGGGCGCGCGGCACTACCGGTCGACCCGCCGGGAGACGTCGGAGGGGTTCGAGGAGAACTTCGCGTTGTTCTACCTGAGCCGGTTCGTGCTCGGCCACGGCCTCGTCGGGCTGCTGGAGAAGGGCGCGAAACCGGTCATCGTGAATCTCGCGGGCCCGGGCGCGGACCTGTCCGTCGTGCGCTGGGACGACCTGGAGCTGCGGCAGGCCTATCACGGGGGTATGGCGCTGGGGCAGGGCGGCAAACTGAACGACCTGCTTGGCGTGGCTTTCGCGGACGCCTATCCTGACGGCCTGACGAAATACGTCCTCGTGCATCCGGGTGTCGTGGCGACGAGCTTCTCGGGCACCTACGACGAGGCGACCGCCTCTGGCATCGAGACGTTGAGGCAGGCCGGCAAGTCGGTGGGGGAGAGCGTTCGGCAGATCCTGCCCCGCCTCGACGCGCCGCCGCCCGAGACGTTGAGCGCCTTCATCGAGGAACGCCGCATCAGCGTGGCCGACGGGTCGTTCGACCGCGCCGCGGCGGCACGCCTGGACGCGCTCACCCGCCAGGTCCTCGCCCGCTAGGGGTGCCCAGGGGTGTGAAGTGGGGTTCCCCGCCGGCCGGGCGCTGACCATCCTGGGAGAGCCCGGGCGGTGGTCGCCGCGGGCCGACGCTCGGGCCGAGGGAGATAACGAACGTGGCCGTGGACCTTCCGCAGGACGATGTGCTGGCGATCCAGGAGATCCTCGCGCTGTTCTCCTACGTCTTCGACGACAACGACGTCGACGGGCTGGGCCTGGTGTTCACCCCGGACGCGACCGTCGAGCACGGGATCGGCCCGCACCGCAGCTACCACGGTCTCGCCGAGCTCGCGGACTACGTGCTGTCGAAGAGCGCGGCGGCCCCGGACCACTTCACTGTCAACACGGCGCTGTCCGCGCGGGACGACGGCACGGTGCTGGCCCGCAGCCGCTACATCGGGATCAACCGGGACAGCCGGCTGACCAGCGGCGAGTTCCTCGACATCTTCGTGCGGACCGCGCAGGGCTGGCGGATCTCCTACCGCCGGGGGATCCCGCGCACCCCGCGGGCCGAGGGCGCCGGCGTGCCGACGTCGGCGGCGCTGGACCCGTGGCGGGTCACGCTCGCGGGGCGGGCCTGATGCCCCCGCTCGGCGCCGCCGACCTGCTCGAGATCCACGGCCTGCTCGCGCGGTTCGGCCATGCCTTCGACAGCGGCGACGCCGAGGGGATGGGCCGGGTGCTCACCGCCGACGCCGTGGTCGAGGGCGTGATCGGCTCGGGCTACACGATCGCCGGCCTGGAAGCCGCGCGGCGGTTCACCCGCGACCGGCAGGTCGACACCCCCGACCA
The DNA here is from genome assembly GCF_016786355.1 of Frankia sp. AgB1.9. Classification (GTDB taxonomy): domain Bacteria; phylum Actinomycetota; class Actinomycetes; order Frankiales; family Frankiaceae; genus Pseudofrankia. The sequence continues at coordinate 29,662 of NZ_JADWYX010000079.1, forward strand.
CAACACGGTCGCGGTGCTCGCGTTCGTCGACGCCGACGGCGTCGTGCGGGCCCGCAGCCGCTATATCGCCCCGCTGGTCGACGGCGGCGTGCATTCCGGGGACTTCTTCGACATCCTGCGGCGCACGCCGGACGGGTGGCGGATTGCCTATCGCATCTCGGTGCCGCGCAAGCCGACACTGGAGATCACCCCGCCGCCGCCGGATTTCTTCAAGGCCTGGCGACCCCGCCCCGGCGACCTCGGCCTGCCCCGCCGCTAGCGGTCGTCGCCGTTGTTGAGGCGCTTCCATGATCGGGTGGATTCGGGGTAGCGCCGGCGGCCCCCCCAACC
>NZ_JADWYX010000079.1:30001-43757 GCF_016786355.1 Frankia sp. AgB1.9
GCGTTGGGCGGGCCGCTCCCTCCGGGGGGGCGTGGGGGGCCCCCGGGGCCCCCCCCAAACCCACCCGATCATGAGGCCCCGCACCGCTGTCGCCCGACCGCGTCCGGCTATGGCCCACGGGTCCGAAGTCGTTCTGCCGACGGTTCTACGATCGTGGTCGCGGATCGGTCGGACAGAGGACAACATGAACCTGAGCCTCGGCGTGTTCGACATCTTCGCCTACTCCGTGCCCGGCTCGCTTTACCTCGCGCTTCTCCTGTACGTGCTGGACCGGGAGTCGTGGGTCGAGCTCGGGCAGGTGGGCGACCTCAACTCGACGGTGCTGATCGTCGGCGGCATCCTCGCCAGCTATCTGCTCGGCCATCTGACCTACGCCCCGCGCCGGTTCCTGGGACGGCGGATGCCGCGGTGGCTGCGCCCGGGCGGTGGCACCCGCCAGGAGTTCCTCGACCGGTTCCCCGCCGCCCGGTCGATGGCGTTCGTCCAGGTCGACCCGGCGATCGTCTTCGCGGCCATCGAGGTCAAGGCGCCCGACTCGGCCAGCGAGATCAGCCGGCTGCGAGCCAGCGGAATCGCGCTGCGCAACGCCGGGTTCGCGCTGCTCCTGGCGGCCGGCGTCGCCACCGTGGAGCTCGCCGCCGACTGGAACCGGGGATTTCCCGCGTTCTGCCTGGCGGCCTTCCTGCTGGGCTTCGTCGGCGCGACGCGGGCCGGGCACGAGCTGTCCCGGTGGGCGGCCCTCAAGACCCTGGAGGTCGCGTTCTGGCTCCCGGACATCGAGGCCGAGCTGGCCGCGAGATCACCGGCCGCCCCACCGCCGCCACCGGCCCCTCCCGTGCCGCAGCCGGCCCCGCCATCGCCGCCGCCGGCGCCACCCGGAGCGCCTTAGCCGCCTCCCACCTTGGTGCTGGTGATCGCCGTTTCGGCCCTCCCGTGGTTGTGGAGACGGCCTGATCACGACCATGGGAGGGCCGAAACGGCGATCAATGCCCCGGCCACGAGGTCCGATGCCGGCGCTAGGCCGGGATTCCCAGGTAGCCGCGGTAGATCTCGTCGGTGGAGGTCTCGTCGGCGCGGCCGGTGTGGACGATCGTGCCCCGGCGCAGGACGTAGACCCGGTCGGCGATGGCGAGGGCCTTCTGGGCGTACTGCTCGACCACGACCAGCGAGACGCCACGCCGGGCGAGCTCACCGAGGGCCTCGTAGATGGTGTCGACGACGATCGGGGCGAGCCCGAGGGACGCCTCGTCCACCAGGACCACCGACGGTTCGGTGAGGTAGGCCCTGGCCAGCGCGAGCATCTGCTGTTCGCCGCCGGACAGGCTGCCCGCCGTCTGGCGCAGCCGGGTGCCGAGGATCGGGAACAGGCCGGCGGCGGTGGTGACCGCCGCGTCGAGGCTTCTGCCCCGGGCCTGGACCATCAGGTTCTCCCGGACGGTCAACGAGGGGAAGATCCCGCGGCCTTCGGGCAGCAGGCAGACACCGGCGCGGGTGAACACGTGCGGGGGCCGGCCGGTGAGGTCGGTTCCCGCGAGCTCCACCCGGCCGGTGCGCGGGCGCAGCAGGCCGGTCGCGGCGCGCAGCAGCGTGGTCTTGCCCGCGCCGTTCGGGCCGAGGAGGGCGACGACCTCGCCCGCGCCGACGGTCAGGGTGACCTCGTGCAGGACGGTCGTGCCGCCGTAGCCGGCGGTGACGTCGTGGAGGCTCAACATGGTGGCGTTCACCTGTCCCGGGCGGCGGGTTCGAGGGTCGTGACGGCGTCCGGCGCGGCCGGATCGTCCTCGGTCTCCCCGAGGTAGGCGGCCCGGACCCGCCGGGACCGGGCCATCTCCTCGGTCGTCCCGGTGAACAGCAGCGACCCGAAGTCCAGCACGTACACCTGGTCGCACACCGATCGCACGAGGGTCATGTCGTGCTCGACGAGCAGGATTCCGCAGCCGCGCGCCCGCACGACCTCGGTCAGCACCCGGCCGAACCGGGCCGTCTCCGGGCCGTCGAGACCGGAGGACGGCTCGTCCAGGAGCAGGACGTCGAAACGGCCGGCGAGCACGCGGGCGAGCTCGACGAGCCGGCGCTGGCCGACGGGCAGCAGCCCGACCTGCGTCTCGGCGAGGGGCCCGATGCCCGTCAGGGCCAGCGCCTCGTCGGTCGCGGCGGCGATCGCGCGGGTCGCCCGCCTCGACCCGAGGACCTGGGTGAACGGGTTGCGGCCGGCGAGCCCGGCCTCGTGGCCCATCGCGACGTTCTGCCGGACGGTCAGGCTGTCGAACAGCTCGGTGCGCTGGAACGTCCGGCCCAGGCCGCGCCGGGCGCGGCGGGCCGGTCCCTCGCCGGTCACGTCGGCGCCGTGCAGCAGGACGCGCCCGCCGTTGGGTCGGTTCAGGCCGCTGCAGGCGTTGAAGGTCGTCGTCTTGCCGGCGCCGTTCGGGCCGATGAGGCCGGTGATGACGCCCAGCGGCGCCTCCAGGCTGACATTCCCGACGGCGGTCACCCCGCCGAAGCGCACGGTGAGGTCCTGGACCGTCAGGCCTTCGCCGAGGGGCCGGCGGGGCGCAGGCACGGCCGTCTCCGCCAGGTCGTCGACGACGGCGGCGATGGGCTCGGACGGCGCCGGCGCGCGGCCGCCGAGGCGGTCGAGCAGCCGGCGCAGCGGGGTCGGGACCGTGCCGGCGCGGACGCCGTAGGCGGCGAGCGCCGCGCCGACGCCGAACAGGACCTGCAGGTAGGTGGCCGCGTCGGAGGAGGTGATGTAGCCGGGGAGCACCGAGTAGCCGATGGCGGCGATCACCGCGTACCAGGGGTCGCCTACGGTGACGATGACGACGAGCGCGACCAGCGTCAGCGAGCTGAACGACTGGAAGTAGCTGGCGACGCTGTACTGGTAGAGCATGCCGGTCAGCGCGCCGGCGAGTGAGGCCATCGCCGCGGCGACGCAGAACACCAGCACCTTGAGCACCGTCGAGGTGGTGCCGTGGGTCTCCAGCGCGACGGGGGAGTCGGCCATCGCCTCCAGGAGGCGGCCGAGCCGGCTGCGGCTGATCGCGGTCACGACGAGCACGACGAGGACGACGACGACCAGGATCAGGTAGTAGAAGCCCCGGTCACTCGACAGGTCCCAGCTGCCGAGGCGGACCAGCGGCCTGGGGTCGGGGACGCCGATGCTGGTCGTGCCGAACATGAAGCGCCGCGTGTAGAAGACCTCTTCGAGGATCAGGCCGAAGCCCAGCGTCGCGAGCGCCAGGAACACCCCGGACAGCCGCACGGCGGGAATCGAGACGAGCGCGCCGACGGGGATCGCGATCAGCGTCGCCAGCAGCAGCGCGACGAGCCACGGCAGGTGGGCGCCGACGGCCAGGTGGCTGAACGCCGCGGCCCCGACGGCGGCGAAGCCGAGGTGGCACAGCGAGATCTGGCCGGACTGGCGGACCAGCAGCCCGAGCGACAGGAACAGGATGATGTCGATCAGCGCCGCCGACCAGACGGCCAGGTGGCCGGCCTGGATCACGGGGATGACCGCGAGCACGCCGAGCGCGACGAGCCCGCTGACCCAGCGGACCGGCGCCGGCGCGTGGTACGGGCGGCGCACCGGCAGCGCGGCGCCGGTCCGGCGCCGGTCGAGCCGGCGGCGGGGCAGCACGATGAGGACGACGAACAGCACCAGGAACGGCAGGCTCGGCGGGAGGCCACCGATCCAGCTGACCGTGGCGCCGTACTTGTCGACGATGGCCCCCGCGACCCCGATGACGAGGCCACCGGCGAACGTCAGCGGCAGGTGCGAGAAGTAGCCGATCGCCGCCGCCCCGAACGCGGCGAAGACCGCGGTCGTCAGGGTGACCCCGTCCAGGGACAGGCCCGGCGCGAGCATGAGGCCGGCGACCGACGCGAACACGGCGCCGATGACCCAGGCCCAGCGGCGGACCCGGACCGGGTCGTCGCCGCACATCGCGACCAGGTCCTGGTCGTCCACGACGCCCCGCATGACGACGCCGAGGCGTACCGACAGGAAGAACCGGTAGAGCACGGCGGACGCGGCCAGCGCGAACAGGAAGATGATGATCTGTTCCCACGTCACGTTGACGCCGAGCAGGCGCACCGTCGAGCGGGGCAGGAAGTGCGGGAACGTCGGCGCGGTCGTCGGATGCCACAGCTGGCCGAGACCCGCCACGATCAGGACCAGGCCGATGGTCGCCACGACCTTGATCGTGTCGCTGGCGTTCTCAAGCGAGCGGGCCAGGCGTTCCAGCCCCAGCCCGAGCAGCGGGGCGAACACGCCCACGCTGACCAGCGCCGCGAGCGGCCAGGCCAGGCCCAGCTCGGTGCGCAGGTAATAGAAGAGGAAGACGTCGAGCGCCGCGACGGCGCCGTAGCCGAAGTTGAAGACGCCAGACGTCTTGTACGTCAGGACGAGGCCGAGGCCGGCCATGCCGTAGACGGCGCCGCTGGCCAGGCCGATGACGAGGAAGGGCAGGAAGTCGTGCACGCCGGCGCTCCGGTTCCAGTACGGGCCGGCGCCGGGCGCGGAGGGTGAGTCCGCGCCCGGCGCCGGGGCAGTCGGTCGGCTACTGGGTGGTGACGCAGGTCGGTGTGGTGCCGTTCGGCACGCTGAACGCGCCGGCCTTCACCTCGGTCACGAACCAGCACCCGATCGGGTGGGCCTTGCCGGCGGCGAACGTCAGCGGCGGGGCGAACCCGTCGAGCGTCTCGCCCTTCAGCGCGGTCAGGCCGGCCACGAGCTGGGCCGAGGTCGGCTCGCCGCCGCCCGCGCCGAGCCCGCCGGCCTTGGCCGCGGCACCGAACAGGAGACCGGACACCCAGCCCTCGTCCGCGATCTCGGTGAAGTCGGTCGCGTTGGTGCGCAGCCCCGGCGCGTACTTGTCGAGCGCCGTGTTCATGGCGGTGACGGCGGGGGCGTCGGCGAAGTAGGGCAGGTTCGGCGACGGGGAGACGAGGCTGTCCTTGAGCCCGGCGGCGGTCAGGAACTGGTTCGCGAGGATCTCGCCGTCGACCACGTAGATCGGGTGGTAGCCCTGCTGGGCGCAGTCGCCGGCCACCTTCTCGGCGACGGCGGTGATGTCCGCGATGAACAGCGCGGTCACGCCGGCCTGCTTCGCGGCGACGCACTGCGCGGTGTAGTTGGGCGCGGTGGCCGAGACCTCGCCGGCGTAGACGACGGGCAGGCCGAGTGACTTCCCGGTGTCCTTGAGCGGCTGGATGCCCTCCTGGCACTGGACGGCCTCGGCGCAGTAGATAAGGCCGAGGTTCGTCGCGCCGGCCGTCTTCGCCGACTGCACGATCGAGGGGAACAGCGCCTGCTCGGTCTGGCCCTCGGGGTAGAAGTCCGGGTTGGTGAACATCGGGGTCGTCGACGTGCCGCCGCCGACCACGGGGATCTTCGCGGTGGCGACGTAGGACGCCCAGGTCTCGTCGTCGTTCGTCATGTCGACGATGGCCAGCACGTGCTTGCCGACCAGGGTGTGCGCCGCCGTGACGGACTTGCCGGGGTTGCCGGCGTCATCCTCGACGAGCAGCTGGAGCTGGTGGCCGTTGATGCCGCCCGCCGCGTTCGTCTGGGCGACCCAGGCCTTGTAGGTGGAGACCATCGCGGTCTCGCTGCTGAAGCCGGAGCAGGTGCAGATCGCGCCTATCTTGATCGGCGCGGCGCCCGCGCCGGCGGAGCTGCCGGCGGCCGAGGATCCGCCCGACGAGCACGCCGCCGCCGCGAGGACGACGAGCGCGGCCATGGCGGAGACCACCGGCAGCCGCCTGAGTAAGTGTCCGAACATCTGTAGCTGTCCTTTCCAGAAGGAAATCCCACGGCGTGTGACGGGGGGTCAGCCGAAGGTCAGCTCGCGGGCGTTGTCGACCATGATTCGGCGCTGGTCCTCAGCGCTGAACCCGGCGAGCCCGGTCAGGAAGTCACGCGGCTCGCCCAGGCCCTCGGCGTGCGGCCAGTCCGAGCCGAACAGGATGCGCCGGGCCGGCAGGTGCGCGGCCAGCGCGTTCACGTCGTCCTCCACGAACGGCGCGACCCAGCAGTGCTCGACGAACTGCTCGACCGGGGAGGTCCGGAACAGGCCGGGGTTCTGCGCGGCGAGCAGCTCCAGGCCGTGCAGCAGCGGGCCGACCCACGTCCCGCCGTTCTCGATGTAGGCGACCCGCAGCCGGGGGAACCGCTCGAACAGGCCGTGGCTCACCAGCGCGGCGGCGAAGTCCTGGACGAGGCGGTGCTTCATCAGCATCGTCACGAACGGTTCGGACAGCGTGATCGCGTTCGTGTCCCCGCCGCGCTCGGCGGCGCGGTAGCCCCAGGCCCGCGCGATGGCCGCCTCGACCTCGCGGTAGCCGTCGTCGAAGCCGGCGTGTGGCGCCACGACGACGCCCGCCTCCTGGACGCGGGCCCAGAACGGGTCGAACACGGGGTCGGCGGGCGAGCGGGTGCCGTCCGGGGTGAACGCCGGGCCGTTGCGGATGCTCACCACCCGGGCGCCGTGGTCGAGGCACCAGTCCAGCTCGCGGACGGCACCTTCGGCGTCCGACAGCGACAGGTAGGGAACGCCGAAGATCCGGTCCTGGTAGGCGAAGCCCCAGTCCTCCTCCAGCCAGCGGTTGAAGGCCCGCAGGACCTCCAGCGATCCCTCGATGTCGGGCTGCATCGGCCCTTCGAGGCAGACCGCGTGGGAGGGGAACATCCAGGCCGCCTCGAGCCCCTGGGTGTCCATGCGGGCCAGCCGCGCGTCCCGGTTGAACCACTCGGGATGCTCGGCCGGCACCTCGCAGGCGAGCTCGGCGCCGATCGAGCCCTTGTCGGAGCGCCCGGCGAAGTAGTCGTAGAGCGCACCGGGCCGCGGTCGCGGGTGGGCGTCGCCGGGGCCGGGGAGGATCGGGTGGGGGTGCTCGCCGAGGAAGTAGCGGCGGGTGCCGTCGACCTCGACCACGCGCAGGCCCCGGTCGGCGAAGGCCGGGTCGCGGTGGCGGGTGAAGGCGTCGCTCGACTCCCAGTAGTGGTTGTCGGCGTCGAACACGGTTGTCAAAGCGGCAACGTCACTCACAGCGGCTAAGTCGCCGGCGTCTGCCATGCGGGTGCCTTCTTCCACTACGTCGCCGGGCGGCCTCGCGTCGTCACGCGCCGCCCAAAGCTCGACATCGACCTCAACATCGAGCTTCATAGTGAGGTGGCGCACATCGCTGGTCAAGAAGGGCGACGTGACTACGCTCCGCAGTGGCGGGCGGTGGGGAGGGCTCTGACGGCCGTGGCGTCCGCCCTCGTCCGCTAGGATTCGGACGCGTGTCCGAATATCTCGGACGCCTGTCCGGATCAGCTGTTCGGATCGGAGTGTAGGCGGCATGACGGGCCCTTTGGTAGCCACGCCGGCGGGAAACGCGTCCGTCCCGGGTGCGCGGTGGTCGCCGAACCAGGAGGCGATGCGGTCCCGCGTCGCGCAGGCCGCCGCCCGCCTGGTGGCGCGCTCGGGGATCGCGGGGTGCACCATCCGGGCCGTCGCCGACGAGGCTGGCCTGACCAAGAGCACGGTCCACTACTACGTCGACAACGCGGGCGAGCTCGTCGACCTCGCCGTCCTGACGTTCCTGCAGCAGTTCGCCGAGCAGGTGCGCGCGCGCATGGACGCGGCGCCGGACGGCCGGGAGGCGCTCGGAGTCCTGGTCCGGACGTTCCTGCCGCCCGCGGCCGTCGCGGCGGCACCGGACGATCCCGCGCGGCTGAACAGCCTGAACCTGTGGACGTCGTACCTGGCGCACGCCTGGCCCAGGGGCGTGGACGCCGAGGTGCTGGCCTGTTTCGAGACCATCCGGGCGCTGTTCGAGACGGCCCTGGACCGCTGTGGCGTGCCGGACGCCGAGGAGCGGGCCCGCGCGGTGCATCTCTACCTGCTCGGAGCCGTGCAGCACAACATCATGCGGCCGCTGCCCGGTCCCGAGGTCGCCCGCGCGGTCGAGGCACTCAGCGGAGTGGCCCTCGACCTGACGTGACCGCCGGCCGGCCCAAACGTTCGCCAGCAGGAGGAAGAATGTCGCCAGAGGTGTCCAGGGAAACCGACGGTCCATTACCCGCGGCCATTCCTCCTATTACCCAGAGCGATGACCAGATCGCCGATTACCTGGAGGACGTCAGCGTTCCGACGCTGGTGGCGGCCGTCGTTCACCTCACCGGGGACCGGTCCTTTCTGGAGGGGCCGTTTCGACCGCGGACCTTCATTCCGAACGACTTCCAGGGCGGCCTGACCGATCAGGAGATGGGCGCGGCGCGCACGGCGGCGCTGGCGGCGATCCGGGCGTACCGGGACGCCGGCTGCCCGCCTGTCGCGGCGCCGTCCGCCTCGCGCGTGCGGGAGGTCATGTCGTGGCTTGTCTGTGAGCCGGTCACCGACGACTACGCCGAGATGTTCATGGAGGAGATGAACGTCCGGGGCGACGACCCCCGGCGCCTGGATCTCACCGAGGTCGCCGCCGCGGCGAGGCAGGACCTGTCCGTCGTCGTCATCGGCGCCGGCCAGTCCGGCCTGCTCGCCGGCCTGCGACTGGCGCAGGCCGGCGTGCCCTTCACCATTCTTGAGAAGAACGCGGACGCCGGCGGAACCTGGCTGGAGAACAGCTACCCGGGCTGCCGGGTCGACGTCGGCAACCACTTCTACTGCTACTCGTTCGAGCCCAGCCACGCCTTCAGCGAGTACTTCTCCCAGGCGCCCGAGCTGCTCTCGTACTTCCAGGGGGTGATGCGTCGCCATGGCCTCGCGCCCCACGTCCGGTGGAACACCGAGGTGCTGTCGGCGACCTGGGACGACGAGGCCTCGCTGTGGCGCCTGGTCGCCCGTGGTCCGGGCGGCCGGGAGAACCGGCTCGACGCGAACGTCGTCATCTCTGCGGTCGGGCAGCTCAACCGCCCCCTGATGCCCGAGATCCCGGGCCTGGCCGAGTTCAGCGGACCGGCCTTCCACACGGCCCGCTGGGACCATTCGGTCAGCCTCGCCGGAAAGCGGGTCGCGGTGATCGGCGCCGGCGCGAGTGGTTTCCAGATCGCCCCCGCGATCGCCGGCGACGTCGAGAGCCTCGTCGTGTTCCAGCGCAGCGCCCAGTGGATGGCGCCGAACCGGAAGTACCGGGCGCCGGTCGGCGAGGGCGCGACCTGGGCCATGCGCCATCTGCCCGGCTACGCGGCCTGGTACCGGTTCATGCTCTTCTACCAGGCCAGCGACAAGGCGCTGGAGCTGGTCCGCGTGGACCCCCAGTGGCCGGGAATGCCGCACTCTGCCAGCGCGACGAGCGAGGCGCGGCGCAAGGGGTTGCTGGCGTGGATCGAGAGCCAGGTCGGTGACGACGCCGAACTGCTTGCCAAGGTCGTTCCCGACTACCCGCCCATGGGCAAACGGCTGCTGCAGGACGACGGAAGCTGGCTGCGCTGCCTGCGCCGGGACAACGTCGAACTGGTCCGCGACGAGATCGTCCGGGTCGAGCCGGACGCCGTCGTCACCGCCCGAGGGCGCTTCGAGGTCGACGTCATCATCGTCGCCACCGGTTTCCGGGCCAACGAGTTCCTCGCGCCCATGAAGGTCACCGGCCGGGGCGGCGTCGAGCTGAGAGAGCGGTGGGCCGACAGCCCGGCGGCGCACCTCGGAATCACCGTGCCAGACTTCCCCAACCTTTTCCTGATGTACGGGCCGGGCACGAACCTCGCCCACGCGGGCAGCATCATCTTCCACTCGGAATGCCAGATGCAGTTCATCGGGTCCTGCCTCAGGGAACTTCTGACCGGCGGCCACCGGTCGGTGGAGGTGACCCGCGAGGCCTTCGACGACTACGTCGAACGGCTCCAGGCCGAGCTCGCCGGCACAGTCTGGGCACATCCGGCCGTCAGGCATTCCTGGTACAAGGGGAAAGACGGCCGCGTGCACGTGCTGAGCCCGTGGCGCCTGGTCGACTACTGGCGGATGACCCATCAGGTCGATCCCCAGTCCTACCTCTTCACCTGACCTCCGGGTGCACCTGAGCTCCGGGTGGCCGAGCAGTGTTCCGCACAATGAGAGGGAGAAAGCATGCCCGACCGCGTCGCGATCGTCACGGGAGCCGCACGAGGCCAGGGAGCGGCGATTGTCCGAAGGCTGCGAGCGCAGGGCTGTTCGGTGGTGGCGATGGACCTGGTACGTCCGGAAAGCGATGACCGGTCAGTCATCGACTGTCAGGGCGACATCCGCGAGGAGGACGACTGGCGGGCGGTGGTCGAGACCGCGGTCGAGAGGTTCGGCGCCCTGCACGTCCTGGTCAACAACGCGGGCGTCCTGCGCAGCGGTTCGATCGCGGACGAGACCGCGGCGGGCATGCGCGCGCTGTGGGAGGTCAACTTCCTGGGCGCCTTCCTGGGCGTCCAGGCCGCGCTGCCGGCGCTGCGTGCCGCGGCCCAGGAGCAGGTGCCGTGATCGTCAACACGCTGTCGACGGCCGCCCTGCGCGGCTTCGCCCACCACAGTGCCTACTCGTCCTCGAAGTTCGCGCTGCGGGGATTCACCCAGTCGGCGGCCAGCGAGCTCAGTCGCGACAGGATCCGGGTGAACGCGGTGATCCCGGGCCCGATCGCGACTCCGATGCTCGACCCCGTCGTCGCGGAACGGCTGGGCAAGGACCTGCTCGTCGGCCGCGCCGGGACGGCCGAGGACGTCGCCGAGGTCGTCGCCTTCCTCGTCTCGCCCGCGGCGAGCTTCATCACCGGCAGCGAGTACAGCGTCGACGGCGGCCAGCTCATGCGGATCTAGGCGACCCGAGCCCGCGCCGCCCGGGTTCTCGGTGGGCCCGCGGCCGACGGACCATGCCCAGCGTGCTGATCATGAGCACCGCGACCTGTCCACTTGACCCGTGGTGTGTCTCAGGTCACTATCGACCTCGACATTGAGGTCGATGTCGAGATCAGGGGATGCCGGGCGAAGCCGTCGAAGGAATGCAGCCGCGCGGCCGAGACGAACGGATGGTGAGTCGGTGGTCCGAAAACGATGCCTGTTATGGGGAGCCGTGGTCGCGGCGGCGACTGTGTTGGCCGCCGCCTGTAGCTCGTCGAGTGGCGGCGACAAGGGCGACAACACCGCCGCCCCGAAGAAGAGCATCACGATCGGTGTGCTCACCGACGTGACCGGACCGGCGTCGTCGGGAAACAAGACGTTCGTCGACGGTGTCAAGGCCGGCACCTACTACGCCTCCCGTAACGGCTACACGGTCAAGTACGTTCTCGCGGACACCGCGACGAACCCGGCGACCGCTCTGGCCGCGGCGCAGAAACTGGTCACGCAGGACCACGTCAGCGTCGTGCTGGCCGAGTCGGCGATCCTGTTCACGGCCTCGAACTACCTGACGGCCCACAACGTCCCGGTGATCGGCGTCAGCCAGGACGGGCCGGAATGGACCACCGCCAAGAACATGTTCTCGGTGGTCGGCCCGCTGCAACAGACGAAGATCGCGACGACCAACGGGAAACTGTACAAGCTCCTGGGTATCACCAACCTCGCCTCGCTCGGCTACGGCGTCTCACCGGTGTCGTCGGAGTCGGCCAGCTCCGCGGCGCTGTCCGCGCAGGTCGCCGGCATCAAGGTCGGGTACCTCAACGCGAAGTTCGCCTTTGGCAGCACGGACGTCGGTCCCGAGGTCCTCGCGATGAAGAACGCCGGGATCGACGGTCTGACCGCGTCCGTGGACCCGAACACGTCTTTCGCGCTCATCACGGGACTGCGGAACCAGGGCGTGCCGATGAAGGCGGCGATCCTGCCCACCGGCTACGGCGGCGACCTGCTCCAGGCGGGCCCGGGCGCGCTGAACCAGGCCCAGGGCGTCTACTTCATCCTCCAGTATGAGCCGGTGGAAATGGGCACGGCCGCGACGAAGCAGCTGCAGGCCGACTTCAAGAGCGCCGCCATCGCCACGGCGCCGACGTACGGCTCCTACAACGGTTACGTCTCCGTCGGTCTCCTCGTGCGCGCGCTCAAGGCCGCGGGCGCCCAGCCGACCTCCGCGTCCCTGATCGGCGCGCTGTCGAACATCCACGACTGGGACGCCATGGGCCTCTTCGGCAGCCACACCGTCGACATCAACGACCGGGTCACGATCGTCGGCGGCGCCGACAACTGCCTCTGGGTCACCAAGCTCACCGGAAAGACCTTCACCCTCGTCTCCGGCGCGGCCCCGATCTGCGGCGAGCTCGTCCCCGGCAAGTCAGTCGCCCCCGCCTCCTGATTCACCGTCCGATTCGGGCCACCGGCTCAACCCACGGAATCGAAGCGTGCCGGTGGCCTGATCGCCGCTTTGGCCCTGAGGCGGTCGTGGAACGGAGGCGTTCGCGACCGCTTCAGGGCCAGCGGCGCTGTCGCGGAGCGACGGCGACCTCGTCACCGACTCGATACCGAGCCGAGCAGGCTCGCGATGGCGTGGGTGTCGGCGTGGTCGGCGCCGAGCACGCGACGGCACCGCTCCAGCGTGTCCTCGGCGAGAGCCCGCGCCGCCTGGTGATCCCTGTCTCCGTAGCGAGCCAGCGAAAGCTCGTGGGCAGTGCTGAGGGTGTCTACGTGGTCGAGACCGAGGACGCGACGGCGTCGTATCAGGGTGTCTTCGATCAGCGGGCGCCCCGCCCGGTAGTTCCCGTTTCTCCTGAGAGCGACGGCGAGATCGTGCGCGGCGGCGAGGGTCTCGACGTGATCGGGACCGAGCACGCTGCGGCGGTGCGCCAGCAAATCCACGAGCTTCCGCTCGTCGCTCGGCTCAATCGACCGATCGGAACCTTCGGGCTGGTCTACGGGGAAAAGTGGTTCGCTGGTCGGCTGGTGGAGCCGTCTCGCCGGGAAATCGGGGGCAGTCGCCGGCTTGGCACGGCCGGCAAGGGCGTGCCGGACGTGATCCAGAAGGTGCTTGCTCGCGGCTCTCGCATCGAGGTCGAACAGATCGATGGAGACAATGGCGTCGAGCGGCCTGGGCTGGGGACACGGCTCGATACGGATGGGAAGCAGCTTCCGAGCGAAGCCGCTGGGGTCCGCGCGATGGGCGGCCTGCCATTCGCTCTGGCCGTAGACCGACGACAGGTAAGCGGGGGACAGCACGGCGACCGTCCGCTGCGCCTGTTCCATGCCTTCGATCATGCGGATCTGCCAGTTCGACCCGGCGACGAAGTCCCAGACCTGGATCAGGACCCGGTAGCCCGCGTCCTCCAGCTGCCAGGCGATCCACTCGGCCCACGGCTGGTCGACGCCGGTGTACGACACGAAGAAGTGCCACCCGTCGGGTGTGCCTCGCACGCCGGGCCCGCCCGCCACGTCGATCACTGGAACAGTGTGTCACCGACCCGCGGAGATCCCGGAACACTCGTGGACGCAGGCCGTGCGGATCCGCACCGCGTCGGTCCACGCGCCCACCGGTGTGCGAGGGTCGGTCCATGACGTTTCCGCAGGCAGACGCGCTGTGCCAGCGGGTGGCGCCCAGGCGGGCGGCGCGCGGCGAGGCGCCGGGGGCGGCGTGATCATCACTCGGTATGAGGGAAGGCTGTTGGTCGTCCGCCAGCCGGACCATGGCGACCAGACCGGCCTGTTCGCGACCGCCTGGGGGAACGAGGACGTCCCGGCGCTGGCGGAGCACCAGCGGGCCGCCACGCTAGCCGCGCGCCACCATGACGACGGCTGGGCGGTCTGGGAGCGGCGCCCGAGCCTCGACCCGGCGACGCGCCAGCCGACCCAGTTCCACAAGGTCGGCCCGGTCGAGCACATCCCGGCCTACCG
>NZ_JADWYX010000007.1:0-11116 GCF_016786355.1 Frankia sp. AgB1.9
GGCCGGGGCCCCCCCCCCCGGGCCCCCCGCCGCCGGCGACTCCCACGCGGCCGGGCGTCGCCGTAGCGGGCGGCGCGCGGCCGCTGGCCCGGATGGCCCAGCGGGTGGTTCGAGGGGACGGGCTGGCGCTGCTCGGCACCCTCCCCTTCTTCGCCTATGCGGTGATCTTCCTCGGGTTCCCGACCGTGGCGGTCATCGTCGACTCGTTCAAGACCGACGACGGCAGCTGGACGCTGGGCAACATCCGGACGACCTTCGAGGGTCTCCACCGGACGGCGTTCATCACCAGCATCGAGGTCTCGCTGCTCACCGCGGCGATCGGCGTCGTCTTCGGCGGCCTGCTCGCGCAGGCGGTGCTGACGACCAAGCGCAACACCTGGCTGCGCCGGGTGGTCACCACCGCCTCCGGCGTGTTCGCGAACTTCGGCGGCGTGCCGCTCGCGTTCGCGTTCATCGCCACTCTCGGCACGACGGGTCTCGCCACCCGGTGGCTCAAGGACGTCGGGATCAGCCTGTCGTCGTTGGGATTCAACCTCTACACGTTCAGCGGGGTAGCCGTCGTCTACTCCTACTTCCAGATACCGCTCATGGTGCTGGCGATCACTCCGGCGCTGGAGGGGCTGCGCCCGCAGTGGCGGGAGGCCGCGCAGGGCCTCGGCGCCTCGACCTGGTCGTTCTGGCGCCACGTCGGCCTGCCGGTGCTCTTCCCGTCGATCGCCGGCGCGTTCCTGCTGCTGTTCGGCAGCTCCTTCGCGGCCTACGCCACGGCGCAGGCCCTCACCGCAGGCACCGTCGCCCTGGTCCCGATCCAGATCGGCAACCTGGTCTCCGGGAACGTCATCGCCGGTAGCCAGAACGTGGGCAAGGCCCTCGGCTTCGAGATGATCGTGGTGATCGCGATCGTGATGGTCGGCTACACCCTGCTGACGCGGAGGGCGTCCCGATGGCTGCGGTGACGACAGAGGACAGGTTCGCCGCCGTGCCGGCACCGGCGAGTGCCACGCGGGCGCGTCGCCCCGGCGGGAACCGAGCCTGGACGGTGATCCGGGTCAACGCCTGGCGCTGGGCGGTCTTCGTGGTCGCCGCGGTGTTCTTCCTGCTGCCGCTGGCGGCGTCGTTCGAGTTCAGCCTGCATGACCCGCATGGTGGCTACTCGTTCGCCTCGTACCGCCAGTTCGCGAAGATGCCGGGATTCGGCTCGGCGCTGTGGCTGTCGGGCAAGCTGGCGCTGATGGCCGTCGCGATCATGCTCGCGCTGCTCGTCCCGACGATGACGTTGGTGCACCTACGGTTCCCCTGGCTGCGGCGGGTGATCGAGACGATCACGGTGTTGCCGCTCGTGATCCCGCCGATCGTGCTCGTCGTGGGCTTCCTTGGGGCGTTCAGCTCGAAGGGGCCGTCCTGGATGCTGTCGTCGTCCTACGGCCTCGGCTTCGAGTACGTCATCCTCGCGCTGCCGTTCGCGTACCGGTCGCTGGACGCCGGCATGAGCGCGATCGACCTGAAGACGCTCGTCGAGGCGTCGCGCAGCCTCGGCGGCGGCTGGGCGACCGAGCTGTTCCGGGTCGTGCTGCCGAACCTGCGCACCGCCGTGCTCGGCGCGGCCGTCATGACCGTCGCGCTCGTGCTCGGCGAGTTCGCGATGGCGAGCGTGCTGCTGTGGGTGACGTTCCCGGTCTGGGTGGTCTCGGTCGCCCAGACGCAGGCCGGTGTCTCGGTCGCGGTGTCGATGATGTCGCTGCTGCTGACCTGGATCCTGCTGATGCTGCTCATCACGCTTGGCAGCCGGCGCGGCCGCCAGGCGAACATCCTTGGGGGGTTCTAGCCGTGGGCGAGACCGCGATGGCGGACGAGACCGCCGGCGAGGCCGGCGGGGTCGAGGACACGGGTGAGGCCGACGAGCTCGCCGCGGCGGCCGCGCTGCCGGGACCGGGCGGGCCCGCCGGGCCAGGCGTGGCCGGCCCGGTGGCGGGCGCGGTCGGGATCGAGATGCGCGACCTGCGCCGTTCCTACGGAGCGGTGCGGGCGCTCGACGGCCTGTCGCTGACGATCAGCCCTGGCGAGCTGGTCGCGCTGCTCGGGCCCAGCGGCTGCGGCAAGACGACGGCGCTGCGGGCGCTCGCCGGCTTCGAGCGGCCGGACTCCGGCGAGATCCTCGTCGGCGGCACCGACGTCACCAGCATCCCGGCGAACAAGCGCGGCATGGGCATGGTGTTCCAGGCCTACAGCCTGTTCCCGAACCTGACCGCACTGGACAACGTCGCCTTCGGGCTGCGGCTGCGCCGGATGCCCGCCCGCAAGCGCAGGGCGCGCGCCGGCGAGCTGCTGGAGCTGGTCGGGCTCGGCGCGCAGGCCGGCCAGTACCAGCACCAGCTGTCCGGTGGCCAGCAGCAGCGGGTCGCGCTCGCCCGCGCGCTCGCGATCGAGCCGCGGGTGCTGCTGCTCGACGAGCCGCTCTCGGCGCTGGACGCCCAGGTGCGTGCCCAGCTGCGCGACGAGATCCGGTCGCTGCAGACCCGGCTCGGGATCACCACCCTGTTCGTCACGCACGACCAGGAGGAGGCGCTCTCGATGGCCGACCGGGTCGGCGTCATGCGCTCCGGGCAGCTGGAGCAGCTCGCCGCCCCCGAGATCGTCTACGCCTGGCCCGAGACGCCGTTCGTCGCCGAGTTCGTCGGCACGGTCAACCGGCTGCCCGGCACGCTCGCCGACGGTGGCACCGTCGAGGTGACCGGCCAGCGGCTCCCCGTCCTGGAGGTCGGCTCCCAGGGCCTGGCGGGCGACGTCGACGTCCTCGTCCGGCCCGAGGCGGTCGTCGTCACGGCCGGGTCCGACGGCGCTGCGGGCGACGGCCGAGGTGCGCTCGGGCGGGTCGTGCAGCGTTCGTTCCGGGGCGCGATCACCCGCGTTCAGGTCGAGCTGCCCGGCGTCGCGCGCGCGGCCGTCGGTGGCAAGGGCAGCGCCGAGCTCGCCGACGCCACCGCCGACACGGCGGGCCTCGTCGTCGCCGACGTGGCCACCATCCAGGTCGGTGACCTCGCCCCCGGCGCCGAGGTCCGGGTCACCCTCGCCGAGCGCCCGGTGCTCGTCACCGCCCCGGCCCGAACCTAGCCAGACCCCGCCGGCCCTGACCGTCCCGCCGGCCCTGACCGTCCCGCCGGCCCTGACCGTCCCGCCGGGCCTGGCCATCCGGCGGGCCTGGCCGTCCCGGCGGGCAGGCCGACCATGATCGCCGTTTCAGCCCTGCCGTGGTTGCGAAACAGCCCGAATCGCGACCATGGGAGGGCTGAAACGGCGATCTTGGCCATGCCGGTGGTGGCGGCGGGCTGGGTGTGGCGGCGGGTGGGCGTGGGGCGGCGGGCGTTCGGTGGCGGGTGCTCGGCGCCGAGCGGGGGTTAGCCGGCGAGGGTGTCGAGGACCTGTTGGCCATACTTGGCGAGCTTGTTCTCGCCTACGCCGCTGATGGTGGCGAGGTCGGACAGCGTCGAGGGCGCCCGGCTGGCGATCTCGCGCAGGGTGGCGTCGTGGAAGATGACGTACGCGGGGACGCCCTGCTCCTTCGCGGTGGCGCCGCGCCACGCGCGCAGGCGCTCGAAGACCTCGAGGTCCGCGGCCGACAGGTCGACCACGGCGCGCTTGGCCTTGCCGTCCGCGGACCCGCCGCCCGACCGGGAGCCGGACCCGGCCTTCGCGACCCGCTCGGGGTCGCGCCGCATGAGCACCTTGCGCTCGCCCCGCAGCACCTCGGCGCTGGTGTCGGTGAGCACGAGCGTGCCGTGCTCACCCTCGACGGTGAGCAGGCCCTGGGCGAGCAGCTGCCGGACGACCCCACGCCACTGCGACTCGTTCAGCTCGGTGCCCACGCCGAAGACGGTCATGGTCTGGTGCTCGTGCTGGGCCACCTTCGGGGTGGCCCGGCCCAGCAGGATGTCGATGTGATGCCCGGCGCCGAACTTCTGCCGCCGCTCCCGGGCCATCCGCAGCACGGCGGACAGCAGCTTCTGCGCGGGGACGGTGCCGTCCCAGGTCTCGGGCGGGTGCTGGCAGGTGTCGCAGTTACCGCAGGCGCCGTGGCCCTCCTGGCCGAAGTAGGCCAGCAGCCCGGCCCGCCGGCACTCGACCGTTTCGCATAGCGCGAGCATGGCGTCGAGGTGGACGCCCTGGCGGCGGCGGTGCTGGGCATCGCCGTCCCCAGAGTCGATCATCTTGCGGAGCTGGACGACGTCCTGCAGGCCGTAGGCGAGCCAGGCGGTCGACGGCAGCCCGTCACGGCCGGCTCGGCCGGTCTCCTGGTAGTAGCCCTCGACCGACTTCGGCAGGTCGAGGTGGGCGACGAAGCGCACGTCGGGCTTGTCGATGCCCATCCCGAAGGCGATCGTCGCGACCATTACCAGCCCGTCCTCGCGCAGGAAGCGGGCCTGGTTCGTCGCGCGGACCCGGGAGTCGAGGCCGGCGTGGTACGGCAGCGCCTTGATCCCGTTCGCGGCGAGGAAGTCGGCCGTCTGCTCGACCGACGAGCGCGACAGGCAGTAGACGATGCCCGCCTCACCGGCGTGCTCGGTGCGCAGCAGGTCGAGCAGCTGCTTCTTCGGCTCCTTCTTCGGGACGATGCGGTAGGAGATGTTCGGCCGGTCGAAGTCGGCGACGAAGTGCCGGGCGTTCGCCAGGCCGAGCCGCTGGGTGATCTCCTGGTGCGTGGCCGGGGTCGCCGTCGCCGTCAGCGCCACCCGTGGCACGTCCGGCCAGCGCTCGTGCAGCGTGGACAGCTCCAGGTAGTCCGGCCGGAAGTCGTGGCCCCACTGGGCGACACAGTGCGCCTCGTCGATGGCGAACAGTGAGATCTTCGCCCGGTCGAACAGGTCTCCCGTCGACGGCAGCCGCAGCCGCTCCGGCGCGAGGTAGAGCAGGTCCAGCTCACCGGCGACGAACAGGGCCTCGACCGTCCTGCGCTGCCCCGGGTCCTGTGTGGAGTTGAGGAAGTCGGCCCGGACGCCGAGCGCCCGCAGCGCGTCCACCTGGTCCTGCATGAGCGCGATGAGTGGCGAGATGACGATCCCGGTGCCCGGCCGGACCAGGGCCGGGATCTGGTAGCACAGAGACTTCCCGCCTCCGGTTGGCATGAGCACGAGCGCGTCGCCACCGCCGACGACGTGCTCGATGATCTCGCCCTGGCCCGGCCGGAACGCCTCGTACCCGAACACCCGGCGCAGCACCTGCCCCGCGGCGCTGGGCGCGGCTGAACCGGGCGCGGCGGCACCGCCGGCGGCCGCGGCGGCACCAGCCGGGTGCTCGGCTCCGCTCGGCGCTTGAGCGTCTGCTGGTGAAGCGGTCTCGGCCGGCTCGGTCAGCGGCAAGGTCACCCCGCCACTGTAGGAGCCAGGTCCGACACCGGCGTCACCCGCCGGCAGCCTGTGGACAACCGGGCACGCGGCCCCGGCCGGTTCCGCGCGGCTCGCCACGACGAGGCGGGCCCGCCCGCGGCCCGTCACTCCAGCCAGGGGAGCTGCACGCGGTGGTCGGTGCCGTGCGGCGGGGTGACGAAGCCGTTCTCGACGAGCCAGTAGAGGTACTGGGGGTCGGTCAGGCCAACCCGGTCGGCCAGCCCGAGCCGCAGCGCGCGGTCGCGGACGGGGCGCAGCCGTTCGCGGATGGCCTCCTCGGTGACGCCGCCGAGGTGACGGCCGGTGGCCTCCAGCGTTCGCGGCTTCGCCGGCAGCCGCGGTGGCCAGGCCAGCAGCTCGGCGAACACGTGCCGCAGCGCCGCGTCCTGCTTCTCGGTCAGCGGCGTCGGCGGCGGGGGCGTGAACGTGATGGTCGTCGTGTTCCGCGCCGGGCTCGGGCCGGCCTTCGTGATCGGCAGCCGGTCGGCCTCCAGCAGCACCCAGTGGTGAGTGCCGCCCGGCTTGTCGACCGGCTCGGCGTTCAGAACCCGGATCGCGGCCCGCGGCCAGGAGACGTGCTCCGTCGCGGACATCTTCCTTGGCGCCTGACCCCACGGGTGAAGGACCGCGCCATGCCGGTTGGGTACGGAGACCTCCCAGCCGGACTCGGTGGCCGTCACGACGACCGCCTTGCGGGAGATGCCCTCGCTCCACACCTCGACCCCGAGCGCGAGCATCCCCTCGCGGCCGATGTCCAGGGTCCCGCCGATGTCGATCCTGGTGCCGGACGCCTTCTGTGCCCGCTGCGGCGTGTACTCGTAGACCAGGACCCACCGCTCCTGGCCGATCCGCGGCTCCGCCCCCCTCATCGCGCTGTCCCCTCGGTCTGGTCGGACGTCTCGTGGTTTCGCGGTTCGCGCGTCACACAGCCAGATGAGGGAAGGTGACGCGGTGAACGGCACTGTTCAGCGGGGCGCGTTGGTGGCGTGGGCGCGGCATTCCGGAGCCGGTCGGCCGCCGCCGTTCCGGTGGGCGGGCCGCCCGGCGCTACCCCCCCGTACGAGGCAGCGACGGGCGTGCCAGGTCTGGCGGGGGCGGAGCGCGGGAGAGCGCGGCTCCGCCCCCGCGGAAGGCTCCGGGACCGGGCCGCCGAGCCCCCGCGGCGGCGGCACTGGTACCAGAGCATGGTCACATTGTAGGTTCAGATGTAATTTGCATCCTGTATATGCAGGAAGAAATTTCCGTCCAGCCTACGGCGTGGTTGCCTGGATTGGTCAACCGGGTACGAGCGGCTGTGGTGGGGGGATGGAGGATCTCGTCATGGTTCCCGCGCGGTCGGATGCAGACAGGGCGACGAACGCGGTCCTGGCGCGCCGGCGGCTCGCCCAGGGCCTGCGGCGCTATCGGCAGCGGGCCGGACTGACCATCGAGGACCTGGCGCGCGGGCTGGAGTGCTCCGCGGCGAAGATCAGCCGGATGGAGACCGGGATTTCCGGGATCCGGATCCAGGATCTCACCGCGATCACCCACCTGATCGACTTCGCTGAGTCCGAACGCCGTGACCTGGAGGAACTGGTCCGCCGAGCCCGTGGCCGGGAGTGGTGGCAGGAGTTCACCGACGTCGTCCCGCCTGGTTCGGGGACCTTCTTCGGCCTGGAAGATGGCGCGGCCACGATCGAGATCCATGCCACCTCCCTGATCCCAGGCCTGCTGCAGACCGCCGACTACGCGCGGGCGCTGGTGGGCTCGGTCAACGGCGTCGCCCCCGAACTGCTGACGCGGCGCGTCGCGCTGCGCCAGCGCCGGCAACGGCTGCTCGACCGGCCCGACGCACCCAGACTCACCGTCCTGATGGACGAGGCCGTGCTGCGCCGGACGATCGGCGACGGCCCGCTGATGGCCGCCCAGTGGGAGCACGTGCTGCGGTGCGCCGAGAGCGCCGGGGTCGTGGTGCAGATCATCCGGTCCGACGCGCCCATCCACCCGGCCGAGGGCGTCGGCTTCACGCTGTTCAGCTTCGAGGACCAGGACCTCAGCCCGGTCGTCTTCGCCGAGGCGCTGGGCCAACAGACCTTCGTCGACGAGCCGGACCCGGTCCGGGTCTATGTCGACGCACTCGCCAGCGCGCAGCGAGTTGCGCAGACCCCGGACATATCGCTGGAGATGATGAGTAAACGCGTGAACGAGCTGAGAACAGGAGGCTGACCACGCCATTTCCGGAGTGGTCAGCGTGGCGGCTAGCACCCCGGACGTTCGAGCTCCCCCCGAGGGAGCTCGAACTCACCGTTGTGCACTCCACGGAGAAAGGCGGCCCACTCGGCGGTGGTGAACAGCAGCACCGGCCCGGCCGGGTCCTTCGAGTCCCGCATCGTGATGCCGGTCGAGGCGAAAGCGACGTCGACGCAGGCGTTTTCGATTCCGCAGAAACTGGTGCGCCGCCACTCCGGGGCCGACGGCGTCTTGCTATCACCTCCGGCTTCGACCTCCAGGCGCGATCCGCGACTGGGCCTCTCGTTGGTCACCATGCCCCTTCCTCCTCTGCGAACGGGGGCGCTGCGCGCGAGCCAGGCGGGCGGCAGCCGTCTCACCCCCCGCCTGAGACGGCTGCCGTCCTGGTGTCCACGGCCGTGTGGCTGTGCACGTCTCGATCAAACGGGAGTCCTCTCAAGATCACTAGCCTGCGCTGGAGCAGGGTGACGTTCCGCCGACTCCGGTGGCGTCCGGAAAAGCCGCTCCGCGCGGTTCCCGGAGACGCACAATGCGGACGCGCACATCCCGCGCGGCGACCGGCGCATGGGAGTCGCTATCGTCACCTCCCGCAGCCTGATGAACGAGCACCACATCTCGCGGCAACGGCGCCGTCGTCCTGACGCTCCGAGTACCATCTCGGCCCGGCTGGCTTCCCGGACGAGCAGCACAACGGCATTTCCACGGGGGATCTGATGTCTGACGCCGGTTTCTGGGTCGGGCCGGTTACGGCGCCCGACAAATATCGCCTGGTCGAGAACGTGGGCGGCGGCGGCGAGGGCGAGGTGTGGCGCGCGCATCTTCAGCTTTCGATGTCGGGCCGCAGTACCGTCGCCGTGAAGATCATGCCCGCGTGGCCGGGCGACGAGGCCGACTGGGAGAAGACCGACCGGCTGCTCAGCACGCTGCGGCACCCCGGCCTGGTCCGGGTCACCGACGTGTTCACCGGGCCGAAGCTGCACCCCGCCGGCCTCGCCGACCCCGGGACCCGGTTCGGCTACGTCGTCATGGACTTCGTAGAGGGCATGACGCTGCGGGAGTGGTGCGACGAGCACCCGGAGGCGCTGGTCTCCGAACGGATCCGGAAGCTGCGCAACGTCGCCGGGGCGCTGGACGAGATGCATTCGGGCCGGCTGACAGCCGTGCCGGTCGCGCACGGCGACGTGAAGCCGGCCAACATCGTGGTCGACCGGGACGGCAGCACGATGCTGGTCGATCTGGGGCTCGCCAGGCTGACCGACGCGACCGGGGTGTCCGGCCGCAGCGCGCCCTACGCGGCCCCCGAGCTACGCCTGCACGGCGCGATGGCGACGACGTCGGCCGACTGGTACGCCTTCGCGGCCACGACCGCGCAGATCCTGCTCGGCGAGAAGCTGCCGACGACCCGGGACGGCTGGCTGGACGAGGCGGTGCTCGCCGAGATGCTGCACCGCGATGAGCTGACCGGCCGGCGCCCGGCCCTGATCCAGCACATCCTGCGGACGCTCGCCGCCCCGCCGGAGCAACGGCCGGCCCAGGCGGGCGGCCCGCTGCCCGACACGCTGACCCACTGGCTCGACGCCGCGGCCGACACGCTCTCCCAGAAGACCGCGACCAGCGGCCGCCGGACTACGTCGTCGACGGCGGCGCCGGATCCGGCAGCTCCGTCCCAGCTGACGCCGGTCGAGGCGCCGCTGGCGCGGGCAACCCCGTCGTGGGCGGTCCCGGTTCAGCCAGCCCCGGCTCAGGCGGTACCAGTTCCGGCGGCCCAGGCGGCCCAGGCGGCCCCGGTCGAAGCGCCGGCGGCCCAGGCGGCCGCGCTTCCGACCGCGCCGGTTGAGGCGTCAGAGGCTCCGCCGTCCGCGCCACCCCCGGCCGAGACTTCACCGGCTCAGGAACCACCGATTCACGGCGCGCCGGCTCAGGCAGCCGCCCCCGCGGCCGCGAGCGCCACCGGGTTGCTCGACCGGAGCGGGCTGGCCGGCCCCGAGTCGCTGCCGGGAACACCCCAGCTGGTGGCCGCCGGGTCCGGGGCCGCCGTCCAGCGGCCGGCGGACGAGGAGCGCACCCAGATTCGCCGGGCGCCGGGCGACGCCCAGTCCGCCGGCACGCCCTATGGCTGGCCGCCGGGCGCCCCGGGCCTTCCCGGCCAGCCCGGCTTCCCGCCGCAACGTCCCAGGCCCCCGAGAGCGCACCCGGCCTGGGCGATCCCGGCCGTGATCGCCGCGGCGGTCGTGGCCGTGGTGCTCCTCGGCTCGGTGACCGTCGTGATCATCAAGTTCGGGGTCGGCTCCGGCTCGGGAAACGGTCCGCGCGTGATCGCCGGCACCCACCCGTCAGTGAGCACCGGACCCGTCGCAGCGGCCAGTCTGGCCGACACCGAGGCCACGTCCGGTTCCCCGGCCGCGGGGTCCAGCGCGGCTCCCGGCGGTTCGTCCAATGCCGGTTCCGGCGCGGTGGCGCCCGTGGTCGCGGTCCCGAACGGCCCGGTTAGCCAGAACAACCAGCCGGCGAACGTGCCCCCGGCGCAGACCGCGGGCTTCCACGCGGCGCGTACGTTGTCCGGCCACAGCAGCCGGGTGCAGGGCGTCGCGGTCTCCCCGAACGGGCGCACGGTCGCCAGCGCCAGCGATGACGGGACCGCCCGGCTGTGGGACGAGTCCACCGGCCAGGCACTGGCCGTGCTGCCCGGTTCGGGCAAGCAGGTGTCGGTGGCGTTCTCGCCCGACGGGAGCCTGCTGGCCGTCACCGCCGAGAACCGGTCGGTCGGGCTGTGGCGCGTGTCCAACCCGTCGTCCCCGCAGCAGGTGGGCACCCTGACCGGTTTCGGCGGCGAGGTGTGGGCGGTGGCGTTCTCGCCACTGGGCGGCGGCATCCTGGCGACCGGCAGCGCCGACGGCACGATCCGGTTGTGGAACGCCTCCGACCCGTCGTCGCCGCAGCAGCTGTCCAGCGTGAACCCGGGCGACAACCAGATCTGGACCGTGGAGTTCTCGCCCAACGGGCGCACCCTCGCCAGCGGCAGCCAGCGCGGTCAGATCCGGCTGTGGAACGTCGCCGACGCCTCGTCGCCCGGCATGTTCGGCACGTTGAGCGGCCATACGGGCGTGGTGATGTCGGTGGCGTTCTCCCCGGACGGAGGCACCCTCGTCAGCGGCAGCACGGACGCCACGATGCGGACCTGGAGCGTCTCGAGCCAGCGCCTGCTGACCGCCCGGAGCTTCAACAACGAGGTGTGGGAGGTCGTGTTCGCGCCGGGTGGGAGCACCGTGGCCGTCGCCTGCCGGGACCAGACGGTGCAGGTCTGGAACCTCGCCAACCCGCAGTCCCCGAGCTCGGTGGCCACCCTGACCGGTCACGGCGACCTGGTGTCGTCGGTGGCCTGGGTGCCGGGCGGGCGCACCATCGTCAGCGGTAGCTGGGACACGACGGTACGGCTGTGGACGTCGAGCATACCCCCCCCCAACCCCGGGCGGGGAGCACACCGCCCCCCCCACGCGAGGAATTTG
>NZ_JADWYX010000007.1:11126-127051 GCF_016786355.1 Frankia sp. AgB1.9
CCCGGCGCGGGAGCTCGAACTCGCCGTTGTGCACGCCGCTCAGGAAGCCGGCCCACTCGGCGGTGGTGAACAGCAGGACCGGCCCGGACGGGTCCTTCGAGTCCCGGACGGCGACGGCGGCGGGCCCGAAGGCGACGTCCACGCAGGCGTTCGCTTCCGGGCCGCAGAAGCTGGTGCGCCGCCACGCCCAGGCCGCCGAGGCCGTGGTCCCGCCCTCGGTCTCGTCCTCCCGGCGCGGACCAGAGCTGATCGGCTCGTCGGTCAACATTCCCCTTCCTCCTCAATCACGGGGGTGTTGTTGGTGAACCAGTGACGGACGGTGGTTGTCTGGCCCCCCGGTGAGACGGCGGCCGCCCTGGATGTCCACCGCCGCCGTGGCTGTGGACGACTCGATCAAACGAGATGCGCCTGAAGATCACTAGCCTGCGCTGGCGCAGGGTGACCAGGCCCGGCGTGGGCTGGCGGTGGCCGGCCACCAGGCGATATCGTCGCTTTCCGCACCTTTGAGGCCGAGGTCGCCTTCTGGCGTGACCTGGGGCGTCTGGGCGCGGTGGGCCTGCGCCTCCTCGGTGACGTTCCGCCTCGGCCGTGACGTGACACGACGGCATGTATCCGGGGGACCCTTTGTCTGACGGCGACTTCTGGGTGGGTCCCGCGGCGGCTCCCGACAAGTACCGCCTGGTCGAGCAGGTGGGTAAGGGCGGCGAGGGCGAGGTCTGGCGGGCGGTGCTCCCGCTGTCCGCCGCCGGCCGTACCACGGTCGCCATCAAGATCATGCCGGCCCGGCCGGGTGACGAGGCCGAGTGGGAGCAGACCGACCGGCTGCTGAGCACGCTGCACCACCCCGGGCTGGTCCGGGTCACCGACGTGTTCACCGGACCGGGCCAGCACCGCGCCGGTCTCGCCGACCCCGCCACCCGGTCCGGCTACGTCGTCATGGACTTCGTCGAGGGCCTGACGCTGCGGGAGTGGTACAACGAGCACCCCGACACCCTGATCTCCGACCGGATCCGGAAGCTGCGCAACGTCGCCGGCGCGCTCGACGAGATGCACTCCGGGCGGGCGACCAACGTGCCGGTCGCCCACGGTGACGTGAAGCCGGCCAACATCGTGGTGCGCGAGGACGGCGGCACCGTGCTGGTCGACCTGGGCCTGGCCCGGCTCACCGACGCGACCGGAGCGTCCGGGCGCAGCGCGCCCTACGCGGCTCCGGAGATGCGCGTCCCGGGCGCGATGGCGACTCCGCCGGCCGACTGGTACGCCTTCGCGGCGACGACCGCGCAGGTTCTGCTGGGCGCCCGGCTGCCGATGACGCCGGAGGGCTGGCTCGACGAGCGGCTGCTCGCCGAGCGGCTGCACCGCGACGTGCTGACCGCGCGGCGCCCCGCCCTGATCCAGCACATCCAGGACACGCTCGCGTCGCCGCCGCAGGCCAGGACCGGCTCGCTCGCGCTCTGGCTCGACGCGGCCCTCGACACGCTGTCGCAGAAGACCATCACCGACGGCGGCTCCGCAACGCCTCCGTACGTCCTGACCCCGCCCCCGGCCGGCGCGGGGCCGTTCGACGACGGCAGCGACCTGGGGGCGACCCAACCGGATCCGGGGCCCGAGCCGTCGACGCCGGGCGCGCGCCGGGCGGGCGAGGCGGCGACCCGGGTCAGGCCGGACCGTGACGCCTGGTTTCCCCCCGCCGCGCCGGCCTCCGCCGGGCCTCCGCGTCGCGGCCGTCCGGTCTGGGCGGTACCGGCCGCGATCGGCGCGGTGGTCCTGCTGCTGCTCGGCGTCATCGTGGGCATCGTCGAGCTCGGCGGCCGGTCCGGCTCCGGGGCCGGTCCGGCCAGCGGCCCGGTGCCCTCCATCGCCGCGCCCGTCCCCTTCCACGCGCTGGGCAAGCCGCTGGTCGGCCACACCGACCGGGTCCAGTCGGTGGCGTATTCGCCGGACGGGCGGACCCTGGCCAGCGGCGGCGACGACGGCACGGTGCACCTCTGGGACGTCTCCAGACCGGGGGCGCCGCGGGACCTGGGCCGCCTGACCGGTCACACCGCCGCGGTCGACGCGGTGGCGTTCTCGCGGGACGGTCACACCCTCGCCAGCAGCGGCGAGGACCACACGGTGCGGCTGTGGGACGTGTCCCAGCCGTCGGCCGCGCATCTCCTGACCGCTCTGGCCGCTCTGACCGCCGACACTGGCCCGGTCTGGGCGCTCGCGTTCTCACCGGACCGGCGGACCCTGGCCACCGGCAGCGAGGACCACACGGTGCGGCTGTGGGACGTCTCGAACCCGGCGGCCCCGACCGAGCTGGGCGGCCCGCTGACCGAGCCGAACCAGGTCTGGTCGGTGGCGTTCTCCCGCGACGGCCACATCCTGGCCACCGGCAACCACGACGGCCACCTGCGGTTCTACGACGTCTCCAACTGGCGGAACCCGGTCATGGTGGCCGACCTGCTGGCCCACACCAAGCCGGTCCTGTCTGCGGTGTTCGCGCCCAACGGGCACATCCTCGCCAGTGCCAGCACCGACCATCTGGTCCGGCTGTGGGACGTGTCCAACCCGGCCGCCCCGATCCCGCTGGGCAACCCGCTGATCCTGCCCAACGAGGCGTGGACGGTGACGTTCACGCCGGACGGGCGCACGCTCGCCGTCGGCGGCGCAGACAACTCGGTACGGCTGTGGAACGTCCAGGACCCGACGCAGCCGACCCCGATCGGCTCCCCACTGGTCGGTCACACCAACACGGTCACCGGGGTGGCGTTCTCGCCCGACGGCCGCACGCTCGCCAGCGGTAGCTGGGACTACTCGGTGCGGCTGTGGCAGGCGGGCTGACCGGCCTGGCGCGCCCGCGGCCCGGCCGCGAGGCTCATTCGAGCCACGGGAGCGCGACGCGGTGGTTGCGGCCGGTGGGCGGCGCGAGGTAGCCGTTGCTCACCAGGACATAGAGGTACTCGGGGTTGTTGAGCCCGACGTTGTGGTGCAGGCCGAGCCGCAGCGCGCGGTCGTGGGCGTGACCGAGGCGGTCCCGCACGCCCGCCTCGCTGATGCCCAACCGGCTGGCGACCTGCTTGAGCTGCAGCGGCTCGGCCGGTACCTGCGGCGGCCAGGCCAGCAGCGGCTCGAACACCATCCGGACGGCGTCCTCCTGCGGCCTGGACAGCGGGCCCGGCGGCGCGGGGGTGACGGTCGCGCTGGACGTCCGGCTGCCGGGCCGCGGGCCGGCGGGGGTGATGTCGAGCAGGTCGGCCTCCAGCAGCACCCAGTGGTAGCTCGTGTGCGGCTGGTCGAACCGTTGCCCGTTGTGGAACCGGATCGCCACTCGCGGCCAGGCGACGCTCTGGTGGCCGGAGATCTGTTGCGGCGGCTGGCCCCAGGCGTGCAGCGTCGCGCCGTTGGCGTTGCGCAGGTCGAGGTCCCAGCCGGCCTCGGTCGCGGTCACGACGACGGCGACCCGGGAGATGCCGTCACTCGTCACCTCGACGCCGAGCGAGAGCTCCCGTTCCCGCCCGACCTCCACCGACCGGCCGACCGGGAGGCGGGTGCCCACCGGCGGCCTGCGCCGCGCCGGCCCGTGCTCATAGGCCAGGACCCAGCGTTCGTGGGCCGCCGCCGGCTTGGCCGCCGTCCCCTGGGTCGCCATCCCGTCGAACTCCCGCTCTTTACGTGCGTGGAAGGTTTGCGCCTTTCGCCTATCCTGCACGGCGCACGCGTGGAACTGACCGTAGGCGCCGGCAGAAGTGGCCGGTACCCCAGCCGGTTCGCGGGATCGCCTGGTTTCCAGCCGGGAAGAATGACGGCGTGCCCGAACCACGCAGTGAGGCCGGCGTCGCCGGGACCGCCGTCAGCGTCGTGCCCGCCCCGGTCGACCGGAGCGCCGAACGCGGCCCGTTCGACGTCATCGGTGACGTGCACGGCTGCTCGGAGGAGCTGGAGGAACTGCTCGCGAGGCTCGGCTACGAGCTGGACCGCGACCCGGCCGGCCGGGCGGTCGGGGCGCGGCACCCGGCCGGCCGCCGCGTGATCTTCGTCGGTGATCTGATCGACCGCGGTCCTCACCCGGCCGCGGTGCTGCGGCTGGCGATGGGCATGGCCGCCGCGGGCGACGCGCTGGCGGTCGCCGGCAACCACGAGCACAAGCTGGTCCAGGCGCTCGGTGGGTCCGGTGGGTCCGGTGGGTCCGGTGGCCCGGCCAAGGTCGGCCGGCACCTGGCCCAGACGCTGGAACAGCTGGCCACCGAGCCGGTCGCGTTCCAGGCGGCCGCGTTCGCGTTCTGCGCGGGGCTCGGATCGCACCTGGTGCTCGACGGGGGCTGGCTGGTCGTCGCGCACGCCGGCCTGAAGGAGAGCTACCACGGCCTCGACTCGGCCCGGGTCCGCTCCTTCGCGCTGTTCGGCGACACCACCGGCGAGCGCGACGAGTACGGCTTCCCGGTCCGGCGGCCGTGGGCGAACGACTACCGGGGCCGGGCAATGGTGCTGTACGGCCACACCCCGGGCACCGAGCACCGGTGGGTGAACAACACCCTGTGCCTGGACACCGGCTGCTGCTTCGGCGGAGCGCTCACCGCCGTCCGCTACCCGGAACGGGAGCAACTGCGGGTCCCCGCCCGCCGCGTCTACCACCCGCCGACGCGCCCGCTGCATGACATGCCGGCCGCCTAGGCCGCCGGGGCCCGGCCCCCCCGAGCCGGGCCCCGGCGAGTTCTTGATCAGCACCCGCCGGTGTCGTCACCCGGTCGGTCCTGGTCACGGTTCCAGTCCCGGTCGCGGAACCGGTCGGGGTCGCGGCCCGCCCGCCCGGCTGCCGAGCCGGCGCCCACCTTGGCGGAGTCCTCCGCGCCGGCCGGTGCTCGACGGCCGTCGGCCAGGTGGCGCGGGGCACCGACCGGCATCTTCAGCAGCCGGGCGGTCTCCTGTGCGATGCGCGCCTCCGACTCGCTCGGCAGCGCGCGGGCCGCCGTCGACAGCCGGACGCCGGGCTCCGGTCGCAGCACGCGGTGCACGGCCGCGGCCACCAACGCGCCGACGATCGGCGCGACGATGAACAGCCAGAGCTGGCTCAGCGCCCAGCCGCCGGCGAACACCGCCGGCCCCAGGCTGCGGGCCGGGTTCACCCCCGTGTTGTCGATCGGGATCGAGACCAGGTTGCACACCGCCAGCACGAAGCCGATCGCGATGCCGGCGAAGCCGACGGGCGCCTGGATGTGCGTTGCGCCGAGGCAGGTGAAGACCAGCAGCCCGGTGAGCAGCACCTCGGCGAGGAAGGCCCCGCCCAGGCCGAACCCGGCCGGCGAGTGCGCGCCGTACCCGTTCGCCCCGAGGCCCTGCATCCTCGCGGAGTAGCCGAACGGCCCCGCGTCGGCGATGAGATAGATCGCCGCGGCCGCCACGATCGCGCCGACGCACTGGGCGACGATGTAGGCGGCGGCGTCCTTCGGCGCGATCTTCTTGGCCGCGCAGAGCCCGATCGTCACCGCCGGGTTGACGTGGCAGCCCGAGACCGGGCCGATCACGTACATCAGGACCACCAGCGTCAGGCCGAAGGCCAGGGCGACGCCGAGCGTCCCCATGAAGTCCCCCGCCAGCACCGCGGTGCCGACGCCGCCGAGGACCAGCAGGAACGTTCCGATCGCCTCGGCCGCGAGCTTGCGGATCCGTCGCCTGCTCTCGTCGCTCATGCTGCCGTCCGCTCTCGCTTCCCTTCTCGCTTCGGTGGCCGTCCACGCTTTCGCGGCCATACTCGTCCTCCTTCGTCGCGTCGCACGGCCGCCGGCGGATCGTGCCTGCTCACCGCCGGCCGGGTGGCGCGGACGCCGCGGTGGGCCGTCGCTCGCCATCTCGCGCCGGGGTACCCGGCCCGGGCCGGACAACCGCGCGTGTTCGCGATGCGTGGCGAGGTATGCGGAGCGTCGACCGTCCGGCGGCCTGGGCGGCCATCGGGCGAAGAGTGAGGTTGCCGTCGGCGACGGGACCGGTGGGGCGGGGAAACGTATCCTGGGTCCACGCCGTGTTCGGGCAACATCGTCCGTTCGAGCAACATCGTGCGTTCGAGCGGGACCGTCCGTTCGAGCAGCACCGCGGTCGTTTCGCCGTCTGGTCGTGGGGTGGGCCGCCAGACTGAGCGAGACCGCAGACGGGTTGGGGACAGCTCTGACAGGGGCACTGACGTGACCGAGACCGATCCGCTGGCCGGAACCGATCTGGCCGCCGGTACAGCCACGCAACCGACACAGTCGGGTGCCATCCGGCCCGCGA
Organism: Frankia sp. AgB1.9; assembly: GCF_016786355.1. GTDB lineage: Bacteria > Actinomycetota > Actinomycetes > Frankiales > Frankiaceae > Pseudofrankia. The sequence continues at coordinate 17,376 of NZ_JADWYX010000007.1, forward strand.
TCCTCACCGTTGACGACGACCCGAGCGTCTCCCGGGCGGTGGCCCGCGACCTGCGCCGACGGTTCGGCGAGCGGTACCGCATCCTGCGGGCCGAGTCGGGCCAGCAGGCCCTGGACACGCTGCGCGAGCTGAAGCTGCGCGGCGGCCAGGTCTCCGTGATGATCGCGGACTACCGGATGCCGGGGCTCACCGGCATCGAGTTCCTCGAACAGGCGATGGACCTGTATCCCGACGCCAAGCGGGTGCTGCTCACGGCCTACGCCGACACCAGCGCGGCGATCGACGCGATCAACCTCGTCGACCTCGACCACTACCTGCTCAAGCCCTGGAACCCGCCGGAGGAGAAGCTCTACCCGGTCCTCGACGGGCTGCTCGACGCCTGGTGCCGCTCCGAGCGCCGGACGGTGGTGGAGACCAAGGTCGTGGGTGACCGGTGGTCGGCCCGGTCCTACGAGGTCCGCGAGTTCCTGGCCCGCAACCAGGTGCCCTACCGCTGGTACCTCGCCGACGAGCCGGAGGGCCGCCGGCTGCTCGCCGCGGCCGCCCCTGCCGCCGTGTCCGCGCCATCGAACGGGTCCGCGCCATCGAACGGGTCCGCGTCGACGAACGGGCCCCGGCTGTCGGACGCCTCCGGACTGTTGGACGGGTCGGAGCCGTTGGACGGGCCGGCGCCAAACGGGCAGCCGTGGCCGTCGAGCCTCGCCGCCGCGGCCCTGCCGGTGGTCATCACGCCAGCCGGCGCCGCCCTCATCGATCCGACGGACGCCCAGATCGCGGCCGCGGTGGGCCTGCGCACCATCCCGGACGAGAACTTCTACGACGTCATCATCATCGGTGGCGGCCCGGCCGGGCTCGGCTCCGCGGTGTACGCGGCTTCGGAAGGCCTGCGGACCGTGCTGATCGAGCGCACCGCGACCGGCGGCCAGGCCGGGCAGAGCTCCAGGATCGAGAACTACCTCGGCTTCCCCGACGGCGTGTCCGGAGCCCAGCTCACCGACCGGGCCCGCCGCCAGGCCGTGAAGTTCTCGGCCGAGGTGATCACGGCCCGGGAGATCGTCGAGCTGCGGGCCGACGGGCCGGCGCGCACGGTCCGGTTCGCCGACGGTGGCGAGCTGAGCGCCCACACCGTGGTGCTGGCGACCGGGGTGGCCTACCGCCAGTTGCCGGCGCCGGGGCTCGCTCCGCTGACCGGCCGTGGCGTCTACTACGGCGCGGCGCTCACCGAGGCCGCCGGCTGCGTCGGCGAGGACATCTACGTGGTCGGCGGCGCCAACTCGGCCGGGCAGGCGGCGGTCTACCTGTCGCGGCACGCCCGGACGGTCACGATGCTCGTGCGCGGGCGCTCCCTGACGGCCTCGATGTCGCACTACCTGATCGAGCAGATCGCCGCGGTCCCGAACATCGTCGTGCGGACCTGCACGGAGGTGATCGCGGGCGAGGGAGACGAGCACCTGAGCGGCCTCACCCTGCGCGACAGCGCTACCGGCGCCACCGAGTCGGTGCCGGCCAGCCGGCTGTTCGTGTTCATCGGCGCGGCGCCGCGGACCGACTGGCTCGACGGCGTCGTCGAGCGGGACGGGCACGGGTTCGTCGTCGCCGGCCCCGACCTCGTGGCCGGCGGGCGCCGCCCGTCCGGCTGGACCCTGGAACGGGATCCCTTCCACCTCGAGACCAGCCTGCCGGGAGTGTTCGTGGCCGGAGACGCGCGGTCGGAGTCCGTGAAACGAGTCGCCTCAGCGGTCGGCGAGGGCGCGATGGCCATCGCGCTCGTGCACCGGTATCTCTCGTGAGCGCGTCGTCGTCGGCCGCCGGAGGCCCGCCGCAGGCGGCTGGGTCCGAGGGGCTGCCCTGCGACATCGAGGAGCTGCGGACCCTCTTTCTGTTCGAGAAGCTCGACGAGGACAAGCTGCGCTGGCTGTGCGAGCGCGGCCGGGTCGTCGAGGTCGAGCCGGGGGACCTGACCGTCGAGGGCGAGCCGGCGCGGTTCCTCTACGTGCTGCTCGACGGCGAGGTCGCCATCGTCAAACGGGTCAGCGGCGTGGATGTCGAGGTCAACCGCACCGGCCACCGCGGTGTCTACGGCGGTGCCTGGAACGCCTACCTCGGGGACCGGGTGCCCCAGACGTATCCGCAGTCGATGCGGGCTACCAGGCGCTCCCGGCTCTTCGTGCTCGAGGCGGAGCAGTTCTCGTTCCTGATGCGGGACTGGTTCCCGATGGCGGTCCACCTGCTGGAGGGCCTGTTCTTCGGGATGCGCAACGTCCAGGAGGCGGTCAGTCAGCGGGAGCGGCTGCTCGCGCTCGGCGCCCTCTCGGCCGGCCTGACCCACGAGCTCAACAACCCGGCCGCCGCCGCCGTGCGGGCGACCGCCGGGCTGCGCGAGCGGGTCGCCGGTATGCGGCACAAGCTGGGCCTCATCGCCGCGGGCATCTACGACAAGTCCGTGCTTGTGACCCTCATCCGGCTTCAGGAGGAGGCGGCCGAACGGGTCGCCAAGAAGACGAAGCAGCTGTCCCCGCTGGAGGCGAGCGACCGCGAGGACGAGCTCGGCGACTGGTTCGACGACCACGGCATCGGCTTCGGCTGGGACGTCGCGCCGGTCTTCGTCCAGGCCGGCCTGGACGTCCCGTGGCTCGACCAGGTCGCGGAGCTGGTCGGCGGCGAGCACCTGGGCAGCGCGGTGCGCTGGCTCGGCTACACCGTCGAGACCGAGCTGCTGATGAACGAGATCGAGGACTCGACGACCCGGGTCTCGACGCTGGTCGGCGCCGCCCGGCAGTACTCGCAGCTCGACCGCGGCCCGTTCCAGACCGTCGACCTGCACGAGCTGCTCGACAGCACGCTGGTGATGCTCGCCCGCAAGATCGACGGCATCCGGGTGGTCAAGGACTACGACCGCTCGATCGCCCCGATCGGCGTCTACGCGGCCGAGCTGAACCAGGTCTGGACGAACCTCGTGGACAACGCGCTCGGCGCGATGGCCGGCACCGACGGTGGAACCCTCACGATCCGGACCTGGGAGAGCGACGGGTCGGTCTTCGTGGAAATCGGCGACACCGGCTCCGGGATTCCCGCCGACATCCAGGGCCGAATCTTCGAGCCCTTCTTCACCACGAAGCCGGTGGGCGAGGGCACCGGCCTCGGCCTCGACATCTCCTGGCGCATCGTCGTCAACAAGCATCACGGCGATTTGCGGGTAAGCAACTCCGAGCCGGGCGACACCCGTTTCGAGGTCCGCCTGCCCCGCACCCCACCGTCTTAGCGGCCCCTCGCGCACAAGGTCTCGCGCTCCCGGCCAGCTCGGCCGGTTTCGGCCTCCCATGATCGCCGTTTCGGCCCTCAGGTGGTCGTCCCCGCCGCTGTTTCGTAACCACCAGAGGGCGAAAACAGCGATCAAGGCGACGGGCCGGCGCTCGCCGAGTCATACCTGCTGGTCGTGGAACTGCGCCTTTCCGGCCCACCAGGTATGACCCGATTTGTCCCGTGGCTCCTTTGGGCTATCAGGAGCCGATGACGGGTTCCATGGAATTCGCTCGCTGCGTTGGTGGTTAGGATCGCCGCTGTTGGTCCGGATCGGACCGGCCGTAACGGCCCCACTCTGGTGGCGCCGCACGGCCGAGGGCAGGCGGGGGACAATGCCTCACGACGAAGTACGCCGTGTTCCTGTCACGGAACGTGGCGAGGCTGGGCGCGTCCGTGGTTGGTGACTACGGCCGGCGGGACCGACCTGAGGACACGGTGTCGTCCGGCCGGGCGGCCTCGAGCCGATACGGCCGTGGAAACGGCGAGGAATCGGAACTCCGGCTCTCCTCTCGCGAGCAAGAAGTGCTGGTCAGTGAGCTCGCGCATCTCTACCAGGACGGGCTCGCCGCCCGGCGGTTGCTCGAAGGTCGGCTTCACGTGCCGATGGGCCTGCTTCCGGGCTTCGCGCCGGGTGCGAGTCCCTCGGATGTCTGGTGGGGGATCATCCGGACCCTGGGCGGCGGCATCATTGCCGCGCCGCTGCGGAAACTGCTGGTCGGGGCCCTCACGGACTACCCGCGGAACGATCGTCTCCTGAAGATCGCCCGGCGGCATGACGTCACCGTTCCGGTTCGTCCGGGGAGTCCGTGGCGCCCGTCGGCCGACCGACCCACGAATCCTTCCAGCCGGGGATGGCTTGCAATCGGGGCGGCGGCCATGGCCGTCGTCGTTGTCACGGTCCTGATTTTCGTCGTTCCATGGGGTGGGAAGGCAAACAGTGGTCGGTCGGTGGGGTCGCTGTCACCAACCTCGACGGCACCAGCCGCTTTCCATGCCGTGGGTGGACCGCTGACCGACGCCCACAGTCAGGTCTGGTGGGTCGCGGTGAGCCCCGACGGCGGCACTCTCGCCGCCGCCAGCGAGAACGGCACAGTGCAACTCTGGGACATGTCCCATCCGGCGAAGCCGAGCGTGCTGCCCGCCGTGTCCACCGGCGACGGGACCGGGGCTATGACGGTGGCTTTCGCGCCCGGCGGGCAGACGCTCGCGAGCGGCACCAGAAACGGCACGGTCCAGCTGTGGAATACCTCCAACACGTCATCGGTGACTCCACGCGGTGCGCCGCTCGTCGAGCCAGGCGCTGCCTCGGCCTGGGCGGTGGGGTTCTCGCCGGTGGGGAACCTGTTCGTCAGCGGCGACCACAAGGGCCAGCTCCGGATGTGGAACGTCTCCAACCCGGACGAGCCAAGGTCGCTGGGCGCGTTCGACGGCCAGAGCGGTGAGGTGTGGTCGGTGGCGTTCGCCCCCGACGGTTCGCTCCTCGCGACCGGCGGCCAGTTCGGCTCGGTCGGCCTCTGGGACACCTCCAACCCGAACAAGGCGCCGCGGTTGGTGGGCATGCTGCCTGTCCAGCCCAGCAACGGCACCAAGGCGATCGAGTCGGTGTCTTTCGCGCCCGACGGTCGTACCGTCGCCACTGCCAGTGTCGACCACACGGTGCGGCTGTGGGATGTCTCCAATCCGTCGAGCCCCCGCCTGCTCATCGCGATCAGCGAAGCCAACGAGATGTGGGCGGTGGCGTTCGCCCGCGAGGGTCCTACCCTCGCCGCCGCGGGCGGCGACGGCACCATCCTGCTGTGGGACGTGACCACCCTGAACTCTCCGAGACCGCTCGGCGACCCGCTCTCCGGCCATACCAGCACCGTGACAAAGGTGGCTTTCCTGCCCGATGGCAACACGCTGGTGAGCAGCAGCCGGGATAAGACGGTTCGCGTCTGGGCGACAGGCTGACTGATCGAAGCGAGGCCCGACGCGCGCCTCGGACCTCCTCAGGAAGCAGGCTGGTCGTCGGCCAGCCGCCAGAGCGCGTTCTTCGACGTGACGGGCCCTACGATTTCGGCGAGCCGGGCCCGCCGCAGACTTCCGAGGGCGTTGCGAACCTGAACGTCGGTGAGACCGGTCTGATCGACGATCACGCGGCGGCTGGTCGGCTCGTTGGACAGGCTCGCGAGTACCACGTCACGGTGCGTCCGCGGTGTTCTCTCGTGCGCGACGGCAGGTATGATCTCCTGGCGCGGCTTGTTCCTGCCTTCGCCGGAGGCTAGGCGATAGGTGCTCTGGCCCCGTTCGCCCCGCCGCACCAGTAGACCGCGTTCGCATAGTTCACGGAGGTGCGCAGTAGCTGTCCGGCTGTCGGCGACGCCGGTCGCCTGACGGTAGCTGACGTTGGTCAGGATCTCACCGCGCCGAGCGAGCGCCATCGCGGTCAGCTGCCCTCGGCTCAATGCTTCGACGTTCATCGTCGACAACCAGGAGATGGTTGGCTCGTCGAGCAGCGCGTGGTTCGGGATTGTCACCGCGAACGTCGCGATGTTGTCCTCGAAGCGTGCTGGCTCCATGCCGGCATTGCTCAGCGTGGCACGGACCTGAGCGATGCCCGTGCCCCGATTTTCGCAGACTGTGTGTCCCGGCTCGAGCGGCGTGTCCTCCAGGATCTTGAGCAGCACCAGGTTGCGGGACGAGGCGGGAATGGTGCCTAGTCCGAGCTCCGCGATGTTCAGCGGCCCGAACAGTCCTCCTGGGTTGCGGACGAGCAGCCGGTCCGGATAGAGCTCGACCTGGACCTGCGCACCCTGCGCGGAGGACGAGTAGTCGCGGTGGGCGATGGCATTGACCAGCACCTCCCGCAGGACCTCCTCCGGGTACTCCCATTCCTCGATCCGGAAAATTCCCGCGATGATGCTCCGCTGCTTCATGTGTCGTTTCAGCAGGGCGATGGCGTCCTGGACGATCAGGGGGATCGACCCATCGATCGATCGACTGTCCAGGAACCGCTCGCCGCGTGGACCGGGCTTGGTCGGATCTGGGGTCGGAAAAACCGTGACTGTCACGTTCAGCTGCGGCAGGTGCTGTTGGGGGTAGCGGCCGAACGCAAGCAGCCCGGCGAGCGTGGGTCGTGGTCCGTCCGGGGTGTCACGCAGGACGTTGAGGAGGCGGAGAATTTCGTCGTCGGTGCGCCCGGTGAACACTCCGCGCTGCTCGCGGACCCGCGCCAGGTACGCGTCGACCCGCGGCCGGTCGAGGTCCGCTTCCGATGCCTCGGTCACGACGGACGCATCGTGCCGGACAGGCTTCCGATTCTCCAGGAGGATCTGCACCTCGTACGCCGACAGCTTCCGGTCGCCGTCCGACATGCGGACAAACGAGCTGTCCCACGGCGCCATCGAGGCGAGATGACACGGCCGATGCTCCCGAGGAACACCCGGGATTTCGGCGACGAGCACCTTTGACCCGCTCATGTCCACGATGTCAACCGGAGCGGCGATCGCCGGCTCCATGGACCGGCAGAGCCCCACGAAGCGGTCCCGGATCCCGTCTGGGTCAAGCAGGCCGGTGACCTCGAAGGACGCCTTCTCGTCGACGCCCAGGATGATCGTGCCGCCATCCGCGTTCGCGAACGCGCTGATCGTCTCGTGGAGCGTGGTGGGCATCCCACCCCGTGCCTTCTTCACTTCCACTCGGTAGTTGTCACGCCCGAGCCGGGCCAGGTCGGCGAGGATCCGGCTCACCGTCTCGCGATCCATGCACACCTCATCACTGTGCGGTTCCCCCGTCATGCTACTCGGTAGCATGACGGGAAGTCGGTAGCATGATGAGTAGCATGACGGAATCTGCGGCCGCCGCCCAGTGACCAGCGGGCGATCACGCCCGTGGCTCTAACCGCGGGCGGCTTCGGCTAGGAGGTCTGCCACCGTTTCGAGGTCCTGGTCGGGGATGAGGCCGACCGTGACGCGCAGGTGGTGGGGGCCGAGGGGGCGGCCTCGAAGGGGGTGCCGGGGGCGGCGCCGATGCCGCGGGCGGCTAGGGAGACGAGGGCCACCTGCTCGTCGGCGACCTCCATCCAGAGGTTGATCCCGTCGGGGGCCTGGGCGCGGACGCCGCGGGCGGTGAGGGCCGCGGTCATGGCCTCGCGGCGGTGGGCGTAGACGGCTCGGGCGTGGGCGAGGGTCCGCTCGGTCTCGTCGTCGCCGAGGAGTTCGGCGAGGACGGCCTGCAGCAGGCGGCTGGACCAGCCGGGGCCGAGCATCCGGCGGGTGGCGAGGCCGTTCACCACCGACTCGACGCCACCGACCGCGGCCAGCCGCAGGTCCGGGCCGTGGCTCTTCGAGAAGCTGTGGATGTGGACGGTCGAGCCGGGCAGATGCTGGCCGAGGCTGATCGGGCGCGCGGTGGCGACGTCGCCGCTGTGGTCGTCCTCCACGACGGTGACGGCCCGGCCGGCCAGCAGGTCGGCCAGCTGTTCGGCCCGTCGCGCGGTCATGCTCACCCCGGTCGGGTTCTGCGCCCGCGGCTGTAAGAAAAGGGCGACCGGCTCCGCGCCGGCCGCTGCGCCGAGGGCGGCGCGCAGCGCCTCGGGCCGGACCCCCTCGTCGTCCAGCGGCAGCGCGACCACCTCGGCGCCGACGACGTCCAGCAGGTCGAGCAGCGGTGGGAAGCAGGGGTTCTCGACGAGCACCCGGCTGCCGAAGCCGACCAGCTCCCTGGTCACCCGGTCGAGCCCGTCCAGCGCGCCGTCGACGACGGTCAGCGCGGCCGGCGGGAACGGCCAGCGGATCCGCAACTCCTTCTCCAGGGCCGGGAGCACCGGGTCGTCCAGGTAGCTCAGGGTCAGGTTGCCTCCCTGGGCGACGCGGGCCAGCAGCGGCGCCAGGTCGGGCAGCAGCGTGGCGTCGGGGGTGCCGGTGGAGTAGTCGTGCGGCAGCCGGCCTGGGCTGCGGGTGATCCGGCGATAGCGGCGCGGGTCGGTGGCGGCGGGTGGGCCGGCGAGCACGAACGTCCCGGCCCGGCCGCGCGGGGAGATCACGCCGGCGCGGGCCAGCGTGCGCCAGGCCTGGCTGACAGTGGTCGGGCTGATGCCGAGTTCGGTGGCGAGCTCCCGGACGGTCGGCAGCCGGGTCCCGGCCGGCAGCGCGCCCGCCATCACCAGCCGACTGACGGTGCCCGCGATGCCGCGCGCGGACCGGTCCTCGACCGCCGCGGTGATCGTGCCGAGCATGCGTCCCCGTCTCCCGCCTGAAACAACCCGAACCGCCGCGTAACAAAATGAAACAGAAAGGCGATTGTCCGGCCCCCAGTGTGACAGTAGTCTGCGGTCACGCAAACCCCGTCCACCCGGGCGGATCCGGTCGCTGAGCAGGACGTTCGCGTCGGCGGGGAGCGGACGCCAGCGTGGTGGGCACGACTGTCCGGACGCTGAGAGTGTCGGGGTCGGGACTCTCGGGCGCCGTGCACGTCGGCGCGTCCGGCGTCGTACGTCAGGGTCGGTCGCGCGTCAGGGTCGGCGGAGGGGAGAGCAGCGATGAGCAGGGTGATCCGCGCGGCGCTCGTCCAGGCGAAGTGGACGGGCGACAAGGAATCGATGATCAAGTCGCACGAGGACTACCTGCGCTCGGCCGCCGAGCAGGGCGCCAAGGTCATGTGCTTCCAGGAGCTGTTCTACGGCCCGTACTTCTGCCAGGTGCAGGACCCCGTGTACTACGAGTACGCCGAGTCGGTGCCCGGCCCGACCGTCGAACGGTTCCAGGCGCTGTGCGCCGAGCTCGGCGTCGTGCTCGTGCTGCCGGTCTACGAGCAGGAGCAGCCGGGCGTCCTCTACAACACCGCCGCCGTCATCGACGCGGACGGGACGTACCTCGGCAAGTACCGCAAGACCCACATCCCGCACACGACCGGGTTCTGGGAGAAGTTCTACTTCCGGCCGGGCAACCTGGGCTACCCGGTGTTCGACACCGCGGTCGGCCGGGTCGGCGTCTACATCTGCTACGACCGGCACTTCCCTGAGGGCTGGCGGGCGCTCGGCCTGAACGGCGCCGAGCTGGTCTTCAACCCGTCGGCGACCTCGCGCGGCCTCTCGAACTACCTGTGGAAGCTCGAACAGCCAGCCGCCGCCGTCGCGAACGAGTACTTCATCGGCGCCATCAACCGCGTCGGCATCGAGGACCTGGGCGACGACGACTTCTACGGCACCTCGTACTTCGTAGACCCGGAAGGCAAGTTCGTCGACGGCACCGCCGACCCCCACGAGCCCGAACTAATGGTCCGCGACCTGGACCTAGACCTCCTGACCACAGTCCGCAACCGCTGGGCCTTCTACCGAGACCGCCGCCCCGACCAATACGGCGACCTGACGGCTCCATGACCGACCCGATGAGGCCAGCCCTGGTCTGGCGAGGTGCGGCGGCAGGCGACCACGCCGGCGCGGAGGCGCACCTCGCGGAGGCCCGTCTCCGGAGCGAAGCGACCGGAGCCGGGCCGCAGCGAGGTCGCCGGAGCGCCCGTGAGCGGAGGAGGACGGCGCGCGGAGGTCCCTTGCGAGCGAAGCGAGTAAGGGGCCGGAGCGCGCCGCCCGGACGGAGCGAACCATGAAGATGAAGACGCTCATCACCGGCGGCACAGTCGTAGGCCCGCTGGGCGCGACCCCGCAGGACGTGCTCGTCGACGGCGAGACGATCGCCGCCCTCTACGCCCCGGGTGCCGCGGCCGGCGTCACCGCCGACACCGTGATCGACGCGACCGGGAAGTACGTCGTCCCGGGCGGGGTGGACGTGCACACCCACATGAAGCTGCCGTTCGGCGGCACGTTCGCCTCGGACGACTTCGCCTCGGGCACGAAGGCGGCGGCCTGGGGCGGCACGACCACGATCATCGACTTCGCCGTGCAGCGCACCGGTGAGGTCGTCCAGGACGGGCTGGCCGCCTGGCACGCGCTGGCGGACGGCAACTGCGCGATCGACTACGGCTTCCACATGATCATGGGCGGGGTCGACGACGACGCTCTCAAGGCCATGGACTATCTCGTGGCGCACGAGGGGGTCACCAGCTTCAAGCTGTTCATGGCCTACCCGGGCGTCTTCTACAGCGACGACGGCCAGATCCTGCGGGCGATGCAGAAGGCGACCGACAACGGCGCGCTGATCATGATGCACGCGGAGAACGGCATCGCGATCGACGTGCTCGCGGCCCAGGCGGTGGCCCGTGGCCAGACCGATCCGATCTACCACGGCCTCACCCGGCCGTCGGCGCTGGAGGGCGAGGCCACCCATCGGGCGACCGTGCTCGCTCAGGTCGCCGGGAACACCCCGCTGTACTTCGTCCACATGTCGGCGTCCGAAGCGCTGGCGCAGGTCTCGGCGGCGCGGTCGGCGGGGCGCAACGTGTTCGCCGAGACCTGCCCGCAGTACCTGTACCTGACGCTGGAGGACCAGCTCGGCGCGCCCGGCTTCGAGGGGGCGAAGTGGGTGGCGTCGCCGCCCCTGCGCCCGCGCGACGAGCCGAACCGGGACAGGACACATCGTGACGACCTGTGGCGCGGCCTGCGCACCGACGACCTCGCGGTCGTCTCCACCGACCACTGCCCGTTCTGCTTCAAAGACCAGAAGGAACTCGGTCTCGGCGACTTCACGAAGATCCCGAACGGAATGGGGACGGTGGAGCACCGGATGGACCTCGTCTACCAGGGCGTCGCCACCGGGAAGCTCTCGCTGGAGCGCTGGGTGGAGACCTGCTCGACGACGCCGGCCCGGATGTTCGGCCTCTACCCGAAGAAGGGCGTGATCCAGCCCGGCTCGGACGCGGACATCGTGCTCTACGACCCGCGGGCGACGACCACGATCAGCGCGGCCACCCATCACATGAACATCGACTATTCGGCCTGGGAGGGCTTCGAGATTGCCGGGAAGGTCGAGACGGTGCTGTCCAGGGGCAGTGTCGTCGTCGCGGACGGCGCCTTCCACGGCCGCTCCGGCCACGGCCAGTTCCTGCGCCGCGGCCTCTCCCAGTACCTGCGATGACTGGATCGGCCGAAGGAGATACGTCACAGCCCATGCCAGCCAAGAAACCGGGCTCGTCGAACCCAGGCCACGGATATCAGGGCTTTGGGGGACGAACGTTGGGAGGGCGCGCAGCGCCCGACAGGTAGGGCGCTCAGCGCCCTACCCCACAACCCCTGCGCGAAGGCGGTCCACGGGATACGAAGGGAGCTAAGTAAACGCTCAGTTTGGTGGTGCGGGCGACGCCGGCCAGGATGGGCGTGTCAGGACGAACGGCACCGGGAGAGGTCACCATGCGGGAAATCGGGCACTGGATCGATGGCAAGGCGGTGGCGGGCGGCTCCGGCCGGTTCGGGCCGGTGTGGAACCCGGCGACCGGTGAGCAGGCCGCTCAGGTCGCGCTGGCGAGCCTCGAGGAGATCAACGCGGCGGTCGCGAGCGCGAAGGCGGCGTTCACCGGCTGGCGCCGCACCGGCCTCGGCCGCCGGGCCGAGGTGATGTTCCGGTTCCGTGAGCTGCTGTACGCCAACCGGACCGAGCTCGCGAAGCTCATCACCGCAGAGCACGGCAAGACCGTCGACGACGCGCTCGGCGAGATCGCGCGCGGCCTGGAGAACGTCGAGTTCGCCTGTGGCGCGCCGAGCCTGCTGCGCGGCGGCTTCTCCGAGCAGGTGTCGACCGGTGTCGACGTCCACGAGATCCGCCAGCCGCTGGGCGTCGTCGCGGGCATCACCCCGTTCAACTTCCCGGCGATGGTCCCGCTGTGGATGCTGTCGAACGCGCTGGCCTGCGGCAACGCGTTCATCCTCAAGCCCTCCGAGCGCGACCCGTCGGCGTCGCTGCTGCTCGCCGAGCTGCTCGCGCAGGCCGGCGTGCCGGACGGCGTGTTCACCGTGCTCCAGGGCGACAAGCTCGCCGTCGACACGCTGCTCACCCACCCGGACGTCGAGGCGCTCAGCTTCGTCGGCTCGACCCCGATCGCCCGCTACGTCTACGAGACGGGCACCGCGGCCGGCAAGCGGGTGCAGGCCCTCGGCGGCGCGAAGAACCACATGATCGTGCTGCCGGACGCGGACATCGCGGCCGCGGCCGACGCCGCTGTCTCGGCTGGCTACGGCTCGGCCGGTGAGCGCTGCATGGCGGTCTCCGTCGTCGCCGCGGTCGGTGACTCCGCCGACCCGCTGGTCGAGGCGATCGCCGAGCGGGTCCGCAAGATCAAGGTCGGCCCGGGCCTCGACCCGGACAGCGAGATGGGCCCGGTCATCAGCCGCGAGGCCCGCGACCGGGTCGCCGGCTACCTGGAGACCGCCAAGACCGACGGCGCCACCCTCGTCATCGACGGCCGCGACGACCCGATCTCGTCGGGCCCCGGCTTCTTCCTCGCCCCCAGCCTGATCGACAACGTGTCGACCACCAGCACGGTCTACACCGACGAGATCTTCGGCCCGGTCCTCGCCGTGGTCCGCTGCGAGACCTACACCGAGGCGGTGAAGCTCGTCGAGGACAACCCGTACGGCAACGGCGTCGCGATCTACACCCGCGACGGCGGCGCCGCGCGCCGGTTCACCTTCGACGTCCAGGCCGGCATGGTCGGCGTCAACGTGCCGATCCCGGTGCCGGTCTCCTACTACAGCTTCGGCGGCTGGAAGGCCTCCCTGTTCGGCGACCTGCACATGTACGGCCCGGACGGCATCCGCTTCTACACCAAGACCAAGGTAGTCACCACCCGCTGGCCCGACCCGGCAACGAGCTCGGTAGAGCTGGGCTTCCCCCGCACCAGGTAGGAGGTTGTTTCTTGGTTCGCGGCGTCCGGGCGCGAGCCTCCGGCCCCAACCTTGCTTCGCTGCGGTTGGGACCTCCGGCTCGCGTCCTCCGCCGCGAACGGGCTTCGCTCCGTTCGGTGGGCCAGTCAGGCACTTCGCTTCGCTCGTGCCTGCTGGCCCACCGAACTACGCGAAGCCTTGGGGTACAGCTCGATCGGTAGGGCGGTCAGACCAGGGCTATAGGCCACACCACACAAAACGGGACGGACCGGGAGGCGGGAACGTGGACATCGGGGTTGTTTTGCAGACGAATCCGCCGGCCTCTCGGGTGGTGGAGCTGGCTCGGCAGGCGGAGACGCTTGGGTTCTCGCATGTGTGGACGTTCGACTCCCATCTGCTGTGGGAGGAGCCGTTCGTCATCTACAGCCAGATCCTGGCCGCTACCCGCAAGGTGCTGGTCGGTCCGATGGTCACCAACCCGGCGACCCGGGACTGGACGGTCACCGCCTCGCTGTTCGCCACGCTCAACGAGATGTACGGCAACCGGACCATCTGCGGCATCGGCCGCGGTGACTCCGCGGTCCGGGTCCTCAACGGCAAGCCGACCACGCTGGCGACCCTGCGGGACTGCGTCGGGGTCGTCCGCGAGCTGGCCAACGGGCGCGAGGCCGAGGTCAACGGCACGAAGCTGCGCTTCCCCTGGGGCCTGGACTCCCGGCTGGACATCTGGATCGCCGGCTACGGCCCGAAGGCGCTGGCGCTGAGCGGCGAGATCGGCGACGGCTTCATCCTGCAGCTCGCCGACCCGGACATCACCGCGTGGACGATCGACGCCGTGCGTACCGCGGCGGCCGCCGCCGGCCGCGACCCGGCCACGGTGAAGATCTGCGTCGCGGCGCCCGCCTACGTCGGGCCGGGCGACGAGGCCTCGCTGGCCCACCAGCGTGACCAGTGCCGCTGGTTCGGCGGCATGGTCGGCAACCACGTGGCCGACCTGGTCGGCCGCTACGGCGCGGGCGGCTCGGCCATCCCCGCGGCGCTGACGTCCTACATCGAGGGCCGGACCGGCTACGACTACAACGAGCACGGCCGCGCCGGGAACACCCACACCGCGTTCGTCCCGGACGAGATCGTCGACCGGTTCTGCCTGCTCGGACCGGCCGAGGCGCACGTCCGGCGGCTGACCGAGCTGGCCGCGCTCGGCGTCGACCAGTTCGCCGTCTACCTGCAGCACGACGCCAAGCTGGCGACCCTGGAGGCGTACGGCGAGCAGGTGATCCCCGCGATCGCGGAGCACATCCGGGCGAAGGCCCCCGCGGCCGACACCGAGGCGCGATGACCATCACGGCCTCGATCGACGAGTCGGCCGCCACGGCCGCGCTCGGCGGCAGGGACGCCGCCCCGCCAGGTCCGGCCGTCGGCGGCTGGGGCGAGCGCCTACGCCGTGCCGCGCTCGCGGTCGTCGCGGTGGTGCTGGTCTGCGCGGTCTGGGAGCTGTACAAGCTGGTCGGCTCGCCGCACGGCGGCCGGCTCCTCGGCGTGCCGGTGCTGCCGCGCAACGACGACGTCTCCATGCCGCATGTCTGGTCGGTGCTCGCCCAGCTCGGCCACCAGGAGGTCGCGGCCGACGGCAGCCAGACCGTCGGGCTGGCCGTGCTCAAGGGCATCTGGTACACGCTGCGGGTCGCCGTGGTGGGCCTGCTGGCCGGCGTCGTCGTCGGGGTGCTGCTCGCGGTCCTGATGGCCCGCCTGCGGATCGTCGAACGCGGGCTGCTGCCGTACATCATCGCCAGCCAGACCGTGCCGCTGATCGCGCTGGCTCCGCTGGTTGCCGGGTGGAGCGGCCAGCTGCACCTCGGCGCGCTGCGCTGGCAGGACTGGATGACGGTCTCCCTGATCGCCGCGTACCTGGCGTTCTTCCCGGTGGCGATCGGGATGCTGCGCGGCCTGCAGTCGCCGGCGGCGAGCTCGGTCGAGCTGATGCGCAGCTACGCCGCGTCCTGGTGGCAGACGCTGCTGCGGCTACGGCTGCCGGCGTCGGTCCCGTTCCTGCTGCCGGCGCTGCGGCTGGCCGCCGCCTCGGCCGTCATCGGGGCCATCGTCGCCGAGATCTCCACCGGTACCTCCGGCGGTGTCGGACGCCTGATCATCGCCTACTCCCAGTCCGCGACCAGCGACTCGACCAAGCTCTACGACGCCGTCCTCGGCGCGGCCGTCACCGGCCTGCTCGTCGCCGGGCTGGTCTCGCTGGTCGAGCTGGCGCTGACCTGGCGGTCGGGCCAGCCACGGCCGGGTACCGGACGGGCCGGCGCCGGACCGCCGGCGGCTGGACCTGCCCCGAAGACCCAGAAGGTGACGACATGACCGCGCGACCCGCTGGCGGACCTCCCGGATCGTCCGCGGTCGAGGCCAGCCCCGGCGTTCCCGCGGCGCAAGCGCCTGCGCCCCGCGAAGAGGACCGCCCGGCCGGCGACGCGAATCCGGCCGTGACGGTGCCGGCCGTCGCGGTGCAGGGGGTCGACAAGGTCTTCCCGGTGGCCGGCGGTGGGGCCACCGTCGCCCTCGCCGGCATCGAGCTGACGGTCGCGCCCGGCGAGTTCGTCTCGCTGATCGGCCCGTCCGGCTGCGGCAAGTCGACGCTGCTGCGCCTGGTCGGTGATCTCGTCGAGCCGACGCGGGGCGAGGTGCGGGTCTTCGGTGAGCCGGCCCGCGCCGCCCGGGCCGCGCAGCGCTACGGCATCGCGTTCCAGCAGGCCGGGCTGCTGGAGTGGCGCACGGTCGCCGGCAACGTCGAGCTGCCGTTGCAGGTGCACGGCGTGAGCAGGAAGGAGCGCCGGGCCAGGGCCCGCGAGCTGCTCGACCTGGTCGGCCTCGGTGACTTCGCCGGGCACTGGCCGGCCCAGCTGTCCGGCGGCATGCAGCAGCGGGTGGCGATCGCCCGCGCGCTGGCCGAACGCCCGCCGCTGCTGCTGCTCGACGAGCCGTTCGGCGCCTTGGACGAGATGACCCGGGAGCGGATGCAGAGCGAGCTGGCCCGGATCCGCTGGGAAACCGGGACCACGGTCATCCTGGTCACGCACTCCATTCCGGAGGCTGTGTTCCTCTCCGACCGGGTAGCGGTGATGTCGCCGCGCCCCGGCCGGATCACGGACATCATCGACGTGGACCTGCCCGGCCGGCTCGGCCCGGCCCAGGCCGGCGAAGGCGCACCGGCTGGCCCGGCGGCGCCGGGGGAGACCGGCGGCCCGACCGCCGACGACGGCGATGACGTGCGCGAGCAGGCCGCGTTCTTCGCCGCCGTGACCGCCGTGCGCGAGGCACTGCGGGCCGGAGGCGCGGCGTGAACCCGACCCCGGACGCCGCGGCCCCGGCGGCCGGGCGTGACCGCGACGCCACCCGTCTCGGCAGGTGGACCCGGGCCCGTCTTGCCGTCGTCCTGCCGCCGGTGGTGGTCGGCGTCGTCGGCCTCGCGGTCTGGGAGGGCTACGTCCGGGCGTACCACATCCAGCCGTACCTGCTGCCCGCGCCGTCGGAGATCTGGACGCAGTTCCGGCACAGCTTCCGGGTCATCGTCCAGACGTCGCGGGCGACCGGGGCGAACGCGGTCGTCGGCCTCCTCGTCGGCCTCGTCGTCGGCCTGCTCGCGGCGGTCGTCGCCGCCAGGTCGAAGATCGTCGACGGGCTGCTCGGGCCGCTGGCGGCGGCGATGAACGCTGTCCCGATCATCGCGCTGGCCCCGCTGTTCAACACGATGTTCTCGACGACGTCCACGGTGCCGCGAAGGCTGGTGGTCGCGATCGTCGTCTTCTTCCCGGTGTTCGTGAACACCGTGCGGGGGCTGCGGCAGGTGCCGGACGTGCAGCGGGAGCTGATGCGCTCGCTGGCGGTCGGGCCGTGGCGGTTCGCCCGGACGGTCCAGCTGCCGGGGGCCGTTCCGTACATCTTCACCGGCTTCCGGCTGGCGTCGTCGCTCGCGGTGATCGCGGCGGTGGTGTCCGAATACTTCGGTGGGCGGCAGAACGGGCTCGGCTCACGGATCACCTCGGCAGCGTCGAACACCGCGTATCCCCGGGCCTGGGCCTTCGTGGCCGCCGCCTGTGTGCTCGGGCTCGTCGTCTACCTCGTCGCCGGGCTGCTGGAGTGGCTCGCCACCCCCTGGCGGCGGGGCGGGCGCTCACTGCCCCTCTGACACCCACTGACCCTCTGACCCCACTGACCCCCTGACAACCAACTGCATAGGCGGCACACAAGCGGCGAACCGGGCCGCCGGGCGGGCGGTGTGGCCCGTGGACATCCGGTTCGTCGGCGGGCGGCGCGGCCCGTTTGGATCTTCTTCGCGAGGTACGGGCGGCGTGGCCCGCGGTGTCGGCTGGAGAGCCGCGTCGGGCCTGAAGCGTCGTCACTGGCGCGCCCGGCGCGGCCAGGGAGTACCGGAGGGGTACATGAAACGACGGTTGGCCGGGGGGCTCGCCGCGGGACTCGCCGTGGCGCTCGCGCTCGCGGCGTGTGGATCGAGTTCCGGCGGCGGCAGCACGGGAGGCACGTCCGCGGGACTGACGCCGGTGAAGCTGCAGCTGCAGTGGTTCACCCAGGCACAGTTCGCCGGCTACATCGCGGCGGAGAAGAAGGGCTACTACAAGGACGCCGGCCTCGATGTGAAGATCCTCGAGGGTGGCACCGACATCGTCCCGCAGACCGTGCTGGCACAGGGCAAGGCGGACTACGCGATCGCCTGGGTGCCCAAGGCGCTGGCGTCCCGGGAGCAGGGCGCGCAGATCACCGACGTCGCGCAGATCTTCCAGCGGTCCGGCACTCTGCAGGTCAGCTTCAAGGACAAGAACATCACCGGCCCGGCCGACCTGAAGGGCAAGAAGGTCGGCGACTGGGGCTTCGGCAACGAGTACGAGCTGTTCGCCGGCATGACCAAGGCCAACCTTGATCCGTCCAAGGACATCACGCTGGTCCAGCAGCAGTTCGACATGAAGGGCCTGCTCTCGGGTGACGTCGACGCCGCCCAGGCGATGAGCTACAACGAGTACGCCCAGGTGCTGGAGGCGACGAACCCGGCGACGGGCAAGCTCTTCCAGCCGAGCGACTTCAACGTCATCAACTGGAACGACGTCGGCACCGCGATGCTGCAGGACGCCATCTGGGCCAACACGTCCAAGCTGCAGAGCGACAAGAAGTACCAGGACACGACGACGAAGTTCGTCGAGGCCTCGATCAAGGGCTGGATCTACTGCCGGGACAACCCAGCCGACTGCCGTGACCTGGTCGTCGCCGCCGGCTCGAAGCTCGGCGCCAGCCACCAGCTCTGGCAGACGAACGAGATCAACAAGCTGATCTGGCCGTCGCCGAACGGCGTCGGCCTGGTGGACAAGTCGGCCTGGGACCAGACCGTCTCGGTCGCCAAGGGCACCAAGAACGCCGACGGGCAGACCGTCCTCACCAAGGACCCTGAAGGTCTCGCCTACACGAACGACTACGTCAACAAGGCGCTGGCCGACCTGAAGGCCAGTGGCGTCGACGTCGTCGGCAGCGGCTTCAAGCCCCAGACCGTCACTCTCGCGGCGAACGGAGCCTGAACCGCGCCGGCCCGCTCTCGACCGGTTCCCGCCGGCCGGAGCGGGCCGGCACCACGATCACCCGGCTTGCCCGGCGGCGCGCACCCCACCCGCGCCCGCCGGGCGAGCCGGTCCGGTGTGTCGGGCATCCTGGCGCCGTGGGCTGTCCGCGGCCTCAACCTCGGGTTTCCTTAGGGGCGAGAATTTCCATCGGCCGGCGAACGGCGCACGGGTACGCTCTCGGACCCTCGATCAGGCCCTCGATGACAGGCCGTGGGCGGCAAGGAGGCAGCGGGTCATGACCAGCAGCACCTACGACGACGACCGCAAGCACGTCTTCCATTCCTGGTCGGCGCAGGCGGCGCTGACCCCGCTGGTGGTGAACCGGGCCGAGGGCAGCTGCTTCTGGGACGAGTCCGGCCGGCGCTACCTGGACTTCTCGTCCCAGCTGGTGAACGCCAACATCGGCCATCAGCATCCGAAGGTGATCGAGGCGATCATCGAGCAGGCCGGCAAGCTGACCACGATCGCCCCGTTCCATGCGAACGAGGCCCGTTCGGAGGCGGCCCGGCTCATCGCGTCGCATGCGCCCGGCGACCTGGACAAGGTCTTCTTCACCAACGGCGGCGCCGAGGCGACCGAGAATGCGGTGCGGATGGCCCGGCTCGTCACCGGCCGTCACAAGATCCTCACGACATACCGCTCGTATCACGGCGCCACCGGCGGCTCGATCGTCCTGACCGGCGAGCCGCGCCGCTGGGCCAGCGAGCCCGGCATCCCGGGCGTGGTCCACTTCCACGGCCCGTACCCGTACCGCTCGCCGTTCTACGCGGACAGCGTCGAGCAGGAGGGCGAGCGGGCGCTCGCGCACCTCACCGAGGTGATCGCCCTGGAGGGCCCGCAGACCGTCGCCGCGGTGCTGCTGGAGACGGTCGTCGGCACGAACGGCATCCTCGTACCGCCGGATGGCTACCTGGCCGGGGTGCGCGAGCTGTGCGACCGGCACGGCATCCTGCTGATCCTGGACGAGGTGATGTCCGGCTTCGGGCGGTGCGGCGAGTGGTTCGCCGCCGATCACTGGAACGTCGTCCCCGACCTGATCTGCTTCGCCAAGGGCGTGAACTCGGGCTACGTCCCGCTGGGCGGCGTCATAATGGGCCCGAAGGTCGCGGACGCGTTCGCCACTCGCCCCTACCCGGGCGGCCTCACCTACTCCGGCCATCCGCTGGCCTGCGCCGCCGCGGTCGGCTCGATCCGGGCGTTCGAGGAGGAGGGCATCGTCGAGCACGCCCGGATGCTCGGAACCGACGTCATCGGCCCGGAGCTGGCCAAGTTCGCCGTCAACCACCCGAGCGTCGGCGAGGTCCGCGGCCTCGGGGTCTTCTGGGCGATCGAGCTGGTCCGTGACCGCGAGACCCGCGAGCCGCTCGTCCCGTTCAACGCGGCCGGCCCCGACGCGGCCCCGATGGCAGCCTTCATCGGAGCCTGCAAGGAACGCGGCCTCTGGCCCTTCACCCACTTCAACCGGACCCACGTCGTCCCGCCGTGCACCATCACCGTCGACGAGCTCCGCGAGGGCCTGGCCATCCTCGACGACGCCCTTACCGTCGCCGACAGCTACTACACGGGCTGAGGCAGCCCGAGTCATCCCTGGTGGTCGGGAAACCCCAGGACTGGTGACCACCAGGGATGACTCACCTACCGGCTTACGGTCCCCTTCGCTCGTGCCGTGACGGATCTCACCCGCACCCCCGTCGACCCCCGAAAAAGTCTGTGGCCTGCCCGGATGTGCCAACTCCACCCGGAGAGCCCCTTTTGATCTTGTTTGTCCGGGACGGTAGGGTTGTGTCCGTGCGGCAGCCGTTTCCCCATCCGGACCGTGACCCGTGTTGGGATCCGTGGTCGCGCCAGCCCGAAGGCGCCAAGGGTTCCTGCCTCCGGATGGTGGATGCGTCAGGGGGCATCTCTTTCGTCGTTCGCCCCGGAGACCCGGTGGCCCTCGGATCGGTGTGAGCGGCCCGTTGTCGGTGGGCGACGATTGTCACAACGGCGTCACAGTTGTGTCCCGCCGGATGTCCGGGCGATGTCCGTATCACAGCCATGGTGTCTGCATCATGTCGCCGCTGTGTCATTCCGGCCCGATTCACAGCCGTAAATCAAATGAATGGTTGGCCGGGCGCCGCAAGATGCGCTCTGGGTAATCGTTCCGTACCCTTCGGTGGACGGGTATCGGCCGTGCGCCATCGGCGTAGGTGCCTGATGTCATCCACCTGACCATGGACTGGATCGTCGGGGGGCGGTGAAATGATGGGGCTGCCCTTGGCGGGTGTGGCGTCGACGCGGACCCGCGACTCGAGGATGGCCGCAAGGGTGTTGTCGGGCAGTTGGGATTTCTGGGGGGTCGTCACGTCTCCCCGTCACCCTGGGTGGGTGGCCCCGCGACCGCCGGCCGCGACGCGGTCGGACGCACAGTGGGCCTGGCGCCCGACGCGACCGGAGGTGTTTAAGGCGTGAGCACCCGCTCTCGTCCTGCTGTCCAGGATCGGGCTTCCCGGCCGGTGATCAGCAGGGCTCGGGCGGCCGCGTCCGCTCCCTGGCCACCGCGGACGGCACTCGTCACCGGTGCCTCCAGCGGGATCGGCCGCGCGGCCGCACTCCGGCTGGCCCAGGACGGCACCAAGACTCTCTTGGTCGGCCGCAACGGAGTCGCCCTCGACGAGGTTGCCGCCGCGACTGGCGGCCACCGGTTCGCGACCGACCTGACCGCGGTGGGGGCGGAGACCGCGGTCGCCTCCCGGGCCACCGAACTGCTCGGTGACGTCGACCTGCTGGTCCTGTCGGCGGGTATCGGCGCGGCAGGTCCGTTCGAGGTGATGTCCCCGAACGCGCTGCGAGACCTGGTCACCGTCAACGTGCTCGCGCCGATGATGTTGGTCCGCGCGGTCCTGCCGGCGATGCTCGACCGCGGCGAGGGCCGCATCCTGCTGGTCGGCAGCGTCGCGGGCGCGCTGGGGGTGCGGGGCGAGGTGGCCTACTCCGCGAGCAAGGCGGCACTGGTGGGCTTCGCCGACGCGCTGCGCTCCGAGGTGCGAGGTCGCGGCATCGTGGTGACGCTTTGCTTACCAGGCGCCGTGGACACACCGTTCTTCCACCGCCGCGGTGCCCCGTACGTCCGCCGTTGGCCCAAGGCGATGCCCCCGAGCCGGGTCGCGGACCGCATGCTTGCCGGCGTCGCGCGCGGCAGCGCCGAGGTGTGGGTGCCAGGCTGGATGTCCCTGGCCGCGCGCGTGCACGGAGCGGCGCCGCCGCTCTACCGCAGGTTGGCGAACGTGTTCGGATAGCGAGCGCCGGTCGCCGGCCCGCCGTCGGCGACCTCACGCCGCCCTGACCCGGCGCGCGCCCACCGGCCCGGCTTCCCCTCGACCCCTCAGCAGCGGGCGGACCCGTGCCAACCCCCCCCGACCAGGAACCTGGCCGCGGCCGCGGGTCCCCGAGACTTCAGGAGAACGAGAGGCGCATGACCCCCATCGACGCCCGGACCGCCGCCCCCGGCCGGCGGGCAGAGCCGGCCGGTATCACCGATATCGCGACCTCCACCGATGAGGTGCTGCGTGCCGCGTACGGCGAGAACTTCCCGGTGTCGCCCGTGGTGCTGCCCGCCGCCATCCGTGAGCACTTCAAGGCCATCTACGGGTTCGCCCGGCTGGTCGACGACATCGGCGACGAGGCCCCCGGCGACCGGCTCGCCCTGCTCGACGAGCTCGCGGCCGACCTGGAGCGGATCTGGACCGGCGCGGGGCCGACGCTGCCCGTGCACCAGCGGCTGGCGACGACGGTGGCGGCCTGCGACCTGCCGCCCGAGCCGTTCCTGCGGCTGATCGAGGCGAACCGGCTGGACCAGCGGGTCGACCGGTACCCGACCTTCGACGACCTGCTGCGCTACTGCACCCTGTCGGCCGACCCGATCGGGCGCATGGTGCTCGGCGTGCTCGGCCGGGCGACGCCCGACCGGCTGATCCTCTCCGACCGGGTGTGCACCGCGCTGCAGATCGCCGAGCACCTGCAGGACGTCGCCGAGGACTACGCGGCCGGGCGGATCTACCTGCCGCTCGAGGACCTCGACACCTTCGGCGTCGCCGAGAGCGACCTCGCCGCCCCGACCGCGTCGCCGGCGCTGCGCAACCTGATGGCCTTCCAGGTCGCCAGGGCCACCACGATCCTCGACCAGGGCGCACCGCTGGCCAGCCTGCTGGACGGCCGGATGAGGCTGGCCATCGCCGGCTTCATCGGAGGTGGCCGCGCGGCGCTGCACGCGGTCCGCCAGGCCGGCTACGACGTGCTCGGCGGCGCGCCGAAGGCGAGCAAGCCGCGGCTGGCCGGCGCCGCCCTGTGGGTCGCGGTCCGTTCGTACTCGCCGTCGATGCGTGCCGGCGCCGCCGGGGCCGGCGGCCTGCCACCGTTGTGCGAGCCGCCGCCGCCGTCCCCGAACCCGGCTCGGGCCACGGCCGGCGCCGCTTCCGCGGTTTCCGCTGCGGCCGTGACGGAACCGGCGCCCGCGACGGCGAAGGACCTGGCCGCCACCTCGGTGCCGGCCCCGACCGTGGCAGTGACCACCCTTTCGGGCGTAGTGACCGGCGCCGAGCTGGGGAACACCGAGAGCAGGTCCGTGAACGGGCCGGCCAGCGCCTGGCCTGCGATGACTGAGGCTGACAGCCGGCACAGCCGGCGAGGTGACGAGGGGGAGGCCTCATGACCGCCGCCGCGTCCCGACCCACGGTGACCGAGGCATACGCCGCCTGCGAGGAGATCACCAAGCAGGCCGCGAAGAACTTCTCCTACGGGATCAGGCTGCTGCCGGCGGACCGGCGCGCCGCGCTGTCGGCCGTCTACGCGTTCTCCCGCCGCCTGGATGACATCGGCGACGGAGACCTCCCGGACGACCAGAAGATCGAGGGGCTGGCCAAGGCACGCGCCGACATCCGCGGCCTCGACCCGAACAGCTCCGACCCGGTGCTCGTCGCGCTCGCCGACGCCGCGAAGCGCTTCCCGATCCCGCTGGAGGCGTTCATCGAGCTCGCGGACGGCGTCGAGAGCGACATCGTCCCGAGCACCTACGACACGTTCGACGACATGGTCGGCTACTGCCGGCTGGTCGCCGGCACGATCGGCCGCCTCTCGCTCGGCATCTTCGGCACGACGGAAGCCGCCGGGCGCCGGGACGCCCCCGCAATCGCCGACGCGCTCGGCGTCGCGCTGCAGCAGACGAACATCCTGCGCGACGTGCGGGAGGACCTGCTGGGCGGACGGACCTACCTGCCGCAGGCGGAGCTCGCCGCGGCCGGGGTGAAGCTGGCCGTCGACGCGGACGGCGTCCTCGGCGGCCCGCAGGACGCGCTCGTCGACTACCTGCGAATGGGCACCGCGCGGGCCGAGGAGTGGTACTCCCGCGGCCTGGTGCTGCTGGACCTCCTCGACCGGCGCAGCGCCGCCTGCTGCGGTGCCCTCGCCGGGATCTACCTGCGGCTCAACCGCCGGATTCAGGCCGAGCCGTCAGCTGTGCTGACCCAGCGGGTGTCACTGCCCGCCCGGGAGAAGGCCATGGTCGCCGCCCGCAGCCTGGCTGGCCGGCCCGAGCGTGCCCGCCCGGCGGCTCCGGGTACGGGAGGTGTGGCCCCGTGACGAGTGAGACACACGTGGCACGGCCGCGGGTGGTCGTCGTCGGCGGCGGCCTGGCCGGCCTGACCGCGGCGCTGGTGGCCGCGGACAGCGGTGTCGACGTGGTGCTGCTGGAGGCCCGGCCCCGGCTGGGCGGCGCGACCGCGTCGTTCGACCGCAAGGGCCTGTGGGTGGACACAGGGCAGCACGTGTTCATGCGCTGCTGCACGGCCTACCGGGGCTTCCTGAGCCGGCTCGGCGTCGAGCACCAGACCACGCTGCAGGAGCGGCTGGACGTCCCGGTGCTGCTCGGGGACCGGCTCGGCACGCACGCGAGGCTGCGCCGGACGAAGGCCAGGCTGCCGGCGCCGCTGCACCTCGCCCCCGCGCTGCTCGGCTACAAGGCTCTGGCGCCCGCCCAGCGGGTCACCGCGGCGCTGGCCGCGTTCCAGCTCGGCCGCCTCGACCAGCGCTCGCCGGCCGTCGACGGCCGGTCGTTCGGTGACTGGCTGTCGGCGCATCGGCAGGGCCCGACGGCCACCGAGACGCTCTGGGAGCTGCTCACCGTCGCCACGCTGAACGTGCCGGCGGGCGAGGCCTCGCTGGGCCTCGCGGCGAAGGTGGTGCGCACCGGGCTTCTGGAGCGGGCCGACGCGGCCGACATCGGCTGGGCTGACGTGCCGTTGCAGCAGCTGCACGGCGAGGCCGCGGCCAAGGCGCTGGCCGACGCCGGCGCCGACGTGCGCACCAACGTGAAGGTCCGCTCGATCACCCGGACGGACGCCGGCTACGAGGTGGCGATCGCGAGCGGCGCCGGTCGGTCCGACGCCGCGGTGCTGGCCGCCGACGCGGTGGTGCTCGCCGTGCCACCGCAGGCCGCCGCGGAGCTGCTGCCGCCCGGAGCCCATCCGGACCCGGCGGGCCTGACGGAGCTGGGCACCTCGCCGATCGTGAACATTCACATGATCTTCGACCGCAAGGTGATCGACGGGCCGTTCCTGGCCGTCACCGGTTCGCCGATTCAGTGGATCTTCGACCGCACCGGGGCGTCCGGCCTGTCCGGTACCGGCACGGCGCCGCCAGGTTCGCAGTACGTGGCGCTGTCCCAGTCGGCCGCCGAGCCGTGGATCGACCGGCCGGCCGGCGAGCTCGGTGACGAGTTCGTCGCCGAGATGCGCCGCATCCTGCCCGCGGCGCGGGACGCCGAGCTCGTCGAGGTCTTCGTGACGAGAGAGCGCACGGCAACGTTTCGCCAGGCGCCCGGATCGCTCGCTCTTCGCCCGGGAGCGGCCACCGCTCTGCCCGGGTTCGCCCTGGCCGGCGCGTGGACCGACACCGGCTGGCCGGCGACCATGGAGGGAGCTGTGCGTAGCGGGCTCGCTGCTGCCCGTGAGACGCTGGCCAGCGTGGGGGTGAACGCACGCGAGCCGGGGACGGTTTCGGGCGATGTCACCTGGCCGCGTCTGAGGACCACGCCGACCAGATCAGACGTTCAGCCCACCAGCCCACCAGTCCCGGCGCAGCCCACCTTGGCCGCCAAGGCCACCACCGCGCCCGGGAGCGAGACCGTGACCGATCTCGGTGCCTCGACGGGTACCAGTTCGGCATCCACTCCGACCACGAACAGCGTTGGGAGTAACCCGGCATGACCATGACGGTTCCGGAGGCCATCGAGCGTGGTCGGACGCTAACCGTTCCCGCGTTGCGCCAGACGGTCGCGCGGCTGCACCCGCGTCTTCGGCACGTCGTCGAGTACCACCGCGGCTGGGTCGACGCGGACGGCAACCCGCAGCCCGGCGGCGGCGGCAAGCTCGTCCGCCCGGCGCTCGCGCTGCTGTCCGCCGAGGCGGCGGGGCAGCCCGCGGAGGTCGGCCTGCCCGCCGCCGTCGCGGTCGAGCTGGTGCACGACTTCTCGCTGCTGCACGACGACCTGATGGACGGCGACACCGAGCGTCGGCACCGGCCGACCGCGTGGACGGTCTTCGGCGCGGACGGCGCGATCCTCGCCGGCGACGCGCTGCTGGGCCTGGCGACGCAGGTCCTGCTGGAGGTCGAGGGCGAGCCGGGCCGCAAGGCGGCGGTGATCCTGGGCGCTGGCGTGCAGGACCTGGTCCGCGGCCAGGCCGAGGACCTGCTGTTCGAGAGCCGCTCGGACGTCACGGTCGCCGAGACGCTGCATATGGAGGACGGCAAGACCGGCGCCCTGCTGGCCTGTGCCGCCTCGTTGGGCGCGGTGCTCGCCGGTGCGCCCAAGGAGGTCGTCGACGGCCTCGCCGAGTTCGGGTCACGCCTCGGCACCGCCTTCCAGCTGATCGACGACCTGCTCGGCATCTGGGGCGACCCGGCCGTCACCGGCAAGCCGGTGCTGTCCGACCTGCAGTCCCGCAAGAAGTCGGTGCCGGTCGTCGTCGCCCTTGAGGCCGGCGGCCCGGACGCGGACGAGCTGCGGGCCTTCCTCGTGAGCGAGGGCGACCGGCCGACCGAGGACCTGGAGCGGATCGCGGCGCTGGTCGAGCGGGCCGGCGGCCGTGACTGGACCACCGCCGAGGCGGACCGCCAGCTCAAGACCGCCGGCGCGGTGCTGCGCTCGTTGTCCCTGCCGCAGCAGGCCGAGGCAGAGCTGCTTGCCCTGGCCCGATTCGTGACCGAACGCGACTGCTGAGGAGGGTGCGGCGAGCGCGCACCTGGGCCCCCAACCTGGGCCTTTGATGCTCCCCACCCGAGCCCGGAGGAGATTCGGCTATGAGCCTGACCTCGGACCCGTCCCCGGCGACGCCGGCGACGCAGCCGACGTCCGCGCGGCCGGGGTCCCTTTCGGATCGGCGCAGCCGATCCGAAAGGTCCGCCGTTGCCGGGCCCGTGCTGGTGACCACCCGGCCCGTGGCCCCGACAGCCAAGAGCGGGGCCGCGGCCCCGACGGCCAAAAGTGCCGCCGTGACCCCGGTGGCCACGAGCGGCGCTGTTGCCCCAATGGCCACGAGCGGGCCAGCGCTGCTGCCCGACCTCGCGACTGACCTGGCGGACCCGACCGGTCCGCTGGCCGGCGCGGCGTCGGCCACGGTCCGTGCGGCCGGCGGCGCGGGGACGCGCGCCCCGCAGACCGGCCAGCTCGGCTCCACCGAGCTGGCCGGGCCCCAGGCCGACCAGGTCGCCGAACGGGCGGCCGCGGTGCTGGGCCGCGCGCGCGACCACCTCCTTGGCCTGCAGTCCGAGGCCGGCTGGTGGAAGGGGGAGCTCGAGACCAACGTCACGATGGACGCCGAGGACCTCATGCTCCGCCAGTTCCTCGGCATCCTGCCGCCGGAGCTGGCCGCCGAGACTGGCCGCTGGATCCGGTCGAAGCAGCAGGACGACGGTGGCTGGCCGACCTTCCACGGCGGCCCGTCGGACCTGTCGACCACGTTCGAGGCCTACGTCGGCCTGCGGCTGGCCGGCCACCTGCCGGACGAGCCGCACATGCTGGCCGCCGCGTCGTTCGTGCGGGCGCACGGCGGCCTTGCCGCGACGCGGGTCTTCACCCGGATCTGGATGGCGCTGTTCGGTGAGTGGCCGTGGGACGAGGTCCCGGTGCTGCCGCCCGAGCTGGTGCTGCTGCCGAGCTGGGTGCCGCTTAACGTCTACGACTTCGGGTGCTGGGCCCGCCAGACGGTGGTGGCGCTGACGATCGTCGGTCACTTCCGGCCGGTCCGGTCGCTCGGCTTCTCGATCGACGAGCTGCGGGTCGCGGCGGTGCGTCCCGACCGGGCACCCCTGGTCAGCTGGACGGGTGTGTTCCAGCGGCTGGACGCCGGGCTGCGCCGTTACCAGCGCCACCCGGTGAAGACACTGCGAGAGCTGGCCCTGCGCCGAGCGACCGAGTGGGTGCTGGCCCGCCAGGAGGCCGACGGCGGCTGGGGCGGAATCCAGCCGCCCTGGGTCTACTCGATCATGGCTCTGCACCTGATGGGCTACTCGATGGACCATCCGGTGCTGGTCGCGGCCCTCGACGGCCTGGAGACCTTCACCGTCCGCGAGCAGGTTCGTGAGGGCGACGAGGTCGTCACGGTCCGCCGGCTGGAGGCCTGCCAGTCTCCGGTCTGGGACACCGCGCTCGCCGTCGTGGCGCTCGCCGACGCGGGGCTCGACGCCCGCCACCCGGCGATGCGCAAGGCCGGCGAATGGCTGGTCCGCGAGGAGGTCACCGTTCCGGGCGACTGGCGGGTCCGCCGGCCGAACCTGGAGCCCGGTGGCTGGGCGTTCGAGTTCGCCAACGACATCTACCCGGACGTCGACGACACGGCCGAGGTGGTCCTCGCGGTCCGCCGGCTGCTGGGGTCCGGCTGGGACGACGTCGATCCCACGTTCGCGAAACAGGCCAGAGCGTCCGTCGAGCGGGCGGTCAACTGGTCGGTCGGGATGCGTTCGGCGAACGGCGCCTGGGGTGCCTTCGACGCGGACAACGTCCGCGAGCTGGCGACGAAGATCCCGTTCTGCGACTTCGGCGAGGTGATCGACCCGCCCAGCGCGGACGTCACCGCGCACATGGTCGAGATGCTCGCCGACCTGGGCCGGGCCGACCACCCGGTCACCCAGCGCGGGGTGCGCTGGCTGCTGGACGACCAGGAGCCAGGCGGCTCGTGGTTCGGCCGCTGGGGGGTCAACCACGTGTACGGGACCGGCGCGGTCGTACCCGCGCTGATCTCGGCAGGCGTGGCCGCCGACCATCCGGCGATCCGCTCGGCGGTGCGCTGGCTGGTCGCCCACCAGCACCCCGACGGCGGGTGGGGCGAGGACCTGCGGTCCTACCAGGACGACGCCTGGGTGGGCCGCGGCGAGCCGACCGCCTCGCAGACCGCGTGGGCCCTGCTCGCGCTGCTCGCCGCCGACCCGATGAACGAGGCGGTCGGCCGCGGCGTGCGCTGGCTGTGTGACACCCAGCTGCCCAATGGCACCTGGGACGAGCCGTACTACACCGGCACCGGCTTCCCCTGGGACTTCTCCATCAACTACCACCTGTACCGGCTGGTCTTCCCGTTGACGGCTCTCGGCCGGTACGTGACCCTCACCGGGCGGTCCGCGGCATGAGCAGCAGCATCTCTGCATCCGAGAACACCGGCGATCGACGTCATACTGGCGGCCCGCCGACGGCGGGGGAGGCGTCCGCGTCCTCCCCACCCGAGAGCGCGGCCGCCGAGGCGCAGGCACGGGCCGTTCCACGGATCCCGAAACAGGCGGTCGGCACCGGCCCCAGCTGGAAGCCGGGGCGCCCGCCGCGCCGGTCCAGGCTGGCCGTGGCCGCGGCGCTGCGGCTGGAGGCACTCGCCGCCGGCCGGTCCGGGCTACCGACGGACGCCGTCGTCGTGCGCACCGGCATGGGCCCTGAACGCGCCAGCCGGGCCAACCAGGCGGTGCGCGCGGCGAAGCCGGACGCGGTCGCGGTGGTCGGGCTCGGCGGCGGGCTCGCGCCCGGCGTCCGCCCGGGTGACGTCATCGTCGCGAGCGAGGTGCGCACCGGCGACGGCACGGTCACCGGCCGCTGCCCGTCGGCGCCGCTGCTCGCCGGCGAGCTGAGGCGTGCCGGGCTGACCGTGCACATCGGGCCGGTGGTCTCGGTGCCTCGCCTCGCCGTCGGCACCGCGCGCGCGGAGCTCGCCGCGACCGGCGCGATCGCCGTGGACATGGAGTCGGCCTACCTGTCGCCGAGCGCGGCCGGCAAGCCGTTCGCCGTCGTCCGGGTGATCGTCGACACGGCGGCCGAGCCGCTCGGCCGGATCGACCTGGCCCGCCGCGGTGTCTCCGGCCTGCGCACGCTGCGCAGGCTCGGCGGGCCGCTGGGCGCCTGGGCGGCGGCCGTCGGGCAGCGCCGGGTGCTGCTGGCTGAGCCGCGCGCGTTCTGCGCCGGCGTCGAGCGGGCCATCGAGGTGGTCGAGCGGGCGCTGGAGCTGCACGGAGCGCCGGTCTACGTCCGCAAGCAGATCGTGCACAACACCCACGTGGTCAACGATCTGGCCAGCCGCGGCGCGGTCTTCGTCGACGAGCTCGACGAGGTCCCACCGGGCGCGACCGTCGTCTTCTCCGCGCATGGGGTCGCCCCGGCGGTGCACGTCGAGGCCGCCGGCCGCAACCTCGACGTGATCGACGCGACCTGCCCGCTGGTGGAGAAGGTGCACGCCGAGGCGCGCCGGTTCACCGCCCGCGGTGACACGGTGCTGCTCATCGGCCACGCCGGCCACGAGGAGGTCGACGGCACGCTGGGTGAGGCGCCGGGGCGGATCACCCTGGTCGAGTCGGCCGAGGACGTGCCGTCGCTGCAGGTCGAGGACCCGGAGCGGGTCACGTACCTGATGCAGACGACCCTGGCGGTGGACGAGGCCGAGGAGGTCGTGGACGCGCTGAAGGCCCGGTTCCCGGCGATCGTCGGGCCCGGCTCGGCGGACATCTGCTACGCGACGTCCAACCGGCAGAACGCGGTGCGCCGGGTCGCGAGCGAGGCGGACCTCGTGCTGGTGGTCGGGTCGGAGAACAGCGCGAACTCGCGCCGGCTCGCCGAGGTCGCCCGCCGTGACGGCGTCGCGTCACACCTGGTCGAGAGCGTCGACGAGGTGCGGCTGGACTGGCTCGCCGGCGCGGACACGATCGGGATCTCGGCCGGTGCCTCGGCGCCGCCGAGCCTGGTGCACGAGCTGGCCGACGCGCTCGCCGGGCTCGGCGCCACCACGGTGGCGACGCGGTCGATCGGCACGGAGTCGATCGCCTTCACGCTGCCCAAGGAGGTTCGCCGCCCGCAGGGCGGCTGACCCGGCGGCCCCGCGGCTCCGGTAGTGCGACCGCCGCCCGTGCGCCGACCGTTCGGCGCGCGGTCAGGTGGCCGGGCTCGCCGGGCGCAGGTCCGTGGGGGTCTCGGTGCGGGGCGTCTCGTCGGCTGGCGTCCCGTCGGCTGGGTTCTCAGTGGCCGAGGGCTCGCGGGTCGTCCTGACGACCTCGCGGGGGTCGTCGATCAGGTGGCCGGCCGCGCAGACGTGCTGGACGCGGACGGGCGCGCCGCAGCCGACGTGGGTGAACGTGGCCGGGGGGCCGGCCTCGTCGGACAGATGGCGGTCGCCCCACTGGCGCAGCGCGGTCAGCACCGGGCTGAGCTCGCGGCCGGCCTGGGTGAGCCGGTACTCCGGGCGGGCCCGGGTGCCGTCCTCCCGGTAGCTCACCCGGTCGAGCACACCGGCCCGCACCAGGTTCGCCAGCCGGTCGGTGAGGACGGCGCGGGGGGCCCCGGTGGCGGCCTGGATGGCGTCGAAGCGACGGACACCCAGGGTCACCTCGCGGATCACCAGGAGCGACCAACGCTCGCCGACGATCTCCAGGGCGCGGGCGATCGAGCAGGGGCGTGGGGCCGTCAGGAGTGGCGGGGTGCCCGCGCGGCTCGGTGGGGTAGCGGGTGCCTCCATGACAAGCAAGTCTAGTTGCCCCACCTGGCTAGGTTCATGGATCGAACCCAGATCGTCGAACCGGATCGACCGACAGGTGTCCGGCTGGGTGGAGTGGGGAACTGATGCTTCGGTGGGTGTGAGAGAGCCCGTCCGAGGATCAGGTCCGCCCGATGATCTCGCCGCGTGGGCCTCCCGGCCGTATTCATGCCGACCACAGATGCCGGATTCCCTATCCAACTGCGGTCTTCGCCCGATCTCGGGGAAGCCTGGGGGATCCAACCGCGCGGGCCTAGGGATCAGTTCGTGGAAGGTGAGAATCGACTGCTCGGTAGAAGGTAGGATCGGCCGCTCCGCGGAACGTTCCTGGGGGCTCGCGCGCCCTCGGCGCTGGCGACACGTTCCCCGCCAGGCCGGGTCACTCGAGGTGGGTGTCGGGATGACGACTTCGTCAAGTGGCGGGTTTACCGGGCGTGACACAGACTGCGTCTGCATCGCTGTCCGTGAAAGTGGTGCGCGCCTAGTGCGGATGGCCCGGCCCCGAAACCCACGAAATGGGCGCGGACGGTAGCCAGTCGCGGCCGGGGCGAGATCGTCGTCGTGGATTTACCTGATCGACATGCGCGTTCGACATACAGCTTGTATGTTGCCCCTGGGGTCGACATACAGCCTGTACGTACTCGCTGTATGGTGATCCCCAACGACCCCAGGTCACCACCGGGCGGCCTGACGAGAGGGGGACATCCGCCGTGGCGGTTCAGTGGCGCTACCAGGTGCGTGTCGGGTCCTACCTGGTCAAGCAGAAGATCCAGCGAAAGAAGTACTTCCCGCTCGTGCTTGAGCTGGAACCGCTCTTCGCCTGCAACCTGTCGTGCACCGGCTGCGGGAAGATCCAACACCCCGCAAACGTGCTCAAGCAGCGGATGAGCGTCGAGGACGCTCTGGCCGCGGTCGAAGAGTGTGGTGCACCGGTGGTCGCGATCGCCGGCGGTGAGCCGCTCATGCACCCTCAGATCCACGAGATCGTCAATGAGCTCACCAAGCGCAAGAAGTTCGTCATCCTGTGCTCGAACGGCCTGCTGCTGCGCAAGAAGCTGAAGAACTTCACACCGAGCCCTTACTTCACGTTCATGCTGCATGTGGACGGACTTCGTGATCGGCACGACGCGATCGTGGAGAAGGAAGGCACCTTCGACGAGTGTGTCGAGGCCTTCAAGGCGGCGAAGGCCGCGGGCTTCCGGGTCGGCACCAACTCGACGTTCTTCAACAACGACAGCCCGCAGGACGTCATCGACATCCTGACCTTCCTGAACGACGACCTCAAGGTCGACGCGATCCAGCTCTCACCTGGCTACGCCTACGAGAAGGCGCCGGACCAGGAGCACTTCCTCGGGGTGCAGGAGACGCGGGAGATGTTCTCCAAGGTCTTCTCCGAGGGCCGGCGCAAGAAGTGGCGGCTGAACCACTCGCCGGTCTTCCTGGACTTCCTGGAGGGCAAGCGCGAGCTGGCCTGCACCGCGTGGGGTATTCCCAGTTACTCCCTGTTCGGCTGGCAGAAGCCGTGCTACCTGATGAGCGACGGCTATGTCGGTTCCTACAAGGAGCTCACCGAGACCACCGACTGGGACAAGTACGGCCGTGGCAAGGACCCGCGCTGCGCCAACTGCATGGCGCACTGCGGCTACGAGACCTCTGCCGTACTGGCCACGATGGGTTCCCTGAAGGAAGGGCTCCGCGCGGTCCGCATGTGAGCTGGGGCGCGGAGCGCCCCAGCGGGTCGGACGCTCCGCGCCCGCCCCAACCTTGATTGTCGGCTGAGGCGGAAAGTCGAGGGTCGGCCGCTGTCCAGGGTCGGTGTCTTGGCTGGATGGCGACTGTCGGACGCTTCGCGGCCGACGGTCGCTCCGCCTTGGCTGGGTTGCGATTGTCGGGCGCTGCGCGCCGACGGGGAATTGCTATGGCTGGGTTTCGCCTGATGGTTGCGTAGAAGAGATCGGTGCAAGGAAGGCTCGTTCCCACCCGGGGACGGGCCTTTCCTGTTTTGACGACTACTGGACGGTCGCGGGTGGGCGACAGCGGCCGCGCCGGAATAGCGGAAATGGGGCCAGGGCGTCTGAGGGCCCGGGGCGTCCGGGACGGGCCTCAGAGGGGTTGGGGGGCGGGGCGGGCGTTGTGGACGAGGCCGGACAGGAGGCGGTCGAGGACGACGCCGGTCTCGCGGCGGGCCTGTGACGGGTCGGCGGAGCGGGCGACGTAGAGGCTTGCTTCGGCGAGCAGCGCCGTGACCAGCCGGGTCAATGGCGCGACCGGAATCGGGTCGATCACCTCCTCGGCGATGGCGCGCTCCAGCCATTCCGAGAGCAGCCCGTAGCCGTGCTTCTCGACCAGCGTGTTCCAGGCGTCGTTGCCGAGCACGGCCGGGCCGTCGACCAGCACGATCCGCTGGAAGTCCGTATCCGTCCTGGTGGAGAAGTCCAGCAGCGACTGGAAGCCTCGACGCAGTTGCGTCCAGGCGTCGCCACCGATCGTCGCCTCCAGCTCACTCTTGACGAGAGCGGTCGCGACCTCGCTCGCGACCTCCTTCATCACCTCACGGAACAGGTCCGCCTTGTCGCGGAAGTGGTGGTACAGAGCGCCCCGGGTGACGCACGCATCGGCGACGATCTCCTCGGTGCCCGTGGCCACATATCCCTGTTCCGCGAACCGCCGGCGCGCGGCGGCAACCAACGCCGTTCGTGTTTCCAACGACCGGTTGTCCGGCGTGCGGTCACTCGCTCGGGCGTTGTCCGCCGTGCGCAGATCCTGGCGGGCCCTCGTCACACCTCGATTATGGTGCACAGACCGCTGGCCTTTCACCTCGAACACCCCTGAGGTGGCCGGCTGAAACCCGTCCGGAACACTGCGTGGAATCACGGGGCGGTCAGCGGCGGGCGCGCCCGTCCAAGTGGATTTCGCGGCAGGAACGAGTGGCCCCCGCTGGCAGTCCGTTACGGACTTGACGCGACCTGCTGTGGGCCGGCCGCGAGTGGCACGTCCTCGGTAGTCGTCGCGAGGCGGGTCTCCCGGATCAGCAGCATCGCGACGAGCCCGACCAATGCCAGTGGCACGGCGTACAGCCAGACGTGCCCGACGGCGTCACCGTAGGCGTGACTGACCACGGCCGCGACCGGCGCGGGCAGTCTGGCCAGGTCTGGCACACCGTGCGTATCCGCGACGGCGTTCGCGGGCAGGCCGGCCGAGGCGAGCCCATGGCCGGTCCGGCTGGCGGCCAGATTTCCCAGCAGCGCCCCGAGCGCGGCGACCCCCGCGGTCGAGCCGAGGCTGCGGAAGAAGGCGACCACGCCGCTCGCGGCACCGAGGTCGCCACGCGCGGCGCTGTTCTGCACGGCGACCATGAGGTTCTGCTGGGTCATACCGATGCCGACGCCGACCAGGGCCAGATAGGCGCAGACCGCGACCAGCGGGGTGCCGGCGCGAATGGTCGCGAACAGCACCTGACCGCCGCACATGCAGAGGGCCCCGGCGACGAGGATGCCCTTCCAGCGGCCGGTCCGGGTGATGGCTCGTCCGGCGAGGTTGGCCGAGACCGCCGAGCTGACGACCATCGGCGCGGTCAGCAGGCCGGAGACGGTCGGCGTCTCGCCGCGACCCAGCTGGAAGTACTGGCTGAACAACAGCGGCACGGTGACCGTCACGGCGCCCGTCGCGATGACGCCGGTCACCGCGAGCACGATGGTCCGGTCCCGGAACAGTCGTGGCGGCACGATCGGCTCCGCCACCCGGGTCTCCACCACGACGGCGAGCAGCAGCGTGGCCGCCCCACCGAGCAGCAGCGCCAGCCCGGTACCCGACAGCCAGTCGACCAGGTCCCCGCCGAGCGTCAGCCACAGCAGCAGCAGGCCCACGCCACCCGGGATGAGGATGGCGCCGAGGTAGTCGATGCGCACCGGACGCCGCTCGGTCGGCAGCCGGAGCGTGCGGACCAGCAGCACGAAGGCGACCACCGCGACCGGGACGCAGATGTAGAAGCACCAGCGCCAGCCGAGCCCAGGGGTGTCGACGATCACACCGCCGACCAGCGGGCCGGAGATGTTCGAGACGGCGAACGCGGCACCGATGTAGCCGTTGTAGCGGGCCCGCTCCCGGGCCGGGACCATCGCCGCGATCGCCACCTGCGTCAGCGAGCTGGTACCGCCTGCGCCGACGCCCTGCACCCCGCGCGCGGCGATCAGCCAGGCGGAGGAATGGGAGAGCCCGGCGAGGCAGGACCCGATCGTGAACAGGGTGAGAGCCAGCAGGAGCAGGATCTTCGGGTTCAGCAGGTCGGACAGCTTTCCCCAGAGCGGCACGGTCGCCGTCATCATCAGCAGCGTCATCGCCGCGACCCAGGTGTAGTCGGTCGAGCTTCCGTGCAGGTCGGCCATGATGCGCGGCAGCGCGTTCGCCACGACGGTGCCGGCGATCATCGTGACGAACAGTCCCAGCACCAGCGCCCAGACGGCCTGGCTGATCTCCCGCTGCGTCATCGGCCGGTACTCCGGACCGGACGAGTGAGCCGTGGCCGTCGCCTCCGCTGGCGTGGGGTCGTCTTCGGGCGCCGGACCCTGGCTGGCCGAGCGTTCCGCGGACGTCGTCATGGTCGGTCCTCGGAGGTAGGCGGGGTTCTGTGGAGCGGATCGAACCTAACCGGAAGGAATGCTTCCGCGCGCAGATCCGTCGCGTTTGCCACGTCCCACCCAAGTCCGGCCCGCGCGCCCCCGTGGCCGGAGTAACGGAGGTGTCATCCCCGGGGCCTAGGCTGACGTCAGCGGCGGGAGCTCCCCAGGAGCGAGCCGCGCCAGCAGCGCGGATACGAGACCGGGAGGCGTCGGTGCACCTCGACCACGATCACCACGAGCATGGTTCCTCGCTGCTCGGTGGCGTCCAGGGTTCCGGGGGTTCGGCCGGCCCGGGGCTGACGGCGGCGTGGCGGACGGCCGCGCCGGCGGCGCCGCGGGCGGTTCCCGCCGGCCGGGCGCTGCGCATCGGGATCGGCGGGCCGGTCGGCAGTGGCAAGACCGCGCTCGTCGCGGCGCTCTGCCGCGCGCTGGCGGACAAGGTGGACCTGGCCGTCGTCACCAACGACATCTACACGACCGAGGACGCCGACTTCCTGCGTCGCGCCGGAGTGCTGGACCCGGCCCGGATCCGCGCGGTCGAGACCGGCTGCTGCCCGCACACGGCGATCCGTGACGACATCACGTCCAACCTGGACGCCGTCGAGGACCTGGACGCTGCCTTCGGCCCACTGGACCTCATCCTCGTGGAGTCCGGCGGCGACAACCTGACCGCGACCTTCAGCTACGGACTGATCGACCGGCAGATCTTCGTCGTGGACGTCGCCGGCGGTGACAAGGTGCCGCGCAAGGGTGGCCCCGGCGTCACCAGCAGCGACCTGCTCGTCATCAACAAGACCGACCTGGCCCCACTCGTCGGCGCCGACCTCGGCGTGATGGAGCGCGACGCGACGGCGATGCGGGACGGCCGCCCGGTGCTTTTCACCAGCCTCGTAGAGGACCCGGCGGCGACCGACGTCGCCCGCTGGGTCTTCAGCCAACTCGTCGAGGCCCGGGCCGCCGGCGCCGGCATCTACGAGTCCAACCTCACCCCGCTCGCCTCCGTCGGCCTCGACGTACCCGGCACGCAGTGAGGCTCGGGACCGACGTCGGCCCGCGAGACCGGTGACGGCGCTCGCGGCCTCCGGGCCCGCGCAGACTGGCGGTAGGACGTCGGACAGGCCGGCCACCCGGTCTCCCCTGACGGGCTCGGGTGCTGCCGATGGTGGCCCGACGGTGGTCCGGGCTCACGCCGTCGTGCGGGTCGAGGCCGGCCCCGACGGCTCGGCGCGGGTGACCGAGCTGCGTTCGGCCGTGCCGTTGGTGATGCGGCACACGTCGACCTCCCCGGCCGCTAACCTCGTTCCAGGCCTTCCGGCAGAGGCGCGGCGGCTGGAGGACCTGGTGCCACCGGCGCTGCCGATGGTCACCGTGCACCTGGTCGGCGCGGCCGCCGGTCCGCTGACCGGGGACCAGCTGCGCCTCGACATCAGCGTCGGCACCGGCGTGCGGCTGGTGCTGCGGTCGGTCGCGGCGACGCTCGCGATGCCCGGGCACGGGGCGGGACCGTCGGTGCTGGAGATTCACGCGGACGTCGCCCCCGGGGGCGCGCTCGACCTGCTGCCGGAGCCGACGGTCGCGGTACGCGGCTGCTGGCACCGGATGGTCGGACGGGCGACCGTCGCCGCGGGCGGCTGGCTGCGATGGCGGGAGGAGATCCTGCTCGGTCGGTTCGGCGAGCCTTCCGGCCGGATCGAGACCGATCTACGGGTCGATGTCCGCTCCGCGCCGGCTGGCGGGGACGCGGGGTCCGGTCGCCGCCCGCTGCTGCGTCAACAGCTGGCCCTCGGCCCTGATACCCCGGGCCTGGGCGGCGCGGCGCTGGTGGGCTCGGCCCGGGCCGTCGGCTCCCTGCTGATCGCCGCGCCTCCGGACGACGACGGCGGCGTCCCGACCGGCTCGACCGGAGCCTCGGATCAGGCGCGGGTTCAGGCCTCGGGCCGGACGGAGGGAAGCCCTCTGGGGCGGGCCCCGGCGGTGGGTCTGGCCGGGCTTGGCGTCACCGCGTCGGTGAGCCCGGCCGAGCCGGCGACCGCCGGGCGCGTTCCCGGCGGTGCCGCGGTGCTCCCGCTGGCCGGCCCGGGCGTCCTGGTGACGGCCCTCGCCGACGACGCCGTCACCCTGCGCCGTCACCTAGGGGACTGATTCGCCGCCACCTCGGGGACTGAGAGGTCGGCTGGCGAACGCGGCGCTAGGCGAGGTGCGCGAAGACGACCACGTTGTCGACGTAGTGGCCGGTGGAGTGGTCGAAGACGCCCCCGCAGGTGATCAGGCGGAGCTGGGCGCCCGTTCCCGAGTGGTAGACCTCCTGGTCGGGGAAATCGGCCTTCGAATACTCGGCCGCGCGGTCGACGACGAACTTCGCCGTTGTTCCGTCGGCCCGCTCGACGAGGACCAGCCCGCCCGGCCGCAGGCGGTTGAGGTGGTAGAACACGGCCGGACCGGTCTTCGAGTCGACGTGGCCGGCGATCACGGCGACGCCGTCGTCGCCTGGCTCCGGGCCGGCGTGGTTCCAGCCAACCTCGCTGAACCCGGCCGGAGCCAGGAGGCGCCCGGCCGCGTCCAGACCCAGGGGCACGACGGGCGCCGCCACCCCGATGTCCGGCACGGTCAGCCGGACCGGGTCCGCCGCCTTGCCCGCGGAGCCGCTCCCGGAGCCCGAGCCCACCGAGCCCGAGCCCGCGGCGCCGCTTGTCGAGGCCGGGTCGGCGCCGGTGCGGGCTGGGGCTGTGGTGGCGGAGACCCGGCCCGCGCCGGCCCGCGCGCCGCAGGCGGCGAGTGAGGCCGACGCGAGCACGAGCGCGAGCACCATCGTCAGCCCGGCGGGAAGCCGACCGGTCACCCGCGCGCGCTCACGCGCCGGCGCCGAAGACCGAACATGCCGAGGGCGCCAAGGCCAGCCGCCGCGCCGGCCGCGACCGGAACCACGAGGTCCGCGCTGTGACCCGGGTTCCGCTGGGTGCCGCCGAGGCCGGTGTCAACTCCGCCGCGCGGCTCGACGGCCGCGGGCGTGCGGCCGTCGGCCTGCCCGGGAACGGACGTCAGCTGGGGGACGTCGGCCCGCGGCGGCGTGCCCGTCAGCTGGCGCGGCTCGGCCGGCGCGGGTGTCGGCGCCTGCGGGTCGATCGGGATCGGGGCCGGCAGCGGGGCCCGAGCCGCGGTGGAAGCGGTGGGGGCCGGCGTCGCGGCGCTGGCGGCCGTCGCCGGTAGCACCACGCCCCCGGCCAGGGTGGCGGCGAGCGCGGAGGTCGTGACGAGCCGACGAGTGGCTCGGGAGGTCAGGTTCATCTCTGGGCTGCCTCGATCTCTTTCGGGGCCTCCGGGCCGATGGCGCGCCCGGAGGCCCAGGGCCGGGGGGGGGGGGGGGGGGGGGGGGGGGGCCCGGCGCCGCTCCGGGGGGGGGGGGGGCGCGGCGGGGGGTTCGATCCGGCCGAGACCGAGCCTCTCGGTGGCGAGTGGGCTGACCATGAGACGACGGTGAGAGGCCTCTCATGGAGGAGCCGGTGGCCTCGCCCGGGGGCCGACCCGGCATTCGCGCCTCGCCTACGATGGCGGGCATGGCGGATCACCCGATTGCGCCGGAGCCGGCGGCCGGCCCACCCCTGCCACCGGCCCAGGCTCGTCCCGAGAGCAGCGCGGCAGCCAACGGCAGCGCGGCAATCGAGGACAGCGCGGCAGCCGAGGGCAGCAGCGCGGCGGCCCAGGCCCGACCAGAGGGCAGCGCGGCGGCCAACGGCAGTTCGGCAATCGAGGGCCGCGTGGCGGCCTGGCGGACCAGCCTGGCGGTGCTCGCGCTGTCGGCGGTCGTCGGCGGACTGGTCGCCGGGGTCCTGTCCGCCGCGCACGAGCCGAGCCCGCCGGACCTTGGCGGCCCGATTCTGGCCAAGGGGCCGGTGCCCACCGTGTCCCCGGCTCCCGCTCGGCCGGCGCCGGACGCGACGCCGACGCCGACGATGCTGACGCCCCCGGCGCTGACGCGGGAAGGCCTGGCGAGCAACGCCAGAGCCTCCGCGGCCGCCGAGGTCCCGATCCGCCCAGTCCCGCTGCCGGTCTCCGTGACGGAACCCGGGAGTCTTCAGATCCCGGCGGCGCCCGAATCTGACCCACGGACGGCAGCGCCCGCGCCGGCGTCCGCCAGCGCGACGCCCTAACTCCAGGTCCAGGCGCCTCACAGGCCGCTGGAGATGAGAGCCTTCTCATCGTGTCCTCATCCGCCGCTTTGGTCCGCGCGGCACGCTCGGCGGCATGGCGCGTCGGCGGCCGAGGTCCCACGGGCCGGCGAGCGGGCTGATGAGGATTCGCGCCGTGGCGGGCTCCGCGCGGCTGCGCATCCTCGGCTGGCAGCTGCTGCTCGTCGCGCTCGCGCTGGCCGGCTCGGTGCTGGCCGCGCGCGAGGTGCTGCTCGCGCGGGCCGACGAACGGGTCGACCAGGGCCTGGCCAAGGAGGTCAGCGAGCTGCGCAGGTTCGTGGAGAAGAACGTCGACCCGGCGACGCGGCGTTCACAGTTCACCGACGTGCGCGCGTTGCTGGAGGCGCACCTCGAACGGGCGATCCCCGACCGCAACCAGACGATGCTCGCGCTCGTCGACGGCAAGCCGGTCTTCCGCAGTGCCGAGACACCGCCGTACCGGCTGGACACGGACCCGGCGGCGGTCGTGGCCTTCGTCTCCTCGGCGGCGTCGGGTCGGCCGAGCTACGGCTGGGTGGGAACCCCGGCTGGGGAAGTCCGCTACGTCGCGGTCCCGGTGAGCACGCAGGGCCGGCCCGAGCGCGGCATCTTCGTGTCCGCGGTCTTCGTCGACCGAGAGCGGGCCGAGGTCGACGCGGTCGTCCGGGTGCTGAGCGTGGTCGGGTTCGGCGCGCTGGCGGTCGCGGGCGCCGCCGGCTGGATGGTCGCCGGGCGGGTTCTCGCCCCGGTGCGGATGGTGCGCCGGACCGCCCAGTCGATCACCGAGACGGACCTCTCGCGCCGGATCCCGATCG
This sequence comes from Frankia sp. AgB1.9, assembly GCF_016786355.1. Taxonomy (GTDB): domain Bacteria; phylum Actinomycetota; class Actinomycetes; order Frankiales; family Frankiaceae; genus Pseudofrankia. The sequence goes on from NZ_JADWYX010000007.1 coordinate 58,688, forward strand.
GCGGCACCGGCCCGCCGCGAGTTGGCCGCCGCTCGGGTCGCGGCGGCCGGGGCACGCGGGGCGACGGTGCCGGCCGTGACGAGATCACGGAGCTGGCGCGCACGTTCAACGGCATGTTGGACCGGCTGGAGGAGGCGTTCGGGACGCAGCGCGCCTTCGTCGACGACGCCGGGCATGAGCTGCGCACCCCGATCACCATCATCCGCGGGCATCTGGAGCTGCTCGGCGACGACCCGGACGACCGGGCCGACACGGTGGCCCTCGTCCTCGACGAGCTCGACCGGATGAGCCGCATGGTCGACGACCTGCTGATGCTCGCGAAGGCCGAGCAGCCCGACTTCCTGCGCCGGGAGGCGGTCGACCTCGCCGCGTTCACCGAGGACCTGTTCGTCAAGGTGCGGGCGCTGGCGCCGCGGGCGTGGCGGTTGGAGGGGGCCGGTGCCGGCCGGCTGCTCGTCGACCGGCAGCGGCTCACCCAGGCGCTGGTGCAGCTGGCCCAGAACGCCACCCAGCACACCGGGCCGGGCGACCCGATCGGGATCGGCTCCGCGGTCGACGGCCGCGTCGCCCGCTTCTGGGTCGCGGACTCCGGCCCCGGCGTGCCGCCGGCCGACCGGGCCCGCATCTTCGAGCGCTTCGCTCGCGGCGCGCGCGCCCGGCCGACCGTGGCGCCGGGCGGGGCCGGTGGCGGCGGAGCGGGACTCGGCCTCGCGATCGTGCGCGCCATCGCGACGGCGCACGGTGGAACGGTGCGGGTCGGCGGCCCGAGCGGGCGCGGGCAGGGTGCCGTGTTCATCCTGGAGCTGAGCCTGCTGCCCGACCACGTGGACCGCGACCACGAGCCGCGTGACGGGGAAGGCCGCGCCGGCGGATCGTGGCCTGCTGGGGTCGAGCCGCCGGAGTTCGCCTCGGGTGACGACGGGCAGCCGAGCGGGTTCGAGGGCCGCGGGGCCGGCAGAGGCGGCGGGAGGCAAGCATGACGAACCGGGTCCTGATCGCCGAGGACGAGCAGCGGATCGCGTCGTTCGTGGCGAAGGGGCTGCGGTCGAACGGCTTCGTCCCGACCTGCGTCGCCGACGGCCAGTCGGCGCTGGAGGTCGCGCTGTCCGGCGAGGTCGACCTGTTGCTGCTCGATCTCGGCCTGCCCGACCTGGACGGCTTCGCCGTGCTACGCCGGCTGCGGGCCGCCGGCTCGCGGCTGCCGGTGGTGGTGCTGACCGCCCGCGACGGGGTGCGTGACACGGTCGCCGCGCTGGAGGGCGGGGCCGACGACTACGTCAGCAAGCCCTTCCGGTTCGAGGAGCTGCTCGCCCGCGTCCGGCTGCGGCTGCGGCCTGACCGCGGGGCCGACCCCGAGCCGACCGTGCTGCGCAGCGGTGACCTCGCCCTGGACCTGCGTACCCGCCAGGCGCGTGTCGGCGACCGAGTGATCGACCTGACGGCGCGGGAGTTCGTGCTGGCCGAGACGTTCCTGCGCCACCCCGGCCAGGTGCTCGCCCGCGAGCAGCTGCTGTCCGCGGTCTGGGGCTACGACTACGACCCGGGCAGCAACATTGTCGACGTCTACGTCGGCTACCTGCGCCGCAAGCTCGGTGCGGCCAGGATCGCGACGGTCCGCGGCATGGGCTACCGGCTGGAGACGGCCGTCAGGACGTGAACATCCGGACCGGGGCGGCGCGGTGGCGCTCGGCGAGCAGGTCGAGGCGGACCGCCGACGGGGCTGGCAGCAGGTCCGGGCTGCCGGCGGCGATCGCGGCCGCGGCCGCGGCGGTCGCGGTGGCCGCGACGTTCTCCAGCTCCATGGCCAGCCGGGCCTGCATCCCCGTGACGGCGAGCGGGTCGAGCCCGAGCAGCCGGGTCGCGGCCGAGGCCGGGCCCGACACCGCGCCGTAGCAGGCGACCAGCGCCGCGTCCGCTGGTTCGAGCCCGGCGGCGGCCGCGACGACGCCCAGGGCGACCGGGTGATGCGGCGCGGCCGGCAGCGCCGCGCCGGCCAGGTCCCAGGCGGCCCGCCCGGCCCGCAACAGCGTCCGGCCCTGCGCCCGGCTCGCGTCCCGCTGAGCGGGGGACGGTGTCCGGGCGTCGAGTTCGGCGTCCAGTGCGGCGAGCAGCTCGCCGTCCTGGCTGGCCTCGCAGGCGGCGGCGGCGAACGCGGCGGACAGCAGGCCCGCCGTCGTCAACCGGCCGCGTAGGAACCCGGCGAGGTCGTCCAGCCCGCGGATGCCCCCGTCGACGATCGCGGCCTCCATTCCGCCCGAGTGCGCATGCCCGCCCGCGGGCAGCCGTCCGTCGGCCAGCACCAGCAGCGCCGCCCTGGCACCCGACCGACCCGCCCGGCCGGCCAGCGCCTGGCCCGACGGGCCAGGTCGTTCGGCCGACATGTCCGTCATCACAGACCTTCCACAAGGTAGTAGTAGATCATGTTCATGATCCAGTCGTCCCGTCGGGGCCCCGCGCCCGTCGCCACGTTCTCCCGCCAGGACATCCTGGCCGCCGAGCTGTCCGGTTCGCGAGGCGGCCGGTCAACTGTGCCGCCGGGCCTGGTTCAGCCGGGTCTGGTTCAGTCCGGCCTGGCACAGCCCGGCCGGGCGCGGGGAATCGCCGTGCTGCTTGCCGCCGGGCTGGTGGTCGGTGGTCTCGCCGGCTGCGGCCAGCATCACCCGCCGAAGCCGACGAACCTGACGTGCGCCGCGAACTACTCGGTGCAGTGGAGCGGCAAGCACGACCGGTGGGAGTGCCTGCCCAACAAGTCGTCGTCGAACAGCGGTAACTCGTCGTCGAACTCGTCTCGTCGCGGCAACCGGCGGCACTGACCTGCGCTGCCGGTGATCCCAGTTACGTCACCCGAGGGTGCTGCTGGTCGGTAATGCGGTCGTAACCGCCGCGTCCTAACGTCAGAGTCGTCAGCGCGCAGGTCGTGCGGGACGCGGGGCGTGGACGCGGCCGCTCGCCCGGGACCTGCCTGACCGAGACCCCGTGACGATCCCCGGGGCCGGACCTCAGGGAGGCTGCGCATGCGTTCGACCGTGCTCGCGACACCGGCGACGTTTGGTGTGTTCGAGGCGGACTGGGCCCGCGACCCGGGCGCCGACGACGCCGAGCCGTCCGCGCTGGCCGAGATCGAGGAGTTCTACCGGGCCTTCGGCTACGTGCTGCTGCGCGGCCTGGTGCCCGAAGAGTTGACGGCGCGGATGGAGGCGGAATGCGCGGCCGTCCAGGCCGACGTGCTGGCCGGGCGGCTGCCCGAGCGGTATGGCTCGACGAAGTACCTGGACGCGGCCGAGAAGGCGGAAAGGTTCGTCAACTACGTCGAGCACGTCCAAGAGCTGTCTCCAGCCGTCCTGGAGACGGCGAAGCTCCCGGCCTTGCTCGCGGTGATCCGCCGGCTGATCGGCGACTCGGCGTGGCTCAACGGCTCCGAGCAGGCCGGCGTCGTCTACCAGGACTCCCGGCCCGGCCGGGAGTCCGGCTACACCCGGATCGGCTGGCATTCCGACTGGCAGGCGATGCCCAGCGTCGACATCTGGCCCGGCCTGGCCTTCACCTTCCATCTGGACGCCACCAGCCCGGCCAACGGATTCCTGCGGGTCGTCCCCGGCAGCAACAACTGGGCGACGCCCGCGCCGTACCGCAACGTCAACAGCGTCGAGGTTCCCGACGACGCCCGCCCGGCCGGCGGCTACACCGACACTCCACCGCCCGTCGAGATGCCGCTCGGCTTCGACAAGATCCCGGGTGAGGTGCCCGTCTACACCGAGCGCGGCGACGTGATCCTGCACGACGGCTACCTCTGGCATTCGGCGTCGCGGGCCACCGACGACGAGGCCGTCCGCCGCCACGTCCGCGGCGGCTACTGGAGCGGCCCCCCAGCCAACTACCGCCCCCAGTTCCTCAAGAACGCCGCCCGCTAGCCCCAACTCGGTCCGGCCCCCGCAGCCTCCGTCGCGTTTGGGCTGGTGGGGCGTGTGGGGGATCTCGGTCGGGGAAGCGACAGGCTGTGTGGGCGGATTCGTCGTGCTGGTGACGCGGGGGGCGTTGCTGCCCGACCTACGCTTTGCCGCGACAAGCCAGATCGATGGGGCCGGCTGCGGCCGAGTGGCCGAGACGGCGGGGGTGCTGAGTTTCATGAGCCAGGGCGAATCGACGGGTGGCAAGGTCCCGGCGCGGGGCGTCGCAGAGCTGGATGAGGCGTCGTGCCGGGTCGAGGACGCCTTTGACCCGGCCGAGGTGGCCCGGTTCGAGCGCCTCGAGCCGGTGGTGCGGCGCGCGGCGGCCGAGCATCGTGACCTGCACAGCCGGGGCGTGCGGTTTCTGGCCCGCCAGGGCATCCGTCAGTTCATCGACCTGAGCTACGGGCTGGCGACGCCCCGCAGCACCCACCGGATCGCCAGGGCGATCGACCCGGACAGCCGCGTCGTCTACGTCGACGTGGACCCGACCGTCCGCACGGCGGGCACCGCGCCCGAGAACCGGCACACGACGCTCATGACGGCCGACCCGCGCGATCCGGCCGCGGTTCTCGCCAGCCCGCAGGTGCGCGCCTTCATCGACCTCGACGAGCCGGTCGGCCTGCTGATGCTCGGCGTCGTCCATCACCTGGGTGACGACGACGACCCGGCCGCGGTCGTCGCCGGCTACAAGGACGCGCTGGCCGGTGGCAGCTACCTGTTCCTGAGCCACTACCTGGGTCGTGGCGCGGCGACGGCCGAGCTGGAGGCGACGCTGCTGGCCCACCGGGGCACCGGCCGGTTCCGGTCCAGGGCCGAGATCTCCGCCTACTTCGGTGGCCTCGCGACCGTCCCGCCCGGCCTCAGCTACGCGGCCATGTGGCGCCGGGAGACGATGTTCTCGGGCCGCGTGGACGCCGGGGTCCGGCTGGTTCTGGGCGGTATCGGCCGCAAGGCTTAGCGCGAGTCATCCCTGGTGGTCGCGGGACCAGGCGTGTCCTGCCCACCAGGGATGACTCGGCCGGGGCTCAGCGCGATCAGAACAGGAAGTAGCGCTGGGCCATCGGGAGTTCGCGGACGGGGGCCGGCTCGATGGCCTCACCGTCGATGGTGACGGTGAAGGTGTCGGGGTCGACCCGGATGTCCGGGGTCGCGGTGTTGTTGATCAGGTCGGCCTTGCCGCGGCGGCGGACGTCCAGCACCGGGACCATCGGGGTGGCCAGCTCCAGCCGCGCAGGCAGGCCGGCCTCGATCGCCGCCGGCGCGACGAAGGTCAGCGACGACGCGGCGGCCGGGCCACGGGCGGCGCCGAACATGGGCCGGGGCAGGATCGGCTGGGGCGTCGGGATCGAGGCGTTCGCGTCGCCCATCGCGGCCCAGGTGATGAAGCCGCCCTTGAGGACGAGCGAGGGGCGGACGCCGAAGAACGCCGGCTCGTAGAGCACGAGGTCGGCGAGCTTGCCGACCTCGACCGAGCCGACCTCGCCCTCCAGACCGTGCGCGACGGCCGGGCAGATCGTGTACTTGGCGACGTAGCGTCGCGCCCGCAGGTTGTCCGCCCGCCCGTCACCCGGCAGCGCGCCGCGCCGGGCCTTCATGACGTGCGCGGTCTGCCAGGTGCGCAGGACGACCTCGCCGATCCGGCCCATCGCCTGCGAGTCCGAGCCGATCATCGAGATCGCGCCCAGGTCGTGCAGGAAGTCCTCGGCCGCGATCGTCGACGGCCGGATCCGGCTCTCCGCGAAGGCGAGGTCCTCGGGGATGCTCGGATTCAGGTGATGGCAGACCATCAGCATGTCGAGGTGCTCGTCGAGCGTGTTGACGGTATGCGGCCGGGTCGGGTTCGTCGAGGACGGCAGGACGTTGCCGGCCGCGGCGACGGTGATGATGTCCGGCGCGTGCCCGCCGCCGGCACCCTCGGTGTGGTACGCGTGGATCGCCCGGCCGGCGATCGCCGCCAGCGTGCTCTCGACGTACCCGGCCTCGTTCAGCGTGTCGGAGTGCAGCGCGACCTGGACCCCGGCGGCGTCCGCGACCCGCAGCGAGGCGTCGATCACGGCCGGGGTGGTGCCCCAGTCCTCGTGCAGCTTGAACGCGGCGGCCCCGGCGCGCAGCTGCTCCCAGAGCGAGTCCTCGCTCGTCGTGTTGCCCTTGCCGAGCAGGACGACGTTGACCGGCCAGTCGTCCATCGCGGACAGCATCCGGGCGAGGTTCCAGCCACCCGGGGTGACCGTCGTCGCCTTGGTGCCCTCGGCCGGCCCGGTGCCGCCGCCGATCAGCGTCGTGATGCCGGCGCCCAGGGCCTCGGGGACCTGCTGCGGGCAGATGAAGTGGACGTGGCAGTCGATCGCCCCGGCCGTCATGATCTTCCCGTTGCCGGCGATGATCTCGGTGCCGGGCCCGATGACGAGGTCCGGGTGGACGCCGTCCATCGTGTCCGGGTTGCCGGCCTTGCCGAGCGCGACGATCCGGCCGTCGCGGACGCCGACGTCGGCCTTCACGACGCCCCAGTGGTCCAGCACGATGACGCCGGTGATCACGAGGTCGGGCGCGCCCTCGGCCCGGGTCGCCCTGGCCTGGCCCATCGACTCGCGGATGACCTTGCCGCCGCCGAAGACCGCCTCGTCGCCGGTGCCGGCGCCGCGAGGCCCGCGGCTTAGATCCGCGGTGACCTCGATGAACAGGTCGGTGTCGGCCAGCCGGACCCGGTCGCCGACCGTCGGTCCGTACAGCGCGGCGTACCGCGACCGGTCCAGCGAAGCCATGTCTGTCCTCTCACCTAGGAGTCTGACCTAGGAGAAGGTGTCAACGGGGGAGCCTGAGGCGCGTTCTGGTCGTCCGGCCTGCGCGGAGGACGGCTAGAACGGGAGCGTCAGCGGACGGTCGGGGCGGCGTCGCGCTCGTCGAGCTTGCCGGCCCATTCCGGCCGCAGGCCCGGGACGTCGCGGAAGCCGGCGAGGGCCACCAGGGTGACCTCGCGTTCGATCCCCGGCTCGAAGCGGACCGCCGTTCCCGCGGGCACCGCGAGCCGGTGGCCCCAGGCGGCCGAGCGGTCGAAGTCGAGCGCCGGGTTCGCCGCGGCGAAGTGGTAGTGCGAGCCGACCTGGACCGGCCGGTCGCCGCCGTTGCGCACCACCAGGGTGAGCGTCGGACGGCCCGGGTTGATCTCGATCGGGTCGTCGTCGTGCAGGACCTCGCCGGGAATCATCGGCATCCGCTCGTTCCTGGGGCCGCGGCTGGCTGGCTGTTCGGCGGGTGGCACCGGCCGGTGGCGGCCCGAGGCAGGCCGGTCACGGGATCGGGTGGTGCACCGTGACGAGCTTGGTGCCGTCCGGGAAGGTCGCCTCGACCTGCACCTCGGCGAGCATCTCCGGGATGCCGTCGAGGACGTCGTCCCTGGTCAGCACGGTGCGCCCGGCGGCCATCAGCTCGGCGACGGTGCGCCCGTCGCGCGCGCCCTCCAGCAGGAAGGAGGTCAGCAGCGCGACCGCCTCCGGGTAGTTGAGCCGCAGACCGCGGCCCCGGCGCTCCTTGGCGAGGTTGGCCGCGACATGGATCAGCAGGCGTTCCTGTTCATGCGGGCTCAGCAGCACGGCGCCAAACCTAGGGCCAGCAGATGTCGACCGCGTAACACCGACCGCTGGCGCGTCGCCGTCGTCGCGAACGCGGGGACTGAATTCGTCACGTTGGGTCACTGTTGTTGGCGTTTGCTCGCCGTCGGTCGGACTTGACCCGCGTTCGACCGGCAGGTCGGGCCTGCGAGGCCGGGCCGGATTCGTCACAACCTGCGGGAGTTACACCGTGTTCACAAAGGGGCGATGGCCGCGACACGGCTGCTTTCTAACGTCCCGTGGAACCGCCCGGGAGGGCCGGATGGGCCGGCGGTGGGGAACTCAACCCCGGGGCGACGATGGGGGTTCGGTGACAACGGGATTCGACAGGCGCAGCTTCCTGCGGCGCGGTGCGGGCATGGCCGCGGGCGCAGCTGCTCTGGGTATTGGCGGCAGCGAGTTTCTGGCCGCGTGTGGGAGCAGCGGCTCTGGGGGGAGCTCGGCGGCCACAGGTGGCGCGACGTCGTTCGGCGCGCTGACCTACCGGCTCTCCTGGATCAAGAACGTGGAGTTCGCCGGCGCGTACATCGCCGACCAGAAGGGCTACTACAAGGCGGCCGGCTTCACGTCGGTCAACCTGATCAGCGGTGGCCCGAGCGCCACCCCGCAGGACGCCGACGTGGCGACCGGCAAGGCGTTCATCGGCATCTCGGCCCCGGACATCACCGGTGCCGCGATCCTGCAGGGCGCGCCCATCAAGATCATTGGTGCGCAGTACCAGAAGAACCCGTTCGCGATCATGTCGCTGGCGAGCAAGCCGATCAAGACGCCCGAGGACATGATCGGCAAGAAGATCGGTGTCCAGGCCACCAACGAGTCGGTGTGGTCCGCGTTCCTCGCGGCCAACAACATCGACCCGTCGAAGATCGACAAGGTGCCGGTCCAGTTCGACCCGACGCCGCTGACCACCGGTCAGGTCGACGGGTGGTTCTCCTTCATCACCAACGAGCCGAACCTGCTCAAGGTGAAGGGCATCGACACCGTCACGTTCCTGCTGGCGGACTTCAAGTACCCGCTGGTCTCCGAGACGTACATGGTCACCACCGACACGCTCGCGAAGGACAAGGCCAAGATCAAGGCATTCCTGTCCGCCGAGATCAAGGCCTGGCACGACCAGATCGCGAGCCCGGGCACGGGGGCGAGCCTCGCCGCCACCGTCTACGGCAAGGACCAGGGCCTGGACACGGCCGAGCAGACCCTCGAGGCCAAGGCCCAGAACGAGCTGTTGGTCACCGCCGACACCAAGGCGAACGGCCTGTTCACCATCACGCCGGCCCTGATCGAGGAGAACATCGCCACGCTCAAGCTGGCGAAGGTCGACATCAGCGCCGACCAGCTCTTCGACACCAGCATCATCGACGAGCTGTACAAGGAGCAGCCGGACCTGAAGACGATCCCCGCGCTGGGCTGACCCGCCACGCTGATCGTCCCGTCCCCGTCCCAGCCCTAGAGGAGAAGCCGAGACTGACATGAGCGCTTCCGCCACGCCCACACCGGAGCCCGCCGTCGACACGGCGGCAGTCACCTTCGGGGAGGAGGCGGCCGTCCCGACCGCCGCCGCCGAACCGGCACCGGCCGCCGTCGCCGAACGGGTAGCTGGGTCCGGGGTCAGCGTGACCGGACTGCGCAAGGAGTTCAGGCTCGGCCGTCGTTCGGTCGTCGCGCTGGACGACGTGAACCTTTCCACGGCGGAGGGCTCGTTCCTCACGCTGATCGGGCCCTCCGGCTGTGGGAAGTCGACCGTCCTGCGCATCCTCGCCGACCTGGAGGCGCCGACCCAGGGGGAGGCGCTCGTCCACGGCGAGCGCCCGGCCGCGGCCCGCCGCGCCCACCACCTGGGCATCGCCTTCCAGGACGCCGCGCTGCTGCCCTGGCGGTCCGTCGAGGCCAACATCCGGCTGCCGCTGGAGGTCAGCGGCAAGAAGGCGGGCCGAAAGGTGATCGCCGACCTGATCTCGCTGGTCGGTCTCACCGGGTTCGAGAAGGCCCGCCCGGCGCAGCTGTCCGGCGGCATGCGCCAGCGGGTGGCGATCGCCCGCGCGCTGGTCGTCGAGCCGAAGGTGCTGCTGCTCGACGAGCCGTTCGGCGCCCTGGACGACATGACCCGCCAGCGGCTGAACTTCGAGCTGCTGCGGATCTGGACCGAGCGGGCTACCACGACCCTGCTGGTCACCCACTCGATCCCGGAGGCGGTCATCCTCTCCGACAAGGTCGCGGTCATGACCCCGCGGCCGGGCCGGATCAAGGAGATCGTCGACATCGACCTGCCGCGCCCGCGCACCTCGGAGATGCTGCGGACCCCGCGCTTCCACGAGCTGCACGACGAGCTGTCCGGCCTGCTGTTCGGGGGCCAGGACGAAGACGAGCGGGCCGCGTGAGGCCGGCATGACAGCTCTTCAGGACACTCCCGCCGGCGCGGTCGCCGCCCCGTCCAGCGGCAGCCCCCCTCAGGACGGTTCCCGGGTCCGCGCGGGCGCGCCCTCCTGGCTGGGCGGCCTGATCGGCACCCTGGCGATCATCGCGCTCTGGTGGATCCTCGCGGTCACGGTGCTCAAGCACGGTGGCGCGGTGCCGACGCCGTGGGCGGTCGTCAAGGACTTCTGGACCGACCGGCACCTGTGGTGGACCCCGGTCTCCACGACCGTGTGGATCGCCTTCCAGGGCTACCTGATCGGGAACGGCCTGGCCATCGGCCTGTCGATCCTCTGCTTCGGCATCCCGGTGGTCGACCGCATCCTGCTACAGATCGGCGTGGCCTCCTACTGCCTGCCGATCATCGCGATCGGCCCAATCCTGACCACGGTCTTCAGCGGCACCGCGCCGGAGATGGCGCTCGCCGGGATCTCCGTCTTCTTCACGACCCTGGTCGGCACGCTCACCGGCCTGAGCGCGGCCGACCAGACGACGCTCGACGCCATCCGCGCGTTCGGCGGCGGGAGGGTCGCCCAGCTACGGTTCGTCCGGCTCCGCGCCGCCCTGCCCAGCACGTTCGCCGGGCTGCAGATCGCGCCGCCGGCCGCGTTGCTCGGCGCGATCATCGGTGAGTACCTGGGCGCGGACAAGGGCATCGGGATCACCATGATCGCCTCGGAGACGGCGTTCGACGTCCCCCGCACCTGGGCCCTGGCGATCATCGCCTCGGCGATCGCCGCCGTCGGCTACGGCATAACCTCGCTGATCGCCCGGCTGCTCACCCCGTGGGCCCCGCGCGGTAACCCCGGAGGTGGATCGTGACCACCACGGCCGCTCCGGCGACCGAGTCCGTGCCGGCCCCGGCGGTCGCGCCGCCGGTGGTGCGACGCTCGCCGGGCTCGCTGCTGCTCGTCACCGCACTCGCCCGGCTGGGCCGCACCCTGGGCCAGGTAGTCGCCTCCGCCGTCGTGATCGTCATTCTCTGGTACGCCTTCCTGAAGGTTTTCCACCTCAATCCGCTGGTGGCAAAGGACCCGAAGGACGTCTACAACTACCTGTTCACGGTCCCCAAGGCACATGAGAACCGGCATGTGATCTTCCATGGGCTGTTGCAGACGCTCGGGGACGCGCTCTCCGGCTACATCGCCGGGACCGTCGCGGCGATCGTCGTCTCGGTTCTGTTCGTGCTGTATCGGCCGGTCGAGCAGGCATTCCTGCCCGTGGCGATGATCCTGCGCTCCGTGCCGCTGGTCGCGATGACGCCGATCATCACGCTCGTCTTCGGCCGCGCCGTGATGGGCGTCACGGTCATCGGCGGGATCGTGGTGTTCTTCCCGTCGCTGGTGAACATCGTCTTCGGCCTGCGCTCGACGCCGAAGGCGGCGGCCGACCTGGTCACCGCCTACGGCGGCAACTCGTTCACCGTGCTGCGCAAGGTGGCGATTCCGAGTGCGCTGCCGGCGCTGTTCGCCTCGGCGCGGATCGCCGTGCCGGGTGCCATCATCGGCGCGCTGCTGGCCGAGTGGCTCGCGACTGGCGAGGCGCTCGGCTACTACATGGAGCACGCTCAGCAGGTGTTCAACTACGGCGGCGTCTGGGCGTCGGTCATCGTGATCACGGCGGTCAGCGTAGTGCTCTACGGCGTCGTCGGCGTCATCGAGACGGTCGTCCTCGCCCGGTACGGCCCGGCGCCAGCCCGCGGGAAGTGACTCCCTGAGCCGCCCCGTCGTTGACCCGCGGTTTCCGACCGTGATGGTGACGCACGTTACTGGCCGGCGATGCTGACCTGGACCTCCCGCCGATTCACTCCGGATCGGCGGGAGCGCCATTTCGGCCGGTCTTCCGGCGAGACGCGCCGGGCGGGCCGAACGGCTCGCATCATTCCTGGTCAGCGGTCTTTGTGCTGGAGAGCACTCGATGCGCGGCAGCAATCGGTGACTGTCCGGTCCGTGGCTGCGACAATGACATCGGCGGCGGCCGTTCAGGGCAAGCCGGTAGGTGAAGTCGAGGCGGACAAACCCGTTCGCCATCCTTCGGGTGACTTTCCGCCGGCCCGCTACGTCACCTGGGGGTCAGACCCCCCAGACCCCCCAACCGGAGGGCCCGTGTGAGTGTGACGACGGCCGGCGTGGGGACGGCGCTGGCGGCGGGGTGGCCGGGCGCGGGGACCACGGCGCCTGGAATGAGTTCCGCGGACCTCGCGGTGGGGCCGGCGTTACTGCCCGCCATGACCGTCGGGAGCCGGGGGCCGGCGCCCGCCGGCGGGGCCGGCCGGCTTGGCCCCAGCGACGGCGAGCTCGCGCGGCTGCGGCGGGTCGCCGTCGGCGAGGAAGACGCCGACCTGCTGGTGCACAGCGGAACGGTCGTCGTCGTGCAGACCGGCGAGCTGCTGCAACGGGACGTCGCGATCGTCGGCCGGTTCATCGCCGCCGTGACGAGGCCTGGCGCGCTCGCCGGGCGCCGCTCGCTGGACGCGACCGGCCGCTACCTGCTGCCCGCCTACGTCGACGCCCACGTCCGTCCGGAACGGACCCTGCTGCTGCCCGGGGAGGCCGCCCGGCTGCTGGTGCCGCGCGGCACCGTGACCGTGCTGACCGACCCCGCCGGCCTGGTCGCCCGCTGCGGCCCTCGTGGCGCCGGGATCGCGACCACGACAGACACCCCGCTGCGGGTGCTGGCCCGGCGCCCCGGCGCGCCTGGCCCGGCGGCGGGGGATCTGCTGCCCGGCGAGCAGACCGTCGGCCACCGGACGCTCGCCGACCTGATCGGTTACGGCCAGCTCGCCTGCGCGGTGCGGTCCGGGATCACCGCCGGGCTGGCGCCCGCCGAGGCCGTCCGGCGCGCGACGCTCGTGCCCGCCCGCCGACACGGGCTCGACCAGGTCCTCGGCGCGATCCTCCCGGCCCATCTGGCCGACCTGCTGATCGTCACCGAGATCGGCGGCGTCGAACCACCCGACCTCGTCGTCGCCGGCGGGCGCATCGCCGCCGGCCAGGGCCGGCCGCTGTTCGAGAACCCCGACCGCGCCCCCCGCTGGGCCCTCGACACCGTGCGCCTGCCGGTGAACCTCCATGTCGACTCGTTCGCGCTGTCCGGCTGGCCTGGACACCCGGCGCCGCTGCCGGTGGCCGTCGAGATCGTCTCCCGGATCTCCACTCCGGTGGTGCCCTCGTCCCGGACGCCCGGCCTGGCCGGGCTGGTCCCAGGGCGCCCGGTGCTGCCCGGAGTCGGCGGCCTCGCCCCGACGGGGCCGCTCCAGCCGCCGGCGACGGCGTCGACCGGTGCCGCGGCCCCACGGCAGGTGCGGGTCGAGCCCGCGGTCCGCAACGGCCTGATCGTGGCCGACCCCGACCACGACCTGCTCAAGGTCGCCGTCGTCGACCGGTCCGGCAGCCACGAGCCGGTCCGGGTCGGGCTGCTGCGCGGGGTCGGGCTGACCAGCGGCGCCGTCGGCGTCACCACCAGCGACCCGCCCGGTGACCTGGTGCTCGTCGGCACCAACGACGCCGACATGCTCACCGCCGCCCGGGCCCTGGAGGGCATGGGCGGCGGGTACGTGGTGATCGACCGGGGCTGGGTGCAGGCCGCCTGCCCGCTGCCCGTCGCAGGCATCGTCAGCGACGCGCCGTGGGAGGCCGTCGACGGCCAGCTCGCCGCCGCCGACGCGGCCGCGGCGGCGATCGGCTGCCGGCTCGCCGGGCCGCTCCAGACCCTCGCCGACCTGGGGGCGGCCCTCTTCACCCGACCCGCTCCCTGACCCACGGGGGCGGTCCGCGACCAGCCGGCCCCCTACCGGATCCGGGCGGCGCCGAGCCGGGTCAGCCCGCTGCCTCGGCGGGCGGGGCGGCCTTGTCGGTGGGCGGCGCCTTCGTCAGGTTCGGGCCTCCGTCGGCTCCGCTCGCCGGCACCTCGGCTCCGGCGGCGACCGCCTCCCCGGTGGCGACGGCGGCGGCGGAGTCCCGCAACGCCCGCTGGGTGTAGTCGGACAACGTCCAGGAACGCCGTGGCGTGGCCGCGTTCTCGATCTCGACGAGGCCGGCGCGGACCATCCGGAACAGCGCCCGGCGGGCCTCCGTCTTCGAGACGGCCAGCATCTGCGCGGCCTCCTCGGTCCGCAGCCGCGGCTGCCGGCGCATCCGGTTGATGATCTGCAGCTCGGGCAGCGACAGCGGCCGGCCGACCAGCTCGTGCATGAGCACGAACCGGGCGAAGCCCAGGTCGGGCCGTCCGCCCGGGAGCACCACGACCACGGCGTGGTCACCGCTGCGGCCGTGGTCGGGCGGCGCGTGCCCGTGGCGCAGCTGCTCCCGCCAGATCTGGCCGATGCCCCGACCGGTGCGCGCGACCAGGCCGGCCCGGCGGAGCGCGTCGGCGAGCAGCGGGTTGCGCGGGCTCGGCGGCGCCGACAGCAGGGTGTCCACGGTGATCCCGGCCGGGAGGCCGGACGGGTTCGAGACGATGATCTGGTCCTCGGACCACTGGACGTGCACCGCACCCGGCGCGGTGTAGTCGCGGTGGATGAGGGCGTTGGCGAGGGCCTCCCGGAACGCGGCCTCCGAGTACACCGGCACCCGCATCCGGACCAGGTCGAAGCGCACCTCGCGGTTCGGGTTCAGCTCCCGGAACCGGGCCAGGAACTCCTCGACCAGCCGCAGCAGCGGCCAGCGCAGGAACACGTTGGTCCCGGTCGCCAGCCCGTCGACCCGGTCGAAGACCTGAATGGCGGCCTCGTGGGTCGGCGCGAGCCTGCGCAGCGACTCCGGCCGGCCGAACAGCAACAGCCCGGCGAGCAGGATCTCGACCCGCGCCGGGTCCGCGCCCTCGGCCGACGGACCGTTCGGCGCGGCCGGGTCGGTCCCGTCCGCGGCACCCTCCGGCGCGGCCAGGCGCACCACGCCGAGCTCGCGGGCCAGCGCCAGGTCGTCGAGAACCGCGAGCCGCTGGTCGGCCTTCTCCCGAGCGGCGCCGATGAGGCGGCGCAGCCGGTCGAACTCGACCGGATCCAGGTCCGCCCACGAAGCGCCGGGCACGACCCGACCGGTGACGTCTACCGCCCCGGTCACCGGGCAGGCGGGCGTTCCCTGGCCGGCCGGGGCGCCATCAGCGTTTCGCACAGGGTGCCACCTGAAAGAAGAGCGGCTCTTGCGAAGCCGCGTGTCCGACGCTCGTCTTGCCTCGACGTTCGTTCTGTCTCGACGTTCGTATTGCCTCGGCGCTCGCCTCGTTGTGACGCCGCCTGCGGTCGATCTTGACCGTTCGGCTGACGCTACTCCCAGTGTCGGGCGCTGACGAGGATCTGTCAGACGAATGTCAACGGCCGGCGCGGGTCGGTGGGCGCCGTGGTGCGCGGGTGAAGCGGCCGTCCGGCTCGGCCCCGGCGGCGGCCCGGCGCGGGTAGCGGGCGGCCCGGGTGAGGAAGGCGGCGAGCACCCGGCGCAGCGCCACCCCGGCGGCGTCGGCCCGGACGTGGACCTCCTCGGCCAGCTCCCCGTCCCCGCTGATCAGCGGCAACCCGTCGACGGCGAACCGGTGCTGCAGGGCCAGGTCCTCGTCGAGGATCGCCTGCTCGAACCGGGCGGCCTCGGCCAGCCGGGCCGTGTCCCCGGCCAGGTCGTTGCGCATCAGCCGGGTGTAGACGCGGCTCGCGCCGTCGTCCTGCGGCTGCAGGCAGAACAGGATGGCGTTGATGATCCCCGCGTCCGGGTACTCCATCCGCAGCCGCAGCATGAACGGCGGGCGGAACACGTAGGTCGACACCCGGCGCTGCACCAGCGGGCGCAGCCCGGCCGCGACCCCCGGGTCCTCCGGGTTGGAGACGTCCTGCTCCATGACGACGCGGAAGCCGTCCCCGTCCGCGTCCACCCGGTAGGGCGGCACCAGCATGTCCTCACCGACGCCGCCGATGGTGGCGGCGTGCACGAACGGGAAGTGCGCGGTGTCGAGGAAGTTGTCGGCGAGCAGCCCGGCGGCGGCCGTCGAGCGCGCGGGCTCCAGCCACATCGAGTCGAACCCGTCCTCACTCGCCTCGGGCAGCGCGAGGATCTCGGCGAACGGCTCGTCGGGGGCGATCCAGACCAGGCCGTGGCGCTCCGTGACACCCCAGGCGGTGGTGGCGCGGGCCCGCTTAGGGGCCGGGACACCCGGGCCGAGGGCGGGAACGAGCGTGCAGCCGCCGTCCGCGGCGTACCGCCAGCCGTGGTACGGGCAGACCAGCGTCTCGCCTTCGACCCGCCCGGCCGACAGCGGCGCGAGGCGGTGTGGGCAGCGGTCCTCGAACGCGGTGAGCACGCCGTTCAGGCGGGCGAGCACCCACGGCTCGCCGAGCAGGCGCACCCCGAGCGGCTCGTCGCCGAGCTCGGTGGACAACGCCACCGGGTGCCAGCCATGCCGCAACGCCGGATCCGTGTTCGTCAGACGGAGCGACACGTACACCACCCTTCCTCGCGGAGCGCCCAGCACATCATCCTCTGCCCACATGGCGTCGCCGTTTCCCGAGGGCCCGGTGCGAGGTAACACTCAGTGAGAGTTGGTCCTGAACACGCTCGTAACCTGCGGGTCCTATCGTCGCAGCGCGAGTCGTTCGGGCCGGTTGACGGCATTCGGGCCGGTTTAGGCCGCGCGGTGTCCGCTCCGCCGGCCGAGTTCGCCGCCTGGCAGGTCGAGCGGTGACCGGCGGGCCAGGAACGTGGGCCGGTGGTCACGATGCGCGCGGCGGCTCCGAGCTGTATTGACGGGGAGTGACAGGCGAGAGGGGAGCCAGGTGACAGGCGCCACTGCCGTGCTGCACCGGCCCGGCACGGTCGGTGAGGCGGTCCGGATGCTCGCCGAGGTCGGCGACGTGGAGCTGCTCGCCGGCGGGACCGACCTTGTGCCGGCGCTGCGCACCGGCCTGCGCCGGCCGCGGGCGCTCGTCGCGCTGCGTCGCGTCCTGGAGCTGCGGGCCCGCGGCGTCGCGCCGGACCTGCTGACGATCGGCGCCGGTGTGACCTACGCCGAGCTCGCCGACTGGGAACCGGCACCTGGCCTGGCCGCGGCGGCCCGAGCCGTCGGCTCCGCGCCGATCCGCAACACCGGCACGGTCGGCGGCGCGCTCGGCTCGGCGAACCCGCGCGGTGACCTGCTGACCTTCCTCACCGCCGCCGACGCCGAGGTACTCACCCGCTCGGTTCGCGGCGGCTCGCGCGCCGTGCCGGTGGTCGGCTTCCTGGCCACCGGGCGGCGGCGCGGCGAGCTGGTGACCGCCGTGCGCTTCCCGGTGACCCGCGGGCCCCAGGTCTTCCTGAAGGTCGGGGGCCGCCAGGCCGCCTACCCGGCTCTGGTGAACTGTGCGCTGGTCGTGGACAGGGCCGCGGGCCGGATCCGCTGCGCCGTCGGCGGCGTCACGACCGGTCGACTGCGGCCGAGCGTCGCGGAGGAGTTCGCGGCCGGCGAGATCGACTGGTCGGCGCCCCCGTCCGCCGAGGCCGGCGTCGCCCACCGGTTTGGTGAGCTGGTCGCCCGCGCGGCTCGGGACGCCCCCGAGCAGCTGCCAGCCGGTCCGCGAGACCCGGCCGACTACCGGTGGCACGCCGCCGGGGTGCTCGCGTCGCGGGCGCTGGCCCGGGCTCTGGCCGCCGCGAGCGGCGACGGCGACGGCGACGGCGACGGCGACGGCGACGGCGGTGGCGGTGGCGGTGGCGGTGGCGGGCGCGACGCGGGCACGGCTGGCGACGGCGCGCGCGGAACGGGGACGGCGTGACGGCGGGAACCGACCCCACTCCCAGACAGGACCAGGGCACCGCGGTGCCCGGCCGCCGGGTGCTGGACCGCGCGAATGCCGCGCCGGCCGGCGACGACCTGTTCGACGGGGAGGCGGACCCGCTGGCCGCCACCTATCACCTACGTGTCGACGGCACGCTGCGGACCGTCGCCGGCGCGGCCCTCGCGGACTCGTTGCTGGCCGTCCTGCGCGAGCGGCTCGGGATCACGAGCGTCAAGGACGGTTGCGAACAGGGCCGGTGCGGCTCGTGCTCGGTGCTGCTCGACGAGAAGGTGGTCACCGCCTGCACGGTCCTCGCCGCGGACGCGGTCGACGCGCGGGTGACGACCCTTGCCGGCCTGCCGGCGGACGGCCTCGGGCCCGCCGTGCAGGCCGCGTTCCTGCGGGACGGCGCGGTCCAGTGCGGCTTCTGTACGCCCGGGTTCGTCGTCGCCGTCACCGACCTGCTCGGCCGGCGGCCCGACGCGACCGAGGAGGAGATCCGCGAGGCCCTCGCCGGCAACATCTGCCGCTGCACCGGCTACGGCCGGATCCTCGCAGCGGTCCGGTCCGTCCAGGCCGAGCTGGCGGTTCGGCCGTGAGCGCGGGCGGATCGGTGAACGGTTCCGAGCCGGCCTCGCCGGCCGGCGGCGGGCCGGCGGAGCGGCGGACCGGAGAGCCGGGCTCGACCGCGCTGCCGGCGCCAGGCCGGGAGCGGATCGGCGCACCCTCGCTGCGGCCGGACGGGCCCGCCAAGGTGACCGGAGTGTTCCCCTACGCCGGCGACCTGGTCAGCCCCGGCATGCTGCACGCCCGCACCCTGCGCAGCCCGTACGCCCGGGCCAGGATCCGCGCGATCGACACCGCCGCGGCGCGCCGGATCCCCGGGGTGGCGGCGATCGTCACCGCCGCGGACGTCCCCGGCGTCGCGACCTACGGGCTGATCGGCCTCGACCAGCCGGTGTTCGCGTCGACCGAGGCCCGCTACGCCGGCGAGCCGGTCGCCGCGGTCGCCGCCGTCGACGCGGCCACCGCCCGCCGCGCGCTGGCCGCGATCCGGGTCGACTACGAGCCGCTGGCGCCGGTCGTCGACCCGGAGGCGGCGATGGCGCCCGGCGCCGAGCCGCTGCATCCGGACAGCCCCGCGTACGGGCCGGACGGCTGGGCCTACTCGGGCCACCCGAACGTCTTTCGTGCGATCGACCTGCGGCACGGCCCGGAGCCTGACCTCGTCGGGCCCGTCGCCGTCGAGGACACCTACGTCTTCGGCATGCAGGACCAGGCGTTCCTCGCGCCGGAGGCGGCGCTGGTGACGCCCGCGGCCGACGGCGGGGTCGAGCTGGCGGTGGCCACCCAGTGGCTGCATTCCGACCGTGAGCAGATCGCCGCCTGCCTCGGGCTGCCCGACGAGCGGGTCCGGCTCACGCTGGCCGGCGTCGGCGGCGCGTTCGGCGGCCGCGAGGACGTCACCCTGCAGGTCCACGGCGCGCTGCTTGCGCTGCGCACCGGAGCGCCGGTCCGGATCGCCTACGACCGGGTCGAGTCGTTCCTCGGCCACCCGCACCGGCATCCGGCGATCATGTGGTTCCGCCACTCGGCCACCCGTGACGGCCAGCTGGTCGCCGTGCAGGCCCGGGTCATCCTGGACGGGGGCGCGTACGCGTCGTCGTCGCACGCGGTGATCGCGAACGCCGTCACCCATGCCGCCGGTCCCTACCGGGTGTCGAACGCCCATCTGTACGGCGCGTCCACCCGCACGAACAACCCGCCGTGCGGGGCGATGCGCGGCTTCGGGGTCCCGCAGGTGACGTTCGGGCACGAGGCCCAGCTGGACCGGCTCGCCGCCGCCCTCGGGATGGACCGGGTCGAGCTGCGGGCCCGCAACGCGCTGGCCGCCGGCGACATCCTGCCGACGGGCCAGCCGATCCCCGGCCCGATGCCGGCCCGGGAGCTGATCGAGCTGGTCGCCGCCCGGCCGCTGCCGCCCGCCCTCGACCCGACCGGCCCGGACGTCGCCAGCGGGCTGGCGCTGCCAGGGGGCCGGCCGGCCGGGGCCGATCCGGCCCGGGTCCGCCGTGGCGTCGGCTACGCACTCGGGGTGAAGAACCTGCTGTTCTCCGAGGGCTTCGACGACTTCGCGGTCGCCAGGGCCCGGCTGGAGATCGGCCCGGACGGCCAGGCCAGGGCCTGGGTCCACACCGCGTGCGCCGAGGTCGGCCAGGGCTTCGTGACGATCGCCGGGCAGATCGCGCGCACCGAGCTCGCCGTCGAGGAGGTCGTGCTCGCCCCGGCGGACACCGCCATCGGCAGCGCCGGCTCCACCAGCGCGTCGCGGCAGACCTGGATGAGCGGCGGGGCGGTGCGCGGCGCCTGCGTCGGCGTCGCCGACCGGCTGCTGGCCCGGGTCGCCCGCTCGCTGGGCCTGCCCCCGTCGGTCGCCGAGGCGCCGCGGCGGGTGCTCAGTCTGCGGGACGGCGAGATCATCGGACCGGAGGTCGGGGTGCGCATCCCGCTCGCGGAGGCGCTGGCCGACGGGCCGGTCGAGGCCGAGTTCACCCACCGCCACCGGGAGACCGAGCCGATGGACGCCTACGGCCAGGGCAACGCGCATGTCGCCTATGCCGCGGCGGCGCACCGCGCGGTCGTCGACGTCGACCTCGACCTCGGGCTGGTACGGGTGGTGTCGATGGCGCTCGCCCAGGACTGCGGGACCGTCCTCAACCCGTTGTCCCTGCTCGGCCAGGTCGAGGGCGGCACCGCGCAGGGCCTGGGCATCGCGGTGATGGAGGAGCTGGTGACGGTCGACGGCGTGGTGGCCAACCCGACGTTCCACGACTACCTGCTGCCCACGATCGCCGACGTGCCCGACCTCGACTTCGTCGCGGTGACCTACCCGCAGCAGGACGCGCCCTACGGGGTGAAGGGCGTCGGTGAGGCGCCGACCGGAACGGCGACGCCGGCCGTCGTCGCGGCGATCCGGGACGCCGTCGGACGAGACCTGCGCCGCGTGCCGGTCCGTCCCGGCGACCTGGTGACGGAGCCGGCGACCGGCGCGGCCGCCCGCACCGAGACGACCGTCTACACGCCGATCGTGCTGGACCGGCCGCCGGTGCCGTCCGATCCACCGGTATTGCCCGCGCACCTGGAGGGTGGGTCCGATGACGGCTGACGCGACCGAGGCTGGCGGCCGGGCTGGCGGGGCTCCGGCCCCGCTCACGCTCCCCGAGCGGGTCGAGGTGCTGCGCTCGCGGCGCGTCGTCACCCCGGACGGGGTGATCGCGGCGGCCGTCCACGTCGCCGGCGGCCGCATCACCGCGGTCACCGGGCCGGACGAGGTCGCCCCCGGCGCGCACGTCACCGACCTCGGCGATCTCGCGCTGCTGCCCGGGGCCGTGGACACGCACGTGCACGTCAGCGAGCCCGGCCGCACCCACTGGGAGGGCTTCGCGACGGCGACCAGGGCGGCGGCGGCCGGTGGCGTCACGACCATCATCGACATGCCGCTCAACTCGATCCCGCCGACCACGTCGGTCGACGCGCTCGCGACGAAGCGGGCCGCGGCCAGCGGGCAGGTCTTCGTCGACGTCGGGTTCTGGGGCGGGATCATCGGCGCCGACGCGAACAACCTGCGTGACCTGGCCGAGCTGCACGACGCCGGCGTGTTCGGCTTCAAGGCGTTCCTCGCGCCCTCAGGGGTCGAGGAGTTCCCGCACGTCTCGCTGGACGCGCTGGCCGCCGCCGCCCGGCTGACCGCCCGGCTCGGCGCACTCACCGTCGTACACGCCGAGTCCCCGACGGTCCTCGACACGGCGCCGGCCGCGGCCGGCCGGTCGTTCGCCAGCTGGCTGCGCTCCCGCCCGCCGGCCGCCGAGACCGAGGCCATCGCGTCGCTGGCCGCGCTGTCCGCCGCGACCGGGGCGCGGCTGCACGTGCTGCACCTGGCCGCGGCCGAGGCGCTCGACGACGTGCTCGCCGCCCGCGACGAGGGCCTGGCGCTGACGGTCGAGACCTGCCCGCACTACCTCAGCTTCATCGCCGAGGAGGTCCCCGACGGCGCCACCGAGTTCAAGTGCGCGCCGCCGATCCGGGAGGCCGCCAACCTGGAGCGGCTCTGGGACGGGCTGGCCGAGGGCCTTCTCGTCGGCGTCGTCTCCGACCATTCGCCGGCGAGCCCCGACGTCAAGTCGGTCGACACCGGCGACTTCGGCACGGCCTGGGGCGGCATCGCCTCGGTCCAGCTCGGGCCGCGCGCGGTGTGGACCGGGGCCCGCCGGCGCGGCCACGGGCTGGCCGAGCTGGCCCGGTGGGTGGCTACCGGGCCGGCCGATCACGCCGGGCTCGGCCACAAGGGCCGGATCGCCGTGGGCGCCGACGCCGACCTGGTCGTCTTCGACCCGGAAGGTTCCGCTGTGGTGGACGCCGCAACGTTGGCCCATCGTCACCCGCTCACCCCCTACGCTGGACGCACGCTGGACGGGGTGGTCCACGCGACCTACCTGCGCGGTCAGCGGATCGACGGCGCCCGTCCCGCACGGGGCCAGCTGCTCACCCGTTGACCAGGCAGAGGCCGTCGCGCGGCGCCCGTCTCGGGTCCCTGGCCGGGCTGTCGCCGGTGATGTGTGGCGGGAAGCACGCTTCCCCGACAGCCTCGTTCCAGGAAGCTTGCATCCTGCGCCGGACCGCGGCCGGTAGAAGTTCCCGCCGCGGGCGGCACAGGTGACGCGGTGCCCGAGACCGGGTACCGCAAGGACGCGTGGCCCGGACGGACAAGCCCGGGCACACAGGGAGGACAGACTCCGGATGGCTGACGCCCCCGACCTGACCAATCTCGTCGACCTTGCCGGCGCGCGGCTCGGTGGCTCGGTGGTGGCCGTCAACGACGAGTTCTTCGCGTTCGCCGAGCGGATGCTGCTGCCGGAGCCGCCGATCAGGCGCCCCGGTGTGTTCACCGAGCGCGGGAGCTGGACCGACGGCTGGGAGACCCGCCGCCGCCGGGTGCTGCCCGGCGCGGACTGGGCGGTCGTCCGCCTCGGCGTGCCCGGCATCGTGCACGCCGTCACCGTCGACACGTCGCACTTCACCGGCAACTCGCCCGAGGCGGTCGAGATCCAGGGCGCCACCGTCGGCGGCTACCCGTCGCCGGAGGAGCTGCTCGACGAGTCGGTCCAGTGGGTGACGCTGGTGGCCCGCACACCGGTGAACCCGGACGCAGTCAACGTGCTGCCCGTCGAGGGCGACGGCCGGATCCGGATCACCCACCTGCGCCTGACGATCTACCCGGACGGTGGCGTCGCCCGGCTGCGCGCGCACGGCGAGGTCGTGCCCGACCCGCGGCTGCTCGACCGGGTCACCTCCGACCTGGCCGCCGCCTACCTCGGCGGCGTCGTCGTCGCGGCGAGCGACATGCACTACGGCGACCGGCACAACCTGAACGCCGGCGGCGAGGCCCGGGTGATGGGCGAGGGCTGGGAGACCCGGCGCCGACGCACCGCCGGCTACGACTGGGCCGTCATCCGGCTGGCCACGGCCGGCCGGGTCGTGCGCGCCGAGGTCGACACCCGGCACTTCCGCGGCAACGCGCCACGTGCCGTCGCGCTGTGGGCGGCGTTCGCGCCCGAGCTGACGCATTCGGACGACGTCTCGACGATCACCGACTGGCGCCCGATGCTGCCCCCGACCAGGACGCAGCCGAACACCCGCCACCTGTTCGACCTGGAGGTTCCGGTCGAGGCGACGCACGTCCGCGTCGACGCGATCCCCGACGGGGGCCTCGCCCGGCTGCGCCTGCTCGGCGCCCCGACCGAGCACGGGCGCGAGTCGCTGGCGGTCCGCTGGCTGGACGCGCTCTCGGCTGGCGCGGCCAAGGAGGAGCTGCTCGCCTGCTGCGGGTCGGAGGACTGGGCGGACGCCGTCGCCGCCCGCCGGCCGTTCGGCACCCTGGAGGAGCTGCTCGCCGTCGCCGAGCAGGAGTGGTGGAAGCTGCCCGAGACGGCGTGGCTGGAGGCGTTCACGGCGCATCCGCGGATCGGCGAGCGACCGATCCTGTCGGGGGCGCCGACCACCTCGTCGCGCGCGACGATCGCCGGACTGGACGCGCCACGGCGCGAGCAGGCCGCGATGGAGTCGGCCAGCGCCGAGGTGCGGGCCGCGATGAGCGAGGGCAACGAGACCTACGAGGAGCGTTTCGGCTACATCTTCCTGATCCGGGCCGCCGGTCGCTCCGCCGAGGAGATCCTCGCGCTGCTGCGCGAACGCCTCGGCAACGAGCCCGCCCGCGAACTGCGGGTCGCGGCGGGCCAGCAGGCCGAGATCACGGCGATGCGGCTGCACCGCCTGATCACCGGTTCCTGAGGCGCAGAACCCGGCCAGGGCAACCTGGACGAGACGCACCGAACCCGGGCCGCCGCCCCCCGTCTCCGGCGGCCCGGGCCGTTCGGTGTCGCCGGACGGCACGCCGGCCGACCCGCGATGGCGTCCTCGCGCCTGGCTCGCGGTCAGGCACGTCGTGTCGATCGGATCCGCCCGGACCGAGCGTAAAGGGGTCCAATCCGCTCCCGACAGTGGGAAAACCCATGCACCGAAGCGGGACAATCGCCGAGCAGGATTCCCGTTTGCCGGTGGCTGGCCTGGGTGCAGGCGCCGTTGCTGGGGGATGAAGCCCTGGCCGCTGTCCGCCAACCACAGAACTCTCTGGAATCGGCGCGTCGCGGACGGGTATCCGGAAGGCCTACTGCTGGCCGGGAGCGGGCTGGCCGGAACCGGTCGCGCCGGGGTCCGGCAGCACCAGCGCGGCGCCGGAGGGGTCCCGCAGCCCGAGGTAGAGCCCGGCCAGCTCGGCGCGTGACGAGACTCCGTGCATCCGGTACAGGTCCCGGGCCAGGTTCTCCGCGTGCCCGCGGGACAGGTACAGCTCGCGCGCGATCGCCTCGAAGTCGTCCCCTCGCAGGATGCGCACCAGCAGTGCCCGCTCCCGGTCGGTCAGCGCTCGCTGCCCCGGGCCGACCTCGCCGGTCCTGCCGGCCGTGACGGGCTCCCAGCCGGCCGTGGGTAGCGCGGAGGGCTGCGGCGGGGGGCTCGCCGACCGCCGGGTGGTGTTCGCCGCGGGTCCCGTCACGACGGCGAGGAGCTCCCGGCAGCGCCGGGCGTAGGTCGTCGCGCCGAGCGTCTCGAACGCGCCGAGCGCGTCGGTCAACGCGTCGGCCGCCCGCCGGGTCCGCCGCTGGCGCCGATGGATCTCCCCGGCCCGCAGCGTGGCCTGGGCCGCGTCGAACGGCATGCTCAGCGCGGCGGCCTCCCGGGCCGATTGCTCGAACAGCGCGACCGCCTCGTCGAGCCGGCGCTGGCCGGCCGCCAGCAGGCCACGCGCCCGGGCCGCGACGGCGAGCGTGACCGCCGAGCCGCGCCGGCCCGCCTCGTCCTCCAGCCGGACGAGCTCGCCCGCGGCCTCGTCGAACCGGCGCAGCCGGACGAGCGCCTCGACGAACAGGTGGCGCCACTCGAAGACTCCCGGAGCGAGCGCGCCGGCCGGGTTCGCCAGCGTCACCACCCGGGCGCAGGCCTCGACCACCCCGGCCGGGTCGTCGAGGGCCGCGGCCAGGTGGGCGGTGGCGGTGGCGTGGTACGCCCACATGGCCGGCACGCCGTCGCCGTCCAGCTCCGCGGCCCGGGCCAGCAGCCGTCCCGCCGCCGCGGCGTCGCCGCGCGCCGCCGGGACCAGCGCGGCGTTCGCGTAGACGAACGGCAGCACCCAGATGTGCCCGGCCGACTCAGCCAGGGCCACGGCGTCCTGCCCGCAGGCGAGGGCCTGCCTCCACCGCCCGGCGCGGAACGTCGCCTCGGCGAAGTGGGTCATCGCGAGCAGCCGCAGGTGCATGGCGGTGTCCGGGGCATAGGTGACCGGGTCGAGGTCGGCGGCGGCACCGGGCAGGTCGCCGGACCACAGCCGCACCACGCCGCGCCCGATCCGCAGGGCCGCGCTGGTGTGCGGCGTCGGGTCCAACGCCTCCGCACCGGCCGCGAGTTCGGCCAGCGCCCGCCCGCCGTCCCCGGTCGAGGCGGTCCGGGACGCCGCGAGCAGGGCCAGCCCCTGCGCGCGAAGCGGCGACGGCGCGCACCGCTCGTCGAACGCGCGAGCCGCCCACAGTCCGGCCTCGTCGTAGAAGCCGGCCGGGATGAACGCCTGCGCGAGCCAGGCCGCGCTCTGTGCGGCCGTCTCGGCGTCGCCGGCCGCGCGGGCCGCCTCCCAGCTGGCCATGAACCCGAGCACCCCCTGCTCGGCCCGGTTCGCGAGCAGGTCCAGGTGGGCCCGCACGTACCGCCGCCGCGGCGAACTGTCGGCGCGTCGGTCGCCGTCGGCCTCGGCGCCGTCGCGATCATCCTGGGCGAGGATCGCGGCCGCCTCTGCCCGCTCGCCCGCCTGGAGGAAGGACATCGCCGCGTCGAGGCGCAGCGCGTGCGCCTGGGCCGGGTCGGGGGTGAGCGGCGCGGCCAGCAACAGATGGTCGGCCGCGCGGACGTAGCGGCCGGTCGTGGCCTCGGTGGCCGCCAGCTTGATCAGCTCGTCCGCGAGCCCTCCGTCCGGAGTCAGCGCGGCAGCGGCCCGGTGCTCCAGTGCGGTCGCCCGGTCGGTGGCCGCCTCGGCCACGGCGAGGTGCAGCGCGGACCGCCGCGGCAGGTCGATCGCGTGGTAGATCACGGCGCGCACCAGCGCGTGCGGCGGGCTCACCCGCAGCGCCGGTGGCTGGCCGACGGTGTCGACCAGGTCGTGGCGGACCGCCTCGGCGAGGGCACCGGCCGGGTCGGCGATCCCGGCGATGGCCGCGAGGTCGGTGAGCCGGGCGGTGCGGCCCAGCACCGCCACGGCCGCGGCCAGCCGCCGCCCCGCCGGCGGGCAGCTGGCCAGGTCGCGCGTGACGAGCGACCCCAGCGACTCCGGCGCGCGCAGCGCACCGACCACGGCCTGGCCGACGGCCGGTACGGACCCGTCACCGGTCGGGACGGCGTCGGAGTCACCGTGCGCGGCGAGCCACTTCGTGATCCACAGTGGGTTGCCGCTGGTCGCCTCGACCAGGGACCGCGACCGCCGCGGCGGTAGCGGCGGCCGGCCGGTGGCCGCGCACAGCTCGGCCAGCTCGGCCTCGCCGAAGCCGGCCAGGTCGAGGACGGCGCCGGCCACCTGCGCGCGCCGGCGCACGCCGTCCAACCACGGCGAGTCGTGCCTGCGGCCCGCGACCACCAGCAGCAGCGGCAGTCGGGCCCCGTGCAGCAGCAGGTACTGGATGGCGCGCAGGGACGGGGCGTCGCACCAGTGGACGTCGTCGATCCGGATCACGAGCGGTCCGTCGGCGCAGCGGCGGGCCGCCGCCCCCAGCAGCAGCTCGCCGGTCTGGCGGATCCGCTCGGCGGCGGCGATGTCCGCGTCCGCTTCGGTGTTGGCGCCCGCTTCTGGCTCCGCGTCCGGGTCGGGTGGTGCGTCAGACCCTGGGGGTGCGTCAGACCTGGGTGTCGCCGTCGCTTCGTGCGTCGGCCTCGGTGCGGTGGTGGCCGCGGCTGGGTCAATGCTCAAGCCGGGTGCCGGCCGCTCCGCCACCGCCGTCAGCACGGTGAGCAGCCGGTTGGCGAGGTCCAGGTCGTGGGAGCGGACACTGTCCGCGGCCTCGACCCGGGCGATCACGGGAGGAACGGTGGCGGCTGGGCCACCGGAGCCGGCGGGTCCGCCTGGGCCGCCGTGCCCGCCGGGGTCAGCGGCGCCGTCGGAGCCGTCGCTGCCGGTCGGGAGCCGGGCGAGGAACTGGTCGAGGAGCGTGGTCTTGCCGATGCCGGCCTGGCCCTCGACCAGGACGCACCGCAGACCGGACACGACGGCGGCCGCGTACTGGGCCGACAGTCGATCGAGCTCGGATCCCCGTCCGACAAACCACACCATGCCGCCGCCTCAGCCCACTCTGTTCAGACCCGTCGCTCACCCCCCAAACTGCGTCCCCCGCCCCGGATTCGGCCGAATACGGCCGCATGCGGGTACGGCGCATAGTAGACGCCCCGTGGCCGTCTGATAACGGCGGCGAACCGGGTGTGTGGCCACGGGCGGGGGACCGGTTGGCATCGCCCGTTGGCCCGTTTCGGGACGTCCGCCTGTTCTGGCCGGGGCTGCCTCGGTCTGGCGCGAGGGCGGCGTTGACGCCAGCCCCGTCGCGCGCGCCTCGACGTATCACGTTCGTTACTCGGTGGTGCCACATTGGTGCCTCCCGGCGGGTGCGGGCGGCCGTGCGCCGGATGCGGCAGATACTGCGGATGGGCCGCCGCCGGGGCGCGCCGATGAGTGAGGGCCAGATGTCGCTGTCCACCCACGTGCTGGACACCGGAGCCGGCCGGCCAGCTGCCGGCATCGCGGTTCGCCTCGAGAAGATCATCCTGGGCTTCGACGGCCAGCCAAAGGGCTGGCGGCTGGTGGCCGAGGCAGAGACGGACGCCGACGGCCGGATCGCCACGCTTCCGGCGGATGCCCCGGGCCGGTGGCGGCTGGTCTTCGACACCGCCGAACGTTCGTCGTTCTTTCCTGAGGTGACGATCACCTTCAACATCGACGATCCGGCGGCTCACCACCACGTTCCGCTACTGCTCGCCCCCTACGGGCTGTCCTCGTACCGCGGCAGCTGAATCCAGCGGCAACTCAACCCAGCGGCACAGCAGGTGGAACGCGCTGACTGCGTCACCCAGTGAGCTTTCAACAGGAGCGCCGCAACCCGACGGGAGACACTCGGAGGGTGCCCACCCTGTCGGAACACCTGCTTGCCCGGCTGACCGCGTCGCTGGCGCCGGTCGACGCGCAGCTCGCGGCCCGTCACCCCGGTGATCCGGGTACCCGTCAGCCGGTGCACACCTGCTACATCCCGGCCGACCGGCTGCATCCCGACGTCGTGCTCGACTGGGGCGAAGGTGCCCGTGAGGCGCTTGCCGCGCACGCGCCGTCGCCCGCGGCCCTCGCCGCCGCGACCGGCCTCGGCGCGACCAGCGGCCCAGGCGGAGCGGCACCGAACCCCGCCGAGGCCGGCGCCGACCCCGCGCTCGCCGAACGGGTGTACGCACACGTCCTCGCGGCGCTGTCTCTCGAACCGATCCAGGACCTCCGGGCCGACCTGGAAGACGGCTACGGCATCCGCCCCGACGACGTCGAGGACGAGCACGCAATCGCCGCCGCGACGGCGCTGCGGGCCGCCCACGAGGCCGGTGCCCTGCCGGCGAGCTACGGACTGCGGCCCAAGTCCCTCGACCCGGCGGTGCGCGACCGTGGCCTGCGCAGCCTCGACCTGTTCCTGACCGCGCTCGCCGGCGACGACGGCGGCCCGCCAGGCCTGGTGCTCACCCTGCCGAGGGTCAGCGCTCCCGAACAGGTCACGGTGTTTCTCGCGGTGCTCGACGAGCTGATTCCCCGGATCGACCTGCGCCCGCCGGCCGTCGAACTGCAGATCGAGACCCCCGCGGCCGTACTGGCCCTGCCCGCGCTCGTCGAGGCCGGCCGCGGCCGGGTGACCGGTCTGCACGTGGGCACCTACGACTACTCGGCCGCGCTCGGCATCGCCGCCGAACACCAGGCCAGCGACCACCCTTCGGTCGAGTACGCCACGACCCTCATGCAGCTCGTCACCGCTGGTACGGGGATCCGGGTGGCCGACGGCTCGTCGAACTTCCTGCCGGTCGGCCCGACGCCGGTCGTGCGGGCCGCCTGGCAGCGGCACGCCGGGCTGGTGACCCGTGCCTGGCGGCGTGGCCTCTACCAGGGCTGGGACCTGCACCCCGCCCAGCTCGTCAGCCGGCACGCCGCCGTCGCCGCGAACCTGGTCGCCGGCCTGCCGGCTGCGCTGGGCCGGCTGTCCGCCTATGCCGAGGCCCGGTTCGCGGGCGCCGTCGCCGACGAGCCGGCGACGGCCCGGGCGCTGGCCGGCCACGTCCTTCGCGCGTTGGACGCGGGTCTGCTGGATGACGCGGGCCTGGCCGCCGCCGACCTCGACCGCGCCGTCGTCACGAAGCTCGGCGGCCGGTCCGCCTGACTTGCCAGAAGCTGGAACTGGCTGAACCTCTGAACCCCGCTGAACTCGCTGATGCCAGATCCCGTCGGGGCGGCGAACCTGCCGGTCTCAGTTCGGCAGGTCTGGCTGGTCCACCAGCTTCAGGCTGCGCTCCCACAGCTCGGCCCTGGCGGCCGGGTCATATGCTTGGGTATTCGCGCGGGCATCGCGGGACCGATCGAAGAAACGTCCCGTGACTGTGGCAAAGGACGGCTCGACCGCGAGGCGGCGAGTGGACTCGACTCCGGTCTCGAGTGTGTCGATCGGCGTGACGTTCTCCGACGTGACCATCTTCGTCGGCATGAAAGTGCCAGGGTGCACGCTGTTCACCGTCACCTCAGCCGACGGCAACCGTTCGACGAGTTCGAAGCCGGACATGATCTGAGCCAGCTTGCTGCGCCGATAGGCCCGCATTCCGTCGTAGCCGCGCTCGATCATGAGGTCGTCGAAGTCGATCGGTTCCTGCCCGAGCGAGGCCACGTTGACGATCCGCGCCGGGGCCGCGGCGCCGGTGCCGGTCGCGCGTAGCAGCGGCAACAGCTCCAGCGTCAGCAGGAACCCGGCCAGGTAGTTCACCGCGAACCGCAGCTCGTACCCGTCGGCGCTGACCCCCCGCTCCCGGCCGGTCGGCTCTCCGGAGCCGATTCCCGCGTTACTCACCAGCACGTCGAGCCTGTCGGTCATCCCGCGCACCTCGGCCGCCAGGCGACGCACCTGCGCCAGCTCCGACAGATCCGCCAGGACCGTCGCCGGCCGCTTGGCTCCCGGGCCCGCCTCGATCTCGTCGGCTGTCCGCTGAAGCCGGGCCGTGTCGCGGCCATGCAGGATCAGCGTCTCCCCGTCCGCCGCCAGCCGCTGCGCCAACGCCCGGCCAAGCCCGTCCGTCGCGCCCGTGATGAGGATGGCCATTGGCACCCTTGCCGCCTTCCGGTTCGGCTCGTACGTCGTTCGCCTTCCGACCAGTCCAGCGCTGGTCGGCCCGCTGGTCGGCTCCAACACCTCTTCTCCGCCGGTACTTCCGCTGTCCGGTTCGCACACGGACACGACGACGGTCGCCCTCGGCGCTGAGGGCGACCGTCGTCGGGAGTTCAGGTGGTGTTCAGGCTCTGTGCTCAAGTGAGGCTGCGAAGGACGGGCGTGGGCCGTACTCCAGCCGCTTCTGGGGCCGATGGGCCGATTGCCGTGTGGCCGGTGGCCGACCGGGCCATCTCGATCAGGACGACGACGCAGATGAGACCGACCAGAATCAGGGTCTTGACGGCTGACATCATCGGCCGCAGGAACGTCTGGGCGAGCTGCCACATCGACCGGATGTGCCGGGTAAGCAAGGTCATCAAGGCGAAGATTCCGATGATCACGATGACGGCCAGGACGAGGCCGCCGCCACCACCGCTACCGGTGTCAGCCTGCGCTAGCAGGCCATTTACCGGCAGTACCGGCGGCGCTACTCTGGACATGGGTTACCTCCGTTCAAGTGCGTTTGTTTGCTCTTGCGCTACGGGGACGGACAGGCGCCCGGTTTGAAAGACGCCCCTGGTACATCGCGGCAACGGTGTGCCAGGGGTGTTCTGTGTTCTGGCCTAGCTGGACTCCACCTCCAGGTGATTCTCTCGACTTCAGCTGTATCAAGCTGTAATCTTGAAGTCCCACCCTATGACTTCAAGAGTCGAGTGGGGGTACAAATCACTCTAAGGCCAACTCCCCAACAAACCAATGCCCAAACCGACGCGGCGCGCACTGTCCCGTATGGTTGTCCGGGGGTTCGACTGTTAGGCTGCGCTAGTTCACAGATTCAAGGTGGCGCTGAAGTTCAGTGAATACAGGTGGAGGAGGTGGAACCCCTGATGTCCCACCCGCCCGTGCCGCTGGCCCGCCGGCTTCGGCAGCTACGCGAGTCTGGTGAACCGCGGCTGTCGCAGTTGATGGTTGCCAAGGCACTCGGCGTCTCGGTGGCGACCGTCTCCTCCGACGAGAACGTCGCCAGAGTCCCAGCCGGCAGGCTCGCGGCCTATGCCCGATTGCATGCCGCGCCACGGCCGGACGCGGAAGGCCTACCGCGGCTCGCCGGCGAGGAAGAGCTGACCGACGAGGAACGGACCGAGCGGGACGACCTCCTCGTCGAGCTCACGGCGCTCCACGAGGACGCGACGGTTCCGCTGCCGGAACTCGCTTCGGTTCCGGGGCTCGCGTCCCTGCCGGGCGCCTCGCAACGCCGTACCTGGCACTTCAACGACGGCGCGCCCGTCCGGATCATCTGCGGGCAGATTCCACCGGACGATCGGCCGCAGATGGGCCTCGCCGACAGCGTCAACTACACGGAGCTCTTCACCTACGCGGACGTGGACGCGCTGGTGGAGTTGTTCGGCCATATCCGGGCGGAGAACCCCGCGCTCGACGTGCGGTTCTTAACCTCGGCCAACATCACCTCGGACGACCTGTCCGCCCACCTCGTGCTTCTCGGGGGCCTGGGTTGGAACCAGTCGACAGAGTGGTACAACAGGCAGACTTCGTTCCCCGTGGTGCAGGTCGAGGACCCGGCCTACCCCGACGGTGAGGTCTTCGAGACGCGGCGCGGTGACAAAGCCACCCGCCATTACCCGAAGACCGCTGACTCGCTTCTCGTGGAGGACGTCGGGCTGCTGGTCAGGACGCCAAATCCGTACAACCAGGCGCGCACACTGACGATCTGCAATGGCGTGTATTCCCGCGGGGTGTTGGGTGCCGTTCGCTGCCTTACCGACGCGAATTTTCGGGATCGGAATGAGCAGCACATCATTGATAAATTTGGAGATGCTCCCGAGTTCGGCGTGCTGATGCGTGTCCCAGTGCACAGAGGGAAGACCGTCACCCCGGATCTCGTTAACGAATATTCGGTCATCTTCGAATGGCCGGAAAGGACCTGATCGGTGGCTGAGGTCGAAGGGCCGGAGGAGATCGGCGACAGACCCGGTGGTGGGAACTCGTCCATAGACCATCGGACCTCCCACCGCGATCTGCTGCGCTGGTGCGGCCCGGGCCGGGCCGATCGGCTGGACGCGATCGTCGTACCGGCCTCCCGCCCGGCTTACAGCCTGGTCGCCGCGATGGAGCTGGCCACCGCCGTCGGCGCCCGGCTGGTGGCGATGTGCAGCGGGAACGCCCAGGTCAGGAAGGTCGCCGAGGTCGCACGGGAGGTCCCGGGCCTCCGGGCGAGCGTCCTGGACCTGAGCACCTACCGGCGCGGCTGGCTGGACGACTTCCAGACCTCGGCGGTGGCCGCGGCCGTGCCTCGGCATCTGGGCGACCTGAGCCTGAAACGGAATCTCGGCCTCCTGCTCGGCGCCGCCGCCGGCTGGAGGTCTCTGTTGTTCCTGGACGACGACATCCGTGACGTGCGGCCGGAACTCGTGCTGCGCGCGACCGCCGGGCTCGCGCGTTTCGACGCCGTCGGCATGGTCGCCAAGAAATTTCCGGACAACTCCGTCGTCTGCCATGCCAACCGGCTGGCGGGCGGCAGCCAGGACGTATTCGTCAGTGGTTCGGCGGTCGTGGTCGATCCGACTAAGGCCCTGGGCTTCTTCCCACGCGTCTACAACGAGGACTGGCTCTTCTTCTTCGACACTCTGGCGAGGGGGAGGCTAGGAGCTACCGGGACCGTCCGTCAGCTTCCATACCAGCCGTTCGCGGACCCAAAACGAGCTGCTGCCGAGGAGTTCGGCGACATCCTCGCTGAGGGGCTGTGGACGCTACGGCACCTCGATCTCACGGATGTGGACGCGAACGTCGGCTATTGGCGGGAGTTCTTGCAGAGCCGCCGTGTTTTCATCTCCGCTGCCGCGGAAAGGCTGGAGACCCAGGGGCCACCGGGACCGGCGACGACGCGGGCGCTGACAGCGCTGGCCGCCGCGGAAAACACCCGGGCCAACATCCAGGCCGAGCAGCTTGCGGACTACCTGCAACGGTGGCGGCATGACCTGGCTGAATGGCGCGTGCTTCGCGCGCGGTTCGCCCAGTGCCCGACGCTGGACGACGGGCTCGCGCAGCTGGACCTCTCCAGCCGGGCGATCTCCATCGGCGAC
Organism: Frankia sp. AgB1.9; assembly: GCF_016786355.1. Lineage (GTDB taxonomy): Bacteria > Actinomycetota > Actinomycetes > Frankiales > Frankiaceae > Pseudofrankia. The sequence continues at coordinate 92,519 of NZ_JADWYX010000007.1, forward strand.
CAGAACGACTGCTCGCTGGCCGAGCCCGCGTCGGCGGCCAAGGTGGACGCGTTGGTGTGAAGTTGCAGCCCCAAGTCGTTTTCCCGCCTTTGGCAGGCGTCGGTGGTCGGCCCACGGGGGCGGCACGGTCCGTGCCCGTGGCGCCCTTGCCTGATGGCGGTCAGAACGTGGCTGGATGGGTTCCGGCTTCTGGCTACCGACCGGGCAGGCGCCTGATCATGCGCATCTCCTGGCGGCTGTCGTACGGCTTGCTGTGCCCGGTCCAGCTGAAACCGAGCCGTTCGTAGACGTTGATGGCCGCCTTGTTCTGCTCGAAGACCCAGAGGGACAGCGACCGGGCGGACTCGACCGCCGCCCAGCTGGCGACCGCCTCAATGAGTTCGCGGGCGACTCCGCGTCGTCGCCAGTCTGGTGAGACCCAGAGGCTGAGGAGGTGGCGTTCGTCGACGTGATCGGCCAAGGGTGCCGATCCCGCGGCGAACCCGATCTGGCTATGGCCGGCCTCGGCGACGAACCAGCGGCAGAGGTTCATCTGTTCTCGCCAGTAGGAAGCGGTGCGTAGACGTTCGCGTCTGACGCTCGGGCCGAAGGCTTCGGGAGCCTCTCGCAGTGCCCGTAGCCGGAGCTGACGGAGCAAGGCCCACTCCCCGTGTTCGAGCGTGCGGATCTCGACGCTGTGGGTCACCACTACCACGGTGGCAGATTCGCTTGTCCGGTTCATCCGTTACAGACCGGCGCGAACCGGGAGCTGCGGTGGGCTGCCGTAGGCTCTGGCGTGTCCGACCGAGCTAGGCCGTGATGGTCGCCGGCGCGTGATCAGGATCGCTAGCTGGCGGGTCGAGGCGGCCCGAGCCCGATCGCTGAGCCAGGCGCCGTTCCCGAGCGCACGGTGCGGGCTACTCGTTCAGGTCGAGGAAGCGCAGGGCCTCCGGCAGCCGAGCCTCGAGGTGCAGGTCGGCGCTCGTCAGTTGGCCACCCTTCCCAGTGAACCTCACCTGTCCGGCCACTCGAAGAGCCTGATCCACGGATTGCCGAGTTCGGGCGTCACCGTTCTCCCTCTGTTGATAGGGACCCGGAACAGCATGCAGTACCGTGGTGTGCCTTCGAAACGGCCGGCGAGGTATTCCTCGTTGCGTTCGCGCAGAACTCGGTGACTGAGCAGTCGCACCGCGCCCAGGACACCGCGAGAATGAACTCCGTTGCAGATGGTCACGGTGGCGGTCAGGTTATAGGGATTCGGTACCCGAGCGAAATAACCAACATCCTCGACATACCGTGAGGTCGTGCCTTTGTTGAGCTGGGCCCGGTACTGAGGCTTGAACTCCCTGGTCTCGGCCCCGTCGAGTGGCTCGACCACGAAAATTTCGCCGTCCGGGAAGTCCGGGTGTTCGACCTGCCTCACAGGCAGGTCGTCGAGCACCCGTAGAAAGGACTCGGTCATGTCGTTCCACTCGAGGCCACCCACGACGACGACGTGGTGGGAGAAGTCGTCGTCGGACATGTCGTCGGGCTGCATGAAGCGGACGTCGGCGGTGGGGTTCTCGGCGCGGATGTGACCGAAGAGCTCAACCATGGCGTCGAGGTCCGCGTAGCTCAGGAGCCGAGTGAAGTTCGAGTCGGTCGGATCGGCCAGGCGGGAGACGTCAGCAACCGGGATCTTGCCGCAGACCAGGCGGATGGGGATGTCGTCGGGGAAGTGCCAGGTCCTCCGCCGGGTGTGTGCTTGCGCCGGCGCGCCATGGTCGCGCAACCGGCTCAGCTCCGCGAGCAGCGCGTCGCGTTCGGCGAGCTCTCCGGTGGAGAGCTCAGCTTCGGTCAAAACGCGGACCTGGCCATTGGAGATGGAGCGCGACGTCGCGAAGAGGGTGGCATACGTGCGCAGCTTGTCGTCTCCGGGTGCGGCCTGGCCGGTCTCATAACTCGACACCGTGGTCTCCGCGACGACGAGGAGCCGGGCGAGCGTCGCCTGAGTCAGCTGGCGCGGCCATTGACTGGTCCGCAGCTCTCGCAGGCGTCGCGCGAGAGGCGTCCGCCTTTGTCCTGGAGACACGCCGACCACCTCCCGGGCGATCCCAGTGAGCCTATCGTAACCCAACGTACGCCAAAGGGGCCGTATTGGGGACTATAGGTTGGGTGGCCGACCGGCTGACCGAGATGCACGACTGCACGCCGCGCTCCCATAAAGCGCGGGGTCTGGTGTGAAACTCCGGCCCATTGTGCGCCGGAGTGTTCGAGATCTCTTGCTCGCTGGCCGCCCGGAACGGACCGTGCGGCGTTTGGAAGCGATCAATGAATCGGGGCAGCTTGGCCCTCGGGCGCCGACGGCGTCACAGGCCTGGGTCAGGCCGTCTCCAGGCGCCTGGACAGGGCCGCAGCCTCCGTGACGACGCGGTCGCGCAGGTCGCGCTTGCCGGTGTCGTCGAGCCAGGTGGCCTCGACGCCGTCCAGCGCGATGCCGACCATGTCGTCGAACCGGTAGCCGAACGCGTCGGCGACCGAGAAGTACTCGTAGCCGAGGTCCAGGTCGGTCATCGCCGGGTCGTCCGTGTTGAGCGTCGCCAGCAGGCCGGCCGCGCGCATCTTCGGGTAGGGATGGTCGGCTAGCGTCGGGAACGCGTTGGCGATGCGAATGTTGGAGTTCGGGCAGACGGTGAGCGGGATCCGTTCGGTGACGAACCTGCGGACCAGCGCCGGGTCGTCGATCAGGGAGAGGCCATGGTCGATGCGCTCGGCGCCGAGTACGTCGACGACCTCGGCGATTGCGGACGGCGGTGAGTTCTCGCCCTGATGCCCGGTCAGCCGGAAGCCGAAGCCGGCGGCGGTTCGGTACGCCTCGGCGAACGACTTCGGGTCGACGCCCAGTTCGGTGGAGTCCATTCCGACGCCGAGCACGCGCTCGATGCCCGGAGCGCCCGATCGGCGTAGCTCGCCCAGTTCGGTCACCAGCTGAAGGCCTGGCCCAGGGCCGAACGCCCGGTCCATGTCCGCGATGAGCATCGCCTTCGAGCCGGTCTCCGCCTCAGCCGCGGCGATCCCGGCGGAGAGCCCGGCGACGATGTCGGCCAGCCGCTGACCGGCCTCCAGGTGCCGCGCCGGGGTGAAGAACATCTCCGCGTAGACCCGGCCGTGCCCGGCGGCGTCCACCACGCTTTCGTAGCCGAGCCGGGCCCAGTCGTCCCGTCCGCCCAGTGTCGACTGGACCAGCCAGAAGATGGCCAAGAACTCGTTCAACGAGCCGTAGGAGTACAGCTCGTCCAGGTTCTCCGTCGGCAGCGTCAGCCCGTGTCGTCGGGCCAGTTCGAGGACCGTTCCCGGCCGCATCGTGCCCTCGACGTGGCAGTGCAGCTCCACCTTCGGTAGCAGGTCGAGTGCGGTGGCCAGCGTCAGCGGCTCGGTCGTGCTGGTGCCCATGCCCGCCATCCTCGCCTCTCCCGTGCTGTCACGCATGGGCCAGGACCGGGCCGGTCACGCATGGGCCAGGACCGGGCCGGTCACGCATGGGCCAGGACCGGGCCGGTCACGCATGCGTCGGGACCGGGCCGGTCACGCATGGGTCGGGATCGGGCCGGTGTCCTCGACGGCCGCCTGGATCCCGCTGGCGATGGCGCGGTGCCGGGCCAGCATCTCGTCGAGCGCGGGATGCGTCGGAAGCCCGTTCTCGACGACGAGCCTTCCGGCGACGACGGTGTGCCGCGCGGCCACCGGCCCGCAGCGCAGCCACGCCTCGATCGGGTCGGACAGTGCGCCGGCGAAGGCCACCCCGGTCAGCGGCCAGACGACCAGGTCGCCGACCGAACCGACGGAAAGCTCCCCGATCTCGCCGACCCGGCCCAGGCAGCCCGCGCCACCGCGTGTCGCGATCTCCAAGGCGTCACGGGCCGACATCGACGCGGAACCGTGCCGCAGTCGACCCAACAACATGGCGTTGCGCGCTTCCATCCACAGTGAGGCCGAGTCGGCCGACGACGACCCATCGCAGCCCAGGCCGACCGGAACCCCGGCGGCCCGAAACTCCCGGATCGGCGCCAGCCCACCGCCCAGGATCATGTTGCTGCTCGGGCAGTGCGCCACTCCGGTACCCCAGGCGCCCAACCGGGCGACCTCGGCCTCGTTCGGGCAGATGCAGTGCGCCACCCAAGCCCGGCTCCCGCCCCAGCCGACCTCGGCGAAGTGGTCGATAGGCCGCCGGCCATAGACCGCGAGGCAGTACTCGTCCTCCTCGGGATCCTCGGCCAGATGGGTGTGCAACCGGACGTCCAGCTGTTCGGCCAGCTCAGCGGTCGCCTTCATCAGCTCCGGGCTGACCGAGAACGGCGAGCAGGGCGCGAGCGCGATCCGCACCATCGCGCCCGGCGACGGGTCGTGATGCGTGGCGACGAGCCGGGCCGACTCGGCCAGGATCTCGTCCGGGTCCTGCACGACCGAGTCGGGCGGCAGGCCACCGTCCTTCTGCGACAGCGACATCGACCCGCGCGTCGGGTGGAACCGCATGCCCAGCTCGCGCGCCGCGGCGATCTCCGCCCCGATCAGGTCGCCGCCGCCCTTCGGGTGGACGTACAGGTGATCGGTCGAGGTCGTGCAGCCGCCGAGAGCCAGCTCGGTAAGCCCGATATAGGCCGAGACGTTGACCGCTTCCTGGTCCAGTCGCGACCACAGTGGGTACAGCGTGGACAACCACTGAAAGAGTGTGCCGTGCAGCGACGGCGCAAAGGCTCGAGTCAGGTTCTGGTAGATGTGATGGTGCGTGTTGACCAGCCCGGGGGTCACGAGACAGCCTTCGGCCTGAACCGTGCGCCGGGCCCGCGGCGGCGGGTCGCCGGCGGCACCGACGGCGTTCACCAGCCCGTCGGTGATCGCCACCCAACCGCCGGGCAGCTCCCGGCGCTCCGCGTCGACGGTGGCAACCAGCTCGGCCCCGACGACCAGCAGGTCGGCGGGCCGGTCGGCGGTGAGAGAGGGAGCATCCGGTTGCGCGGTCATGAGCGCCGATTCTGCTGGCCTGGGATTACGGCCGCATGACGGCCTCGATGCCGCCTGACCCCCTGCCTGCGTCGATGGCGTTGACGATCATTCCGGTCGACGATCCGGCCGACCCGAGGGTCGCCGACTACGTCGCCCTGACCGATGTCGTGCTGCGACGGCGTAAGGAGCCGGCCGAGGGGCTCTTCATCGCCGAAGGCGAGCGGGTGATCCTGCGGGCGCTGCGGGCCGGATACCGGGCGCGTTCCGTGCTGGTCTCACCGAACCGGCTCGACGCCGTCCCCGCCGAGCTAGGCCCTGATGTTCCGGTCTACCTCGCCGGTCCCGAACTGATGGCCAAGATCACGGGCTTTGAGGTGCATCGCGGTGCGTTGGCGGCCATGGCCCGTCATCCCGCCCGCGACCCGGCCGAACTGCTCTCCTGGGCGCTGCGCGTCCTCGTGCTGGAGGATCTCGTCTCCCATACGAACCTGGGGGCCGTGTTCCGCTCGGCCGCCGGCCTCGGCATGGACGCCATCCTGCTCAGCCCGCGCTGCGCCGACCCGCTCTACCGCCGTTCGGTCCGCGTCTCGATGGGTGAGGTGTTCGCCGTCCCCTACGCCCGGCTCGACCCGTGGCCCTCGGCCCTCGGCTCGCTCGCCGACCGTGGCTTCGAGACTCTCGCGCTCACCCCGGCCGCCGACGCCGCCGACCTCGCCACCCTCCGCCCTGCTCCGGACACGCGGCTCGCCGTCCTGCTCGGCACGGAGGGCGAGGGCCTCTCCGTGGCGGCCCAGTCGGCGGCCACCCGCCGCGTCCGGATCCCGATGGCCGCCGGCGTCGACTCCCTCAACGTCGCCGCCACCGCCGCCATCGCCTGCTACGCCCTCGGCCGCCGCTGACGGTCTGGGCGGGTCGCGGGCCGCGTGCCTCGGTCGGTGCCGCGGGCGACGGCCCAGGGACGATCCATCCGAGGTAGACGACGGAATCCCACCGCCGGCCCAAACCGTGCGGCGCGCCAACGGGACCGATAGCCTCGCCCCCCTGTTCGACTTTTGTCCGTATATGGCCTGGGCGACGGCGTGATCCGGGCGAAGGGGGCGGACCGATGCGCGAACGGCGCTGGAGCGGTGCACGGCCACTCGTGGCGCTGGCCGCGGTCCTGTGCGGGCTGGCGGTCGGCGGGTGTTCCGCCACCTCCGTCGACAACAGCGACGCCAGCCGCCGGGGCTTCGTCACGACGCCGACTACCACCGCCCGCTCCACCCAGGCTGCGGTGTCCCCGTCGCCCGGCGCCGCCGAGCCGGCCACCCCTGGCTCGACGGGAGTGACGCCGGCCCCGCCCGGCAGTGCATCCGGGGCAGCGACACCGGCGCCGTCGCGTCGCGGTCCCACGGCCACGTCCAGGGCGGTGACCCCGGCCCAACCGGTGACGGCGTTGGGCCGAGCGACCGTGACCATGACCTATGTGCGCGGCGGTTTCGTCGACGTGCTGGTCGTCGGAGAGACCGGTCGCCCGGCACCCACCGGCAGGGTCACGGTCACCGACGGCCGCGCGCTCTCGGACGTGTACGCGCTGACGTTGCAGCCCGGGCAGAACGGGTCGACGGCCCGAACCCGGGTTACGCAACGGGACCACGAGATCTGGGCCGACTACGCGGGTGACGCCCAGTACGCGCCCGCCCGATCCGCCACCCTCTTCCAGCCGATCTACTCGGTGACGATCACAGTCGGGCCGGTTCCCGCGAGGCAGCGCCTGGGGGTCGCGTTCACCGTGACGGCCAGCGTCCGCCCGACCCAGCCGGGCGGACCACCGCTGATCGGCAGCGTGCGGTTCCAGTACGACGGTAAGGACGTCAAGGTCCCCGTCCGCGACGGCTCGGCCAGTGGGTCGCTGACGCCGACCAGTCTCGGCTGGTCCTCGGCTACGGTCACTTACGGAGACGACGACCTCTACAGGGGGCCGTTGGCGACCACGGACGCGATCTTTATCTACGAGCAGGCGTCCGCGGCCGACCTTCCCACCGCCGCGCCCGCACCGGGCACCAATCCCTGACGGAGCCCGGCCGGTTCCGCGGGACTCTGGGCGGCGGGCCTCCGGCCGTCGCTCAGGCCCTAAGGCGCTGTGCCCGGGAGGTCGGGGACGCCGCCGGCGGCGGTGCGGCGGCGGTGGGCCAGCGCGGCGAAGACCTCCATCGCCACCCGGTGAGCGCTGTTGACCGTCGTGTCGGCGTGGTCGAAGGGCGGCGAGACCTCGACGATGTCGGCGGCGACCAGCGGGGTGTCGAGCGCGATCTGGCGGACGGCGCGCAGCAGGTCGGCCGGGTTCATCCCGCCCGGTTCGGGCGTGCCGGTGCCGGGCGCGAACCCGGGGTCCAGCACGTCGATGTCGACGGAGAGGTACAGCGCCTTGCAGCCGTCGACCGCCTCGGCGATGGCGTCCGCGATGACGGCGCGCGAGCCCCGTTCCCAGACCTCGTGCATCAGGTGCCAGCGCAGCCCGTTCTCGCGCATCCAGGCGAAGACGTCCGGCGGCGGCCAGTAGCCGCGCAGGCCCACCTGGACGAAGTTGCGCCCTCGGACGGCGCCGGACTCGATCAGCCGGCGCATCGGGGTGCCGTGGGAGGCGAGGTTGCCGTCGATGATGTCGGCCGTGTCGGCGTGGGCGTCGAAGTGCAGCAGGCCGACCTCGCCCCAGCCGACCGCCTCGGCCACGGCCGTCGCCGCCGGCCAGGTGATCGAGTGGTCGCCGCCGACGATGAGCGGGAAGATCCCGTTTCTCGCCACCTGGTTGACCTTGGCGCGGATGTTGGCGTGAGACGCCTCGGTCAGCCCGTGCGGGCAGTGCGCGTCGCCGGCGTCGACGACGTCCAGCCACTCGAAGATCTCGATGCCGAGGTCGAGGTGGTAGGTGCCCGGGTCGTAGGCCAGGGCACGCAGCGCCCGCGGGCCGAACCGGGCGCCGGGCCGGTGCGTGGTGGCGACGTCGAACGGGGCCCCGACGACGGCCACGTCCGGGCGTCGGGCCAGCAGCTCTGCCTCGGTCTCCAGCCACGGCCGGCCGCAGAACGTCGCGAGGCCCGCGTAGCCGGGGCCGTCCGGCAGCTCGGCCGCCGCCTCCCGCGCGGCGTACGGCGGCACCGGCGCACCGGCCGGCGGCGCCGGGTGGGCGTCCACACCCGGCCGATGGTGCGATCCCGTCATCGGACCTCCGCTCTCGCCCGGATCCTGGGGCGACGGCTACGCTGCCGAGTATGTCCGTCCACGGCCGCGTCACGCGGACCCGCGCACCTGGGATCGTCCGTGGTGTCCGTTCCCGCTGAGCCGGCCGGACCAGGCCGCCCCGCCGATCATCCGAGCGTCGCGCCGACGAGCGCGGGGCCGACGGGTGCCGTGCCGACCAGTGCAGCATCTGTCGGGCCCGAGCTGCCGTCGTGGCCGATCCGCAGCTGGTCGCGCCGGGCCCGGCTCGCCGGGTACCTGGGCGTCGCCGCCGTCGCGGTGGCCGGTTCGACGATGATCTACCTGGTCGACCCGGCCCAGCCGGGGCACTATCCGCCCTGCCCCTTCAAGTGGGCGACCCGCGGGCTGGACTGCCCGGGCTGCGGATCGATGCGGGGCCTGCACCAACTGCTGCACGGCCACATCGGCGCGGCGGCGAACTACAACATCCTGCTGGTCGTCGCGGCGCCCTGCCTGGTGGTCGGGTGGTTCGTCGCGGTCCTGCGCCTGCTCGGCGTCGGCGTCCGGACGCCGAGGATGCCGAGCCTGCTGAACCGGGCGATCCCGATCGCCGTGATCGCCTTCTGGATCATCCGCAACACGCCGGGCCCCGTCGGCCACTGGCTGCACTCATAGGCCTCCCGGCGGCCCCTCCCTGGCGGCCCGGGCCCGTCAGCGCAGGTGCTCGCCGAAGAAGTCCAGGATGCGCCGCCAGGCGTCCTCGGCCGCCGGACCGTCGTGGTGCATGCCGATGACCTTCCCGACCGGGCCCGAGAGGACCGGGTAGCGGTCCATGAAGGAATGCCCGGCCTTCGGGTACTCCTTGACGTCATGCGGCGCGCCGGCGGTGGTCAACGCGGTCTCGATCTTCGCGGCGGCGCCGCGCAGCCCAAGGTCGCGGGCGCCGTAGCTGGCGACGACCGGGCAGGCGCCGGCGAGAAGCTCGTCGAGATCGCCCTTCGGCAGCATGCCGTAGTTCGGCGCCGACGCGTCGAAGCCCCGGGTCGCCGCCATCAACGCGAACCCGCCGCCCATGCAGAACCCGACCACGCCGATCCTCCCGGTGCAGTCGTCGCGGGCGGCCAGGTAGGCGCGGACGGCCTCGAGGTCGGCGTGCGCCGCTCCCGTCCCGGCGACCGCGGCCCTGATCGTCGCCCGCACGCAGCGCAGCCCACCCGCCGAGTAGAGATTCGGTACGACCGTGACGTAGCCGGCCGCCGCCAGCCGGTCGGCATGCCCGCGGGCGTTGTCCGTCAGCCCGAAGGCGTCGTGCGCGATGACGATTCCCGGCCAGGGGCCGCTGCCGGCAGATGGCGTCGCGAGATATCCGCCCAGTTCGGGCGTGGTGGTCCCACCGGGAATGGTGACGGCCGGCATCGGTGCCTCCTGATCACGTTCACGTCTTGAGCCCTGTAGCCCCGGCTGAGAGGGCCGCCGGGCTGGGCCCGGGCCGGCGACTGAAAAGGCGTCCGGTCGATTGCCAGGCCCGCTTGCTGGAGGAAGCAGGGATTCGGTGACTTGTTGGGCTTCGCTACAGTTCGGGAGTCCGGCCAGGCAGCGGCGGCACCTGTGGGGGTGAGGATGGCGCATGGCGTGAGCACGCGTGCGGGCGAGGTCAGGCTGGTGGGCCTGACACATCATCTCCCAGGGGCGGCGGGCGCCGCGGTGGTCGGCGTGGATCTTTCCGTCGCCGCTGGTCAGTCGCTCGCGCTGGTCGGCCCGGTGGGCGCAGGCAAGACGACCGTGCTGCGGCTGGTCGCGGGGCTGGAGACGCCGACTGACGGGCACGCGCTGGTGGATGGCGTCGACGTCGCCGGGCTGTCGGTGGCTCGCCGGCCGGTCGCCGCCGTGTTCGGCCGCTACGGCCTCTTCCCGTTCCTCGACGTCGCGGCCAACGTCGCCTTCGGGCTGCGCGGCGGCGCGCCCGAGCTGCGCGGTCGTGCGCCGGCGACGCCGGCGGGCCAGGCGGGGACGGCGCGGCGGGTCCGCGAGGCGCTGGAGCTGGTCCGGATGGGCGACTACGCCCGCCGCCGCCCGCCGCAGCTGTCCGCGGCCCATCAGCAGCGGGTGGCGATCGCGCGGGCGCTGGTGCGGCGCCCGAAGGTGCTGGTGCTCGACGAGCCGCTCGGGTCGCTGGACGACGAGGGCCTGCGCGTCCGCCTGGCCGAGGACCTGCGCGTGCTGCACCGCCAGGTCGGGGTCACGTTGCTGTACGCGACGCGGTCGGCCGGCGAGGCGTCGGCAGTCGCGGACCGGGTGGCCGTGCTGGCCGAAGGCCGCCTGTTGCTGGAGGCGCGGCCGGCCGACGACGCGGTGGCGCGGTCGGGCTGCGTGGAGAACCAGACGGACGCGGCTTCGACGGGCGACGCGCTGCTTACCGAGGATGACGGAACGGACGCGGGCGCGCCCGCGGCCTGACCTCCGGCATACGGTTTTCCCGGACGAGGCGGTCGCGAACCAGTTTCTGCCGCCCGGTATCGAAGTTGCGGCCCTCGGGCCGACCCGGAACAGGTGCGGGCGCCGGGCGCTGATTACCGCCGTTCCTGCTGGGAATCGCTCGGGCAAGCGACCCGAGTACCGGCAGACGGGCAGCCCGCGCCGGCGCACCGGGATACCGGGGCCTCGACCCAGACCCACCGGGAGGCAGTGATGACCGAGCCCGCGGAGTATCCGCAGAACGGCAGTGACCTGTCCGGCGTTCTCGACGATGTGCCGTTGACCGTCGAGGAGAGCCTGGACAGCGACGATCTCGGTGACACCGACGCGGGCCTGGACCCTCTCGACGACAGCTGGGACGCCCCGGACCGGCCGAGCGAGGAGGTCCGGGCGCGGCCGACCGCGACCGAGCTGCTCGCGGGCACGTCGCTCGACGACCAGCTCGCCCAGGAGGTCCCGGACGTGGACCCCTACCTGGACGCGGAGCGCACCGAGTCGGGACTCGTACTGGACGACGACGTCGCGGGGATCGGCACCCCGTTCACGGACGGCGACCCGGACCCGCGGCCAGCCGGCCTGGTCGCCGACGGCGGTCTGCTCGGCGACCAGCTGACCGGCAGGTCCGTCGCCCGGCCGCTCGCCGCGACCGGCGATCTCGGCTGGCCGCTCGCCGCCGAGGACGACGCGCTCCACCTGGACTGAGACCCAGGCCGGTCGCGCGAGGCGGGAAGAAACACCCCGCTGGTCCGGGAGGTACGGATAACGTATAGCGTCCAGCTTCGTGGCTACTGTTGCGGACCGGATCCTTGGCCATCTGGCCGAGGCACCGGGTGGTTTGGACGATGGCAGGCTCGCGGAGGCGATCGGCGCCAGCCGCAGCTCTGTCAACAATGTGTGTCGCAAGCTCGCCGAACAAGGGCGACTTGTGCGTGCCGTCGGAACCGACGGCAAGATCGTGAACCTCATCCCGAGCGGCCCTTCAGCCGACGGGGCCGCTGGCGATGGTCTGTCGGCCGTCCCGGGCATCCCCGAGGCGCGCCAGGGCCAGGACGACGTGCCCGGCATTCCGGCGGCCCGGCTACCGGGCGACGACGGGATTCCGGTCGAGCGGGCGACCGAGGCCTCCGAGCCGGTCGTGGCTGAGCCGGTGGCGGCCGAGCCGCTCGCCGAGGAGCCGGCCGCTGTCGAGGAGCCGGCGCCCGTCGAGGAGCCGGTCGTCCCGGAGCCAGTCGTCGCGCCGGAGCCGGTCGCGACGGCCGAGCCGGTCGTGGCCGAGCCGCCCGTCGAGGTCGCCGAGGTCGCCGAGGTCGAGATCATCGCGGAGCCGGTGGAGCCCGTCGCGCAGGTGGACGAGGCCGAGATCGAGGACGCCGAGATCGAGGACGCCGACGTCGAGGATGTGGCGCCGAGCAGCGCGCCCGCGCCGGCCCCGACGAGCTCCGCGAGCGGCGTGCGCCGGTCCTGGTGGCGGCGTCTGCTGCCGTTGCGTTAGGAGACACCGCGGCGCGCGTTCGACCCCCGTGGGGTCGTCGCGTGGCGCGGTTGTGATCTCGCGGAAAGTTGTCGCGGCTGGTCTAGCTGGCCCGCCAGTCGCGCAGGGTGTGAGCCGCGTCCCGGCCAGTGGGTGCCGGGGCGGCGTCGACCGGACGTAGCGTGGCAGCGTCACGGAACTAGTCAGGGGAGAGCATGTCTATCCGAGCCCGAGCGCTCGTCGCCGCTGTGGCGCTGTCGACGCTGGCGCTCAGCGCCTGTGGCAGCCGAGTGCACGACGGGGGAAGCACGTCAGGCGGCGGCGCGACCACTGGTGCGGCGACCGACGCCACGAACACGGCCTCCGACACGGGCGTCACCCCGACCTCGATCAAGGTCGGCGTGATGACGGGCCAGGACGGCTTCCTCGGTGGGGACGTGTTCTCGTCCTCGCTCTACGGCGCCCAGGCGTACTTCGACAGCCTGAACGACGCGGGCGGGATCAACGGCCGCAAGGTCACCGTCGACCCGTGCAACGACAAGAGCAGCCCCGACGGCAACGTCACCTGCGTGCACAAGATGATCGACGACGACAAGATCTTCGCGATGGCCGGCACCACGTCGTTCCAGTACTCCGGTGCCCAGTACGTGAACTCCAAGGGCGTCCCGGACGTCGGCGGCCAGCCGGTCTCCGGTAACGCGTACAACCAGTACCCGAACCTGTACTCGATCTACGGTGGGTTCGGCTACCCGCGCGATGGCAAGTCCCCGGGCTACAACGGCCAGCTTGTCGCCGACACGCAGGACTATCGCTGGTTCAAGGACAAGCTCGGCGCGAAGACCGCCGCCATCGTGTTCTTCAACATCGGCCAGTCCCAGCAGTACGCGCAGCAGATCAGCGAGGGGCTGAAGACCGAGGGCTTCAAGGTCATCCCCGAGCAGCTCAACCTCTCCCTGCCGAACTATGACGCCGCTGTGCTCGACATGAAGAAGAACGGCGTCGACCTGGTCTACGACGCGCTGACGGCGGACGCGAACGTGAAGATCTGCCAGTCGATCCAGTCGCAGGGCATGCCGCTTAAGGCGAAGATCACCACCACGCAGAGCTGGACGGACGACGCCGGCGCGCAGTACGCCTCGACGCCGACCTGCCTGGACAACTTCTACGCGGTCAGCCAGGACCAGAACTACAACAACGTGAGCGACCCGGGGGTCAAGGCGTACCGCGACGCGATCGCCAAGTACTTCCCGGACCGGGTCAAGAAGATGAACATGTGGATGTTCGAGGGCTACCTCTCGGCGATGTGGCTGAGTGACGCGATGAAGTCCTGCGGGTCCGACCTGACCCGCAAGTGCGTCACGAACTACATGAACACCACCACGTACGACGCGAACGGCCTGATGATCCCGCGGGACTTCAAGCCGGTCGTCCCGGCACCGAAGACCGAGGTCGGCTGCCTGAACGTCGTGCGCTGGACGACGAAGGCCCCGACCGGTGTGGCCGGCTGGACCTCGCAGACGAACGACATGGCTAAGAACTGCTTCAACGTCCCGACCTACAGCATCCCGGCCACCTAGTCGCGGCCAGCTAGCCCTGAGGGGCGGTCTCCGGGAAAACTCCCGGTGGCCGCCCCTCAGCCGTAGGGAGGCAGAAACACCAAAGCCGGACCACCCGTGGGAGTGGTCCGGCTTTGGCGACTAACTGGGCTGTCCTTAGGCGTTCGCGAGCTCGGCGGGATCGCCGACGAAGGAGCGTTCGCCGCGGTGCAGGACGTAGGCGATGTCAGCCATAGCGAGCGCCGCGTCGGTGTACTGGTCGGCGAGGATCACCGTCGTGCCGGCCGCGGCGATCGTGGCGAGCCACTCGAACAGCTCGGCGGCCACCTTCGGCGACAGGCCCAGTGAGAGCTCGTCGACCATCAGGACGGTGGGCCGGGCCAGCAGCGCCCGCGCGAGCGCGAGCATCCGCCGCTCGCCGCCGGACATCGAGCCGGCTCGCTGCGGCAACCGGTCGCGCAGCTTCGGGAACGCGTCCAGCGCGGGGGTGATGCCGTGCGGGTTCCCGGTCGCCTCGGCGACGACCAGCAGGTTGTCGCGCACCGAGAGGCTCGCGAACACGGCCCGCTCGTCCGGCACCAGCAGCAGCCCACGCCGGGCCCGGTCGAGCGCGGACAGCTTGGTGATGACGTCCCCGCGCCAGGCCAGCGGGCCGCTACGCAGCGGCACCAGCCCGGCGAGCACCCGCAGCGTGGTGCTCTTGCCAGCTCCGTTCACGCCGAGCAGGGCGGTCACCTTGCCGGCCGGAACGACGAGGTCCAGGCCGTGCAGCACCTCGACGGCGCCGTAGCCGGCCCGCGCGCCGGTCAGCCGCAGCTCGATGCCACCGGGCGCCGGCGCGTGCGGCACCCGGCCGCCGACGGCGGCCGCCAGCGCGGCGGCCGAGCTGCCGGCCGCGATCGCGTCGGCGTTGTCCAGCGGCGCCCGCGGGGGAGGAGTGCTCATGTCATCGCTCCCTGCGCGAGGTACACGGACTGAACGGTCGGGTTGGAGCGGACCGTCGCCGGGTCGCCATGCGCGACCACCTTGCCACCCACCATCGCGTAGACCTGGTCGCACACGGTGAACACCAGGTCGACGTCGTGGTCGACCAGGACGATCGCCACGCCGGCGTCGGCGATCCGGCGCAGCAGCTGGGAGAACCGGTCGGTCTCCGCGCCGTCGAGGCCGCTCGCCGGCTCGTCGAGCAGCAGTACGTCCGGGTGGGTGCACAGCGCCCGGGCGCACTCGGCCAGCCGCAGCGCCCCGGTCGACAGCGAACCGGCGACGGCGGCGCCGAGGTCGGTCAGGCCGAGCGAGGCGAGCATGTCGTCGACGACCTGCTCGTACTTGGGATTGCGCCGGATGCCGAGGCCGAACAGGCCACCGGCATAGTCCCGCCGCCGGTTCTCCACGCCGACGAGCAGGTTCTCCCGCACGGTCATGCTGGTGAACAACGACGGCACCTGGAAGGTCTGCACCAGCCCCAGCCGGGAGCGCTTGTCCGGCCGCAGCTTGGTGATGTCCCGGTCGCCGAGCATGACGCGGCCCTCGTCGGGCTGCTCGACGCCGGTGAGCAGGCTGAACAGCGTCGACTTGCCGGCGCCGTTCGGCCCGATCAGTCCGGTGATCATCCCGGGCGGCGCGGACATGTCCACGTGGTCGACGGCGGTGAGCCCGCCGTAGCGGCGGACCAGACCGATCGCCCGCAGTTCGGCGCGGCTCACCGGTGGCCCCCTTCGACGTGGTTGCGCGAGCCGAAATCGCCCGCGCCGACCGTCGCGCGCCGGTCGACGTCACCGGCGGCGCCGGGGCCGGCACCGTTCGGGCGGACGGGGGCCGGCGCGGAGCGCGCGGTCCCGCCCCCGCCGACCAGCCCGAGAAGCGTGCGGCCGAACGGCGTGAGCGCCAGACCGCGGTTGGCCGCGACCCGGTCGGCGGCGGCGACGCCGGCCGTCGAGCCGGTCGGCCACGCCGACGCGCCCGCGGGCTTCGTTCCCGCGCTCGACGGGGCGACGGCTCCAGGGCTCGCCGCCGCCAGACCCGCGGGCGCCGGCGCCGGGATTCCCCGGATGGGCGAGGCGGGTGCGACGAACTGGTCGGCGAGCTGCTCCGCGACGAACCGGATCAGCCCGCGGACCGCCGAGGCGAGCCCACCGGGCAGCCAGCCGAGCGCCAGCGCCAGGATGCCGACGGCCAGCGTCGAGGAGCCGGACGGCGCCATCACGTCGATCGCGACGATGAAGGCCGCGCCGACGATCGCGCCGACCGCGCTGTCCGCGCCGAACACGATCACGGCCGTGAACCACAGCAGGCTCTGGATCGGCTGGAAGGTCTCCGCCGAGAAGGACGACGCGCTGTACGCGAGCAGCGCGCCGCCCAGGCCCGCGACCACCGACGACATGGTGAAGGCCAGCAGCTTCAGGTTGCGGACGTCAACGCCGACCGCCGCGGCGCCACCGGTGTTGTCCCGGACCGCGAGCAGGGCGCGCCCGAGCCGGCCGCGGTGCAGGTTGCGCACGGCCAGCATGCCCAGGCCCAGGCCCACCAGCTCGATGACGTAGAAGGACTTGTCGCCGAGCTGCCAACCGCCGATGTACAGCGGGTTCACGGTCAGGTTGCCGGCCAGCGACGGCTGCTCGAAGACGAACCGGCTGACGACGGCACCGACGGCGAACGTGACGAGCGCGAGCGTGAGCCCGCGCCGCCGGATGGCCGGGTACCCGGTGACCAGCCCGATGGGGGCGACCAGGATGGCGCCGACCAGGATCGCGAGCAGCCCCGGCAGGTGCGGAATGCCGACCATCCCGGTGGAGGCGAGCTTCATCGAGAAGAGCGCGCCGAGTCCCGCGTAACCGGCGACGCCGAGCGAGACCTGACCGCTGTACCCGGTGACGATGACGATCGACAGGAAGATGAGCGCCAGCGCCGGGACCATGAACGCGTGCCGCAGGTCCGACGGCGCGAACAGCATCGGCGCCAGCAGCATGACGAAGCCGGCGACCCGCCAGACCAGGTCCTTGCTGCGCTCCGCGACCGTGCCGGTGTCCTCCTCGCCGCCGCGGCTGGAGAAGCTGCCGGCGGAACCGGCGTCACCAAGCTCGCGCAGGTTCGGAATGGCGAGCAGCAGCACCAGCAGGACGACCACGAACAGGTTCGACCCGAGCGTCCGGTAGGCGTCGGCCAGACTGCCGTCCACGGTGAACTGGGTCAGCTCGCTCTGCAGGATGCCGATCGCGAGACCCGCGAACACGGCCGCCGGCAGGCTCACCAGCCGGGCGGCGACGACGACGGCGAACGTCTCGAGCACCACGAGCGAGAGCGAGTAGGGCGAGAGCGAGACCCGAGGGGCGAGCAGGATGCCGGTGAACCCGGCGAGCGTCGTGCCGAACGCCCAGCCCGCCGCGGCCACCCGGTCGGCCGGAACCGACGAGAGCTCGGCCAGCTGGCGGTCGTCCACGACGGCGCGCATCTGCCGGCCGAACTTGGTGCGGCTCTGCAACAGGCCGAGCGAGACACACGCGACCAGGATCACGATCAGCGTGCTGATCGTGTCGACACCGACGTGGTGCCCGCCGATTCCCACGGACTTGTTCGGGAACACCGCCGGAGTGTCGGTCTGCGCGCCCAGGCCCCAGATCCCGGCGCACATGCCGAGCGTGAGCACCATGACGCCGAGGCTGGCCACCAGCGACTCGGCCGCCGAGGCGCGCCGACGTGCCAGTGGCCGGAAGACGAGCCGTTCGAGCAGCACACCGATGCCGGGTGACAGCACGGCGAGCGCGAGCACCGCCGACAGCCAGACCGGCAGGCCCCAGACGACCGCCATCTCGCGGTAGACGTAGGCGATAAGGGTCGCGATACCGCCCTGCGCGAGGTTGAGGACGCCGTTGGTGCGGTAGGTGACCAGCAGGCCGATGCCGGAGAGCGCCGCGATCGCTCCGATGGCGAGGCCGGCGATCGCAAGGTCGATGCTGGCCACCGGGTCAGGCGACCAGGATTGGCGCGCAGACCGAGCAGGGCGACAGCCCACGCGCGGAGACCTGCGACGGCTCGACCCGCTGCGCCGACTTGCCGGCGAGAAGCTCGCAGCCCGGCCGGTGGAACGTGCGACCGCCCGACACCGCGTAGACCGAGCCGTCGTCGGCCGCGGCCGGTGCGGGCGTCGGCGCCGGGAGGGCGACCGGGGCCGCGACGGCCGTGGCCGGTGCACCTGGCGTCGCGTTCGCCGCGGCCACCACCAGCGCGTGCAGGTCGTCGACCTGCTCGGCCAGCCGTGCCTGCGCGGCCGAGGCGCCGCCGCCGCGGGTCGCCTCGATCCGGTCGGCGATCAGCAGGGCGCAGCCGATGAGGACCAGGGCAAGCCCGGTCAGCCCACCGGACGCCAGGTAAGGAAGCTGCAGTCCAGGGTCGCTCTCCGCCGAGACACCCAGGTAGCAGCTGAGCAGCAGCACCCCGCCGGCGGCGATCACCACCCAGCCGCGAAGAGCCCGGACGACGTCCACCACCAACCGCGAGGTGGACCGCGACCCGGTCGCGCCAGCGCTCTGTTCGTCCACTGTGTTCCCCCAGGAACGTGTTCATCCGGAAGCCGGGCGGGCGCGCCCCGCTGACTTCCGCCAAGGTGACCCCCGCCACGACGCGCCAGACGCGCGTACGTGGATGAGATCGCCAGCCGTTAGACGCCAGATTAGTGTGCGGAGCTGGTGATGTGTGCCCTTGGGGTCGCCGAGAAGTATCGGCGTGACGACGGTCGTCAGCTGGGGCGACGTCAGAGTGACTGAGTGAAGCCACTCGGGACGCTCCAGGGCGCGGAAACGCTCCCAGTTGTGACTGTCCTCACAGTAGTGAGGCGGGACCCTCGGTGACCGTCGTGCGTGACCAGGCCCAGGCGTCGGCGATGATCTGGTCGATCGTCGAGCGGTGCGGTTCCCAACCGAGCTCCTTGCGGAGCTTGCTGCTGTCCACGACGAGCGTGCGCGGTTCGATCACCGGCGGCCCGGTCACCTTGCGGACCGGGCGGCGGGTGACCCGCTCGACCGCGGCGAGCACCTCGTTGACGGTCACACCGGCCCCGCCGACGTTGTAGACCCGGAAATCGCCCGGACGGGCCGCGTCCACGGCCAGCGCGTACGCCGCCGCCACGTCCGCGACGTGCACGTACTCGCGCAGCGCCTCGCCGTCGCCGTTGATCCGGAAGGACTCCGCCGCGCCGTCGGCGACCCGCAGCGCGGCCGGGATGATCCGGGACACGTCCCGGTCGATGTGCCCCGCCGCGCCGCCAGCCACGTTGAACGACCGCAGGACGATGGCGCCGATCCGGCCGGTCGCGGCCTGGTGCGTGATGGCCAGCTCGGCGGCGAGCTTCGAGGCGCCGTAAGGGTGGCCCGGCTCGGGCCGCTGGCTCTCGGGGATGGGCCCGCCGCCCGGGTCGCCGTAGACGGTGCCGGTCGAGCCGAACACCACGGCGGGCGCCGGCCCGCCGGCGGCCACCGCACGGTCGAGCGCGATCAGCAGGTTGACGGTGCCCGTCACGTTGGTCTCGAAGTACCGCAGCGGCTCGGCGCCCGACTGGCGGACCCGGGTCAGCGCGGCCAGGTGGCAGACGGCGTCGAAGCCCCGGTCCAGCCGGGCGGCCAGCAGGGAACGCGGGTCGAGCAGGTCCGCGGCGACGACCTCGACGCCCGGCGCGAGCCGGCGAGCCGGCGGCCGCTCGCCCGCCGTCGCCGACGCGTGGTCCAGGTGTGAGCCGCCCTCGCGGCCGTGTACGAGCGCGGTGACCTGGTCGCCCCGGGCCGCCAGCAGGTCGGTGAGAACAGCCCCGATGAACCCGCCGGCTCCCGTGACCAGGACCCGCATGCCGCCCCCGTAGGGAGGCAACCTAGGACGCCGCTCGCAGCCGCAGCCCAGGCAGTAGTAGTTCCCGGTGCCGCCAGGCGAGCTCCAGGCAGGCGGCGGCCGCCGGCGCGAGCGGCTCGCTGTCGATCAGCCGGCGCAGGGTGGCATAGGTGAACGGGATGCCCTCGGCGACCGCGCGGTTCGGCCCGGCCGAGACGACGGAGCCCTCCGCGTTGCTGTGCACCATCTCGGCGAACATGCCGTCGAAGGTGTCGGCCTCGATGACGACGACCGTCAGGATCTCGCTGAACAGCGTCAACGCGTCGATGCCCACGCCGAAGCAGGAGACCCGGATGCGGCCGTCCCGGCGGGCCTCGTCGAACGCCCGGAACGGCTCGTCGGCCGCGTAGTCGATCGGGGTCGAGGAGTTCCCGTCATGTTCGGTGTTGCCGAGCAGTTCCTCGGAGAGCTCGCGCATGATGTTGCGCCACAGGTCGAAGTCGGCCCGATGGTGGACCGGGGTGATTCCGGACGGCTGGAACACCCCGGCGGGAATGACGTGGTAGACCCCGCCGGCGGTGGCGACCGAGCCGGCGCTGCGCCGGTGCAGCAGGAAGCTCGCCGCGCCGCGGTCGACCCGGATGGTCAGGGTGTTGATCGACGGCAGCACCGGCCGGGCGGCCAGGTCGAACGGGTCACCGATCCGGCGGCGGAACGGCAGCGCCGGCCAGGACAGCCCGCTGGACATCATCGCGGCGGCCGTCTCGTGCGCGACCGTCTCGCAGACGTCGACGGCGTCGAAGTAGGTGGTGTGGCCGAAGGACAGCAGTGGCCGGCCGCCGTCGGCCGGCTGGCCGGTCAGCGCCGGGCTCACGTCGTCACGCGCGATGTCGACCAGGCGGAAGCTCAGCCGGTTCTCGAACAGCGTCGGGCGGTCCAGGTCGCGCATCGCGCGGGTGTAGCGCTGGTAGCGCACGTACGGGCCACCGTCGGCGATCAGCGGGCGCGCGCCGTCGGTCTCGGGCTCACCGCCGGTGATGGCCGGCTCGGAGACCTCGTCGGCCCAGCGCAGGCCGACCTCGCTGATGTCCAGCGGCTGCGGCCAGATCCAGCCGGGCCTGGTCAGCAGACCGGGGCAGAGGCGGTAGGCCTCCGGGTAGAGCCCGGCCGCCGCCTTGGCGAGCCGGATCCGGTTGCGGTTGAGGGTGTCCCGGGTGACCCGCCAGCCCCGCTGACTGGCCGTGGCCTGCTCGGACAGGGAGTCCCGGCCGGGCTCACGGCGCCGTTCGGCGAGCGTGCCGGGGGCCAGGCCCACGTCCTCGGGCGCGAGCTCCAGGTGGCGGGCGATGTGGCGCAGCGTGGAGATGTCGTGGATCGCCCGACGGCCGCTCTCCACCTTGGACACATAGGACTGGTCGAACCCGAGCTGGTCCGCGAGCTGCTGCTGCGTGAGCCCGTGCGCCTGCCGGTAGGCACGGAGGAGCTGCCCGACACCGACAGGAACAGGGCTCGGCGGTGGCGGTGTCCACAGCCAGGTCTGACCGGTCACCCGGGATCCTCTCGGGTCGTAGCGGCAGGACGTTGGTTACGGGACGTGAGCCTAGCTAGTGGTGCATCTGCGGACTCACTGGCATAAATCGTGCAGATCTTTGTGGACTGTCCGGTCTACCGGCCCGGAATCACGCCCGCGAGAGTCAGTGCGACGACGATCACAATCGCCACTCCGATCCAGCGCAGCAGCCTCATCCGGCCCCAGACGTCCCGCGCGAGGCTCCGGCCGGCCCTCCGTCCCATGACGAGTAGGGCAAGTAGGGCCCCGCCGACCACGACGAGAAAAACCCCCGCATAGTTGCCATGCACACAGTCACGATCGCACGCCACCACGGGTGTCCCTGCTCGGGTTCGCGGCGGCCACCTCGCGCTCGCGGCACTTCGGTGCTGGGCGAATGATGTGACCTGTTCATCAGCCCACGCCCCGGTCGGACCGTGCACGTCCTAGCCTGCCCGATCCCGCCCGGCTTTCTACGCCCACGGCCCGTGTCGGGCGTGATCTACCTGTGTGCTCGGTTGGCCGCATCTACGGGACCACTCGACCTCGGCCCCGCTCGACCCTCGGCCGCGCGACACCGGGCCGCCCGCAGGACACCCAGTCATGACCTTTTCGGCCGGTTCGTGCGATTTATCGCCCCGGCGTGACTAGGTCATGGTCCCGGCCCTGGGCCCAGTGCGCCCCCTCATACCGATCTGTCGCAGTCACGCCCGAATTCGAACCTTTGTGGCGCATCGCGGGCCGCGGGTACCTAACCTGGTTCGGATGTCCACGGCGCTTCTCACTGATCATTACGAGCTGACCATGCTGCGCGCCGCGCTGAAGTCCGGCGCCGCGCACCGGCGAGCCACCTTCGAGGTGTTCGCCCGCTCGCTTCCCGCCGGCCGCCGCTACGGCGTCGTCGCCGGCACCGGCCGGCTGCTCGCCGCGCTCGCGGACTTCCGGTTCGGTCCCGAGGAGCTCAGCCTGCTCACCGGCAGCGGCGTCGTCGACGCGGCCACCGCCGACTGGCTGGCCGCTTACCGCTTCTCCGGCGACATTCGCGGCTTCGCGGAGGGGGAGCCCTTTCTGCCCGGCACGCCGGTGCTCGTGGTCGAGGGCCCGTTCGCCGAATGCGTGCTGCTGGAGACGCTCACGTTGTCGGTGCTGAACCACGACAGTGCCGTCGCTGCCGCCGGTGCCCGGATGGTGCAGGCCGCCGGGAGCAGGCCACTGATCGAGATGGGCTCCCGGCGCACCCATGAGGAGGCCGCGGTCGCCGCCGCCCGGGCCGCGTACCTGGTCGGCTTCGCGGCCACCTCGAACCTGGAGGCCGCCCGGCGCTGGGGGGTGCCGAGCAACGGCACCGCCGCGCACGCGTTCACGCTCGCGCACCCCACCGAACGGGAAGCCTTCGAGGCCCAGGTCGACACCCTGGGCGTCGACACGACGCTGCTGGTCGACACTTACGACACCGAGGCGGGCATCGCCGCGGCCGTCGCGGCGGCGGGACCGGGTCTCGGCGCGATCCGGATCGACAGCGGTGACCCGGCCGCCGGCGTTCGGGCCGCCCGGGCCCAGCTCGACGCGCTGGGCGCCACCGAGACCCGGATCATCGTCACCGGCGACCTCGACGAGCACAGCATCGCCAGGCTCGCCGGCGTCCCGGCCGCGGGCTACGGCGTCGGCACCAGCCTCGTCACCGGTTCGGGCGCGCCGACCGCGGGCTTCGTCTACAAGCTTGTCGAGATCGACGGCCGGCCGGTCGCGAAGACGTCCGTCGGCAAGAGCACCCGCGGCGGCCGCAAGGACGTGCTGCGCCGGCACGACGCCGGCGGGGTCGCCGTCGTCGACCTCGTGCTGCCGGCCGGTGAACGTCCCGGCGGTGGCGACGCCGCGGCGCGCGGCCAGAGCCAGACCGCCGACGGGCTTGCTCCGTCCTCCCTGGACGGGCCGGCCGAACAGGCGCCCCCGGTGGCTGGGAGCCTCGCGGGCCCCGGCCGCGACCGGCCGCTGCTGGTCGAGCTGGTGCGCGACGGGGCGATCATCGACCCGACGGTGACTGGCCCGGTCGGGCTACGCCGGGCCCGTGACCACCACCGGGCCGCCATCGCCGACCTGCCTCGGCGGGCCCGCGACGTCGCCTTCGGCCACCCCTGCCTGCCGGTCATCACCTCGGTGCCGCATCCCTGACGCCGTGCGAGAAGCTGAACGCCGTGAGTCCAGAGCCGCCGGCGACCAGCGTCACCGTCGACGTGGTCCTGCTCACGCTGCGGGCGGGGCGGCTGTGCGTCCTGGTCATCCAGCGCGACGAGGACCCGTTCGCGCACTACTGGGCGCTGCCCGGCGGCTTCGTCGGCGCCGACGAGGACCTGGACGACTCGGCCCGCCGCCAGCTCGCCGAGGAGACCGGTGTGACGACGGCCGGCCACCTGGAGCAGCTGTACAGCTACGGCGCCCCCGGCCGCGACCCGCGCACCCGGGTCGTCAGCGTCGCCTACCTGGCCCTGCTGCCGAACCTGCCGCAGCCGGAGCCGGGCCGCCGGGGGCAGCAGGCCCGCTGGTGGCCGGTCGAGGACCTGGGCTCACCCGACGGGCCGACCCTCGCCTTCGACCATCCGCGCATCGTCGCGGACGGGGTCGAGCGCGCCCGCGGCAAGCTGGAGTACACCCCGATGGCCGCGGCCTTCTGCGAGGAGCCGTTCACCCTCGCCGACCTGCGCCGGGTCTATGAGGCGGCCTGGGGAGTGAGCCTCGACCCGCCGAACTTCCGCCGCAAGGTGCTGAGCACGCCGGACTTTGTCCTCCCGGTCGGCGCCGTCAGCTCGCCGCGCGGTGGCGGCCGGCCGGCCCAGCTCTACCGGCGGGGGTCGGCGACCGCGCTGTACCCCCCACTGCTGCGCCGTTCCGTCTGACGAACCGCCGCGGAGTCGGTGTCCGAGAGGCGCGTGTCCGCGACGGACCGTGTCGAAGGTTCACCAGCCGACGGGTAGAGAGGGGCGGGGTGCGTAACAATAGGTGCCGTGACTGCCACCGCCGTCTCACCCGCAGACGTCGAGGAGATCGAAGAGGCGCTCAGTGACGATCGACCCTGGGTCACGATCGTCTGGAACGACCCGATCAACCTGATGTCGTATGTGACCTACGTCTTCCAGAAGCTGTTCGGCTACGACAAACCGACCGCGAAGAAGCTGATGCTCGACGTCCACGAGAAGGGCCGGGCGTCGGTCAGCAACGGGACCCGCGACGAGATGGAACGCGACGCGGCCCGCCTGCACACCTACGGCCTGTGGGCCACCGTCCGCCAGGACTGAGGGCCCGCATGAGCACACCGCTGGACGAGGACGGGGACGTGGCGCAGGGGTACGGCCGGCTGCCGGACAGCTTCCGGCGCACGCGCCACGGCATCGAGCTCCGCCTCCCCCAGTGGGAGGGCTCGGTGCTGATCGAGCTGGTCAAGCAGATGGACCGGATGCTGGAGCCGCCGCCGGTCGACGACCCGCTGGAAGCGCTGGTCGGCCTGCGCGACACCGCGCCGCCCCCGCCCGAGGACCCGGCCCTGGCCCGGCTGCTGCCCGACCCGTACCCCGAGGACCCGATGGCGTCGGGCGACTTCCGCCGCCGCCGCACCGACGACGCGCTGGCCCACAAGCGCGCGGCGGCCCGCCGGGTGCTCGCGACCGTGCCGGGCCCCGGTGAGGTGCTGCTCCTCGACAACGAGGTGGCGCAGGACTGGCTGACGACGCTGAACGACCTGCGGCTGGTGTTCGGGACCCGGCTCGGGATCACCGACGACAACTACCTCGACGAGCTCGGTGAGCTGCCCCCCGACGACAGGCGGCTGCCGGTCATCGAGATGTACGAGCTGCTGACCATCCTGGTCGACAACCTGATCCGCACCCTGGACTGAACCAACGCGGGGCAGATCCGTCGTACCGTGGTCGACGTGCTGCGCATCGACCGCGCCCTCTACGAGGCCATCATCGATCATGCCCGGCGGGACCACCCGGACGAGGCGTGCGGTGTGATCGCCGGACCGTTCGGCTCGGACCGCCCGGAGCGGTTCATCCCGATGGAGAACGCCGAGCGCTCCCCGACCTTCTACCGGTTCGACTCGATGGAGCAGCTCAAGGTGTGGCGGGAGATGGACGACCGGGACGAGGAGCCCGTCGTCATCTACCACTCGCACACGGCCACCGAGGCCTACCCGTCCCGGACCGACGTCTCGTTCGCGTCCGAGCCCGGCGCGCACTACGTGCTGGCGTCCACCCGGGAGCCGGAGAGCACCGAGTTCCGCTCGTTCCGGATCGTCGACGGCGTCATCACCGAGGAACCGGTCGAGATCGGCTGAGCCGCCGGGCCTGGCCGGAGTGCTGCCAGGGTCCCGAGGTTCACCGGGTCCCTGGTCTGCCAGGGTCACAGTCGTCGGACCCCGCGAAGCGTCACACATGTGCAACGATGGCGTCATGACCGCGCCCCGCCACTCGCGCACCGCCGTGGCCGTGGGCGTTCCGGAGCTGTTCCTGGTCGCGCGGCTGCATGTCGACCTGCTGCGGGTGGCCAGCGCCCGCTGTCCTGGCGTGCGCTGACGCTCGCCGCCGGGCCGCGCCGCCCAGCCGCTGGCTGAGAAGCCCACCGGCTGGCCTGGCCGCTGCGCTGAAGACCGGTCGGCTGGCCCCGCCTGACGGTCGGATCCCGACGGCCAGATCCGGACGGGCGCCCAGCGGCGGCCAAGCCTGGAACACTGGAGGGCGCTCGCGGCGTTTGCTCTGACCGCACGACGCCGTCTGGTCAGGCCATCCCGGTCCGGCCGCCGAGCCCCGAGCGACGTCACATTCGTTAGCTTTATCGTTCCGCGCCTGGCCGCCCGGCCGGGATGCCGTAGCCCGGCCGGGCCGCGGCCCCTGAGAAGAGGAGCACCATGGCAGTCCAGGTCCGCGTGCCGACCATCCTGCGCAGCTACACCGGCAACTCGAAGGTCGTCGACGGCTCGGGGGACACCCTGGCCGCGCTGTTCACGGACCTCGACACGCGCCACCCCGGGCTGCGCGGCCGGCTCATCTCCGGTGACGGCGCCGGCGAGCTGCACCGCTTCGTCAACGTCTACATCAACGACGAGGACGTCCGTTTCCTGGGCGGCCTGGACGCCAAGCTCGCCGACGGCGACAATGTCACAATTTTGCCCGCCGTCGCCGGCGGCTCCGCCATTATGCCGGCGACTCTGGACCGGGTGACCATCCTGCCCGCCGTCGCCGGCGGCTGATCGCCGACCCGGCGCCCACACGGATCGGTAGCGGAGCATGCGTTTTGAATCCCTGGTGGACTCGGTAGGACGAACCCCGCTGGTCGGCCTGCCGAGGCTCTCGCCATCCGCCGACGTGCGGCTCTGGGCGAAGCTGGAGCAGGACAACCCGACCGGTTCGATCAAGGACCGGGCCGCGCTGTGGATGGTCCAGGACGCCGAGAAGCGCGGCGTGCTGAGCCCTGGCGCGACCGTGCTGGAGCCGACCTCCGGCAACACCGGGATCTCGCTGGCGATGGTCTGCAGCCAGCGTGGCTACCGCCTGATCTGTGTGATGCCGGAGAACACCTCGGTCGAGCGCCGGCAGCTGCTGGCGATGTGGGGCGCGGAGATCATCTACTCGCCCGCGGCCGGCGGCTCGAACGAGGCGGTCGCCGTCGCGAAGCGGCTGTCCGCCGAGCACCCGGACTGGGTGATGCTCTACCAGTACGGCAACCCGGCCAACGCGCAGGCGCACTACGAGACGACCGGCCCGGAGATCCTCGAGGACCTGCCGACCATCACCCACTTCGTCGCCGGCCTCGGCACCACCGGCACGCTGATGGGGACCGGCCGCTACCTCAAGGAGCAGGTGCCCGGGATCACGGTCATCGCCGCCGAGCCGCGCTACGGCGAGTTGGTCTACGGGCTGCGCAACATCGACGAGGGTTTCGTGCCCGAGCTGTACGACCCGTCGGTGCTGACATCCCGCTACTCGGTCGGGCCACGGGAGGCGCTGCGGCGCACCCGCGAGCTGGTCGAGCAGGAGGGCATTTTCGCCGGCATCTCCACGGGGGCGATCCTGCACGCAGCGCTCGCCCAGGCCGAGAAGGCCGTGAAGGACGGCAAGCGCGCCGACATCGCCTTCATCGTCTGCGACGGCGGCTGGAAGTACCTCTCCACCGGCGCCTACGCCGGCACCCTGGAGGAAGCCGAAGCCGCCCTCGAAGGCCAGCTCTGGGCCTAGGGCCGTCCTGCGCCCGGGTCCGCCGAGGTCGGCCGCGTCCCGAGACCGGCCGCGTCCTGAGACCGGCAAGATCGCTGTTTTGGCCTTCGCGTGGTCGTAATCGCGGCGGTTTTGTGACCAAGCGAGGCCGAAACGGCGATCAAGCTGGCGGGCCGACCTCGGCGGACCCGGCGCTAGGTACTCGAAGTGCCGGCCCCGGTGACGAGGCGGGGTGGCCAGGGGAGTTCGGCGGGACGCAGCGAACGCCAGCGGTCGGCCTGGGCGGCGGCCGCCGCGAGCAGGCCGGCGACGGCGGCGTCGTTCTGGAGCTCGCCGGCGAGTGCCCGGCCGACGGCTTCGCCGAGGTCGACCCACTCGGACCGGAAGTCCGCCTCCTCGAACTCGCCGCCCTGGCCAAGCTCGTAACGCTCGCCGTCCGGCACGACGGTCAGGTCGCGGGCCAGATAGACGCGCACCCGGTGGTTCATGGCCGCCGGGGTCAGTCGCAGGTCCAGCAGCGTGTGCCAGGTTCTCGCGCGCAGCCCGGCCTCCTCATACAGTTCCCGCCGGGCTGCCTCGAACGGCGACTCATCCGGCTTGTCGAGCAGCCCGGCAGGCAGTTCGACGACGAACCCGCCCACCGGGTGCCGGTACTGCGAGAGCAGGAAGACCCGCCCGGCGTCGTCGAGCGCCACGATCACCACGGCACCCATCCGATCGATGACG
The DNA here is from genome assembly GCF_016786355.1 of Frankia sp. AgB1.9. Taxonomy (GTDB): domain Bacteria; phylum Actinomycetota; class Actinomycetes; order Frankiales; family Frankiaceae; genus Pseudofrankia. Next base: position 120,461 of record NZ_JADWYX010000007.1, read on the forward strand.
TCCCGCTCGGCGACCTGGCCTCCTGGCATCCGGACCTGCTCGACCCGGATCGACATGATGTGGTTCTCGTGCACCAGCCGCGAATGCACCGTCTCGTAGCCGTCGCCCATGCTGGTCGCCCCTCGTCATCCCGCCCACGTGGCCAGGGCAGCCCGGCCGACGGCTCATCACGCTCACGCGTGAACCCCCAGGCCAGAAGCATGACGGACCCGCACCGGGGCTTGGGCCCAGGGCGGTTCGGCAACCAGGCCGGCCGGGGCGGGACCGGGTCTCGTCGGGCAGTCGAGGCCTGTTGAGAGCATGAAGCCGCACGGCACCCATTCCGAGGAGGATCTGGACGCGATGAGCGCGGGCTACGAGACGGTCGCGTCGCGGCCGGTCTATGCGGACAAGGTGATGTCCCTGCGTGTCGACGACGTCCGGATGCCCGGAGGCCAGGTCGCCGAGCGAGCCGTGCTCGACCGTCCGGCCGCGGTGACGATCGTGGCGCTTGACGACGCCGGACGGGTCTTCCTGCTCTCGCAGTACCGGCACCCGGTCGGCGGGTTCCTGATCGAGTTGCCTGCCGGACTGGCCGACAAGCCGGGGGAGACGCCGTTCGAGGCGGCCCAGCGCGAGTTGTACGAGGAGGCCGGCCTGCGGGCCGCTACCTGGCACATCCTCGCGGACATGCGCGTGTCGCCCGGCGCGGTCAATCAGCTGGCCCGCGTCTACCTGGCCCGCGATCTCTCCGTAGTGCCCGAAGCCGAGCGTTACGAGCTCGGACAGGCTGGCGAGTTCGAGGAGGCCGATTTCCGCACCGAGTGGCTGGACCTGAACGAGGCCGTCGCGCGAGTGCACGCCGGCGAGATCCAGAACTCCGCCACGGTCGCCGGCCTGCTCGCCGCCGTAAGCGCCCGTACCCTCGGCTGGAAGCCTTTGCGTCCGGCCGACCTCCCCTGGCCGGCCCCGCTCGCCGCCGAAAGCCGGTAGCCGCAGTGGTATCGATATACCGCAGGTCTTCCCCGAGAAGGCGGAGTCGGAGCGCGCGACGGCGCCGCGCTTCCTGACCCGGGCCGGCACGAATGCCGGTCAAGGCGGCCGGATTTCGGTCGCAGGCTTCCTCCACCGCCGTCTCAAAACGGTGACTCGGTGCGGCCGAGGGTGCTGGTTCAGGATTTGCGCATGCGTGTCCGTGCCACTCCCGTGTTGCCAGGTGGGGTCAGGCGATTCGGCACAGACGGACCTTGGGTCACATCCGGGAACGCGTGAGCGGGCTGACTCGGCGCCTGTTGCCGCGCGGAGGTCGTGGAGCCACTGCGACCGGTTCAGGTAGCGGCCAAGGACGCGCGCCTGTTACCAGGCCCGTCCGGACAGGCTAAATGCAACAAGGCCAGCGGTTCCAGAAATGGGCGCGCCGCCGTACGTCCTTTCGATCGTGTCGGAGTCCCGAGACCCTTCGCCCGCATGCCAGGGTCCGAACGGCGCATCAGTTCGGCCGCCCGGCCGTGGCTGGCGACGAGCCGGCTGGGGTTCGACCGGGTGGTCGAACACGTCGACGACGTGATGCCGTCATTTCAGACGCACCGGGGTTCCGGATTCATTGAAAGGGTGTGGGGGGAATGCGACGGGTACGACTGGCCGCCATCATCAGTGGACTGGTGATGGCAGGCGGGACGGTAGCCGCGATGGCGACTCCCGCCGCCGCGAGCTCAGCGCCGGGGGCGGCTGGCCTCGGCGCTGCCACGAGTTCGGCCAGCCAGGCGGACTGGGACTGGAACTGGCCGTGGCCGGACAAGGAGAAGCGGAAGGTCGGGCGCAACCATCTTGTCACGATACCGGGGGAGGACCGCTTCACACCGTTCGGGCTCACAATTCGCGCCGGCGACTCGGTCACCTGGAGAAATGAGGACACCGACAACCACACGGTGGTGACCGACGACGCGTTCACCACCACCGATAACCTCGGTGTCAATCACCTGATTCTCGGCACGGACGACAACAATGGCAAGCCCGGTCTGTTCACTCTGACCTTCCGGAAGCCTGGCAACTTCGTCTACTACTGCCGCTTCCATTCGCACCTCGATCAGTTCAACCAGCCGGTGGCGCCCGGGCCGGACGGCGGCATCCAGGACGCGAGCGGCAACTTCGGCACGCCGATGATGGGCGTGATCACGGTTCTCCCGGCCGGCCGGTCCGCCAACTGAGCCGGCGGGCCGGTACGCCGCTCGAAGGGCGCTCAGGACGGCTCCACGGCCTCCCGCGGAAGCACCGCGGGAGGCCGGCATCACGCCGAACTGACCAGACCGTCGCTGCGCTTGACGGGCGCGGCGGCGGTGGTGGCCCCTGCAGTGGCTCACGCCGCAAGGAAAGCGCCTGACAGCCAGGCCAGTGCACCTTCGCCGCGAATATTCCAGTCCGTATCGCGGCGCGGAGCCCCGCACCGGGGGTCCCGGGCTCGCCCCGCGGGCAGACATCGCGGCCACCGGCGGCACCACGGTGCGCGCTCTTAGCCGAGCAGCACTCGATCGGCCAAACGGCGGTCAAGGCGCTGCTGCGCAAGCGCGGTATCCACCGTATCCGGCGATCAGCTGGACCCTCGTGACCGTGTCGGAAGCCCGGCCACCTTCCTGGTGACCGGGCTTCTTGGCACGCCATCAAGATCAATGTAAGTGGCCGTCCAGGCCACCGACCTGGCGCCTGGACGGCCCGCCGTCCCAAGGCCAGAACGACGGGCGGAAACGCGGCCCCATCATGCGTGCGGCGCCGGGTACACCCACCCACGGCCAGCGCATCGGCCCCGCCCTGACCCGCCCGCCCTGTCCGCAGACGCAGGGGACCTCATCAGATGATCTTGAGTAGCGAAGGGCTGCCCGGCCCGGTCCACGACCCGACCACCTCCCGCGTACACGGCCTCCCCACCTGGTCGGACGCTCCGAACTCCCCTCGACGCCGGCGCCGGCTTCGCCGCCGCCTGGTGCCTGGTGCCTGGGACAGCCGCTACCGCTACGTCCACCGTGCCCGCGCCCCCGCCGTGTCGGCACCACCGCCCGGGGCCATCCTCCCCTTGCCAACCGAGGGTATCCAGGCCAAATGCGGGCATCCAGAAAAAACCGGGACGGGAGGACATTGCTGTTGGTCATGGCGACATTCGTGCATTTTCACGAAAAGCGCTTACAACAGCGCGTTTCTTTGGGGGAATCACATGCAGTTCGACGTCGGTCCAGTCAGTCTGACGCCCGATGTGCCTGGACCATTCGTGGTCTGGGCTGGCGACGATGGCTACGACACCCAGGCGGGATACTTCTCCCTGCTCGCCTCCAGTGGGATCATGGGAACCTTCTTCCTGTCGGTCGACTGGGTGGACCAGGCTGGGACATCCCCGGTATACGGGGACGCCTACATCACGACGTCTCAGGTCGAAGCCATCGTCGCCGCCGGCCACGAGATCGCCACCCATGGCAAGAACCATGAAGATCTTACGAGCTACTACCTGACCTATGGTCCAGCGGCGCTCGACCTCCTGCTTGGCGCCGCCATCGGCGAGATTCAAACGAAATTCGGCTTCTCGGTCAAGACGGGCTCCTATCCGGGTGGGTCGGCGAACGGCCGGGTAAAAGAAATAGTCAGCCATCGGCACGAGTACTTCCGGTGCAGCCGGGGCGTCGTCAGCCAGAACGCGCCGGATCCGTTCAACGTCCCGGGCATAGACATCCTTGCTCCGTCCGAGTCGGATATCAAGGGGTACATCGACGAGGCTGTGGCCAACCGCAGCATCGTCGTCCTCTTCCACCACGGCTCCATTGACTCGGGGCAGCTGACCAAGGTGTCCAACCTGATTTCCTACGCGAGTAGCGTCGGTTGTGACCAGGGGACGTTCTACCGGGCGATGAGCCAGCGGACCAAGTGGCTTTCGACGCGTGCGATGATCGATGCCCAGGGCAACGCATTCAATCCGACCGTCCACACCAACGAGGTGATCGTCGACCGCGACGACAGCATTGGCGGCTACTACCTGTTGGGCCTGGACGAGTCGACGAACGCGCCGTACGTGGACGCGACGAGTGGAACGCCATTTGAATTCAGAAAGGACCTCCTGGCGCTTGCCGCACTCTCTGTGGGGCGTCGCCAGGTGTTCGCCGACTTCACGACGACCAACAGCTCGACGACCGTCTCGTCGGGGAGCGCGGGGTTCCGGGCCGACGACGTGGGTCTCTCCATCAGCGGTACCGGCATCCCGGGCGCAACGACGATCGCGGCTGTCGTGTCGCCCACGCAGGCCACCATGTCGGCTGCCGCGACGGCCAGCGGGGCGAATGTGACGGTCACGCTTGGCCGACCCGCGTCCGGCAGCGTCACGTCCGCGGGAGAAATGCGTCTGTACAACGGGCTCGCCCTGTACGGGACCACGTCGCAGGTGGTGTACTTCGCGCGCCTTGAATCGACGGTGGAAGGGTCCATCAGCGCGAACCAGTGGCTCAACAACGGTACGGGCGGCGCCGGTGGCGAGATGACCGTCGACTCGGGCAGCGGCGGGTCCTACGTGAACATCAAGGGATTCGCGACCAGGATCCGAAGCGAGGACGGCACCGAACGTCTGCGATTGGGGGCCGCCAAGGACGGCCTCGATTTCGGCGCGGCCGAGGACGTGACACTCCAGCGGAACGGGAGCGGAAAACTCGCCGCCAATGTGACCTTCCAGACGGATGGCGACCTGATCGTAGGTAACGCTGGAAACGGGCTCCTGGTCAAGGAAGGGACCAACGCCTGCCTCGGCGCCGCCACGTTGTCCAGCGGCTCGGCCACGGTCTCCACGAGCGCCGTCACCGCGAACAGCAGGATCTACCTGACGCCACAGAACCTGTCCGGGGTCGGCACGCCCCAGGCGATGGCTGTCTCCGCGAGAACAGCGGGAACGAGCTTCACGATCACATCGGCTTCCTCGTCCGACGCGTCGACCATCGCCTGGATGATCGTGGAGCCCGCCTGACACTCCGCGGTCCCGCCAGAAGACCGCCCGGTCCCACCATGTCGTGAGGGGCACGGCCGGACCGGAGCGGTCCTGCCGGAGACTTTCGGGTGCCGCCGCCTCCGCGTCACATCACGCGCGCATCCCGGCGATCGGACACAGCCCGCTCCGCCACCATTCACCCCGGTATCTGGCCGGACGAGCCTCAGGGCTCCCGTGATCACGCCGCATCGTCGACCGTTCCGTGGCGGATGCCGTAGCCCGGGTTCTGGTCGTCCTGTCCCGCCTGGGCGACAACGTAATGGCGCAACGCGAGCACGCCTGGTCAAGATGCTTGAACTGGATCAACACTCTGTGTACTACGAATAGTACATAGAGTGGCCACAGAGGATGTGGCTCGTCCTTCAGGCAGAAAGAGCAGACATGTCTCAGCGACAATGGCGAACAGGGATGTGCTCGGCGGCGCTGGCCGTCGCAGGGGTGATCGTCCTGGCCACGGCCCCGACGGCTGCCGCGACCGGGCCCGGCTTCGTACTGGACTGGGGTGCCAACGGCCAGGGCCAGCTCGGCGACGGCACGACGACGGGCCGCCTGACACCGGTCCAGGTCTTGGACATTGACGAACTCACCGCCGTCGCGGCCGGCGAGGGCACCGGGTATGCGATGGCCTTCGGCGCCGTCCAGGCCTGGGGTGACAACTCACACAACGAGCTCGGTGACGGCACCACCACCGACCGCCTGACTCCGGTGCAGGTCAACGACCTGGTCGACGTGGTCGCTGTCGGGGCCGGCGCCCACAACGGGTATGCGGTGCGCAGCGACGGGACTGCCTGGGCCTGGGGGGAGAACAGCGACGGTTCCGTCGGCGACGGCACCACCGCCAACCGCTCGATTCCGGTCCAGGTCTCCGGCCTGACCGACGTGACCGCCGTCGCCGGCGGCATGCACACCGGGTACGCGGTGCGCAGCGACGGAACCGCCTGGGCCTGGGGAGAGAACAACGCCGGGCAGCTTGGTGACGGCACCACCACCGATCGCCCGATTCCGGTCCAGGTCTCCGGCCTGACCGACGTGACCGCCGTCGCCGGCGGTGTGTACCGGGGATATGCGCTGCGCAGTGATGGCACGGTCTGGGCCTGGGGCTCCAACAGCTTCGGCGCGCTTGGTGACGGCACCACGACGAGCAGCCTGACTCCGGTGCCGGTCGCCGGCCTGACCCAGATCACCGCCATCGCGGCCGGCAGCAACAGCGGGTACGCGCTGCGCAGTGATGGCACGGTCTGGGCCTGGGGATACAACTACGAGGGCCAGCTTGGCAACGGCACCACGACGGACAGCCCGACGCCGGTCCAGGTCTCCGGTCTGACCCGGGCCACCGCCATCGCGGCCGGCGCCTACACCGGGTATGCGCTGCGCCGTGACGGCACCGTCCGGGCCTGGGGATCCGGCGCCGCCGGCGCGCTCGGCAACGGCACGACCACCAACCGTTCGACTCCGGCCCAGGTCACCGGCCTGAGCGGCATCACGACGATCGCCGGCGGCGGCCTCAGCGGGTACGCGGTGAACTGAGTCGGGCCTCGCACCCGTCCGGCCGTTCGCCCAGGTCCACCTGACCGGCTCCCGAAGCCCGCGCGCGGGCCGGG
>NZ_JADWYX010000080.1 GCF_016786355.1 Frankia sp. AgB1.9
GCGTTCCCGCGCAGCCGGCCGGCCAGGCCTGACGGCTCTTCCGGTGACGGCGCTCGCCGTCACCGGAAGAACCGGGGGCCCGGGAGGACTGGGGGCTCGGGGCGGCGGGGGGGCGGTGAGATACGCACGCCGCCGGGGCGGGTGGGGGCGACCGGGCCGGCTTGACGGCGGTGGGATCGGGTCAGGTCCAGGGAATCCAGGCGGTCCGCACGTGGCCGTTGCCGCTGTCGTCGCTCGGCTGGAAGTAGGACAGCATCAGCTTGCTGGCGGTGCTCGACTCGGGGTGGCCGATGTAGGCCCGGCACAGGCCTCCCGGACCGGTGGAGCTGGTACACGGAACGGCCGCCGTGAATCTCGGCGTGAACGGCCCGGCGGGGCTACTCGCGGAGAACACCGTGATGTTTCCACCGATGTCGTCCTGCTCGATCACGACGAACGGGGACCCGGAGAACGCCGGATACTGGTGGACGTCGAAGCTGGCCGGCGTGATCGGGGTGAAGCCGCCGGACGTCGCGGCCAGTGTGCTGAACGTGTAGTTACGCGGGTCCAGCCAGCGGTGGCCGCCGGTCTGGTTGCTCGAGTTGTACGCCGCCAGCGGGGTGCTGCCGAGCGTGACCTTCGCGACCTGGACGGTCCCGGCCGAACAGTCGCCGAAGGCGGAGCTGGTGCAGGTGCCGGCGTAGAGGTAAAGAGAACCGTTGTAGACCACCGGCGAGCCCAGGATGCGGTTGCCCGCCAGCGGGCTGCCGGTGAAGATGCCACTGCCACCGACCGGGCTGTCGTTGCTGAAGGTGTTCGTCGTGTAGTCGTAGTCGACGACCCGGAACGCGAGAGGCGTCGAACCGTTCGCGTTCAGGCAGACCAGCACGTACGGAATGATGAGAATCGGGTTCGGCGAGGACGTCGGGACCGACGCGACCCCGCTGGCCCAGGTGGCGAGGCTGCCGCCGGCGCAGGAGAAGCCGGACGGGTTAGGGATGAACTTCACCAGGTTGTTGCCCGAGGCATCGGTGAAGTCGCCGAACGCGGACTGGTTCGGTGCGGTGAACGCCTGCGCGGTGCCCGCGGTCGTGCCGGTGATGTACTGGCCGGTCGGGCTGACCGCGGTGTCGCAGAACAGCCACAGCACGCCGATGGCGTTCGCCTGCGGGACACCGGTGAACCCGCAGTCCCGGGAGATCTGGTAGCCCTTGTTCACCTCCAGCGACGACACCACCTGGCCGATGTCATTGACGGTCCGGGTGGCTGCCGACGCTGGCGCGACGGTGCCGACCGTATACGCGAGAATGACCGCTAAAACCGTGCTGACCATGGTGAGGGTGAGGCCGGAATGTCGGCGCTGGCGCATTGCACGCATGGTGCGTCTCCTCGACAGTCAATCACGACACGAGGCCACCGCGCAGGGCTTTAGGCGTGGCCGCGATGGCTGACGACGCCCCAGCCGGATGGGCGGCACCTTTGCTCGGGGCCACTCTAGATCGATCACAAGGCCTCGCGCCTCGACTAAGACGGTGGGACTTATTGCCCGTCCCGCTGACCTGGTAGTTCGGCGCGAACGCATCTTCTGACGGCCAGGAGGTATGGAGTAGCGCTCTCTCGTTGCCTGCGCACGGGAATTCTCAGGCCCGAGATCCGTCCCAGCCGGGTGCCGCGCGCGCACCGGCCTTGCGTCGAGGCTTGGTAAGTATTAGCTTACGGTTCGTGGCGACTTACCAAGCGGCGTTCGCGGCGCTCGCGGACCCGACCCGGCGCGCGGTGTTCGAGCGGCTCGCGGACCGCCCGAGCTCGGTCGGGGAGCTGGCCCAGGAGCTCCCGGTGAGCCGCCCCGCGGTCTCTCAGCACCTCAGGGTGCTCAAGGACGCCGGCCTGGTCGTCGACCAGGCGGCCGGGACCCGGCGCATCTACCGCGCCAACCCCGACGGGGTGGCGATGCTGCGGGACTACCTCGACCGGTTCTGGCGTCGATCGCTCGACCCGTTCAAGTCCGTAGCCGAGGAGTCCTTCCATGACCGCTGACATCCCGACCACGCACATCCCGACCGCTGACACCACCGCCACGTCGGTCACCCACAGCGTCGACGTCGCCGCGCCGGTCGGGCACGTGTTCGACGTGTTCACCACGCGGATGAACAGCTGGTGGGACCCCACCCACCACCTGCTGGCCGACACGACCGAGATGGTCGTCGAGCCGTTCGTCGGCGGCACGATCACCGACGTGGCGGCCGACGGGGCCCGCTGCTCCTGGGGCCGGGTGCTCGCGTTCCAGCCGCCGGCCGGCGCGGGTACAGGCGTCTTCGCGTTCAGCTGGGACATCAGCCTGCGCTGGGAGATCGAGACCGACCCGGCCCGCTGCAGCGAGGTGCACGTCAGCTTCGTCCCGACGTCGCCGACGACCACCCGGGTCGTCCTGGAACACCGGCACCTCGACCGTCACGGCGAGGGCTGGGAGTCGATGCGCGCCGCGGTGGGCGGGCCGAACGGCTGGACCCTCGGGCTGTCGCGTTTCGCCGAGGTCGGCGCGGCGACTCACGAGGGGTCCCGCGGCTAGCCGGAGCGCTCGTACCGCCAGCCGTCGTCCACCATCCAGAGCCGGTGGCGGGCGTCCTCGCGGGCGTCCGCCGCCGGGTCGCCGTACTGCGCGTCGCCATGCCAGATGGCGACCAGCCCGCCCGGCGCCCGGTCGATCTGGGTCTCGAACAGCTCGGGTGGCGCGGCCCGCGCGGCGGTGAGGGCGTCGGCGACCCCGGGCCGCGCGGCGAGCGTCCACAGCGTGACCCAGGTCGGCGGGAGGAGGTCGACCTCGCCCCGGTCCCGGGCCGCCAACGCGTCGGCCGGGCGGATCCAACGGTGCTCGGTGATCTCGCCGCCGTCCACGACGACGTCCTGGTCGGGCGCGCGGCCGAGCAGGATCCAGGTCAGGAAGCGGCGCGCCGCCGCGGCCGGCGGGCACCAGCAGGCCACCGGGGTCAGCTCGGCGCCGTCGATCGTCAGGCCCGCCTCCTCCGCGGTCTCCCGGACGGCGGCCCGGCGGGCAGCGGCCAGCTCCGCCGACGTGTCGAGACCGGGATCGCCCGGGTCGCCTAGGTCCCCGGGGTCCACCCGGCCGCCGGGAAAGACCCAGGCGCCGGGCGCGAAGGAGGCCGTGGCACTGCGCCGCAGCAGCAGCACCTCCAGCCCGGACGGCCGGTCGCGCAGCAGGGCCGCGCTGGCGGCGGGCACCACCGTCGCGGGCGAGCTCACTCGACTGATCGTGGGACGCTCGGTCACGACAGGTTGCCTTCCGGACGCGGATGGTGGGCGGCGCGGGTCACGCGACGCCGACGGGGACGGTACCGATGACCGTCGCCCTGGTCAGCTCGGCGAGGCGGTCCTCGTCGAGGCCGAGCTCCTCTCCGAGGATCTCGGTGTTGTGCTCGCCGAGGGTCGGCGGCCGGCGGCGGTGATCCCAGCCGCCGGAGACCGCCCGGACCGGGAGGTTCGGCAGCGGGACCGTCCCGGCCCAGGGCAGCTCGACCGGCCGGTAGAGGCCGCGCGCCGCCAGGTGCGGGTGGTCGTGGACGAAGCGGCCGTCGCGGACCTCGCCCGCCGGGATTCCCGCGGCGAGCAGCCGGTCGACGAGCTCGGCGCGGTCCTGCCCGGCCGTCCACCCGGCCAGTCCGGCTTCCAGCTCGTCGGCCCGGTCGCGGCGGCCGTCGGCCGTCGCGAGCCGGGCGTCGGCGGCCCAGTCCGCGCGCCCCGCCAGGTCCGCGAGCGCCCGCCACTGCGCGTCGTCGGCGACCGTCAGCGCGACCCACCGTTCGGGCTCGGCCGTCGGGAACACGCCCTGCGGGGCCGCGACGGTGTCCCGGTTGCCGCGCCGGTCGAGCAGGACGCCGGTCGCGGTCCAGGTGATGACCTGCTCGCCGGCCATCACCAGGGCGGCCTCCGCCAGCGGCGACTCGACGAGCGTTCCCCGGCCGGTCCGCCGGGCCGTCAGCAGCGCCGAGGACAGCGCGAACAGCGAGTTCGCCGCGGCCATCGGGTCGGCCGGCCCGCTGGGGTTGTGCGGGTCAGCGTCCGGATAGCCGGTGCGCCAGCACAGCCCGGAGAACTGCTCGACCGTCTGCGCGTAGCCGACCATGTCGCGGCGTGGCCCGCTCAGCCCGAACGCCGGCATCCGGTGCAGGACCAGCCGCGGGTTGATCCGATGGACGGCGTCCCAGTCCAGTCCCGCCGACTCCAGCACCCGGGGGGCGTAGTTCTCGATGAGCGCGTCGGCGCCGGCGATCAGCCGCTCCAGCAGGGCCCGGCCGTCGGGGGTCGAGAAGTCGAGGGTGACGGAACGCTTGTCGCTGTTGGCGCCGAGGTAGAAGGCACCGCACTCCCACCAGTGGTCGTGGGTGGCCGGCAGGCCGCCGAGGAAACGGGAGCCGTCGACGCGCCGGGTGCTCTCGACCTTGACGACGTCGGCGCCGAGCGCGCCGAGCGCGGTACCGACGTAGCCACCGACCCACCAGGTGCCCAGGTCGAGGACCCGCAGGCCGGCGAACGGAAGCGTGTCGTCGGACGGCTCGGGCTCGCGGGGCCGGGACTGTCCGGCGTCAGGCGGCGGGGCGACGGCGGGCGGCGACTCGACGCCGCGCCGGGGACGGGCTCCGTCGAACAGGAACGGAGGAGCCGGTTCGAGGAAGCCCGGACGGCTCGGGTTGGGCTGGTAGAAGCCGCGGGCGACCGTGTGCGGGTCGTCGAGGATCGTCCGGCCGTCGTGGACCGGCGCGCACGGGATGCGGAACGCGGACGCCCGCTCGACGATCTCGGCGACGGTGTGCCGCCGGGTCCAGGCGCGGACCGCCGCGGTGAACTCGTCGTACCGCTCGTAGCGGCCCTGGTGGGAGGTCATCTGCGGGTCGGCGAGCCAGTCGGGCCGTTCGACCAGGACGAGGAAGTCCTCGTGGTTCTGGGCCGAGGCGAGGTTGAAGCCGACGTAGCCGTCGGCGGCCGGCTCGACCGACGGGTTGAGCCGGTTGCGGGCCCGCGGCGGCTCGGGGGCTTCGCCCGTGACGGAGGCGCCGACGTCGAGGAACAGGTTCGTCGCGTAGGCGGTGACGTCGAGCAGCGGCGCGTCGACGAGCCGGTGCGCCCGGCCGCCCTGCAGGGCGGCGACCGCCCCGGCCGCGGCCATCGCGCCGGTGACCCAGAGTCCTTCCGAGCTGCCGGTCATCAGCGGCGGCCGGTTCGGCAGGCCGCGCAGCGACAGCGAGCCCGACTCGGCCTGGATCGTCAGCTCGCTGCTCGGCCGGCCCGCGCCGGCCCACGGCCCGGACAGCCCCCAGGGGGTGATGACCACGACGGCCGCGGCACCGAACCCGGCGAGAAAGGCCGCGTCGGGGGCGTCCGGCAGCTCCAGCAGCACGATGTCGGCGCCGAGCGCGACGACGTCGGCGAGGCCGCCGGGCTCGGCGACCTTGCCGCCGTGCAGGTAGGCCCCCAGCGCGGAGCCCAGCGCCGGGGACGCCTCCCGGTCGCCGACCCGGACGACCCGGGCACCGGCGTCGCACAGCATCCGGCCCGCGTAGCCGCCGGCCAGGGAACGAGACCATTCCGCCACGCGGATGCCGGCCAGCGGGAGGGCCGGCGGCGCTAACGGATCGGTGTCGTCGGGCCGCGCAGTCATGTCAGCTCACCGCCATCGGGTCGCGGGAGCGGCCAGCCGGCTACCCGGGCGCCCGGTTGCCCATCAGGTGGCGATGCTCCGCTCTCTTCATACGTCAGCCGTTTGGCCCGGCGCCAGGCGAACGCGGCAAGCCGCCGGCCGGCGAGACGACGGCGGTAGCTGGCCGAACCCGCCGGTCAGGACAGTCGGCCGCACTTGCCGGTCAAGGACAGTCGGCCGCACTTGCCGGTCAGGACAGTCGGCCGCACCTGCCGGTCAGGATGTCGTCGGCAGGCCCGCGGCGGCCCAGGCGTGGTAGCCGCCGACGACGTCGGTGGCGCGGTGCAGCCCCAGCTCCTGCAGCGCGGCGGCCGCGAGGCTGGAGGTGTAGCCCTCGGAGCAGATGACGAGCACCCGCAGGTCGTCGCCGGTCGCGACCGGAAGCCGGGCGTCGCTGGTCGGGTCGAGCCGCCATTCGAGCACGTTGCGCTCGATGACGAGGGCGTCGGGGATCTCGCCCTCGGCGGCCCGCTGCGCGGCCGGCCGGATGTCGACCAGCAGCGCGCCGTCGGCGATCTCCCCCGCCGCCTCGACGGGATCGATCCGGCGCAGCCCGGCGCGGGCCCTCGCCAGCATCCCGTCGATCCGGCTGACGGGCGCTTCCCCCGGCCCGGCGGACCGGCCGTGCACCGGGTTCTCGACGCCGCCCTGGGCGCTCATCGGGCGGCCGTCGCCGCGACCCGCCGCTGGGCGGTGGGCGCGAGCAGCCCGGTGGTCAGCTGGGCGGCCGCTGCGGCCGGGACGGCGACCGAGCCGTCCGCGTTCGCGTAACGCAACGGGACCTCCGGTGGGGAGTAGGCGTGCACGGTGGTGGCCACGACCGCGGTCCGGTTGATGACCCGGTGGACGTGGTCGGCGCCGAACCCGACGACGCGGCCCTGGGCGTGCCGTCGGGTCGCGCGCGGCTCCCAGGATCCTCCATGCGGGGCGTGCACGTCCTCCTCGACGGCGCCGTCGGCGACCGCGAGGGCGCCGAGCGCGCCGCCGTGGTCGTGCACCGCGGTGTGCTGGCCGGGCGACCAGCCGATCAGCCACACCTCGACGACCCCGGTCAGCAGCAGCCGGGTGTACCACCGCTTGGCGGCGTCGTGGCGCACGATCGGCCGCCACAGCCGCTCGGTCGCCGCGAGCCGTCCCGCCAGCTCGGTCAGGGTCGCCAGGTCGAGGGACTCGCCCTCGTCGCGCAGCACGTCGGCCGCGAGCGACCCGCCCGCGAGCAGCTGGGCCAAGCCCACGGGTCCCGTCGCAGAGTCCCCGGTCGCAGAGTCCCCGGTCACAGAGTCCCCGCACGCCGCCGCCGCGTCGCCCGGCGCGCACGCCGGGAGAGCCAGCCCGGCCGGGCCGGGGACGTCGGGAAGGGCCGTGGTCAGGCCCAGCAGCGCAGGGTGGACGAGCGGCACGTCTGGCTCCAGGTGGCACGGGCGCGCGGGGCGCGGGTCAGGTGTTTGCGGTGCCGCCGGGCCCTGGCGGGAACCGGCGGGCCGGCGGTCGATCGGGGTGGAGCGGGCCCGGCGCCGAAACAACTCTTTCTCGACCTGGAAAGTAGAGAAGAGGCCCGCGCAGGCCAGAGCAAAAATGATCAAGAACGATGCGAGGCGGCCGCACTCACGCGCGCAGCTGGGGCCCTACCCACGGATGTGAGCGCCAGGCCGACGCGGCAACGGTCGGCGGCCGCGAGGAGCGACCGGTTACCGGCAACAGGCGCCGCTGGCCAGTCGACCGTGGTCCGTCACGCGGTCGCTGTGCAGCAGCAAGAGGGCACCTGCCATGGGCCGATACTAGCGCGCCGGCGGGCCGTCCGGTCGCGTGTCGCTGGCCGCCGGGTCGCGCTTGACGCGGCTCCCATATTCGCGGGAGTCTGCTGCCACCAATTTTCGTGGGAACTGCTCCCGCGAATCGGCGCTCCGACGCTCCTGGCCAGGCCAGCCTGCGCGTCCGCCACCATCCGTCGCGGCCGTCGCCGCTCCTGTGTTCACCGTGCCCACCGGCTGCGGCTGCGGCTGCGGCTGCGGCTGCGGCTGCGGCTGCGGCACCCTGCCCAGCGGCGGCGTCTGTCGCACCACGCCCACCAGCGGCATCCGCCGCACACTGCCCTCTGGCGGCGCCGGCCCGGCGCCAGGCCGGACACCCAGCCATCCCGGGAGACCTGCATGGAAGACGTTGACGGGCTGCTCGCCGCGGCGAGCGCCGAGACCGGCCTGACCGACTTCGGGGAGCGCACGTTCCACGAGGGCCTCGACCTGCTGGTGGACTCCTTACACAAGGAGGCGAGGCTCAACGCCGTCGGGGACTTCGTCCTGCGAGACATGATCGTCCGGCTGCTGAAGAATCGCCTCCAGATCGAGGACTGGTACCGCCGTCATCCCGAGATCGACGACGAGGTGATCGAACGCCCGCTGATCGGGCTGGGCCTGCCCCGCACGGGTTCCACCGCGCTCGCCGCGTTGCTCGGTGAGGACCCGGCAGCACGTTCGCTCGTCGCGTGGCAGGCCGAGGAGCCGTGCCCGCCGCCGTCGACGGTGCCCGCCCCGGATCCGCGGATCGCCCGCGCCGAGGCCAAGGCGGCGCAGTCGCGTGAGCTCTCGCCGAAGCTGTCCGCGATGCAGCCGTCCTCGCCGACGGGGCCCTTCGAGGACCACGACCTGATGGGCCTCGAGTTCAGCTCGCAGATCTTCCAGGCGTTCGCGCAGATCCCGACGTACTCGGCGTGGCTGCTCGACGCCGACCTGACCTCGACCTACCGCTACGAGCGACGGGCGCTGAAGCTGCTGCAGTGGGGCCAGGAACGCCAGCCGTGGCGGTTGAAGTGCCCCACCCATCTGATCTACCTGCGCTACCTCGACCAGGCCTTCCCTGACGCGCGCTTCGTGATGACGCACCGGGACCCGACCGAGGTCCTCGTCTCCGTCGCCGACGTGTACGCCACGGCCGCCGCGATGTTCAGCGACGAGGTCGACCAGCGCTACCTCGCGGCCCTCAACGTCGAGCAGTGGGCGGTCGGCATGCGGCGCGCGCTGGAGTTCCGCGACGCGGGCAACGACGACCGATTCTTCGACCTGGACTTCCGCGCCATGCGCCGCGACCCGGTCGGCGAGGTGCGCCGGCTCTACGCCTGGCTCGACGAGCCCGTCACGCCGACGTTCGAGGCCGGGATGCGGCGCTGGTGGCGGGAGAACGCCGAGAACCGGGAGGAGACCGTCCACCCGGACCCGGCCGAGTTCGGCCTCGATCTGGCCGCGGTGCGGCCGCTGTTCGCCGACTACGTGACGCGGTCCGCCCGCTGGACCGCACCGAGAGAAAGGTGACCACACAGTGACGATCGACCTCACCGGCGGCCTCGACGAGGACTGGGAGTTCGTCTTCCCCCGCCAGCCCGACGATCCCGAGGCGCGCGAGTCGGTCAACGCCTGGATCTGGGACGACAGCGGCACCTTCGGCCTCCCGCGCATCGGCGTCGAGGCCGTCGCCGACCAGTGGGACACCCACGACATCCAGGTCAACCTCGGGTTCGCCGACGGGCGCGTCTACAACGTGTTCGGGCCAGGACCGGTGCACGACCCGGCCGGCCCGGACGGACGGGCCCGCGTCCTGGGCGCCGGGCCGCTGTCGTTCGAGCTGGTCGAGCCCTACCGCCACCTGCGCCTGAGGCTCGACGGCACCGCGGTCGCGACCACCTCGGCGGCGCAGATCGACGGCTGGACGCCCTGGACCGGCGGCGAGCAGGTGCCGATCCGGGCCGAGATCGACCTCTACCCGGCCGCGCCGCCCTGGGAGAACGGCTCCACCAGCGACGAGGCGCGCCACATCCTGGCGACCCAGGAGGAGGGCGACCTCATCGGCTACCCCTGGCGGTTCGAGCAGCTGTGCCGGGCCAGCGGCACGATCACCATCGGCGACGAGACCCACCAGATCAACGGTGGAGCCGACCGGATCCGCCGGCAGGGAATCAGGCGGTTGGCGAAGTTCTGGGGCCACGTCTGGCAGGCGGCGCTGTTCCCCAGCGGCCGAGGTTTCGGCTTCCAGGTCTATCCACCGCGCGCGGACGGCAAGACCACCTACAACGAGGGCTACGTGATCGACGGCGGCGAGCTGATCCCCGCCCGGGTGGTCCGCGCACCCTGGCTGCGGACCCTGCAGGCCAGCGGCCAGGACGTGACCGTCGTACTGGAGACCGCGAAGGGAGAGATCGAGGTCGCCGGCGAGACGGTCCTCTCGACGTTCATGGTGATGCCACCGGAGGTCGGCGGCGGTATGCAGCTCCAGCAGGGCCTGGCCCGCTACACCTGGGACGGCGAGTCGGCCATCGGCATGATCGAACGCTCCAGCACCCCGGACCAGATGTCCTAGCCGACGGTGCGTGACCCGCGACGGCGTTGACGGTCGGTTGGGCGGCGCGGAGCGTAACGGTGCCGGGAGTTCACCGGTAGCTGGTTGCGCGCCGCCCCACCGGCGGACGGAATGGGTACATGAGCCAACGGAAGTCCGACCCCCACGCTCCCGAGGCCAGCGGTGACTCCGTTCCGGGCTCCCCGGACTCCCCTGGCTCCCCTGGCGAGGCGCCGGCCCGCCGGGGCGTCTCCCGTCGCCACGTCCTGATCGCGGGGGCCGCGACCGCGGTCACCGCGGGCGTCGCCGGGGGCGTCGGCGCGAGCCTCGGGAGCGGCGGCTCGACGCCCGCGAGCGCGACGAGCGACACGGCCCTGACGGGGACGATCAAGGACGTCAAGCACGTGGTGATCCTCATGCAGGAGAACCGCTCGTTCGACCACTACCTCGGCGCGCTGCCCGGCGTGCGCGGCTTCGGGGACAAGCAGGCCCTCGAGTACCCCGGCGGCGGCGACATCTTCCACCAGCCGGACCCGGCCAGACCCGACGGCGGCTTCCTGCTGCCGTTCCGGATGGACAGCTCGCTGTACAACGGGCAGAACGCCGGCGACCTGGACCACTCCTGGGAGGGCGGCCACAAGGCGCTGGCCGGCGGGGCGTGGAACGGCTGGGTCGGGGCGAAGACCGAGCGCACCATGGGCTACTTCACCCGGGACGACATCCCCTACCAGCACGCCCTGGCCAGCGCGTTCACGGTCTGCGACCACTACTTCTGCTCAGTGCTCGGCCCGACGACGCCGAACCGGCTCTACCAGTGGGCCGGGAACATCGACCCGAGCGGCGGCCACGGCGGCCCGGTCACGTCGAACCCGGCCGACTACATCGGGGCGCTCAGCTACGGCACGTACGCCGAGAAGCTCTTCGGGGCTGGCGTCAGCTTCAGGACCTACGCCAACGACGAGGTCGGCGACTCGGGCCTGCACCCGTACCTGGGCGACTACGGCGACAACCCGCTCTGGCTGTTCTCCCAGTACCACGACGCGCTCGCCTCGACGGACCCGGCGCGCCAGAAGCTGGCGGCGCAGGCCGGCCTGCACGACGGCTGGAAGCCGGCGTCCGACCGGGGCCTGGACGTCTCCTACCTGCTGCGCGACTTCATCGCCGACGCGAAGGCGGGCACGCTGCCGACCGTGTCCTACGTGGTCGCCCCCTACGGCTGGTCGGAGCACCCGGCGGCGAGCCCGGACTACGGCGGCCACTACGTCAACCAGGTCGTCCAGGCGGTGCTCGCGAACCCGACGCTCTGGGCGCAGACCGCCGTCCTGGTCAACTACGACGAGAACGACGGCTTCTTCGACCACGTCGTGCCGCCGCTGCCCGAGCCGGGCACCGCGGGCGAGTTCGTCGGCGGGCTGCCGATCGGTCTCGGCACCCGGGTCCCGATGACGGTCGTCTCGCCGTGGTCACGCGGCGGCTGGGTCAACTCGCAGGTGTTCGACCACACCTCGGTCATCCAGTTCCTGGAGCAGGTCACCGGGGTGCGCCACGACGGCATCTCGGCCTGGCGGCGCACGGTCGCCGGCGACCTGACCAGCGCGTTCGACTTCGGCCGGCCCGACTTCAGCATCCCGTCGAACAAGGTCGTGCCGAGTCTGGCGGCGACGAAGGCGCTCACGCTCGCGGCCGACGCGGACAACCTCAAGCCCCCGGTCCCGCTGCCGCTGCCCGGCGCCCAGGCGCTGCCGACGCAGACCGGCTCTGCCCGGCACCGGGCGCTGCCCTACCGGCAGACCGCGAACGCCACCATCGACATCGCGTCCGGCAACGTCACGGTGACCCTGTCCAACAAGGGCACCGTCGGGGTGAACCACCTCGTCTACCCGAACAAGGTGCTGCCGTTCGCCGCGACGCCGTACACCCTGGCCGCGGGCGGGCAGGCGACGCACACCTGGCCCGGCGGGACGACGCCGGACCGGACCTACGACCTCAGCGTCTACGGCCCGGACCGGTTCCTGCGCCGGTTCGCCGGCGACGCGACCGGGACGTCGCCGGTGGTGAGCGCCGACCTGGTGCTCGGCCGGACCCCCGGGCTGAAGCTGGCGCTCGGCAACCCGTCGCGCGGGCCGCTCGCGTTTACCCTGGCCGCCAACGACTTCGTGACGAAGACGCAGACGGTCACGGTCAACGCCGGCGCCTCGACGACGGTCACCTGGCCGGTCGACCAGTGGGGCTACTACGACGTCGTCGTCACCTCGATCGGCGGCTTCCGTTACCGGTTCGCGGGCCGCGTCGGCTAGCCAGTCCGGGCGGCCCGACAGCACAAGCGAGGCCCCACACCGTGACGGTGTGGGGCCTCGCTGGCTATGCGGCTATCAGATCTTGTGGCCCCAGCAGCCCTTCGAGGCGTACCACGGGCTGGTGCCCTGCTGGGCGTAAAGCTTGTAGGCCTTGGCCCACTGCTCGGACACCGACGCGTTCTGCGGGAGGCCCTTGCCGCCGAGGCCGTGCCAGGTCGAGGGCAGGAACTGGAACAGCCCACCGGCACCGATCGAGTTCACCGCGCGGGCGTTGCCCCCGGACTCACACGGCACCACGGCCGAGAGGAAGTGCGCCGCCGACGGACGGGCCGAGGCGGAGGCGGGCTGGGTGGCGACCAGACCGGTCCCGACCACCGCCGCGGCCAGCACCGGAGTGGCGACCATCGCACGGGCACGGGTGGAGAGGCCACGAAGCAAGAGAGGTGTCCTTTCGGAAGGCGCCGGGATCAGACGTCCCAGGCACTGAGGTAGATCGGCTGCGGGAGGCCGCGGGGCCACCGGCGGGCGGAGAAGACCGCCCGCCGGTGGAGCGCGGACCGCTCAGAGAGCTCGCTGGAGGTCAGCGGGGAGCGCGGCCGGGGGAACTGGCCGCGGGTACCGAACTAGCTGCCGGTACGGAACTAGCCGCGGGCGGCGGCGGCACCTCGGCCGAGGTACGCCTTGTAGGCGCCGTTGGTGTACGTCGACCAGGCGGTCGGGCCCTGGCGCGAGCAGACGCGCTTGGCGGCCCAGGCGTTCGTCGAGACGTCGTACAGATTGCGGCCGCCGACGAGGTCGCTGTTGGCCCAGAGGTTGACCTGCCACAGGCCGCGGGAGTCCTCGATGCCGGTGGCGTGCGCGTGGGTGTTGCCGCGGGACTCCGCCAGCGCGATGGCCACCCAGGTTCCGGTGGACACGCCGCGGCAGCCGGCCAGGCCGGACCGCTTGGCGGCCTGGGCGATAGCGGTGTCGGAGACGGTGCTGGTCGCACCGTGACTGCCGGGCGCGGCGCTCGCCGGAGCGGCAGCCGCGAGGACGCCACCGGTGGTGACGACCGCACCCGCTGCCGCGAGGGCGGCGAGGCGGCTACGCAGGCTGCTCGTGCGGTTGCGTCGGTTCGACAAAGAAATGCTTTCTCGCGACACCTACGGATTCCTACGCCAGTGAAAGGCGCATGTGGTCGCGGCCGACTTCGGCCTGGACCACGAACAGGGATTTGGCTTCCCCGGGGAGCTCGCTGGGCTCCACCCGTTTCTGCCCTCGCGTCATGGGAGACGGGATGCACCGGGGCCTTGGGCAGAATTCGGCATCGGCCCGGTGTGTGTGCGCCTGGCTCGTGTTTTCGTTTCTCACGGCCTGACGAGAACCAACTTAGCTGGGATCAAGAACCGAAGGCAAGCACTCTCGGTAGTCAAACACGTGCCAGACCACTGACTTTTCGTGGCTCCTGGTGGCCCGCAGTAATTACGCGGTACCGCATGTGACCGCCACCACGCGAGGGCCTCTGTGGATTCCCACTTCTCGGTGACAGGGTGGCCACAATGCGTCGGAGAATCGCGGGGTCCCGGTCCTGCCACATTCCCGGCCGGAGTGGCTGTGGGGCCGGTGAAGCGGTCGCATCGGGCGCCCCGGCCAGCCGGGATGCCCTGGCCCGCGGCTACCCGCCGTCGCGGACTCGGCCCAGGCCCGCTCACGGCCCGTGAACCACGCCCGGCCGGGCCACGTGCCGGTCGAGGGCCTGTCACTCATACCTGTGCCTGGGGAACGGCCAGAACCCCGACCACCACGTATGACCAGGGGCTCGTGCTACCGCGCCCAGAGACGCGGCAGGGCCTCCCCGAACCGAGGTTCGGGGAGGCCCTGATGATCAGCCCGCTGACGCCGCTGGGCGCTCGGGGTCCGCGGGGGTCAAGCCCTGACAGTCACTTCGCGCAGGTCAGGCCTGCGCGGCGGCCGCACGGCCGCGGGCCAGGAAGTGCCGGTAGGCACCGTTGGTGTAGGTCGACCACGCGGTCGGGCCCTGGCGGGCGCAGACCCGCTTGGCGGCCCAGGCGTTGTTGGACACGTCGTACAGGTTGCGGCCACCGACCAGGTCGCTGTTGGCCCAGAGGTTGACCTGCCACAGGCCGCGCGAGTCCTCGATACCGGTCGCGTGGGCGTGGGTGTTGCCCCTGGACTCGGCCAGCGCGATGGCCACCCAGGTGCTGGCAGGAACGCCGCGGCAGCCGGCCAGGCCGGCCCGCTTCGCCGCCTTCGCGATCGTCACGTCGGAGACGGTGCTGCCGGAGGCGGCGCTAGCCGGAGACGCAGCCGCCAGGACGCCACCGGTGGTGACGACGGCACCCGCCGCCATGACGGCGGCGAGACGGGTCCGCAGGCTGCTGCTCGTTCGGTTGCGTCGGATCGACAAGGAGGATTCTTTCCACGCGACACCTACGGACATCGCGTCCCATTTAGCCGTATTTACGGCCGCGACGAGACACGGTGAGCACGGTGCTCACGGCGGGGAACATGACTGCTTCCCGGGAAACCCCCATATTGGCGGGTTCCGCCCGTTTCTGCCCTCGCGTCCCAGTGAGGAGACGACAATGCACCGGGGCCGCGGGCAGACACTGGTGACGCCCCGGTGTGGGAGTCCGGTGGCGCTTTTCTGAAACCACGCCGTGGCCGGACGAGCACCAACGTAAACACTGCGGCGCCATTCGGCAAAGGCCCGCTAAGAACCCGGTCGCCGACCGTCCGTGGCAATCCCTGCGACCCAGCGAAAAAGCCGGGCGTGTTGTGACGGGCGCGACGAGGAACTGGTATTCGCCCCGCCGTCAGCCAGCCGCGAGCGTGGCCCGTGCGCCGCTTTCCGTCACGTCTTCCCCGCGGACGGCGACCAGCCGGGGCCGTCCGTGCAGCCGGGCGATCCGCTCGCGGCTGACCTCGTCGACCGCGTTGTAGACGACGAGCCGGACGCCCGGCAGGTCCGCCACATCGAGGTTGGTCGTGCGCATCGCGACCTCGCCGACCTCCGGGAGCCGGAACCGCTTGTCACAAGGCCCGGGCGGCGCGACATCGTGGGTGGCCCACAGCCGTGCGAACAGCGGGCTGGCGTCGCTGAGCCGGTCGACGAACTCCCGCCACTCCGGCTCACCCAGGTGCTGGGTGTACCGGTAGCGGAAGACGGCGACCGCGCGGTGGGCCTGCTCGTCCAGGTTGACCAGCGTCTCCCGGCCGCGCTGCGTCACGAACATGAACCAGAAGGAGTTCCGCAGGGCCGGGGGGCCGTAGACGAGGTCGGGGAACATCGCAGCGTAGGTCTGGTTCCAGCCGAGCACGTCGGACCGGTGGTTGACCAGCGCGGCCGGCAGCGGCTCGAGGCTTTCGAGGATGGCCCGCAGGTCGCTCGGCGCGGTGTCGCGCTCGGCGACGGCGACCGCCGGCTGCGTCACCTCGGCCAGCCGGTAGAGGTGCTCGCACTCCGCCTCGTCGAGCCGCAGCGTCCGCGCGACCGCGCCGAGCACCTGGGCGCTCGCGTTGATCGGCCGGCCCTGCTCCAGCCAGGTGTACCAGGTGACGCCGACCCCGGCGAGCTGCGCGACCTCCTCGCGGCGCAGCCCCGGCGTGCGGCGGCGCGCCCCGCCGGGCATGCCGACGTCCTGCGGGGTGATCCGCTCGCGTCGGCTGCGCAGGAACGACGCCAGCTCGGCCCGCCGCTCACCGCCGACGGTCCGGTGCGATGGCGGGCCCGCGGGCCGCGCCGCGCCGCGCAGGTCCGGCTCGATGGTCGTCACGCTCTCCAGGCTGCCCGAAGCCGGGCCTCGTAGCCAGGTGCTCTCGGTACCAGGATGAGTAGGCCCTCGTTACCGGTACTGGCCAGGCCGCAGGCTGGCAACCATGACACAAGCGATCGAGACGGCCGGGGAGCGCCCCGGCACTCCCCCGCCCGACCTTGACCATGCGGACGGCACGCCGGCGAGCGTCGCCGGCATCCCCACCCAACCCGGGGCGCCGGGGCGGCTTCCCGCCGAACCGGCGCCGGCCCCCGCCCCGGCGCACGGCGCCATGGGAACCGGCAGCGGCGGCCGGCTGGCGCTGGCCCTGCTGCTGCTCGGCCAGTTCATGGCCATCCTCGACGTCAGCATCGTCAACGTGGCCCTGCCTACGCTGCGCACCGACCTGCACACGTCCGACTCCGGCCTGCAGCTCGTCGTGGCCGGCTACATCCTGTCCTACGCTGTGCTGCTGATCACGGGGGCGCGGCTCGGTGGGATCCTGGGCCACCGGCGGACGTTCCTCACCGGCCTGGCCGTGTTCACCGTGGCGTCGCTGGCCTGTGGCCTCGCGCCTGGGTCCGGCTCGCTGATCGCGTTCCGGTTCGTCCAGGGCGCGGGCGCGGCGCTGATGACCCCGCAGGTGATGAGCCTGATCCAGCGGACCTTCACGGGCGCGGCGCGGGCCAGGGCGCTCGGCCTGTTCACGGCCGTGGTCGCCGGTGGCGTCGTCGTCGGGCAGGCGGCCGGCGGGCTGCTGGTCAGCGCCGACATCGCCGGCACCGGCTGGCGGCCGGTGTTCCTGCTGAACGTGCCGATCGGGGTCGCGCTGCTCATCGCCGGGCCCCGGTCCCTGCCGAGGGACCACGGCGAGCGCGGCGAGGGGCTGGACATTCCGGGCCTGCTGGTCATGAGCCCCGCGGTGCTGCTGGTCGTGCTGCCGCTGATCCTCGGCCACGACGAGGGCTGGCCGGCGTGGTGCATCATCTCGATCATCGCCGGTGTGGCGCTGTTCGGCCTCTTCATCGCCGTCGAGCGCCGGATCGCCGCCCAGGGCCGGCGCCCGCTGATCTCCGGGCAGGTGCTTCGCGTGCCCGGCCTGCTGCCCGCGGTCGGCGTGCTCCTGCTCGCTCCGGCGACCTGGGGCGCGTTCCTGTTCACCACCACGCTGCACCTGCAGGGTGATCTGCGGATGACGCCGCTGCGTTCGGGGCTCGCGTTCGTCCCGTGCATCGCGGCGTTCGCGCTGGTCAGCCTGACCTGGCAGCGGCTGCCGGCCGCCTGGCACCGGTGGCTCGTTCCCGCCGGGTTCACGCTGGCGGCCGTGTCCTACCTGGGCATCGGGCCGCTCGCCGGCGGCGGGGCCCGCTACGAGGTGATCACCGGGCTGATCGGGCTCGGCCTGGGCGTCATGCCGATCATCATGACGGTCGCGCTGGAGCACGTCCCGTTCGAGGTCGCGCCGGACGCCAGCGGCCTGCTGCTGACCGTGATGCAGCTCGGCCAGGTCATCGGCGTCGCGACGATCGGCACCGTGTTCCTGACGGTCACCGCCGACAGCCACTCGACCCGGCACGCCGAGTACGCCACCGGCTGGGCGCTGGCCGCCGCGACCGCGCTGGCCGCGGTCACCGCGGTGGTCCTGGCTCGCCGGCGGGTGGCGATCACCGAGTAGACCAGGGGCCTACGGCTGGCATTCCCGTCCGCGCCGATCACGGTCGTCCGGCCCAAGCGGCCCGCCGTCGCCCGCCCCACGCGTTGGCCGCCCCTTCCGCGCCGTCGCCAGTGCGCCGCCATCCTGGCGCCCGGCGACCAGCGGAAGGGGCGGCCATGCGCTACGACTCCCCGCAGCCCGTTCCGGCGCCCGCGCCGGCCGCAGCCTGGCACCACCTTCAGGCTGTGATCGCCGTTTGGGCCCTCGGGCGGTTGCAAAAACGCCCTGATCACGACCATGTGAGGGCCGAAACAGCGATCTTCACGCGCCGGGCACGCCGACGGAGGCCGCCGTCGTGCCGCTCCGGGGAGTTAGAGCCCCTGCCAGGTCGGCTTGCCGGCGTAGACCTCGCGGTAGTACGAGGCTCGGGCCAGGCCCGCGGCGGCGGCCTCGTCGAGGAGGACCGTGGCGTGCCGGTGTAGTTGCAGTACCGAGGCCGGGCAGGACGCCGAGACCGGGCCCTCCACGGCGGCCGCCACCGCCTCGGCCTTGCCTGCGCCGGTCGCGATCAGCAGGAGGTGCCGGGCCCGCAGGATGGTGCCCAGCCCCTGGGTCAGTACGTGGTTCGGCACCTTCTCCAGCGAGCCGAAGAAGCGCGCGTTGTCGGCCCGGGTCTGGGCGGTAAGTGTCTTCAGCCGGGTGAGGCTCGCCAGCGAGGAGCCGGGCTCGTTGAACGCGAGGTGGCCGTCCGACCCGATCCCGAGCAGCTGGACGTCGACGCCGCCGGCCCCGACGATCAGTGCCTCGTACCGCTCCCCCGCCGTGGCCAGCCGGTCCTCGTCCGGGTCGGGGCCGTGCACACGACTCGGGTCGAGGCCGAGGCCGTCGGTCAGCTCGCGCGCGATGGTGACCAGGTAGCTCTGCTCGTGGCCGGGCGGCAGGCCGACGTACTCGTCGAGGTTGAAGCAGCGCACCTGGTCGTACGACGGGCCCGCGCCGGCCCGGTGGCGGCGGATCAGCTCCTGGTACGTCGGCAGCGGGGTCGAGCCGGTGGCCAGCCCGAGCACCGCGGCCGGCGTACGGCGGACCTGCGCCTCGAGGACGTCGGCCGCGAGCGCCGCGACCTGCTCGGCCGTGGTGAGGGGCACGACTTCCATCAGTACCCTCCGTTCCTGGCGTAGACGACGCGCCCGCCCACGATGGTGGCGACCACGTCGAGTGCCTGGTCGAGGACCGTCACGTCGCCACGCCCGCCGGGCCGCAGCGATCCGCGGACCGGGTCGCCGACGAGCGCGGCCGGTGTCGCGGTGGCGCTCCTGACGGCCTCGCCCAGCGCGCAGCCGGTCGTAGCGACGAGCGTGCGCAGGCACTGCGGCAGCGACGCGGCCGAGCCGGCCAGCGTCCCGGTCGACAGGCGCACGGTGCCGGCCGAGACGATCACGTCCTGGTCACCGAGCCTGGCCGGGCCGTCGGGCAGGCCGAGCGCGGCGGTGGTGTCGGAGACCGCGAGGAACCGGTCCGGCCCGAGCGCGCGCCAGGCCAGGCTCAGCGTGAGCGGGTCGAGGTGGTGGCCGTCCGCGATCACTCCGGCCACCAGCCGGGACCCGCCGAGCGCGACGCCGATGGGTCCGGGCTCGCGGGCCAGCAGCGGCGGCATGGCGTTGCCTAGATGGGTGACGAGCCTGGCCCCCGCGTCGACGGCGGCCTCGACCTGCGCCGCCGTCGCCTCGGTGTGACCGACCGACACCAGCACGCCGCGGGCGGCCAGGTCGCGGATCACGTCCAGTGCGCCGGGCAGTTCGGGGGCGAGGGTCGCCATGAGGACGCCTTCGTCCCGGGACCAGCCGTCGATCACGGCCGGCGACGGCGGCACCAGCCAGCGCTCGGGATGCGCGCCCTTGCGCCCGGCGGCGATCATCGGCCCTTCGTAGTGGAGCCCGAGCGGGACGGCGCCCGCCCAGCCGGGGGACGGGCCCGCCTGGAACGCCGCCAGGGCCCGGACCCGGGCTTCCGGCGCCGAACTGATCACGGTCGGCGCGAACGCGGTCACCCCGAACCGGGCCAGCGCGGCCGCGACGTCCCAGAGCCGGTCCGGCTGGTCGGTCAGGTCGTGGCCACCGGCGCCGTTGACCTGCAGGTCGATGAGCCCGGGCAGCACGTAGCAGCCCGTGGCGTCGTAGGACGGCACGTCGCCGGGCGGCGGGTCGGGCACGACCCGGCCGCCCACGATCGTGACCTCGACCGGGCGGCCGGTGGCGGCGACGCCCCCGACGACGCGAAGGTCACCGGTCACCGCTGCGTCCCGGTCATCCGCGTCCCGGTCATCCGGCGTCATTGGTCACCGCCGCCGGCCCGGTCATCGGCGTCACCGGTCACTGCCGCCGTCCCGGTCATCCGGCGTCGCCGATCATGGCTGCGCCCAGGGCGCCGACCGGGACTCCCCGGGGCACCAGCGTGAGCCGGCTCGCCAGGTCCAGCGACGACAGGAACGGCGACGTCGCCGCCTGCGCGCGCAGCGCCCCGGCCACGGCGTCCAGCAGCGGAGCGCCGAGGTTCGCGACGCCGCCGCCGAGGATGATCGTGCGCGGGTCGACGGTCAGGCCGAGCATCCGGATCGCGTCGGCGACCCCGTCCGCGAAGCGGTCGCGGGCGGCGCCCGCCGCCGGGTCACCCGCCGCCGCGGCCGCGAACAGCGCCTCGGCGGGCGGCACGTCGCGGGACGGCCAGGCCGCCGACGCGGCGGAGCCGGAGGCGACCAGTTCCAGGCACCCCTTCTGCCCGCACGAGCAGAGCTCGCCGGCCGGGTCGACCGGCACGTGCCCGATCTCGCCGGCGGCGCCGTGCGCCCCGCGCCGCAGCACGCCGTCGAGCACGAAGCCCGCCGCGAGCCCGGTGCCGAGGCTCACGTAGGCGAGGTCGTCGGCGCCGCTGAGCACGTGCGCGCCCCAGGTCGCGGCGTTGAGGTCGTTCTCCAGCGTCACCCTGGGCGGGCCAGCCCCGACGCGACCCTGGGCCGGGCCTGTCCCGACGCGACCCTGGGCCGGGCCTGTCCCGAAGTGGCCCTGGGCCGGGCTTGCCCCGAGGTGGCGCAGCGCGCCGGCCCGCGCGCCGATCCGCTCGGCCAGCGGGAACCAGTCGCCGCCGAGGCCGAGGTTCACCGCGTGCTTCACGGCA
This sequence comes from Frankia sp. AgB1.9, assembly GCF_016786355.1. Lineage (GTDB taxonomy): Bacteria > Actinomycetota > Actinomycetes > Frankiales > Frankiaceae > Pseudofrankia. The sequence continues at coordinate 20,902 of NZ_JADWYX010000080.1, forward strand.
CCCCGGCGCCGGTCGACGATGCCCGGCACCCCGACGCCGACGTCCGGCGGCAGCGGGCCGTCGATCGCTTCGGCAAGCCGCTCGAGCACGGTTCCCGCCGAGGCCAGCACCCCGTCGGGCCCGGCGACCGTCTGCTCGCGCGCCTGAGCCAGCACGGTCCCGTCACCGGCCACGACCACCCCGAGGATCTTGGTCGCCCCGATGTCGAGCCCAACCCGAGCCCCACCCACGCTGGCATCTCGAGTTCGCTCCGTCGCTTCACTCGCTGCGCGGCCTTCCTCGTTCCTCGGAAGCCCACTCCGCGAGCTCACTCCTGCGCTCACGCGACCCCCAGCTCGCCGGACAGGACCAGCACCGCGGCGCCGGCGAGGACGACGTCGTCGCCCAGCGTGGAGGTACGTACCACGAAGTCGGCGGTGCTGACGGCCATCGTCCGTTCCCGGACGACGCGGTCGACGGCTTGCCGCAGCGGGCCGTCGAGCAGGTCAGGGGGGCCGGCGAGGACGAGCTCGTGCAGGTTGAGCAGGCCGATGACCGGCGCGAGGGCGTCGCCGAGCACCTCGCCGACCCGGGTCAGCCCGGCCTGGTCCTGCGCTCGGAGGCGGGGCACCGCGAGCACCGTCTCCAGGCAGCCGGCCCGCCCGCAGGCGCAGGGCTTGCCCGCCGGGTCGACGATCACGTGGCCGATCTCGCCCGCGGCCCAGGCGTGGCCCTGGACGAGGACGCCGCCGATGACGAGGCCGGCGCCGACGCCGGTCGCGATGCGCAGCAGCATGAAGTCGCCGTCGCCCGCCTCCCCGAAGGTGTGCTCGCCGAGGACGGCGGTGTTCGCGTCGTTGGCCACGTAGACGGGGACGCCGAGCTCGCGGTGCAGCGTGCCCGCGAGGTCGACGTCGCGCCAGCCGAGGTTGGGCGCGTCCAGCACGACACCGCGGGCGTCGACGACGCCGGGGCTGCCGACGCCGACGCCGAGCAGCGGCCGGTCCGTGGCCGCCCGCAGCTCCTCGGCCAGGCGCACCGCGAGCCGGACCGCCTCGGCGCCGGACCGGCCCTCGCGGGGCAGCTCGACCCGCGCCTTGACCACGCCGAACAGGTCCTGGACCGCGCCGATCATCCGGTCGTCGGGCGACAGGTCGAGCGCCACGATGTGCGCCGCGTCGGCGACGATGCCGACGAGCGTCGGCGGCTTGCCGATCCTGGTCTCGGCCGGCGAGCCCAGCTCGGCGACGAGACCGTCCTCGATCAGGCCGCCCACCAGGTCGGAGACGGTCACCCGGGTCAGGCCGGTGGCCCTGGCCAGGTCGGCGCGGCTGTTCGAGCCCTCGCTGAACAACTGCTGCAGGATCAGCGCGCGATGGTGGCGCCGGGCGTCCTGGCCGAGCAGCTTGCCCGTCGGCCGCAGCGAACGCCGACGTGGCCCACCGGACCTCGCCGCCGCCTTCGCCTCACGAGGCGACGGGATACCGCCTGCGCTCACTGTGCTTCGGGTTCGCTCCGTCGCCGCACTCATCGCTCCCCCGCTCGTCGCATCCGCGCCGAACGGGGACCCCTGCTCGCGGCCGTCCTCGTCCCTCGGACGCCCACTCCGCTCGCTTGCTCCTGCGCTCACTTGACCGCTCCGGCTGTCAGGCCCGTGACGACGCGGCGCTCGATGATCGCGAACAGGACGATCACCGGCACCGTCGCGACCAGCCCGCCCGCGAACAGGTGCCCCCAGTCGGTGGCGTACTCCCCGACGTAGCCGTCGATCGCGACGGTCAGCGGCCGGTTTCCGGCCGGCGAGCCCAGGCTCAGCGTGAGCGCGACCAGGAACTCGTTCCACGCGGTGATGAAGGTGAAGATGAGCGCGGTGACGATGCCCGGCGCGGCCAGCGGCAGGGTGATCCGGAAAAGCGCCCCCAGCTTGCCGAGACCGTCGACCTGCGCGGCCTCCTCCAGCTCCACCGGAATGGAAGAGAAGAACGCGTTGAGAATCCAGACCGCGAAGGCTAGGTTGAAGCCGGCGTTCACGATGATCAGGGAGACCGTCGCCGACGGCAGGTTGAAGTTGGTGAACTCGCGCTGCAACCCGACCAGCATCGCGGCCGGTTGGAACATCTGGGTGGCCAGGACGAGCAGCAGGAACGCCGTCCGCCCGCGGAACCGGTGCCGCGCGGTGTAGTACGCGGCCGGCACGGCGACCAGCAGCGCCAGCAGCGTGGCCCCGCCGGCGACCTCCAGGCTGACGCCGATGTTGCCGCCGAGCCCACCGGCGGACCACAGCGAGGTGAAGTTCGAGAAGGTGAAGTGGCTCGGGAAGTAGTTCTTCTCGCCCAGCTCGCTCTTCGGCCGGCCGGCCGTAATGATCATTTCGACGTACGGCAGCAGGAAGACGATCGCGACCAGGTACGCCCCGGTGGCGAGGACGGCGGTGCGCGCGCGGGAGGTCCTCACCGGTCCACCTGCTCCTTCCAACGGGTCGTCGACAGGTAGATCACGACGATGAGGATCACGAGGCCGAAGTTGATGACCGACATCGCGGCGGACTCGCCGACGTTTCCCTGCTTGAGGTCGACCATGTAGATGGTCGAGGTGCTCGTCTGGTAGCCCGGCCCGCCCCGCGTCATCTCCCAGATGATCGGGAACGAGTTGAACACGTTGATGACGTTGATGAGCGTCGCGACAATGATCGCCGGCCGCAGCAGCGGCAGGGTGATGTGCAGGTACGAGCTCAGGCCGGTCGACCCGTCGATCGAGGCCGCCTCGTACACGTCGTCGGGAATGCCCTGCAGCCCGGACAGGATCGCGTAGGTGGTGAACGGCAGCGACACGAAGACGGCCACGGCCATCATCCAGACCAGGGCGTGGCTCGGTTCGCCGAGCCAGTAGGCCTGGTGCGAGCCGAGCTTCTTCACGACGCCGATCTGGTGCAGGAACAGGTTGATGACGCCGTTGTTCGGGTCGAGCGCCCACCGGAAGATCAGCGCGGTCATCATCACCGACGCGGCCCACGGGACGATCAGCGCCCACCGCGCGACGCGACGCCCGGGAAAGCGCTGGTGGAAGAGCTGCGCCAGGCCGAGCGCGAGCAGCATGGTCACGACCACGACGGCGACGACCCACAAAACCGTGCGCACCAGCACCGAGACGAAGTCCGGCTCGCGGAACAGATGCCGGTAGTTGTGGGTGCCGTTGTACCCGGCGACGAAGCCCTCGCCGCCGATGTGCTGGAACGACGACTGCACCATGACCACGACGGGCCACACCACGACGACGCCGATGAGCACGAGCGCCGGGCCGAGCCACGCCAGCGGCGTCAGACGGGCCAGCGCGGCACGTGGCCACGGCCGGCGCGAACCCACGGCTGGTGTGAGGCGACCCTGGGCCACGTCCGGCGTCAGGGGACTCAGGGTGGCCATCTGGTCCTCACGCTCCTGGCTCGACTAGGGGGATGTTCGACAACGGGGATGACGGTGCGGTGGGCCTTTCCCGCGTCACCGCCGACGCCCTGATTCCAGAACGAGCGGGAAAGGCCCACCGAGCATCGCGCAGACGGGGCCCGGCCTCACGGCCGGACCCCTGACCAGCGGGCTCAGCCGCCGGCCGTGGCCGACTGCTGCAGGTTTCCGAGAACCGCCGCCGGGTCACCGGTGACGGCCGTGCCGATGGTCTGCTGGATCTTCGTCTTCACGTTCGCCCAGGCGGTGTCGCTGGGGTACTGGATCGACTTCGGCAGCGCGGTCAGGAACGGCGCGAACACCGGGTCCGAGGCGAGCGCCGTGCTGGCCGTGCTGGTCGCCGGCAGGAGGTCGTACTCCTTGTCGAACTGCAGCTGGTACTTGTCCTGGTAGGCGAAGTCCAGGAACTGCCTGATCTGGGTCTGGTGACCGTTCGGCTTGAACGCGGCGACGTTGTCGCAGACGCCGAGGGTGGTCGATAGCGGGCCGGACTTGCCGGCGATCGGGACCGAGGTCCAGTCGCTGTCGGTCAGCTTGCCGGCCGACTGGATGATCGGGATGAGCGCCGGCGAGCCGTTGATCATGCCGACCTGGCCCTGGGCGAACTTCTGCCACAGGTCGGTCCGGTTGACCGTGCCGGGGTTCGGCTCGGTGTCACCGGCGGCGACGAGGCCCTTGAGGAAGGTGAAGGCCTCGGTGTTGGCCGCGCTGTCGATGGTGTACTTGCCGCCGGTCTGGTAGCCCCCGCCCGCGCCGAGCATCCACAGCAGCGACTCGGCCTGGGCCTCCTCGGAGCCGAGCGGCAGCCCGAAGCCGATGTTGCCGGTGGCCTTGATCTTCTCGGCGTCGGCCTGGACGTCGGCCCAGGTCTTCGGCGCGTCGGTGATGCCGGCCTGCGTGAAGAGCTTCTTGCTGTAGAACAGCGTCCGGCTCGACGTGGTGAACGGCAGGCCGTACTGGGTTCCCTCGAAGGTGCCCTGGTCCTTGAAGGCGGGCAGCAGGTTGCCCGGGTTCGAGAGCACGTCGGAGGCGGAGTAGAGCAGGCCGTCCTGGGCGTAGTTCGAGAAGTAGTCGCCCTCGGTGATGTCCGGGTACTGCTTGTTCTGGATCATCGTCTGGACCTGCTGGTCGAACTGGGTCCAGGGAATCGTCGTGATCTTGACGGTGATGTCCGAGTGCGCCGTGTGGAAGGCGTCGGCGATGTCCTGCCAGTACTTGGTGCTGGTGTTGGACGGGCCGGTGCCGTAGTCGGCGACGACGAGTTTCAGCGTCGTCGAGCCGGACGACGAGCCACCGCCGCTGCTCCCGCACGCGGCCAGCGCGAGCGCGGCGGCGGCCGCGAACGCGACCCCGCTCGCGACCCGACCGGTGAGCCTTCTGTTCATCGGCCCCTCATCTCTGCCATGGGGTGGTCCGGGTCGCCCAGTCACCCGGCCGCCCCAGAATTTTTGTTAGTTCAGCAGCCTTACTTATTCGAGTCAAGATGTTTGACCCGGATTCACCGGAACGTAACGAGATGCGACGGATGGCCGTCCGGGCGACGGGCGGCCATCCGTCAGCCGACGGTCAGGCGGTCAGGCGGTCAGGCGCCGGCCGGTGGCGGTGTCGAAGAGGTGGATGTCGGCGGGCTCCACGGACACCTGGAGGTGATCGCCTCGCGCGACCTCGCTCCTGGGCGAGACCCGGACCACCAGGCGACCAGGGTCCTCGGGGCGACTGTCCTCGGGGCCACTGTCGTCGCCGCCCAGCGCGACCGTGCCGTGGACGTAGGAGTCCGAGCCGAGATGCTCGACGACCACCACCTCCACCGGGAGGCCGCCGTCGGGCACGACGTGGAACGCCTCGGGCCGAACCCCGACGGTCACGTCCTTGGGCAGCTTCGCCAGCGTCGTGGCCGGCACCGGCACGTCATAGCTCCCGAGCCGGACGAGTCCGCCGGACACCGTGGCCGCGAGCAGGTTCATCTGCGGGCTGCCGATGAAGCCGGCGACGAACAGGTTGGCCGGGCGGCTGTAGAGCTCCATCGGCGTCGCGACCTGCTGCAGCTCGCCGGCGTTCATCACGGCGACCCGGTCGCCCATCGTCATCGCCTCGACCTGGTCGTGCGTGACGTAGACCGTGGTCGCGCCGAGGTCGGCCTGCAGCTTCGCGATGTCGGTCCTGGTCTGCACCCGCATCTTCGCGTCGAGGTTCGACAGCGGCTCGTCCATGCAGAAGACCTGGGGCTCACGCACGATCGCGCGGCCCATCGCCACCCGCTGGCGCTGGCCGCCGGACAGCGCCTTCGGCTTGCGGTCCAGGTAGTCCGTCAGTCCGAGCAGCGCGGCCGCCGACTTCACCCGGCGCTCGCGCTCCTCCTTGGGCGCCTTGTTGACCTTGAGGGAGAACTCCATGTTCTCGAAGACGGTCATGTGCGGGTAGAGGGCGTAGCTCTGGAAGACCATCGCGATGTCGCGGTCCTTGGGCGCGAGGCCGGTGACGTCGCGGTCGCCGATCAGGATGCGGCCCGCGGTCACCTCCTCGAGCCCGGCCAGCATCCGCAGGGTGGTGGACTTGCCACATCCGGACGGGCCGACGAGGACCATGAACTCGCCGTCCTCGATGAGCAGGTCGATGCCGTTGACCGCCGCGGTGGGCGCCCCCGGGTATCTCCGCTCGGCCTTCTCGAAGGTCACGCTTGCCATCGGGTTCTCCTTCACCGGCAGGCACGTGCCGGACGATCCGAAGTGAAGTGAGATCCGCGCCCCGCGCGGGCGCGGCGAAACTGCACCGTACACCGGCATCTCGGGCACTTCAGCACCCTGACGCGCGTCGGCGGCGGCCCGTTTGTCACAGTAGGCAGGACGTCTCACAGGTTCCGCTGGTATCACCGTTGTGTCGTGACGAGGCGCCAGCCGCGACGCGTCGTCCCACGCCTGACCTGCCGTTCGACTCGGTGCCCGTCGGCGCCGCTGCTCCGTGCCCGCCGGCAGACCACCGGAAAGGCCCACCTGAGATGGCCAACAAGCGCCCGCGACCCGGCTCGACGACCGCGCAGGAATCCGCTGCCGGCCCGTCCTCGTCGGAGGGCAAGTCACAGCCGAGCCCCGCCGCGCCGCGGGGATCGGGCGGGCCGTCCGGCAGCCAGCAGAACGCCAAGACCAACGCGGCCCGCAAGAAGGCCGCGGCGCTGCGGGCCGAGCAGGCCAGGCGCGAGAAGCGCCGCCAGGTCCTCGGCTGGTCGGCCGGGATCGGCTCGATCGTCGTGCTCGCCGTCGTCGTGATCGTCCTGGTCGTCACCGTCGGCAACGACAAGCCGTCGGCGACCAACACCAGCGCCGACGTCGCGACGAGCACGCTGACCGGCCCGCAGGGCCCCGAGGGGATCGTGCTCGAACAGGGCACGGTGCTCGCGCCCGTCACCGCGGCGGCCAACGGCGAGACGGTCGACGGCGTCAAGTGCGAGGCGCAGGAGCAGGTCGTCTACCACATCCACGCGCACCTGACGATCTACGTCAACGGGACGATGCGACCGGTGCCTCCAGGTATCGGCATCGTCGAGCCGCAGAACTCGTCCGCCGCCGGTCAGCCCGAGATGGACTCGGCCTCCGAGTGCTACTACTGGCTGCACACGCACGCCCAGGACGGCGTCATCCACATCGAGGCCCCGAACAGCGCGACCTACACGCTGGGCAACTTCTTCGGGATCTGGAAGCAGACGCTGAGCGCCACCCAGGTCGGCTCGGCCTCGGGCAAGGTCACGGCCTACGTCAACGGCAAGCTCTTCACCGGTAACCCGGCGACGATCCCGCTGACCAGCCGGGCCGACATCCAGCTTGACGTAGGCTCCACCACCCCGGCGCCGCAGAAGGTGGACTGGTCGATCTCCCAGCTCTGACGCGCGCCGCGCTCCGGCCCACCTCGGCACTGCCTTGGCGGGCCGGAGCGCGGCCGATGCTCGCCGCCCGCCGCGTCGCCGTTGTGGCGGTTCGCCGGACGCGGGCGTGAAGCGGCCGCCGGCCTGCGACAGGATGGACTGGTGGGCAAAGATCAGCAGGCGTTGGTCGAGGCACTGACCCGGGCCGGCGTCACCGAGGTGGACGGCTCGACCCGGCGGCGGGCCGAGTACTCGTCCGACGCGTCGAACTACCGGGTGGTCCCGACCGCGGTCGCCTACCCGCGCGACGCCGACGAGGTCGCCGCGGCGCTCGCGGCGGCCCGCGACGTCGGCGCGTCGGTCACGGCCCGGGGCGCCGGAACCTCGATCGCGGGCAACGCCGTCGGACCGGGCCTGGTGCTGGACTTCTCCCGGCACATGGACCGGGTGCTGTCGCTCGACCCGGCAGCGCGGACCGCGCTCGTCCAGCCCGGGGTGGTCCTCGACGCCGTCACGGCCGCCGCGGCCGCGCACGGGCTGCGGTTCGGGCCCGACCCGTCGACGCACAGCCGGGCGACGATCGGCGGGGCGATCGGCAACAACGCCTGCGGCTCCCGCGCGCTGCGCTATGGGCGGACCGCGGACAACGTCGTCGCGCTCGACCTGCTCACCTCGTCCGGCGAGCGGCTCACCGCGCGGCGGTTCGGGCGGGACGGGCTGGCGGCGGCCGGTCCGTTGGGCAAGGCCCTCGACCAGGTCGTCCACGCGAACCTCGGGCTGATCCGCACCGAGTTCGGCCGTTTCACCCGTCAGGTGTCCGGTTACTCGCTGGAGCACCTCCTGACCGAGAACGGGGCCGACCTGGCCCGGTTCCTCGTCGGCACCGAGGGAACGCTCGGCCTCGTCACGGCGGCCACCGTCGAGCTGGTCGAGGCACCGGCAGCGGTAGCCCTGGCGGTGCTCGGTTACGAGGACATCTTCACCGCGGCCGAAGCGGTCGCGGCGGTGCGCCCGCACGCACCGGTGGCACTGGAGGGCATGGACGCCCAGATGGTGGACGTGCTGCGGGCCCGGCGCGGGGCGGCCGCCGTGCCGGACCTGCCGCGCGGCGGCGGCTGGCTGTTCGTCGAGACCGCCGGAGCCACCGAGGCCGAGGCGGTCGCCGCCGCCCAGCGGCTGGTCGCCGACTCCGGCTGCCTGGACTCGGCGGTCGTCACCGGGGCGACCGCGCGGGCGCTGTGGCGCATCCGGGAGGACGGCGCCGGGCTCGGCACCCGCACGCCGTCGGGTGACCCCGCCTGGCCGGGCTGGGAGGACGCGGCGGTGCCGCCCGAGCGGCTCGCCGCCTACCTGCGCGAGTTCAAGGCCCTGCTGGCCGCGCACCGGCTGGACGGGCTGCTCTACGGACACTTCGGCGACGGCTGCGTGCACGTCCGGATCGACTTCCCGCTCGCGTACGGGGGCGGCGCCGGGCCGTTCCGGGAGTTCATGCTCGCCGCCGCCGACCTGGTCGCCGCGCACGGCGGGTCGATGTCGGGCGAGCACGGCGACGGCCGGGCCCGGGGCGAGCTGCTCAGCCGGATGTACTCGCCCGACGCCCTGGCCGCCTTCGGCGCCGTCAAGCACGTCTTCGACCCGGACAACCTGCTGAACCCCGGGATTCTCGTGGACCCGGCGCCCGTCGACGCCGACCTGCGCGTCCCCGCCGCGAAGCCGCTGCGCGCCGGCCTCGCCTACGCCTACCCGCACGACCAGGGTGACCTGTCCGTCGCGGTCCACCGCTGCGTCGGCGTCGGGCGCTGCCGGTCGGACAACACCGGGGTCGGCGGCGTGATGTGCCCGTCGTTCCTGGCGACCCGCGACGAGAAGGACTCGACGCGCGGCCGGGCCCGCGTCCTGCAGGAGCTCGCGAACGGCGGCCTCGTCTCGGGCTACCGGTCGAAGGAGCTCGCCGAGTCCCTGGACCTGTGCCTGTCGTGCCGGGGCTGCGCCTCCGACTGCCCCACCGGCATCGACATGGCCACCTACAAGTCCGAGGTGCTGCACCAGAAGTACCGCCGCCGGCTGCGTCCCGCCTCGCACTACAGCCTGGGCTGGCTGCCCCGGCTGGCCCGGGCCGCCGCCCGGGCTCCCCGACTGGCCAACGCGGCGCTGCGCGCCCCGGGGGCCGCCCGACTGGCCAAGGCCGCCGGTGGCGTCGACCCGCACCGCGACCTCCCGGTCTTCGCCTCGCGCACCTTCCGCCAGTGGTTCGCGAAGCGGGCCCGGACGGAGGGCGCCGATCGGGTGCCGACCTCGGCCGTCGACGGGTCCGCTCGCCCGGTCCTGCTGTGGGTCGACACGTTCACCAACCACTTCACGCCCGAGGTCGGCCAGGCGGCGGTCCGGGTACTGGAGGCCGCCGGCTACGAGGTCAGCGTGGTCGATCAGTCGGTCTGCTGCGGGCTGACCTGGATCAGCACCGGCCAGCTCGACGCCGCGAAGCGCCAGCTGCGCCGCAGCCTCGACGCCCTGGAACCCGCGCTGAGCGCCGGAATCCCGATCGTCGGCCTGGAACCGTCCTGCACGGCCGTGCTGCGCCGCGACGTCACCGAGCTGCTACCGCAGGACCCGCGCTCCGCCCAGGCCGCGGCGGCCACCAGGACCCTCGCCGAGCTGCTCACCGCAACGCCGGGCTGGTCGCCGCCTCGGCTGGACGGCGTCCGAGCCGTGGCGCAGCCGCACTGCCACCACCACGCGGTCCTCGGCTGGGAGGCCGACGCCGCGCTGCTGGCGAAGGCCGGCGCCGAGGTCACCCAGGTAGGCGGCTGCTGCGGGCTGGCCGGCAACTTCGGCGCGGAGAAGGGCCACTACGACGTCTCGGTGGCCGTCGCCGAGACCGCCCTGCTACCGGCCGTCCGAGCCGCCGGCCCGAACCCGACCGTCCTCGCCGACGGCTTCTCCTGCCGCACCCAGCTCACCCAGCTGGCCGCGACCGAGTCCCACCACCTGGCCCAACTCCTCGACGAGGCCAGGTAAAGGCGGGCGGCGAGGTCGATCGCGGTTTCGGCAGACCGCTCCAGGATCTAGGCCCACCCGATCACGAGCTGGTCACATCCGCGCCCGCCCCACGCATCCTGGTCGGATGCGTCAGCGGACCGCACAGAACACACGGTGTCGAACGGGCAGAACCCCAACCACCAGGCATGACACAACACAAGAGGCAACGAGTCATGCCCGGCGGTTGCTGGTCTCGGGCCGGCCTAGCCACCAGGCATGACTCGACGCGCCGGCAACATCGGCGTCCCGGAGTCGACGCTGCTCGCCGAGTTCCCCTCGCGGGCCAACGTCGCCGACGGCACTAATACTGGTCGGGTGAGGCGACAGCTTCCGAGATGACGATTTCCGGCGGAACCGGCGCGGCCCCAACCGAGCCGATGAACGCCTGAAGCTCGGGATCGCCGAAGAAGCTCTGGAACTGCTCGACGGTTTCCCACTCGTCGACGATGGTGATGAACCCGTCACCGATTCCGAAGCGGTGGTGGATGCCGCCCGCCACCCGGGACCGATCGGCAATCTTCGCGAACTCGTCGCCACGCTCGGTCAGCGCGCGACGGAACACGCCAGTGTCTCCCTGGAACTTCCCGATGACCAGCACACTCATGGTCGGTAACCCCTCGAACATGCCGCAGGCCCCGTGCTCGCGGCGTCCGATGGGTATTCGCGCCAAGGGCCGTGGCGGATCACGGCCGCGGCGACAAACTGTACGTGATCTGGATCACATACCAGACTCGGCGGTGCCGACCAGGGCGGTTCTCAAGCACCGGGCAACATTGAGTCACACCAGGTGGCTGCTGGCCTCAACCCGGCTCCAGCCACCATGCACGACTCAACGCCCGAGCAACATCACGGACTACCTCGTGGTTGAGGTTTGGGCAATCCTCCATGGTCAGGCGGGGCGGGGGCCGGTGTAGGTGCCGCGGGGGCGCAGGCGCAGGGCTGGTTCGGCGTACTCCTCCAGGGCGTGGGCGATCCAGCCCGCGGTGCGGGCCACGGCGAAGACGACCTCGCCTGCCTCGGCGGGCATCCCGGCGTGCAGGGTCAGCGCGGCCAGGGCCAGGTCGATGTTGGCGTGGGTCTCGGCGCGTGGGGCCGGCCCCGGCGCCAGGGCGCGGCCGGACGCCGCCCGGACGACTGCGGCCGCCGCGTCCAGGATCTCCGCCGCGCCCGGGAGCCCGCGCAGCGAGGCGAGCAGCGCCCGGGCCCGGGGGTCGCCGTCCGGGTAGAGGCGCATGCCCAGGCCCGGGATCGGCCGGCCGGAGCGCAGGTATTCGGAGATCACCCCGATGGCGTTCCCGGTGGTGACGACCTCGGCGAGCATCCGGTGGGCCAGGCCGCTCGCGGCGCCGTGCAGGGGGCCGTCCAGCGGGCCGAGGCCGGCCGAGACCACCGCATAGGGGCTGGCGCGGGCCGAGGCCGCGACCCGGGCGGCCAGCGTCGAGGCGGCCAGGCCATGGTCGGCTAGCAGGACCAGCGCCTGATCAAGGCACGCGACGGCCCCCGAGGCGGTCGGTACCGGCGTGAGCTTCGTCCAGAGCCGCGCGGCGATCGACCCGGTGGCCGGGCCGGCCGGGTGCGCCTCGCTGGCCGCCGGCAGCGCGTCGACCAGGACGGCGATCAGGGCGGCGCCCATGGCCAGCACGTTCTGTCGGCGCAGGTCGAACCGCAGCGGGTCGGCGGACGCGGCCACGGCCACCGCGACCCGGAGCCGGTCGTTGAGCCGCGCCTGGGCCGGCAGCGTCCCGGTCGTCCGGCGCACCGCGGCCACCAGCTCGTCCGGCGCCCGCAGCTCGACGGCGAGCAGCTCCCCCGAGGACGGCCGCACGACGGGTCGGCCGTCGCTGTCGGGGTCGGAACCGACCTCCCAGAGGCAGGCGACGGCGGTCTCGAAGCCGTGGCGTTCGGCCAGCTCGACGGCGTCGCGGCCACGGTAGTAGAGCCGACCGCCCTCACTCAGCGTGATTCCCGACCGCATCGGGAACGTGTCGTCGAAGGCTTCGGCGGGGCGTGGGCGGGCCCGGCCGCGCCGGGCGGCGAGCGCCTCGGCCTCGCGGGCGTCGAAGGTGCTGCCCCGCCCGTCGGGTGCCGCCTCGCTGGTCAGCAGGCCGCGGCTGGCGTAGGCGTAGACGGTCTGTGTCTTGACCCCGAGCAGCTCGGCGACCTCCTGGGTCGTCAGCCGCGCTCCGTCCGTCACGGTCTCGCTCCCCCCTGATCAGCTGGTGCTGCCCGTCCGGTGGCCCCGCTCACGTTGATTGTAGTCAACGTTGACGGCATTGATACATCCGATCGAAAGTGGTCGCCGGAGGCGATAACGATGTCGATCGGAACAGAACCAGCCCCTACCTCGGCCGGCCGCCAGACGCAGACGGTCACGGTTCCCCGCGGCCTGAGCGGGGTCGTCGTGACCGAGACCGAGGTCGGCGACGTCCGCGGGCGCGAGGGCTTCTACCACTACCGCCATTACTCGGCGATCGAGCTGGCGCAGCGGCGGACCTTCGAGGACGTGTGGCACCTGATGCTGTTCGGCGAGCTGCCGGACGCCGCCGCGCGGGCCGCCTTCCAGGCCCGAACGGCGCCGCTTCGCCACCTGCCCGGCTCGCTGGCGGAGATACTGCCGGCGCTGGCCCGGTCCGGGAAAGGCGCGAACCCGCTGTCCGTGCTCGGCGCGGCCCTCACGGCGGCCGCTGGGGAACGCGGAATCCGGCCGTTGTACGACCTCACGCCCGAGGAACGCCGGGCCGACGCGCTGTTCGTGACGGCGCTGGTCCCGACCCTGCTGACCGCGCTCTACCGGCTCGGGCGAGGGCTGGCACCGGTCGAGCCCCGCGACGATCTTCCGTACGCGGCGAACTACCTCTACATGATGACCGGCACGCCGCCGCGGCCCGACCAGGCTCGGGCCATCGAGCAGTACCTGATCTCGACCGTCGACCACGGCTTCAACGCGTCCACGTTCACCGCGCGGGTGATCGCGTCGACCGGCGCGGATCTCGTCGCCTGCCTGGTCGGTGGCCTCGGCGCGCTGTCCGGGCCGTTGCACGGCGGCGCCCCGAGCCGGGCTCTGGACACGCTGGACGCGATCGGCACCCCGGACCGGATCGACGGCTGGATTCGCGAACGCGTCCTCACCGGCGAGCGGATCATGGGCTTCGGCCATGCCGTCTACCGGACCGAGGACCCGCGGTCCCGGATGCTTCGGGAGATCGCCGAACGCATCGGCGGGGGCCAGGTCGATTTCGCGGTCGAGGTGGAGAAGCAGGTGCTCGGGATTCTCGCGGAGCTGAAGCCGGGCCGGGAGCTTTACACCAACGTGGAGTTCTACGCCGGCGTCGTGATGGAGCTGTGCGGGCTGCCCCGCGAGATGTTCACGCCGACGTTCGCGGCGGCGCGGGTCGTCGGCTGGAGCGCGAACATTCTCGAACAGGCCGCGGACAGCAAAATCATCCGCCCGGCGGCCCGCTACGTAGGCCCGCCCCCACCCCAGCCAGTTCCCTCGACCTGAACGCCGCCGGCCGTCGCCCTGGCCGGCAACCCAGGGCGCCGGCCGACGCGTGTCGCCGCGAGGGCGTCCGGCTGACCCCCCACCGCGATGTCGTTACAGTCACCGCACGGCTTCGGATCCGGAACGAGCACCCGGCAGTGCCCGTTCTGGAAACGTGTGAAGCCACGGCGGCGATAACGGGGAGGCGGCTGTTGGTGGCAGGGTTGGATGACGCGCGGGTCCAGGAAATGGACGGGCGGCAGCGGCGCGTCGCCAGAGAGGCGCTGGGGGCGGCTTTCCCGTCCTGGGGACGGTTCGCGGAGCTGCTCGACCGCGTCAACCGCAGGATCACCGACTACGGCGCCGAACGCACGCCACTGCCGGATGTGGTTTACGCAGTCGTCGAGGGCGCGCTCGCCGAAGGTTGGCTTACCCAGCTACTGGACGAGGCCGCTCGGGCAAATCCCGGGAACCGGCTGCTATCGGACGTGGTGACCAGCTATCGCGTCACCGCAGGTCCGGGCGCCGCCAACCCCGCTACCGAGGTGATCAGCCCGCCGGATGTGCGCACGGTGATCGGCACGTTGGCGGACGAGTTCTCGGACCCGACGGCGGCGAAGACGCTGATAGCGGCGGCGGGCCTGCGACCGGCGCGGCAGCCGACCTGGCAGGTGGGGAACGCCGAGCTGTTCTGGTTCGAGGTCTATCGCCTCTACGAGGGCGGTGCGGTCGTCGGTGGCTGGCCGCTGGTGCTGCGGGAGGCGTATCTCCAACGGCCAGCCAACCCGGTCATCCGCGCGGCGGCGCTCGCCGCCGGGGTCGCCGACGCCACGGCGTCGTCCTCGCCGCCGGCGGAATCCCCGCCGCTGGCGCAGGGTGGCACCGGCCGTGCCACGTCGGCCGCCGCCGGGCCTGAGCGGCGGACCGCTCCTCCGGCGAACCCGACAGGCACGGCGAGCGTGCCCCGGGCCGATGCTCGGCCTGGCGTCCCGAATTCCGGCACGTCGGCCGGCGGTACTTCTCCCGCGACCGGCGTGGCCGCGGGCGCGGGACCTGCCACAGAACGCGAGTGGGACTTCTTCGTGTCCTATACCGCCGCCAACAAGGGCTGGGCAGAGTGGATCGCCTGGCAGCTGGAGGAGGCCGGCTACACGGTCTACATCCAGGCGTGGGACTTCGTGCCGGGCTCGAACTGGATGAACATGATGACACGGGGAATCCAGCGCGCCAACCGGACGATCACCGTGCTCTCCCACGCCTACATCGACTCGGTGTGGGGAACAGCCGAATGGCAGGCGGCGCTGCGCGACGACCCGGAGGGGTTCAAGCGCAAGGTCATCCCGGTGCGGGTCGAGGACTGCGAGCGGCCCACGCTGCTGGAGACCGTCGTCGGCGTCGACCTGTTCGATCTGCCCGAGGACGAGACCGCGGCCCGCCTGCTGGCCGGGGTCGCGGCCGCGCTCGGCGGCCGCACGAAGCCGAACACGAAGCCCAGCTTCCCGCCGAACAAGGGAGGCGCCCCGCCGGCACGCTGACGAGCCAGGCGTCGGCGTATCCCGCCCGGCCAGCAAGGCATCGGCGCGGGCGCCCTCAGGTCACGGTGTACGCGGCGCGCTGGCGGGCCAGGACGTGGTCGCGGGCGGCGACGCCGGAGTTGTCGACCTCGTCGGTGCCGGCGGCGGCCGGGGCGACCCACGTATCGAGGTCCGGGTGGTGGAAGAACACCGCCGAGAAGCGGTCGGTCTGCGGGACGCCGGGGGTGCGGGGCGGGTTGACGACGCGGTGGAGGTTCTTCGGGATCTGACCGCGGGTCCACAGATGCAGCAGGTCACCGGCCTGGAGCAGGATCGCGCCCGGCGGGAACTCGACCGACGCCCACCCGCCATCCGGGCCGACAGCGGCCTCCAGGCCGCCGCGGCCGTCGGCCCACAGGAGGGTGAGGCCGCCGATGTCGGCGTGGGCGCGCTGCCGGGTCTGGCCCGGTCCCGGCTCGTCGGGCTGGGCGAGGTAGTGGTTCACGCACAGGTTCGAGTGCTGCCGCGACGTCCAGGCCGGCAGGTCGGCGTCGGGCAGCCCGAGCGCCTCGGCGATCATCTCGACCAGCCGGTTCGTCAGCGCCCGCGCCGTCCGGTAGTAGGCGGTCCAGGCCGGCGCCATCCGGGCCGGATTCGCCGGCCACTGGGCGAAGGCCGCAACCCAGGCGGCATCGCTAGAGAACCCGGCGGGGTCCGGCAGAGCCAGCTCATAGCGCTCCAACAGCAGGGCGTCCGCGCCCCCCTCGTACAACGGCTGCCACCCGACCCACTCCCCCGTGCCCGACCAGCGCACCCGCGCCTTCTCCCCTGGGTCGAGTGCGAAGAACTCCTGGGAGGTCTCGACCATCGCCGCGAGGTCCGCGCCGAAGGACCCGGCGGCCGAGAATCGGTCCAGCCCGGTGAGGAACACGCACGAGTGCGCGCGCAGCGCCTCGACCAGCGCGCCGGCTGAGGTAGTCGGGAAATCGAGCACGGGTACCCGCGCCGCGGGAACAGCAGCCATCACGTCTCCAGGTCGGTGGCAGACACCGGGCCGCCGTTCCGACGCTGGAGGTGATACCCGAGAACGCTCCCGACGCTAGCCGCGGCCCGTTCAGCCGGTCAACCCGCTCCTGAGCGCCGCTCACCACGCCACCGCCGACCGGTCGCCTGGACCGCCGGGCGGCGGTAGCCGCGAGCCGGTAGCGGGGCCTGGGATCGGTGGCCGGGCCCGGGCCCGTCGGCGCGCGGCGGTTGGGGCTACTAACGTCCGGCGAGGACCGGTGGCGCGGGTGGACGGTGGGAAGGAGTCGGGTGAGCGGGCTGACCCAGGACGAGCTGGACATGGTCGCGCTGGTGCGGGAGTTCGTCGACGAGCGGGTCAGGCCCGGGGTACGCGAGTTCGAGGCGTCCGACACCTATCCCGACGCGTTCATCGAGGAGATGAAGCAGCTCGGCTTCTTCGGCCTGCTGGCTCCCGCGGAGTTCGGTGGCGTCGACATCTCGATGGCCGGGTTCGCCCGGGTCACCGAGGAGCTGGCCCGCGGCTGGATGAGCCTGGCCGGGGCGATCGGCGGCCACTCTGTCATCACCTATCTGATCAGGACGTTCGGGACCGAGGCGCAGCGGCACGGCTACCTGCCCCGCATGGCCACCGGTGAGGTCCGCGCGACGATGGCGCTGACCGAGCCGTCCGGTGGCTCCGATCTTCAGGCAATGCGCACCTACGCCGCCCAGGACGGCGACGACTGGGTGATCAACGGCGCCAAGACCTGGATCTCGAACGCCGCCCATTCCGGGCTGATCGGCCTGCTGTGCCGCACCGACCGGAACGCACAGCCCCCGCACCGTGGCATGTCCGTGATCCTGGTCGAGCCCGGCCCTGGGCTCGACATCTCGGCGAAGATCCCGAAGCTCGGCTACCGGGGCGTCGAGGCGTGCACCCTGTCGTTCGACGACATGCGGGTGCCTGGCATCGCGGTCCTCGGCGAAGCGCCCGGCAAGGGCTGGGGACAGATGATGCGCGGGCTTGAGGTCGGCCGCATCCAGGTCGCGTCCAGGGCTCTCGGTGTCGGCCAGGCCGCTCTGGAGGCCGCGATCGCCTATGCGCAGCAGCGGGAGACCTTCGGCCAGCCGATCTGGAAGCATCAGAGCGTCGGCAATCTAATCGCGGACATGGCGACCCAGATGCGGGCGGCCCGGCTGCTGACCACCGACGCGGCGGACCGGTTCGACTCCGGCGCCCGCTGCGATCTGGAGGCGGGGATGGCGAAGCTCTTCGCCTCCGAGACCGCGATGAAGGTGGCACTCGACGCGATGCGGGTGCACGGCGGCTACGGCTACTCGAAGGAGTTCGACGTCGAGCGCTACTTCCGCGACGCCCCGTTGATGATCCTCGGCGAGGGCACCAACGAGATCCAGCGCAATGTCATCGCGGCCCAGGTCATCGCCCGCGACGCGGCCGGCGAACGCTACTGAGGACGCGAAGGCCGGCCCTGGAGCGTTCCGGCAGGGCGTTCCGGCAGAGCGCTTCCCAACCGCGTGAGCGCCGGCGACGGTGTCGCACCGGGCGGGGCGTCGCGCCCGGTCAGGACCCGTCGTCGATGGTGTCCGGCTCGACGCCGGCGGTCAGCCAGTCGGCGTAGGACAGGCCGGTCACCTCCTCCAGCAGCGCGATGTCCTCGACGAAGTAGGGCAGCACGGCGGCGCGCTGCCGCGGGGTGAGCGCCGGCCGTCCGCCCTTCTGCCGTTGAAGTGCCGTGAGCAGCGGGCCACGCGCGACCTGGCGGACGGGTACCGGGAAGTGGTGGCCCATCTGGCCGCCCGTGCGCAGCAACGCCCGCAGGACCGCGTTGACCGGGGTGTCCGCGACGAACGGCGTCACGTTCTCCGAGGGCACCACGTCGAGCTGACCGGTGGCCACCCCGAGGAAGTCGCACACCTTGTCCAGCGTCGCGACGGGCTCCTCGCGTAGCTCGCGGTAGCGCAGCAGCAGGACCTGATCCCGGGAGAACAGGCTGAACAGGTGCGCGAGCTGGGCGCCGTACCGGCCCTGGGAGACGTAGTGCCAGAAGTGCGCCCAGCCGGCGGCCCGGCGCTGTTCCTCGAGCGCGCAGGCCCGGACGAAGTCCCGTTCGGCCTCGAGCCCGGCCGCCCACAGGTGGGTCCAGTTCGAGTGCGCCCGGTCCACCGGATTGCGCAGCAGCACGACGAGCCGCGCCTTCGGCAGCAGCCGCCGGATCCGGTTCTGCGCATCCAGGTCGTACAGGTAGAACGGCGTGGCCTCGCCCAGCAGCGCGTCCTCCGGCGCCGGGTCGAAAAGGGCCTCGTAGTCGGCGCGCCGCCAGACGTGCTCCTGGTAGGTCTGCGCGTCGCCGGGCCCGCCCCGCGACGGCGGTGGGCCCTCCGAGAGGAAGAACTTCGGCTCCTTCACCGTCGGAAGGAACAGCGCGGGATGCCGGCTGAGGGCGGCATGCAGCGCTGTCGTCCCGGCCTTCGGCACGCCGATCACGAGAAAGTCGGGTAGGGCCATCGTCGGCACGCTCCTGGCACGGATGAGGACGGTCACGAGCCGACGGCCGCTGCGGAGCGCCGACGGTGTCAGCCTCGGACGCGGCGACGGATCAACGTCCCCGCCCGGGCGCCAGTGCCGGGGCAGCGACTTTCGAACCCTAACCGATAGCCCATCATTCCGACGGGAAAACTTGTGATAAGTGACGAGGACAGCATTGTTCACCCGGGCGGTAGAGTTTCCGGGGTGCCGACCGCCTCGCCAGTCCTGGACGCAACGACACCCCCGCCCGGTGTGCCACTCCCCCGCCTCGCCGCGGCGGTGACCGTGGCCGCCCCCGAGGGAGACGGTCCTGGCTACTGGGCCGGGGCGCCCAGCGCGCTGCTGGTCGACGGCATTTTCTACCTCGCCTACCGGCTACGCCGGCCCGTCGGCGCCGGGCGCGGCCACTCCGTGGTGATCGCAACTTCGCCGGACGGGGAGCACTTCACCGAGATCGCGCGTATCGACCGCAATCCGTTCGGCGCCGAGTCGCTGGAGCGCCCCGCGCTGGTGCACACCCCGGACGGTCGCTGGCGGCTGTACGTCAGCTGCGCCACGCCCGACAGCCCGCACTGGTGGGTCGACCTGCTGGAGGCCGACGACCCGGCGGCCTTCGACCCGAGCCAGCGGCGCACCGTGCTGCCCGGCGACGCGTCGACCGCCGTCAAGGACCCCGTGGTCCGCTGGCATGACGGCGGTTGGCATCTGTGGGCGTCCTGCCACCCGCTCGACGACCCGGCCGCCACGGACCGGATGGACAGCCAGTACGCCACCAGCCCCGACGGCATCAGCTGGACCTGGCAGGGCGTCGCGCTCGCGCCCCGCCCCGGCCACTGGGACGCCCGCGGGGTTCGGATCAGCGAGGTGCTGCTGGACGGCCCGACCCCGGTCGCCCTCTACGACGGCCGGGCCAGCGCGGCCGAGAACTGGTACGAGCGCACCGGGCTCGCCACCGGCGTACCCGCGCAGGGCGGCGGCCTCGGCCGGTTCGTCGCGGTCGGCACCGCCCCGCACGCGGTCTCCCCCGACGGCGACGGCGCGCTGCGCTACGTCACCGTCGTCGACCTGCCCGACGGCGCCTACCGGCTCTTCTACGAGGCGAGCCGCCCCGACGGGACCCACGAGCTGCGCACCGAACTGCTCGCCGCCGATCTCCCGGCGACCCAGTCCTAGAACGGCCCCGCCGGGAACTCTCGCGGCGGGCCGCCGCCATTACGCCGGTCGCGTTCCGCTGGGTCGGCTTCCGTGAGTCATCACGCCGGACGCGCGCGGCCATACGATGCCGGTAAAGCGGCAGTTGTCGCCATTTCGCCGAAGACGTGGGCGTCTGCCGCCGCCGATGGCGAGAGCTGCTGCCGAGGAGGAGGAGAAATCTTCGTTCTCAGCGTCGCGCTGACGGTTCTGTTGCTGCTGGAGGTTCTCCCGTCGGCCGGCGCCCAGCTCGGGCGGTTCGAGGTCGGGATGAAACGGCTGGACGAGCTGACCCGGCTGGGTCTGGCGGACGGCCGTCACCTCTGGGTCCTCCCGGTCCTCGGCACCGTCCATCTGATCGGCGGCGCCGCGGTCATCGTCGGGATCTGGCTGCCCGCCGTCGGAGTCGCGGGTGCCGCTCTGGAGGCCGTCGTGTTCGGGTGGGTGCTGTACCGGCAGCTGCGCGCCGGCGACCGCGGCGGTGCGCTTTTCGCCTACACCCTTTTCACGGCCATGGCGCTGGCCGTGCTCGTGGTCGACGCGCTGCGCTGACGCCGCCTGCCGTCGAAATCCCGTCCCGCGCGGCGCCGATGGCCGCACACTGAAGGCGCCGTCCGGCGCGGGACGCGCGCGGCCGGCTCGCGAGGGGTGACGTCATGGCGCTGGGCAACGCGAAACCGGCCTTCGTCTGCGAGAGCTGCCACCAGCGCAGGACCGGCGCGAGCACGCTGACCGTCACCGGCCGACGGCTGTGCCCGGACTGCTCGGACCAGCTCGACGCGGCGGCGGCCGGGGCGATCGCAAACCCCGGTAACCCGGTCGGTGGGGCGATCGCCACCGCCGGTTGGCTCGCCGCGCTACGGTCCCACCGCCGGGCCCGCAGGACCGGCTGATCGCGGCTTCCTCACGGCGGCTCGCCCGCTCCTGCCCACGTGCCAGGGCGCCTGGGCGGCGCGGCGCCGGATTCCGGCCGGACCGGCTTGAAATAGGTCGCCATAGACGCTTGCCCATTCTCAAGCCTGGTGATCGCCGAGCTGACGCAGGTCGGCGGCAAGGTCGCTCGCCGAGGACACGGTCGTCGACCGCGGACAGGGATCGAACCGTCGGTGACACTCGGGCGACGGGTGCCCGCTCAGTCTGGCTGGGGCAGGTCCGGCGCCGGTTTCTCCTGCTGAGAGGCCCGTAACGGGCCGTCGCACCAGCGGTCGACCGCGGAGTTGCTGGGAAAGCGCACGATGGTCAGCTCAGGCCACCGCTCACGCAGTGACGCGATCCGCGCCGCGGTCTTGTGATGCCCTCGCCAGGCCCAGCGGACGATGTGCTCTGAGTCGGTGAAGAAGGCACTCAGCGGGGGCTCGTAGTTGCCGTTCCAGAGTTCCACCCGCCGTAACCTGCGACGCACCGTGCGGAGGATGACCTGGCGCATGACGGTTCTGCGCGGCAGGTCAAGCCAGAGCACGAGGTCGGCCCGGTCGGCGAGCAGTCCGCGTACCGCGCTGTACTGCCACTCGGTCGCCCAGCCGGGCTGGCTGGTGAAAGCCTCCACGTCGTCGAGGAAGCTTTCCCGCGGCACCCAGTTCGGGCCGTGGAAAAGCCCGTCGATCTCGACGTGCGGGATGTCGAGGATCTCGCCGACCCGGCGCGCGAGCGTCGTCTTGCCGGAGCCCGACGTGCCGGCGACAACCACCCGCCGAGGCAGGCGCGGCAACGGGTCATCGGCATCCAGCAACGGCACCGAACGACGATACCGACCCGACCGGCGGCCCCAGCCGGGCCGCCCCCGCGAACGGCACCCGGTACCTGACGCCCCGGCTCCCGGCTCCCGGCGCGGCGATGATCGCCGTTTGGGCCCTCCAGTGATCCTGCTGGCCTATTCGGCAGAGCTCGACTCTCTCGCGTGGCCTTGATCGCCGTTTCGGCCCTGAGATGGTTGTGGCGGGCGCGTTTCTACGACCACCCCAGACATCCCATGGTTTTGGGTGTCAAGCGGCGGTGTCGAGTGTGACGGTGTGTGGCCAGGCGGT
>NZ_JADWYX010000081.1 GCF_016786355.1 Frankia sp. AgB1.9
GGGGCGCGTAGCGGCCCGGAGTCGGCTGTGCGCCGGCATGTCGAGCGCGGCAAGCTGCTCCCCCGCGACCGGGTCGAGGGGGGGGGGGCCCCGGGGGGGCCCGGGGGGGGGGGGGGGGCCCGCGCCCCCCCCCCCCCCCCCCCCCCGCCTTCGTCGTGCGGGCCCCGCCCTAGTCCTCCGGGACCGGCGGGTGAATGAAGTTCTCGAAGACCAGGCAGGTCGCGAAGAACACGGTCATCAGGCCGCCGATGAAGCACAGCCAGATGCCGAAGATGAACCCCGAGACCAGGACCGTGGCGCTCGCCGCGATGAAGAACGGGTAGTAGCTGCCCGGGGTGAAGTGCCCGAGCTCGCCCGCGCCGTCCGCGACCTCGGCGTTCGAGAGGTCCGACGGGCGCATCCCGATCCGCTTACCGGTGAACAGCAGGTAGAAGCCCACCAGGAAGCCCATGCCGGCGGTCAGGGCCAACGCGGCCGTGCCCGTCGGGTCCTTCGAGTAGATCCAGTAGATGACGTCGACGATCACGGCGAAGACGCCGATGATGCTGAAGACGTACCCCTCGACTCTCATGTCGCGGCCCCCTTGGCGCTGACGAGCTCTCCAGCGGCGCGCTGCCGTTCGAGGGCCTCCGCCGCGATCGCCGGGTAGTGCAGGTCGAACGCCGGGCGCTCGGAGCGGATACGCGGCAGCGAGAGGAAGTTGTGCCGCGGCGGCGGGCAGGACGTCGCCCACTCGAGCGAGTTGCCGAAGCCCCACGGGTCGTCGACCTGGACGATCTTGCCGTGCTTGTACGAGTGCCACAGGTTCCACATGAACGGCAGCGTGGACAGCGCCAGGAAGAAGGCGCCGGCCGTCGAGACCGTGTTCAGGGTGGTGAACCCGTCGCTCGGGCTGTAGTCGGCGTACCGGCGCGGCATGCCCTTGATGCCCAGCCAGTGCTGCACCAGGAACGTCAGGTGGAACCCGAAGAACAGCGTCCAGAAGTGGATCTTGCCGATCCGCTCGTCCATCAGCCGCCCGGTGACCTTCGGGAACCAGAAGTAGACGCCGGCATAGGCGGCGAACACGACCGACCCGAACACCACGTAGTGGAAGTGGGCGACGACGAAGTAGCTGTCGGAGACGTGGAAGTCGATCGGGGGGCTGGCCAGCAGGACGCCGGTCAGGCCGCCGAACAGGAACGTCACCAGGAAGCCGAGGCTGAACAGCATCGGCGTCTCGAAGGTGAGCGAGCCCCGCCACAGCGTGCCGATCCAGTTGAAGAACTTCACGCCCGTCGGCACCGCGATCAGGAACGACAGGAACGCGAAGAACGGCAGCAGGACCGCGCCGGTGACGAACATGTGGTGCGCCCACACCGAGATCGACAGGGCGCCGATGCCGATGGTGGCGAACACCAGGCCCTTGTAACCGAACAGCGGTTTACGGGAGAAGACCGGCAGCACCTCGGTGATGATCCCGAAGAACGGCAGGGCGATGATGTAGACCTCTGGATGCCCGAAGAACCAGAACAGGTGCTGCCAGAGGATCGCGCCGCCGTTGGCCGGGTCGAAGATGTGCGCGCCGAACCGGCGGTCGGCCTCCAGCGCGAACAGCGCGGCCGCCAGCGGCGGGAAGGCCACCAGCACGAGGATCGACGTCACCAGGAAGTTCCAGCAGAAGATCGGCAGCCGGAACATCGTCATACCCGGGGCCCGCAGGCACAGGATCGTGGTGATCATGTTGACGCCACCGAGGATGGTGCCCATTCCCGAGGTGGCCAGGCCCAGCACCCACAGGTCGCCGCCGACGCCCGGCGAGTAGGTGGCGTTCGACAGCGGCGCGTACGCGAACCAGCCGAAGGCCGCCGCGCCGTCCGGCGTCAGGAAGCCCGCGACGACCGTCAGGCTGCCGAACAGGAACAGCCAGTACGACAGCGCGTTCAGCCGCGGGAACGCGACGTCCGGCGAGCCGATCTGCAGCGGGATCAGGTAGTTCGCGAAGGCGAAGGCCAGCGGCGTCGCGAACATCAGCAGCATCAGCGTGCCGTGGATCGTGAACAGCTGGTCGTACTGCTCGTTCGAGAAGAACTGCAGGCCCGGCCGGGCGAGCTCGGCCCGCATCATGAGGGCGAGGATGCCGGCGAACGCGAAGAACGCGAACGACGTCAGGAAGTACATGACGGCGATGTCCTTGTGGGACGTCGTCCGCAGGTAGCCCAGGAGCGTGTTCATCGCCTTGGGCGGCTCGTGGTGCGCCGGGGGCTCCGCGTGCCCGACCGGCGGCTCGTGGACAAGTGTCACTGTCCGCTCCCGGTGGTGGTGCCGGCGGTGAGCGCGGGCGCACCGGCGGCCGTGGCGGTGGCCGTCTCACGCTCGCTGATGAACTTGTCGTACTCGGCGGCCGGGACGACCTTCACGTAGAAGTCCATCTGGTCGTGTCCCTGGCCGCACAGCTCGGCGCACCGGCCGATGAAGGTGCCGGTCTTGTCCGGCGTTACCTCGAACTGGTTGATGCGGCCCGGGATGACGTCCCGCTTGAACAGGAACTCGGGCACCCAGAACGAGTGGATGACGTCCGGCGACGTGAGCACGAACCGCACGGTCCGGCCCTCGGGGATCTCCAGCACCGCGGGGACGCCGGGCTGGCCGGTCACCTCGACGAGGTTGCCGCCGTTCTTGCCGGTGTCCATGTAGCGGAACTGCCAGTTCCACCGGAAGCCCACCACGTTGACGGTGACGTCCGGGTTCTTCGACAGATGGTCGATCTTGGTCTCGTCCCGCGCGGTGTAGTAGAACAGCCCGACGGCGACCACGAACGGCACGATCGTGTACAGGACCTCGATAGGGAGGTTGTACCGAACCTGCCGCGGCAGCGCCTCGGACCGCTTGCGGAACGCGATGATCGCGTAGAAGATCAGACCCCAGACGATCACACCGACGGTGAGCGCCGCGATCGCCGAACCCTGCCACAGGTTCAGAATGCGGTGGCTCTGCACGGTGGCACCGCCGGGAAAGCCGAATCTCGGCTCCTGACAGGCAGACGCGGCCAATGCCAGCGCACTCAGCCCGACACCCAGCCGGATGCCGCGCCGCGTACGACCGCGCGCGCCACCCGCCGGCCGGGTCCGACCGAAGGAACTCCTCACCAGGTCCTGCCTCCCACGACTACGCCCAACCCGGGACACACGACTGGGTCACCTGGGCGAACGCACGGTCTTCGACACGCTGTAGTTGCTGCGACGGGAGCGTATCCCAGCGGACGTCACGGTTCTCGCCAGAGGCCCTCCCGCGCCAGGGTTCACACCCTTCGATCCCGCAGGCGAAAGCGCAGCGTTACCGACTATGACGATCTGTCGCGAAATCGGGGCGTCCAGCGTGCCGTGAGCGTTCCGGGCGGGTCCGCCGAGACGGGCGCGGCGTGTCGTCGTGCCGGCGTAGCGTCGTCGGCGTGTCGGCCTATCTCGACCACGCGTCGACGACCTCGCTGCACCCGGCCGCGCGGGCCGCACTGCTCGCCGCGCTCGACGACGGCTGGGCCGACCCGGCCCGGCTCTACCGGGAGGGCCGCCGCGCCCGGATGCTGCTGGACGCGGCCCGGGAGACCGTCGCCGCGGTGCTCGGCGCCAGGGCCGACGAGGTCTCCTTCTGCGCCAGCGGAACTGTAGCCGCCCACCAGGCCGTACTGGGCACGGCCGCGGGACGTCGCCGGGCTGGTGATCTGGTGCTGGTCAGCGCCGTCGAGCACTCCAGCGTGCTGCACGCGGCCGACCGCCATGAGCGGTCCGGCGGCCGGGTCCGCCAGCTCCCGGTCGACGCCCTGGGCCGGGTGGACCCGGCCGGCTGCGCTCCCCCACCGGGCACCGCCCTGGTCTCGGTGCAGCACGCCAACCACGAGGTCGGCACGGTACAGCCGGTGGCGGCGGTGGCCGAGATCACACACGCGGCCGGGGTGCCGCTGCACACGGACGCCGCGATGACCGTCGGGCGCATCCCGGTCCACGCCGGCGCGCTCGGGGCCGACCTGCTGACCGCGAGCGCGCACAAGTTCGGCGGCCCGGCCGGCGTCGGGATCCTCGTGGTGCGGGCGGGCACCCGCTGGGCGAACCCGATGCCCGCCGACGAGCGCGAGCTCGGCCGGGCGGCCGGCTTCCCCAACCTGCCGGCGATCGTCGCGGCGGCGACCGCGCTGCACGCCCGAGCCGGCGAGCTGGCCGCCGAGCGGGTCCGGCTGGGCGCGCTGACCGCCGAGCTGCGCGCCCGGCTCCCCGCCGTGGTCGACGACGTCGAGCTGCTCGGCGACCCGGACCCGGCCGGCCGGCTGCCGCACCTGGTCGCCTTCTCCTGCCTGTATGTGGCGGGCGAGGCCCTGCTCGGCGAGCTCGACCGGGCCGGGATCGCGGTGAGCAGCGGTTCGAGCTGCACGTCGGACGCGCTGACGCCCAGCCACGTGCTGGTGGCGATGGGCGCGCTGACGCACGGCAACATCCGGGTCTCGTTCGGCCGGGACTCGTCGGCCGACGACCTGGCCGCGCTGCTCGACGTGCTGCCCGGCGCCGTCGCCGGCATCCGCGAGCGGGCCGGAGCAGTTGGCCTGTGAGTGACGAGGCGCCTGTGAGTGACGAAGCCCGTGAAGACGAAGCCCGTGAAAGTGCACCGCGAGATCAGGGCGCCGTGGGCGGGCCGGATCTGGTGGTGAGTTCCGAAACCGGCGCGGGAGCGCAGCGAGCTCGGGACGCCGGGAGCGGGCCGGATCTGGTCGTGGACGCGCTGGGACGACACTGCCCGCTGCCGATCATCGACCTGGCCAAACGGTTCGGCGAGGTGCCGGTCGGCGGGACGGTCGAGCTGCTGGCCGACGACCCGGCCGCGCCCGCCGACGTGGCCGCCTGGTGCCGCCTGCGCAAACAGGAGTTGCTCGGCGCCCGCGACCTGCCCACCGGCACCGGCCAGGCGTTCCAGATCCGCCGGAAGTCCTGACCGCACGCGGACCGGTCCAGGGCTGTCTCGTCCAGTTCCGGACGAGACAGCGCCATTTGAAGCGGGACTCAGCCAGAGGTGGCACCACTGGACCGGGGCCGGCCCCCGCCATCGCCGTCGGCCTCCGTCCGGGGCCAGGGAGGGCGCTCAGCGCCCGAACCAGGCGGAGCGGCCCAGGGTACCTGCCGGATCGGCGAAGCCGATCTGGGAGGTCTGGGGCGCTCAGCGCCCGTTCCGGCCGATCGCCTCAGATGCCGGGGAGGTAGTCCTTGATTTCGGCGGCGGCGTCGGCGCCGTAGGCCTCGGTGAAGCGCTTGAGCAGCTCGGCCTGGTCGGCCTCGTACTCCTGCGGGCCGACCGTCTCCAGCACCAGCGTCGCCAGCAGGCAGCCGAGCTGGGCCGACCGCTCCAGCGTGAGGTCCCACGACCGGCCGGCGAAGAACCCGGCGCGGAACGCGTCGCCGACGCCCGTCGGGTCCGGGGTGTCCCGGGCCGGGACGACCGGGACGCGGATCGACGTGCCGTCCTTGGCCGACTCGATCCGGACGCCCTCGGCGCCGAGCGTGGTGATCCGGATGCCGACGTGGGCGAGCACCTCGGCGTCCGACCAGCCGGTCTTCTGCTCCAGCAGCGCCTTCTCGTACTCGTTGCACAGCAGGTAGGCGGCGCCGTCGACCAGCTGGCGGGCTGCCTCGCCGTCGAGCCGGGCGAGCTGCTGGGACGGGTCGGCGGCGAACGCGTAGTCGCGCTGGCGGCACTCGTCGGTGTGCCGGGCCATCGCCTCGGGGTCGTTCGGGCTGATGATCACGAGGTCCAGGCCGCCGAACCGGTCCGCGACCGGGGAGAGCTCGATGTGGCGGGCCTCGGACATGGCGCCCGGGTAGAACGAGGCGATCTGGCACAGGTCGTCGTCGGTGGTGCAGACGAACCGGGCGGTATGCGCCAGGTCGCTGACCCGCACCGAGGCGGTGTCGACGCCGTGCCGGTCGAGCCAGGAGCGGTAGTCGGCGAAGTCCTCGCCGACGGCCCCGACCAGGACCGGGTGCAGCCCGAGCCGGCCGAGCCCGTAGCTGATGTTGGCCGCGACGCCGCCGCGCCGGATGACCAGCTCGTCAACGAGGAAGGACAGCGAGACCCGCTCGAGCTGTTCGGCGATCAACTGATCGGCGAACCGCCCGGGGAAGCGCATGAGGTGATCGGTCGCGATGGACCCGGTGACGGCAATACGCACGATGCCCAAGCCTAACCGCCACGCTGATCATCAGCACCAGCGCCCCACCAATCGACCGATCGCCGAACCGATCGGCTGGCGCCCCACCAACGCGACGAGGGCCCGGCGCCACGGGAATGATTCCCGTCACACCGAGCCCTCGACCCAAACTACGAACGCCCTACCAACGTCACCGGCAGCCTGGTCCCGACCCGCTACCAACCGGCCGACGGATCAGGCCAACCCGTCAGGTCGTGCGAAGCACGACACCGGGGGTCCGGGGGTCGTCCCCCGGGCAGACATGACAGCTTCCGCCGCCCGGGAAGGTGCCCGAAGGGCACCGAACAGGACTGGCCTAGTGGAAGCTGTCGCCGCAGGCGCAGGAACCCTGCGCGTTGGGGTTGTCGATCGTGAAGCCCTGCTTCTCGATCGTGTCGACGAAGTCGATGGTGGCGCCACCCAGGTACGGGGAGCTCATCCGGTCGACGGTGACCTTGACGCCGGAGAAGTCCAGCACGGTGTCGCCGTCGAGCTGTCGCTCGTCGAAGAACAGCTGGTAGCGCATACCGGAGCAGCCGCCGGGCTGAACGGCGATGCGCAGGGCCAGGTCGTCGCGGCCCTCCTGCTCCAGCAGAGACTTCACCTTGCTCGCGGCCAGGTCGGTGAGGACGACCTGGCTAGGCCGGGTCTCGGTTTCCGTCGTCGTGTCCTGGACGGTCATAGGGGCTGCTCCTGCCCTTCGGAAGATGCCATTGGGTGCGCCGCACGGGCTCCGCGCGACCCGAGCCGCGTCGGCGCCCTCCACGCGGCCCGGACGGCCCACGCACGGCGTCGATGCCGAGCGGGTCCCGCCGGGAGGTGACGCACGTCTGGCGGCGGGTGCCACCAGCAGCGGCAACAACGCCGGCCCGGTTCCGCTTCCCATCGTAGCCGGTTGCCCTCCTGCCCACCGGGTCACGGCCGCATGCGGGCGCCGTACCCAGGCCCTGGGACCGCACCCACCGACGCGGACGGACGAAGGCGCAGTCGCGACGTCCTGGCGGCGAGTCACCACCCCATCGGCCCGCATTGGGCCACTACGGCCTAAAAAGCGACAGAGCGTCCCGGATCTGCCACTATCCCGAGGCTCCCGTCACGAACCTGCAATTTTCAAGGGACGCGACGCGGCAACCAGTCTCGCCCACGTTCGATCCAGATGGGGATTCCGCTATGCGCAGGCACCTGAGTTCCGCCGTGCCCGCTTCACTCGTGATGACCATGCTCGCGGCCTGCGGGTTCCTGCTCACGAGCTGCCACTCGCCCTACCTGCCACCAGGCGTCGGCGGCGGGCATCACACGCCGTCGCCGACGGCGACGCCTACCCAGACCGCGGCACCCACCGGCACACCCACGCCGACCGCGACGCCTACGGCGGTCCGCAAGCCGACCCACCTGGAGATCCTTTTCGAGCCCAGCCTGGACCCGAAGCCGCCCGCGTGGTTCGTCGTCGCCACCGCGACGGACCACACCGGGCAGCTGCCCGGTGAGCCCCACCCGACCGGCACCGTCACGGTCACGGTCAACGGCGTGCTGTACGGAACGGTGGATGTAGGCCCGATCAACTCGGATGACTACGGCGTCGAGGTCAGAGTGCTGCCGGGCCGGACCACCTTTGTCGTGGACTACAACGGCGATGTGAACTACCTGCCCTCGCATCAGGTCTTCGGCCCCCTCACGATGGGCACCTGACCGGCCGACCGAACAAGCGGATCGCCGTGGGCCGGCGGCGGCGCATCACGTCCTGACGCGCCGTCGCCGGCTTTTTCGCGCCTTCATCCCGCGGTGAGGCCCGCTCAGCGCAGACATCTGTGCGCGCCCACCGCCACCACCCACCGGCCCGAGACGTCCGCCATGTGTCGCCACCGTGACTGTGAGACGAACCACGCATGGACCGCGGAGCGGGAGTTAGTGTCTCGCCGACCATTCGTGAGTTAAAGTCTCAACGACCATATGTGAGCCGACGCCTGGTTCGCGCCGGTCGACCGAGGGGGCTTCCATGACAACCAACCCCACGCTGGAGCGGATCGGCGTGACGCCTTCACCGCTGGCGCTGTTGCTGCTCGGGCAGGGCACCGACGCGGACAGCGAGCGTGGCGTCGACTGCCCCGGCGCGCTTCCGGCCGCCGCCGACCCCGAGCTCGCCGGGCGGGCCGCGGCGGCGAAGGCCGCTCTGGGTGACAAGGTCTTCATCCTCGGTCACCACTACCAGCGCGACGACGTGATCGCGTTCGCGGATGTGACCGGCGACTCGTTCAAGCTCGCCCAGCAGGCCGCCGCCCGCCCCGAGGCCGAGCACATCGTGTTCTGCGGCGTGCACTTCATGGCCGAGAGCGCCGACATCCTCACCACGGCGCGCCAGCACGTGGTGCTGCCGGACCTGGCCGCCGGCTGCTCGATGGCCGACATGGCCAGCGCCGAGCAGGTCGAGCAGGCCTGGGACGACCTGCTGGAGGCCGGGGTCGCCGAGGGCACGGTCCCGGTGACCTACATGAACTCCTCGGCCGCGATCAAGGCGTTCACCGGCCGCCACGACGGCACGGTCTGCACGTCGTCCAACGCCCAGCAGGCCCTGAACTGGGCGTTCGGGCCGCAGCGTCGCGGCGAGCGGGTGCTGTTCCTGCCCGACCAGCACCTGGGCCGCAACACCGCGATCGGCGAGCTGGGCCTGACCGAGGCCGACTGCGTCGTCTACGACCCGCGTCGCAAGAACGGTGGCCTCACGGTCGAGCAGCTGCGCGACGCGAAGATGATCCTCTGGAAGGGGCACTGCTCGGTGCACGGCCGGTTCAGCCGGGAGTGCGTCGACGAGGTGCGGGCCCGCGTACCCGGGGTAACTGTCCTGGTGCACCCCGAATGCAAGCGGGAGGTGGTCACCGCCGCCGACCTGGTCGGGTCGACGGAGTACATCATCAAGGTGGTGGACGCGGCCCCGGCCGGCTCGGCGTTCGCGATCGGCACCGAGCTCAACCTCGTGCAGCGGCTCGCGAACCGTCATCCGGACAAGAACATCGTCTTCCTGGACCGGACGGTGTGCTTCTGCTCCACTATGAACCGCATCGACATGCCACACCTCGTGTGGGCGCTGGAGTCCCTCGTCCGCGGCGAGCCGGTCAACCGGATCACGGTCGCGCCGGACGTGGCTCACTACGCCCGAAAGGCCCTCGACCAGATGTTGGCGCTCCCCTAATGCCCTCGATCAACCTCAAGAAGCGGTCACGCGACGTCGAGCCGGAACCGATCGACTCCGGCGCCGACGTCGACGAGCCCGTCGGCGCCGACGGTCGCACGACAGCCAAGAAGGGCCGACCGACGCCGAAGCGCTCGCAGGCCCGGGCCACCCGCTCGACCGGCACCTTCGGGGCGCCGGCGACGACCAAGGAGGCCCGCGCCCGCGACCGCTCCGCGCGCCGCAACCTCGTCCAGGAGCAGCGCGCGGCGATGCGCGCCGGCGACGTGTCGAAGATGCCACCCGGTGAGCGGGTGCCCGAGCGGGTGCTCGCCCGCGACATCGTCGACAGCCGCTACAACGTCGGCCCGGTGTTCCTCGTCGTGATCGTCGTCTTCTACCTCGGGAGCTTCTTCCCGAGCGCGGCGGCGCACAAGGTCGTCCTCTACGTGATGTTGCTCGGCCTGTTCGCGATGATCGCCGACAGCTTCTACCTGTCGCAGAAGGTCGCCCGGGCCGTTGCCGAGGCCTACCCGGACTCCCAGGTCAAGGTGAAGATGTACGCCGTGCGCCGGGCGATCGCCCCTCGACGGTTCCGCATGCCCAAGGCCCGGGTCACGCCCCGCTCCCGTTAGCGGCTCTGAAGTCCTACGTCATGGCCGCCGGACGGGCGGAAGCCGCTGCCATGGCGTAGGACTCAACCGCCCTCCGATTGCCCGGCTGGGGCGCGGCTAACGGGCCATAGGGTTGGTCTGTGGAATATCGACGCCTTGGGCAGAGCGGCCTGACTGTCAGCCAGATCTCGTACGGGAACTGGATCACCCATGGTGACCAGATCGAGGCCGAGCAGGCGACCGCCTGCGTACGGGCCGCGTTCGACGCGGGAATCACCACCTTCGACACCGCCGACGTCTACGCCGGCGGGCGGGCGGAGAGCGTACTCGGCGAGGCGCTCGCCGGTGTCCGGCGCGAGTCCCACGAGCTCGCGACCAAGGTCTTCTGGCCGACCGGCCCAGGTCAGAACGACAAGGGCCTGGGCCGCAAGCACATCATCGAGTCGATGAACGCGTCGCTGAAGCGGCTGCGGACCGACTACGTCGACCTCTACCAGGCACACCGCTACGACCCGACGGTGCCGCTGGAGGAGACGCTGCGGGCGTTCGACGACCTGATCCGGGCCGGGAAGACGCTCTACGTCGGCGTCTCCGAATGGTCCGCTGACCAGATCGCCGACGCGGTGCGGCTGGCCGGCGAGCTGGGCCTGGACCGGATCATCTCCAACCAGCCGCAGTACAACATGCTGGTTCGCACGATCGAGGCGGACGTCGTGCCGACGTCCGCGAAGTCGGGCATCTCGCAGATCGTCTGGTCGCCGATCCTGCAGGGGGTGCTGACCGGCAAGTACCTGCCGGGCCAGCCGCCGCCGCCAGGCAGCCGGGCCACCGGCGCGACCGGCGCGACGTTCATCGGGCGGTGGCTGCGCGACGACGTGCTGACCGGCGTCCAGAACCTGAAGCCGATCGCCGCCGAGGCGGGCCTCTCCCTGGCCCAGCTGGCGGTCGCCTGGGTGCTGCAGAACGACAACGTCGCGTCCGCGATCATCGGGGCGACGCGGCCCGAGCAGGTCCGCGAGAACGTCGAGGCGGCGGGCGTCTCCCTCTCCCCCGAGATCCTGGCCCGCATCGACGACGCCCTCGGCGCCGTCGTCGAGCGGTAGCGCACCGGTCTGGCGTCCACCCGGGGGCCCACGCGCGCCGTGGGGGTCACCGGGTGAACGCCGCCGCCAGGGCCTGCCAGGTGGCGTCGAGGTCGGACGTGTCCGAGTAGGCCCGGTCCAGCTCCAGGATCACCGCGCCGTGGGCCGCGGCGAACAGCGCCTGGGCGACGTGCGGCTCGCCGGTGGCCCGGTAGAACGGCTCGCCGGACCACTGGTCGAGCCCCGCGGTGAGCAGGCTCCGGTCGATCCGGCCCGACGTCGCCAGCCGGTAGAGGTTTCCGTCACCCAACGCGACCCGCCGGTACTCGGCCAGCAGCGCGCCGACGGCCGTGCTCGCCGCGGCCGCGTCGACGACGGCGTGGAGCGCGTCGCCGGTCTCGAACAGCGCCGCGTCGACGAGCGCGGCCTCCAGCGCGGGCTTCCCGGGCAGGTGCTTGTACAGCGACGCCGCCCGGATGCCCACCTGGTCGCCGACCCGGCGCATCGTAAGCGCCTCCGCGCCCTCGGCCGCGAGCAGCGCCCGGCCGGCGGCCAGGATCTCCCGGACCCGCGCGGACTGGGCGGGCGGCGCCGGCCGCGCCGCGAGCCGCGGCAGCGGCAGGGACGCCGGCTGCGGCCCGGTCACCCGATCTTCTCGAGGACGAAGGCCGGGTGACGCGGGGCGATTGCGGCGAGCTCCTCGTCCGTCGAGTCCGGGCCGACGCCGTCGAAGAAGACACCCACCTCCGCCTTCCAGCGCCGCAGGTAGGCCCGCAGCACCGGGACCTTCGCGTCGTCGGCCAGCTCGGTGGCCCGGTAGTGCGACCGCGAGCGGCCGAGCAGCAGGTCCAGCTCGCCGCCGGCGGCCCGCGCGTTGCGCACCCACTGGGAGTGGCCGCGTGGCGAGACCAGGTACTCGCGGCCGTCCAGCGTCAGCAGGTTGACCGGGGTGCGCCGGGGCTCGCCGCTGACCCGGCCGCGTACCTCCAGCACCCGACTGCCCAGGACGCTGATGCCGGCGCGGGTGGCGAGGGCCACCAGCTGGTTGAAGACCTTCCGGGTGAAGACGCCCGGCTTCCGGTAGTGCGGCGCCTCGGCCGGCTCCGGCGTGGGCGAGGTGGCGGCGGTGTCGCTCATGGTGGGCTCCCTCGGTGGTTGCTAACAGCGTTAGCCATACTGTGGGCTAACGCCGTTAGCTTCGTCAAGGGGTCTGGCTAACTTTGTTAGCCGAGGCCGCCGGAGCACCCCGCCTCCAGCGCGTCAGGTCGTCGGGCGAAGGCTCATCGGGCCGTAGATCCTCTTGCCCGCGTCGCACAGGGTCACCTGGGTGACGCCACCCTCCAGCAGCTCCGACCAGGCCTCACCGATCCAGGTCTCCGCGTCCCCCTGGCTGGGGAACGACTCCGAACCGGACGCCCCCGCCACCGTGACCACAGCGCCGTCGTCACCCTCGTACCGCCACGTCCAGCTCACCGCGCGCCTCCTCCGCTCCACCGGCGGCCACCCGCCGCCTGCTCCATCCAACCCACATTGACCATCGGCACGCGAGGAACGCCCCCGGCCGGCAGGTCGGCGGCCAACGACCCCGGCCGACGGTCAGGGGGAACTGTCGTGATCTGCCCGGTCACCGGCAGATCGGTGCTAGAAGGCCACCGAACCGACCGATTGGCTACCGTAGGTGCGTCGCCGGCCCCAACACCCCGGAGGAAGATCCACGTGGTCACACTGCTCGCCGAGTCGACGGCCTCGCACAGCGGCGGGTTCGCCCCCTGGGTCGTGGCGATCCTCACCTTCGGCTCGATCATCGTGCTCGGCGTCGTGCTCACCGCGATGACGCTGGCCGAGCGCAAGCGCCACCCGCACGGCTGAGCCCGGCCAGCCGCGCACCTGAACCCCGCTCGGACGGGTCGGGTCCTATGGGCCTCACCCTGTCGGCTCGGTACGGCTCACCCGGAAGCCGGGTACATCAGGACCCATGAGGTGTCGGATTGGTCACAGTGGCCGGGCCTGGGCGCAGATGGGGGCGCGGCTGCTCGCGGTGCTGGCGGGACTCGACCTCGGACTCGGCTGGGTTCCGGCCGACGGCGTCTCCCCCCGGCTGGCCGCCGAGGTCGCCGCTGTCGCGTTGCTCGTCGTCGTCACCGGGCGGCCCTGGGGCAGATGGGCCCGTCCGAGCCGGCTGGCCGGCCACCTGGACGCCGCCTCCGCGCTGGCCCTCGGGACCACGGTCCTGGCCGGCGCCGGGGCGGCGTTCGCGCCGCCGGACTTCGGGCCCGACCCGGCCCGGACGGCCTGGCTCGTGGTCGCCGTGGCGGCCGGCATCGCCATGCTCGGGCTGAGCTTCTCGCCGCGCCCGGCCGAGGCGCCAGCCGGGCGGCCTCGGCTCACGACGGGCCCGATCGGCCCCGGCCGCGGCGGCGATCAGTCCAGGACGAGGTCGTACAGGTAGAGCCCGCCGGACGCCGCGACGACCAGACCGCGGGCGTCGGGCAGCCAGGCGCAGTCACGGGCCGCCCCGTCGAAACGCATCAGCGCGACGCACCGCCAGCCCGTGGTCTCCCAGACGCGGACTGAGCCGTCGCCGCCCGCGCTCGCGACGAACGCCCCGTCGGCGCTGACGGCCGCGGCACGGACCGTGTGGCTGTGCCCGTCGAGAACCGGCCCGGCCCGCCAGCCGTCGGTCCACCACACCCGCACCGTGTGGTCGGAGCCGGCGGAGACCATGAATCGCCCGTCGGGCGCGGTGGCGAGGCCCAGCACCTCGTTCGTGTGCCCGGACAGCTCGGCCAGCGGCTCCAGGGTCGCGACGTCCCAGACCAGGATGTCGCGCTGGCCCCCGCCGACGGCCACCCAGGAGCCGTCCGGCGCGACGACGCAGCCCCGGTGTGAATCCACACCATGCTGGCCAGGCGCCGGCGGCTCGCCGTACTCCAGCTCGCCCGTGCCGCTCGACGGGGCCGTGGCGCTCCGGTCACGGGCGACGAACGAGGCGAGCCACTCACCGCTCTGGGTGTCCCACATCCGCGCGACGCCGTCCCGGCAGGCGCCCACCAGCCAGGAGCCGTCCGGTCCCACGGCGTAGCCACGCACCTCGCTCGGTGAGCTCAGCACCGCCCGGACGGTCCCGGTCGCCGGCTCCCACAGCCGCACCCCGTCGTCGCGGTCGGGTACGGCGACCCAGCTGTCGTCGGGCGCGACCGCGCTGCCCCGGTTCGGGCTCAGCCGCTCCCCCACCAGCGCCGCGCCGGGCTCGCCGGTCGCCACGTCCCACTGGACGGCGGTGGAGTCCTCGGAGACCGAGACGATCCAGCTCCCGTCATGGCTGGCGACGCAGGCGCGCATCCCCTCGTCCCTGCCACCGGGCGCGACGTCGGCGTCCGCGGTCCGCACGTCCCAGATTCGCAGCACCCCGTGCCGGCCGGCCGAGACCAGCCAGGTCCCGTCGGCGGCCAGCGCGCAGACGGCAGCCGTGCCGCTCGGGCCGACTAGCTGGTGGCGGAGGCCTGTCGCCGTCTCCCACAGCCGGACCACCCCGTCGGACGCCGTCGCGGCCAGCCAGGCACCGTCCTCGGACAGCGCGCAACCACTGGCCGGACCGGTGGAGCCCAGGTCGTAGGAGGCGACCGTCACCCCGGCCGCCGGGTCCCAGCGACGGG
Organism: Frankia sp. AgB1.9; assembly: GCF_016786355.1. Classification (GTDB taxonomy): domain Bacteria; phylum Actinomycetota; class Actinomycetes; order Frankiales; family Frankiaceae; genus Pseudofrankia. The sequence continues at coordinate 14,727 of NZ_JADWYX010000081.1, forward strand.
CGGTGCCGTCCTGGCCGACCGACGCGAGCCAGTGCGGCCCGGCGCAGGTCGCGAGCCGGCGCACCGGGCCACGGTGGCCGCTCAGCCGGCCGGCCGCGACGCCGTCGGCGGTGAACAGCCGGATCTCCCCGTCCTCGCAGGCCGCCGCCAGCAGCCGGCCGTCGGGGGCGATCGCGACGTCCCGCACGACCTGCGCCGTCGTGATCACAAGCCCGGGGTCGCCGGTGGCGGCGTTCCAGCGCCGGACGGTGCCGTCGTCACCGCAGGTGGCCAGCCAGTCCCCTGTCGGGGCGACCGCTATGCCGCGCACGCTGCCGACGTGCCCGCGCAGCTCCAGCCGGGCCGGCCCGCCGGTCGCCGCCCAGATCCGCGCCGTCCCGTCCTCGCTGCCGGAGACCAGCCAGCGGCCGCTCGGCGCGATCGCGCAGGCGCGCACGGCGGCGCCATGGCCGGCCAGCGTCGCGCGGGCGGCCCCGGTGCCGGCCTCCCAGAGCCGGACCGTGCCGTCGGAGCTGGCCGAGGCCAGCCAGTCGCCGGCCGGGGAGATCGCGCAGGCGTCGACCCAGGAGTGGTAGTGGCCGGGCAGCACCCGGACCAGGCCCGGATGGGGCTGGTCGGGCAGGCTCCACCGGTTGACCAGCCGCGGCCCCGCCACGGTCGCGGAGAACCGGGCCAGCGACTCGGCCAGCGCAGGCAGGCCGTCGAGCCGGCTGAGCAGCACCGCGTCCAACGCGTCCGGCGGGTCGGTCGGGCCGAACAGGTGCGCGGTCTGGCGCAGCATCCGGCGCAGCGCCCGCGGAGCCCGGTCGGCCGGCGCGAGCTCCCGGGCCAGGGAGAGGTCCGCGTCCAGGGCTACCAGTCCGAGGCCGGGGCGACCCAGCTTCGCCGCCGTCCACCGCAGGTCCCGCACCAGCGCGAGCGCCTCGTCGACCCGGCCGGCCCCGGCCAGATGCGCGGTCAGGTGCGTCCACACGTAGCCAGCCCCATCCGGCAGCCGCCACCACGCCGCCGCCCCGCCCGGCTCGGCCGTCGCCCCGACGGCGGCGGCCGAGGTCGGAGTGACCGGGCCGAGGCCGTCGTCGAGGTCCTCGCCGTCCAGGCCAGGACCGCCGCTGGCGCCGGCCGCGTCGAGCAACCGGGTGCGCAGCGCGTCGCACAGCATCCCGTGCAGCTCGCGCAGCCGCTCCTCGCCGACGCGGATCCGCAGGTAGGAGCGCAGCACGTCCTGGAGCAGCAGCGCCGGCGGATGCCGGTGGTAGGCGAGCACCAGCGACAGGTCCGCGAGCTCCTGGCACAGGTCGTCGACCTCGTCGGGGCTCAGGTCGCCCGTGGCGCCCCAGTAGGCCTCCAGGACGTAGCGCGGGATGTCGACGTCCTCCGGGAAGATCGCCAACTCCAGGTACCGGTCGAGCTCGTCGCCGGTGAGCAGGCCGACGCTGGCCGACAGGGTCGCCTCGACCGCCTGGTTGCGGTCCTCCAGCCGGGTGACGTCGAACGCCGTCGGGCCCCGTCGGTCCAGCCGGCGCAGCACCCGGTCGGCGGCGCGGGCCGGCGGCACACCGTCGCGCACCATCCGCACCAGCGCCCGGTTGACCAGCCGCAACAGCACCGGCCAGCGGCCGGTCGCGTCGAGCAGCTGGCGCGTCCGGTCCGTCGGCAGCAGCCCGGCGACGGTGGCCGGCGTGTCGGCCGACACGGACCCGGCGTCGGCCGGCTCGGTCCGCGCGGTCGGCAGGCTCACCGCGCCGGCGCGGTCGGCGCGCACCGCCAGCGCCGAGCCGGGACCGGCCAGGTCGAGGGTGAGCATCCGTTCGGCCTCGACCTCGGCCATCGCCGCGACCTCGATCCGGTCGGACAGGGCTGCGTCCGACGGCAGGTCACGCATCCGGGTGGTGACCAGCCGGACGCAGCCCGGCCCGCCCTGCAGGAAAGGGGCGAGCTGACCGCGGACCCACACGTCGTCTACGACGAGCAGCCGCGGCGGCGAGCCGAGCAGCTCGCCGAGCCGGAAGCCCGCCTGTTCCGGGTCCGCGAGCGCAGGCCGGACGCCGGACAGTGCCTCGCTCAGATCATTGATCTTGTCGGCCAGGGTGGCGCCGCCGACCGACTCCCCCAGCGTCACCCACAGCACGCCACCGGGGAACGCGTCGGAGATCTCCGGGCGCCGGCACACCTCCGCCGCGAGCGTCGTCTTCCCGAACCCGCCGACGCCGCGCAGCACGACGGCCGGCCGCGCCCCGCCCGGGGCGCGCGGCTCCAGCAGCCGGGCGAGCACCTGCTCGGTGAGCTCCGGGCGGGCGACCACCTTGCCGTGCCGGGACGGCACCATCCACGGGACGCGACCGCCGGTCCCCAGCGCCGCGGGCCCGGGCGCCGGGCTCAGCCCGCCGACTCCGACGACCAGCACGGTCGCGCCACCGGGCCCGACGAGGCTGTCGGCCGGCCTCACGGCGCTCTCGGCCTGCTCGCGCTGGCGGTCGCGCAGCTTGACCAGGGCGTCCAGCACCGCGGTCTCCAGGTCCGCCGGCGAGCGGAAGGTCGTGGTGATGATGCCGGCGTCCCGCAGCTCGTCGCGGAACCGGCGCTGCCGGTCGCCATAGGCGGGGTCGGAGAACTCCTGGATCGGGACGACCGCGTCGTCGGCGAGCAGGAAGACCAGCCGCGGGATCCCGGCCTCGGTCGCGGCCTCGAACTCCAGCTCGGTGTAGGAGAGGTCGGGCTGCTCCCGGGTCGGCGAGCCGTACCGGAAACCGATCAGGCCGACGTAGACGTCGCTCGCTCGCACCTGCGCGACGCAGAAGTCGGCCGGCGGCTCGTCGTGGGCGCCGAAGTAGGCCATGTCGACGGCGACGTCACCGGCCCGGGCCACCGCGCGCTCGGCCGCGGCGACGAACGAGAGGTCCCGCGGGTACTGGCGCAGCTCACCCGTGTGACTGAGGAAGACCCGGCGGCGCTCGCCCACCCGCCATCGCTCCGGGGACGATCCCCACCGATCCGGCAACACACCCGAAAGCTACCGCTTCCGGCGCATGTCAACTGCGCTACGGCGCCGCGAGGCCGTTAGGTGCCCGGCTGGGCTTTCCGGTCTTCGTGAGGGCGGCTGGGCCGGCGCTCGAAGCAATCGGGTAGTAAGAACCCTGTGGAGAACATCGAGGTCGACACCGCCGCGGACGGCGACACCGACCCGGCGCCCGCGGCCCCCGTCGCGATCGAGCCGGCCGGGCCGGCCGCGATCGACCCGGTGCCCGAACCGGACGCCGCCGTCGCCGCCGCCGAGCAGGCCGCCGTGCGCGGCCGGGCGCGGGCACTGGACCTGCCGGCGGACGGGCTCGGCCGGCTGGCCGAGGTGTCCGTCTGGATCGCCGCCGCGCAGGGCGAGTCGCCGCCCAGGCCGATCACCCGCGCCCGGGCCCTGCTCCTCGCCGCCGACCACGGCGTCGCCGCGGCCGGCCTGTACCCCTGGCCGGCCGGCGCCACCGCCCGGCGGGCCGCCGCCGTGGCCACGGGCGGCTCCCCGCTGGCCGTCCTCGCCCGCCGCGCCGACGTCGGCCTGCGGGTCGTCGACGTCGCCATCGCCGATTCGGCCGGTCCAGCCGGCGCTCCCGCCGCGGCCGCTCCCACCGACGGCTACCGGGTGCGCGGCGGCAACGGGCGGATCGACCAGGAGGACGCGCTGACCGTCCCCGAGCTCGACCTGGCGTTCGCAACCGGCCGGCGGCTGGCCGACGAGGAGATCGACGGGGGCGCCGACCTGCTGGTCGCGGGCGCGCTCGGCGTCGGCGCCGACACCGCCGCCGCGGTCGTCGTCGCCGCGCTGCGCGACCTGGAGCCGATCGACGTCGTCGACCGGGGCGACGGGACCGATGACGAGCGGTGGATGCTGCGCACGGCCGCCATCCGGGACGCGCTGCGCCGGGCCCGGCCGTTCGCCTCCGACCCGCGCTCGGTGCTGCGGGTCGCCGGCGGCGCGGACCTGGCGGCGCTCGCCGGTCTGCTGGTCCAGGCGGCGTCGCGACGCACCCCGGTGATCATCGACGGTGCTCCGGGCTGTGCCGCGGCGCTGGCCGCCGAGCGGATCGCGCCCGGGGCGCGGGCGTGGTGGCTGGTCGGCGCCGAGTCCGGCGACCCGGCGGCGAAGCATGTCGTCGGCGCGCTCGGCCTGCGGCCGCTGGTCGACCTGAGCACTCGCGCCGACGACGGCACCGGCGCGCTCGCGGCCGCGGCGCTGGTGATCGACGCGGTGGAGACCGCCATCGATCTCGACGCCGCCGCGGCGACGGTCCGACAGGCCGACGACGAGCTCAGCATCCCGGACATCACCTGACGGACCCCGGCCGGGCCGGGCGGGGAGCGTCAGGCGGTGGCCCGGTCCTCCGCCAGCTGGACGAGGGTGCGCACGAGGGCGCCGGTGCCGGCCTTCGGGGTGTGGCCGTAGGGCTCCCCGCCGTTCCAGGACGGGCCCGCGATGTCGAGGTGCGCCCACGGGATGCCGTCGGGGACGAACGCCGCCAGGAAGTGGGCGGCGACGAGCATCCCGCCGTCCCGGCTGCCGTTCGTCGGGACGTTCGCGAGGTCGGCGACCGTCGAGTCGAGGCCCTTGCGCAGCTCCGGCGGCATCGGCATCGGCCAGACGGCCTCCCCGGTGGCCTTCGCGGCGGCGGCGACGGCCTCGACGGCTGCGTCCCGGCCGAGCAGGCCGGTGGTCCGCTGGCCGAGAGCGACGATCTGCGCGCCGGTCAGGGTCGCGATGTCGATGACCATGGCCGGCTCCTCCTCGGTCGCCCGCACCAGCGCGTCGCCGAGCACGAGCCGGCCCTCGGCGTCGGTGTTGAGCACCTCGACCCGAGTGCCACCGCGCAGGGTGATCACGTCACCCGGCCGGATCGCCGTCCCGGACGGCATGTTCTCCGCGCAGGCCATCCAGCCCACGATCCGCGCCGGCACCCGCAGCCGCGCGATGGCGACCATGGCGGCGAGCACGGACGCCGCGCCGGCCATGTCGGTCTTCATCCACTCCATCGACGCCGGCGGCTTGAGCGACAGGCCGCCCGAGTCGAACGTGATCCCCTTGCCGACGAGGGCGAGCGTCACCGGGGCGTCGTCGCCCTCCGTGCCCTCGGTGCCGGGCCACTCGAGCCGGACCAGCCGGGACGGGTTCGTCGAGCCCTGCCCGACACCGAGCAGGCCGCCGTAGCCGCCGTCCGCGAGCTCCTTCTCGTCAAGGACCTCGACGACCAGCCCGGCGGCGGTCGCCTCCTGCTCGGCGATCTCGGCCAGCCTGGCGGGCGGCAGATGACCGGGCGGGGTGTTCACCAGGTCGCGCACCAGCCGGACCGCGTCGGCGACCGTGGCGGCGTGCTCGACCGCGTCGGTGGCCGAGTCGAGGCCCGCGTCGTCGACCAGCACGACGATCTCCTCGACCGGCGCCAGCCGGCCCTTCGCCGACGTCGTCCGGAAGCTGTCGAAGCTGTACGCGCCGAGCAGAGTGCCTTCGGCCACCGCGCGCACGGACTCGGGCGTGGCCGCGCCGCCGGCGAGCGCCAGCGTCGTCGCCACCCTGGTGGTCCCGGCGAGCGCGCGCGAGGCCGTCCCGGCCGCGCGCCGCAGCGCCTCCAGGTCTAGATCACCATTCGTCGCCGGGCCCACACCGACCGCGACCACGCTGCCCGCCGGGAGCGCGCCGAGGGTGGCGAACCGGACGACGTCGCCGGCCCGCCCGGTGGCGCCGACATCGGCGAGGACCTTGGCCAGCCGGCCGCCGAGCGCCGCGTCCAGCTCGGCCGTGCCGCCGAGAGGCACCGGACCGTCGTCGCCGGCCGCGGTACCGATCACCACGGCGTCCACGTCCAGGGTCTTCAGCGCTGCTACGGCGGCGGAGGCGGAGGTCATGTCCAGAGCCTAATCAGCATTGCGCCTGTCGCAGGCCACCCCCACCGATCCGGCCAGCGTGATCAGCCCGACGCGGCCGGGCCGACGTTTCCGGCCGGGCCGGCCGCCCGGTGGCGGCGCTGACCGGTGCCGGGCGGACCGGCCCGGCTACGCTGCGGCTCATGGCCGACGTTTCTGGCGCCGACGTTTCTGGCACCCCAGCCCTGCTGCGCACCCCGTTGTTCGATCGTCACGTCGACGCGGGCGCGAAGCTGGCCTCGTTCGGCGGCTGGGAGATGCCGATCGAGTACGCCGGCGCGGGGGTGCTCGCCGAGCACCGGACCGTCCGCGAGGCCGTCGGCGTGTTCGACGTCAGCCACCTTGGCAAGGCGCGCGTCGCCGGTCCGGGCGCCGCGAAGTTCGTCAACGCCACGCTGACCAACGACCTCGGCCGGATCCGCCCGGGCCAGGCCCAGTACACGCTGTGCTGCGACGAGTCGGGCGGCGTGGTCGACGACCTGATCGCCTACCTGTACGGCGACGACGATGTGTTCCTGGTGCCGAACGCGTCGAACACCGCCGAGGTCGTGCGCAGGCTGGCGGCGGCCGCCTCCCCTGGGCTCGAGGTGACCAGCCTGCACGAGTCCTACGGGGTGCTGGCGGTCCAGGGCCCGCGGGCGGCCGACGTGCTCGCCGCGCTCGGCCTGCCGACCGAGGGCGAGTACATGAGCTTCCGCGACGCCGACTGGAAGGGCCGGCCGGTGATCGTCTGCCGCTCCGGCTACACCGGCGAGCGCGGCTTCGAGCTGCTGCCCCGCTGGGAGGACACGGTCGAGGTCTGGGACGCGCTGATCGCGGCCGCGGCCGGCGTCGGCGGCCGGGCCTGCGGCCTGGGCGCCCGCGACACGCTGCGCACCGAGATGGGTTACCCGCTGCACGGCCAGGACCTGTCGCTCTCGATCAGCCCGGTCCAGGCACGGTCGGGCTGGGCCGTCGGCTGGGCCAAGGAACGGTTCTGGGGCCGGGACGCCCTGCTGGCCGAGCGGGCGGCGGGCGCGGCACGGGTGCTGTGGGGCCTGAAGGCGCTCGACCGGGGCATCCCGCGGCCGCACATGCGGGTGCTCGACGCGGCCGGCACCGACGTCGGCGAGGTCACCAGCGGGACGTTCTCGCCGTCGCTGCGGGTCGGCATTGGCCTGGCGCTGCTCGACCGCTCGGTCGCCGAGGGCGACGAGGTGAGCGTCGACGTCCGCGGCCGCCGGTCGCTGATGACCGTCGCGCGTCCCCCGTTCGTGCGCTCTTCGCCCAAATAGGCGCCGCGCCGTGCGGGCGTCGGCCGCGAACCACCTCCGTGCGACTTTGGTCACGCCGCCTGGCGGCGCGCGGCGCACGCATTTCGGGAGGTTCCGGGCGCCGGCGGGCCGCGAACCGGCCCCAGCCGCCATTCCGCCTGGACTGAACCGTTGCCGGTGTTCCCCGTCCCACATCGGGGCGGGCGCATCGAGGCCTGACCAGGCGCGGCGGCGGGCGAGCACGCAAGCGCCCTTCGAGCCACGGCCCCAGCGCGTGAAAGACTAGGTCGGTGGGACCGACAACGGTTCCGCACGGGCGGCCGGGCGCGCCCACCACTGTCCGCGTCCGAGCGCCCTGCCGACTACGAGTAATGAGAAGGGGCCATTGGCGTGGCAGAATCTGCGGCCGGTCCCGTCGACCTTGTCATCCTCGGTGGCGGAAGCGGCGGCTATGCCGCCGCGCTGCGTGCCGCGGAGCTCGGACTGAGCGTCGTCCTCGTCGAGAAGGACAAGCTCGGTGGCACGTGCCTGCACCGCGGGTGCATCCCGACGAAGGCGCTGCTGCACTCGGCGGAGATCGTGGACAACATCCACGAGAGCGCTACCTTCGGCATCCTGTCGACCCTGAACGGGATCGACATGGCCAAGGTGAACGAGTACAAGGACTCGGTCGTGGGCGGCCTTTTCAAGGGCCTGACCGGTCTGGTCAAGTCGCGCGGCATCGAGGTCGTCGCGGGCACCGGCAAGCTGACCTCCCCGACCACGGTCACCGTGGACGGCCGGGTCATCGAGGGCCGGAACATCATCCTGGCGACGGGGTCGTACTCGCGGACCCTGCCCGGCCTGGAGCTCGACCACCAGAAGATCATCACCAGCGAGGACGCGCTGACGCTCGACCGGGTGCCGAACTCGGTCGTGGTGCTCGGCGGCGGTGTGATCGGCTGCGAGTTCGCGTCGGTGTGGCGTTCCTACGGCGCCGACGTCACCATCATCGAGGCCCTTCCGCACCTGGCGCCGCTGGAGGACGAGTCCAGCTCCAAGCTGCTGGAGCGCGGCTTCCGCAAGCGCGGCATCAAGTTCAAGCTGAAGACCCGGTTCGCCGGCGTGAAGACCACCGACCACGGGGTCACCGTCTCGCTGGAGGACGGTTCGACGGTCGACGCCGAGCTGCTGCTCGTCGCGGTCGGCCGCGGCCCGGTCACGGACGGCATCGGCTACGACGAGGTCGGCGTCGCGATGGAGCGCGGCTTCGTGCTCGTCGACCGGTCCCTGCGCACCAACATCCCGAACGTCTTCGCGATCGGCGACATCCGTCCGGGCCTGCAGCTGGCGCACGTCGGCTTCGCCGAGGGCATCTTCGTCGCCGAGCAGATCGCCGGGCTGAACCCGACCCCGGTCGACTACGACAACGTTCCGAAGGTCACCTACTCCTCGCCCGAGGTGGCCTCGGTCGGGCTCACCGAGGTGGTCGCCAAGGAGCGCTTCGGCGCGGACGCCGTCACCAAGGTGACCTACAACCTCGCCGGTAACGGGAAGTCCCAGATCCTGAAGACCGCCGGCGCGGTCACCGTCATCGCGGTCAAGGACGGCCCGGTGGTCGGCGTGCACATGGTCGGCGACCGGGTCGGCGAGCTGATCGCCGAGGCGCAGCTGATCACGAACTGGGAGGCGTACCCGTCGGACGTCGCCCAGCTGATCCACCCGCACCCGACGATGTCCGAGGCACTCGGCGAGGCACATCTCGCCCTCGCGGGCAAGCCGCTGCACACGCACGACTAGCCGGTCCGGGGCGGCGGCCACCGGCCGTCGCCCCGGCCGGGGTGCCTGCCGGAGCGGCGCCGGGTCCCCGCCAGATCGGCGTAGCCGATCGGGGAGCCCGTCGGTCCGGGAGGTCGAGGTACCACCCGCAACCAGCCAGGCACCCGCCGGCACCCGGTCCGCCGAGTGCCGGCAACGCGTTCGCACGGCGCCCAGCCGGCCGGCGGACGCCCACCCGGACGCGGCGCCGTGCCGCCCATCAGCCCGCCGACCGCCTGGTCGTCGGACCGTTGGGCGGGGCGACGCCGCGACGCGGCGGGCGACGCGGCCGGGGATCCCACCGGATCGGCCACTCCGATCCGGCAGGCCCGGGTCGCCACCGCGCGCACGGCCCCGGATGACACAGGAGTCCCGCAGGAATGTCTGTATCCGTCACGATGCCCCGCCTGGGCGAGAGCGTGTCCGAGGGCACGGTCACCCGGTGGCTCAAGCAGGAGGGCGAGCACGTCGAAGCCGACGAGCCGCTCCTCGAGGTCAGTACCGACAAGGTCGACACCGAGATCCCGGCGCCCGCGTCCGGCGTCCTCTCGTCGATCAAGGTCGCCGAGGATGAGACCGTCGAGGTCGGCGTCGAGCTCGCGGTGATCGAGGACGGAGCGGCGGCTCCCGCTGCCGCGCCGGCACCGGCCGCGGCGGCCGCTCCCGCACCGGCTCCCGCTCCCCCGCCGCCGCCGGCTCCCACTCCCCCGCCGGCGCCCGCCGCGGCTGCTCCGCCGCCCGCGCCGGTCACTCCGCCGCCCGCTCCCACGCCGCCGCCCGCGCCAGCCCCGGCTCCGGTGCCGGTCGCTCAGGCCCCCGCGCCGGTGACCGCCGCCGCGTCCAACGGCGAGGCCCGTTACGTCACCCCGCTGGTCCGCAAGATGGCCGCCGAGCTAGGTGTCGACCTGGGCACGATCAAGGGCACCGGCCCCGGCGGCCGGATCAGCAAGCAGGACATCGTCGACGCGTCCAAGGCCGCCCCGGCCGCCGCGCCGGCTCCTGCCCCCGTCGCGGCCTCGGCCCCGGCGCCGGTTGCCACCGCGCCGGCCCCTGCCGTGGCGCCGACGGCCGCCGCCGCCAAGGCTCCAGCCGCGCCCGTTCCGGCCCTGCGCGGCAGGACCGAGAAGCTCTCCCGGCTGCGCACCGTCATCGCCAAGCGCATGGTCGAGTCGCTGCAGGTCAGCGCCCAGCTGACCACCGTCGTCGAGGCCGACGTCACGAAGATCGCCAGGCTGCGTACGCAGGCGAAGGACGCGTTCTACGCCCGTGAGGGCGTGAAGCTGTCGTTCCTGCCGTTCTTCGCGATCGCCGCCTGCGAGGCGCTGCGCGAGCACCCGGTGCTGAACTCCAGCGTCGACACCGCCGCCGGCACGATCACCTACTACGACGTCGAGCATCTGGGCATCGCGGTGGACACCGAGCGTGGCCTGACCGTTCCGGTCATCCACAACGCCGGGGACCTGAACCTCTCCGGCATGGCCCGCAAGATCGACGACCTGGCCAAGCGCACCCGCGCGAACCAGGTCTCGCCGGACGAGCTCAGCGGTGGCACGTTCACCCTGACCAACACCGGCAGCCGCGGCGCCCTGTTCGACACCCCGATCCTCAACCAGCCGCAGGTCGGCATCCTCGGCACCGGCACGGTCGTGAAGCGGCCGGCCGTCGTCGAGGACCCGAACCTCGGCGAGGTCATCGCGGTGCGCTCCACGGTCTACCTCGCGCTGACCTACGACCACCGGATCGTCGACGGCGCCGACGCGGCCCGTTTCCTCACCACGGTGAAGGCCCGCCTCGAAGAGGGCTCCTTCGAGGCTGAACTCGGCCTCTGACCCCGTACGGTCCGAGCCGGCCCCCGTCGCGTCCCTAGCGGATGCGACGGGGGCCGGCTTCGTTCCTGGGTCACCGGTCCTTGCATGACGGCGCTTTGGAGGCCCAGAAGCAGGTAGTCGCGGGAGCGGCGGAGCGCGGAAGCCCGGAAGAGCCGGAGCCCGGGAGCGCGGAAGCCCGGAAACGCGGAGACGCGGAGACGCGGAGACGCGGAGACGCGGAGACGCGGAAGCCCGGAAGAGCCGGAGCCCGAAAGCGCGGAAGCCCGGGAGAGCCGGAGCCCGGGAGAGCCGGAGCCCGGGAGAGCCGGAGCGCCGAAACGCCGCAGTCTGAAACGCCAGTGCACTGGAGCGCCGCATTACTTGTCGGCGTGACCAGGCGCCGGTTGCCGGTGACCTGATCTCGCGGGTGGCGCCCGACCGGTTATCAAGATTGCACGCGGTGTTCCACCTATCATGTTGAGCATGAATCCCTTGCGCCGGCTACTTCTCGGCACGGGTCGGCTGCCTGCGGATCTGCGCGCCACGCTCGGAGCCGAGGGTATTTCTTTTCTTGCCGAAGGTCTTGCTGGTTCGGTGACCTACCGCAACTATCGGGCGCCGGGACAGCGTTCCAGCTGGCGTAAAGAGGCGGTCTCCGGGGCGATCGCGGTGAGCAGCAGAAGACTGGTGGTCTGGGCCGGGCGCGGCAAGCACATCGACGTGCCGCTCTCCGGCCCGCTCCTGGCCACCCTCGGCATAACCTCCGAGGCGCCCGATCGGGTGCGGTTCGGCTACGACGCAGGGAGATTCAGCTCCACGCGCTCAGGCACCGTGGAGGTCAGCCTCAGGACCCCTCAGGCTACCCGCGTGGCCGAGTTGCTCACGCCGCCCCTGTGAGCCCGTTCCGCTCATCAATCGACGCTCCCACTCGTCACCGCTTCGTAGGCGGCCGCTCCTGCCGGGCTCTGGAGCGACTCCTATAAGGCCGCCCATCCCCGAATTCGACCGTGATACAGCCGGTGAATCCCAGAATCCCGCGCGGTAGCGCCATCTCAATCGCTACGGAGAATCTGCGACAACAGCGTCAACGACGACCTACCAGCCGTCCGGAACCGCCCCCTCGACCGCGTTTTCGGCGCTTGCGATTTCACGACCTTGCGCTAGCATGGACACATGTTCGATACCCTGGACGGCCGTGATCCGCCGTCTCTCGATCCACCGCCTCTGGATTCGCCGCCTCACGATCCAACGCCCCGGGATTCACCGCCCCTGGATTCAGGGTCTCTCGATCCGCCATCCCTCGATTCACCGTCCCTGGATTCACCATCTCCCGATTCACTATCCCTCGATCCGCCGCCCCTCGATTCACCGTCCCCGGATTCGCCATCTCTCGATTCACTATCTCTGGATTCGCCGCCACTCGATCTTGCGGCCCCTGGTGCGCATCTCCGTGGCGCACCGTCTGTTAGTGCGCAGCCGCTTGCGGCAGAGCCTTCTGTTTCACAGCCGCTTGCGGCACAGGTCCTTGACTCGTCGTTTCGGAACCACTGCCCTGGTACGCCTCGGCGCCACCACCGATCGCGTGTCCGGCCGGCGGTCGCCCCGGCCCACGCAGATATCCCGCCTACCGCCGGCTCACCAGCGTCCGACGACGATCCCTCCGATATCCCGCCTACTGCCGCCTCGCCAACGCCCGGCGACGCCCCCACAGCTATTCCGTCGACCGCCGGCTTTCCGACGCCCGAGAGCGACGCGGCCGATGACCTGCTCGGGCGGTTGGGGTTGGTCGATGGGGTGTTCGATGAGGTGCTGGCTGGGTTGGGCTCGTGTGACGCGTCGGCGGCGTTGGCCTTGGCGGGGCGGCTCGGGCGGTTGTCGTCTCGGTTGGAGGGTCTGACGATCCATGCCCAGGTGCATCTGGCCTGTCAGCGTCCGGCGAACCCGGCCGCGGGGGACGGTGAGCGTGGAGATGAGTATTCGCCCTTCGTCGCGGATGAGTTGGCGGTGGAGTTGGGGCAGTCTCCGCGCACGATGTCCAGTCGGCTGGCGACGGCCTGGGAGATCGCCAGCCGGCTGCCTGCCGCGTTGGCGGACCTGACCGCGGGGATGCTTGATCACACCCGGCTCGCGGCGCTGCACCAGTTGACTCTCTGCCTCACCGATCGGGACCGCGCCGGCGTTGAGGGGGCGATGCTCGCGGGCAGCCGGTTGGCGTCTCCACCCCAGTGGCGCCGCAAGATCCACCGCCTGGTCGGGCGGCTTGACCCCGACGCCGCGGCGAAACGACGCCGCCGGGCCCACACCGAACGCCGAATAGGCCTCCAGTCCCTCGAGGACGGCATGGCGTGCCTGACGGCGATCCTCCCCGCCGAGGACGCCCAGGCGATCTATGACCGGATCAACCAGATCGCCAGGACCGACGCCCGCACCGACAACCGTGTGGATGGTGACGCCCGCCCGATCGACGCCCGGCGCGCCGACGTCCTGACCGCCCTACTTCTCGGTAACCGCCGCGAACACGTCAGCGTCGAGCTTCAGGTCATCGCCGCCGTCGGCACGTTGGCCGGCCTGGACGAAAACCCGGCCGAACTCGTGGGCTTTGGCCCGATCCCCGCCGAGGTCGGCCGGGCGCTCGCCGCCGACGCCCGCTGGCGACGCGTCCTGACCGACCCCGCGACGGGCACTGTTCTTGACCTCGGCCACCGCCGAATACCCACCCCGGCGCTCGCCCGCCTGATCCGTCACCAACAGTCACGATGTCTGTTCCCCGGCTGCGGCATGCCCGCGACCCACGCCGACATCGATCACACCGTCGCTCATTCCGACGGCGGTCGCACAGCGCTCGATAATCTCGGCCTTTTGTGCCGGCACCACCACCGCGCGAAACACAGTGGAAATTGGCATTTGGACCAGCCACGGCCCGGCCTTTTCATCTGGACCGCCCCGACCGGCCGTACCTACACCACCGACACGACCGCCGACGAGGAAGAAGCGAACACTCAGATCGCCGTGCGCACGACCAGCCGCGTCAATCCTCGGCCAACTCCGCCCACCATCCCCAGCCAGCGGGGTTCCTCGGGCGCCCGATGCCCATTCTGACCGCCCTTCGCGGCAGAGAGACGGTATGGCCGTCACAGACGAGCCCGCCCACCGGCACTGCGCTGACGAGGTCCAGCTCGGCTTACTGACCAGTGCACCGGCGCGCCCGAGCCAACAGCGGCAACACTATCCGTACTTCCCGGGCTCCCGGGCTCCCGGGCCTCCCCGCTCCGCCGCTTCCGCGCTCCCGCGCCTGCCTGCTTCTCCTCTCGCGCGACGCTGGCCACGCCGCGGCTTGACCAGCGTTAAGGACTGCAATCCGCGCCGGGGGCTTGACGCCCATCAAGCGTGGTTTCCCGCAGTTCGGCGGACCCGGGGTCGCACTTTCCGCGACCGAGTGACCGAGTGACCGGAGGAGCCCGCGGACCCGGGTCGTACCTTCCGCGACCGAGTGACCGGAGGAGCGCGCGATCCCGATCAGGTTTCGCCATTGCCGACGGTCGCGGCGGCAATGGTGCGTATTACGGCTGGGCTCACGTCTGCGATGACGCCGAGAGGTAGACAAGTCCAGTCGCCGAGGCTGAGCGCTTCCCCGAGAAGACGTCCAGCCCACCGAAGGTCACCGGCCTGGGCGAGGGCTCCCGCGACGTCGGCCAGCGCCCGGGCCTGGGAGTCCGGGTCGGTGATGTCGCGGACGAGCTGCTCGGCGCGGGCATGCTCGCCCGCCTGGGCGAGGGTTCCCGCCACCGCGACCAGCGCCTGCGCCTGGAGTTCCGGGTAGGTGATGTCGCGGGCGACCTGTTCGGCGCGGGCATGCTCGCCCGCCTGGGCGAAGGCTCCGGCCAACCCGGCTTCCGCCTGCGCACGCGCCTGGGAGTTCGGGTCGGTGATGTCGGCGGCGACCTGCTCAGCCCGGGCATGCTCACCGGCCCGGGCAAGCGCTTCAGCCACCCCGACCAGCGCCCAGGCCTGGTGAAGCGGGTCGGTGATGGCACGTGCGATCTTCTCGGCCACGGTGGCGACCTGCTCGGCGCGGGCACGCTCACCGGCCCGGGCAAGCGCACTCGCCACCTCGGCCAGTGCACCCGCCTGGGAGCCCGGGTCGGTGATGCCGGCCGCGACCTGCTCGGCGCGGGCAGGCTCTCCGGCCCGGGCGAGTGCGACAGCCACGCTGACGAGCGCCCAGGCCTGGGAGTCCGGGTCGGTGCTGGCGCGGGCGACCTGCTCGGCCACGGCGGCGACCTGCCCGGCCCGGGCACCCTCGCCAGACCGGGCAAGCGCACCCGCCACCTTGGCCAGCGCCTGGGCCTGGCGGGACGGGTCGGTGATGCCGTGAGCGACCTGCTCGGCGTGGCCATACTCACCGGCGGTCGCATACGCACCCGCCACCTCGACCAGTACCCAGGCCTGGGCATCCGGGTCGGTGCTGGCGCGGGCGACCTGCTCGGCCACGGCGGCGACCTGCCCGGCCTGGGCACGCTCACCGGACCGGGCAAGCGCATCCGCCACCCCGGCCAGCGCCCGCACGCGGATGTGCGGATAGGTGATGTCGCGCGCGACCTGCTCGGCCACGGCGGCGAGCTGCTCGGCGCGGGCATCATGCTCACCAGCCCGGGCGAGGGCACCCGCCACATCGGCGAGCGCCCGCGCGTGGGAGGCCGGGTCGGTGATACCGGCGGCGACCTCCTCGGCCCGGGCATGCTCACCGGCCTGGGCGAGGGCACCCGCCACATCGGCCAGTGCCCAGGCCTGGGCGTCCGGGTTGGTGATGTCGCGGGCGACCTGCTCGGCCACGGCGGCGACCTGCTCGGCGCGAGCCTGCTCTCCAGCCCAGGCTAGCGAACCCGCCGCCTCGGCCAGGGCTTGCGCCTGGGAGCCCGGGTCGGTGATGCGGTGGGCGATCTGCTCGGCGCGGGCATACTCACCGACCTGCGCAAGCGCGCGGACCACCCCGACCAGCGCCGGGGCCTGGTAGCGCGCCTCGGTGATGTCGCGCGCGACCTGCTCGGCGCGGGCAGGCTCACCGGCCCGGGCAAGGGCACCAGCCGCAGCGCCCAGCGCCCAGGCCTGTATGGACGGTTGGGTGATTTCGCGGGCGACCTGTTCGGCCAGGGCGGCGACCTGTCTGGCCCGGGCCTGCTCACCGGTCTGGACGAGGGCACCGGCGACGTCGGCCAGCGCCCGGACCTGGGAGTAGGGGTCGGTGGTGCTGAGTGCGACCTGTTCGGCCGCGGCAGCGAGCTGCCTGGCGCGGGCCTGCTCACCAGCCCGCGCCAGGGCCCCAGCCACCCCGGCCAGTGCCCCGGCCTGGATGTCCGGGTTGGTGACGTCGCGAGTGACCTGCTCGGCGCGGTCACACTCACCGGCCTGGATGAGGCCCGCTGCCACCTCGACGAGCGCCTTGGCCTGGGAGTGCGGCTCGGGGATGGTGCGGGCGATCTGCTCGGCATGAGCATGCTCGCCGGTCTGGGCGAGGGCCCCAACCACCTCGACCAGCGCCTGGTCCCGGAAGTACGGCGTCGTGGTGGCGCGGGCGAGTTGTTCGGCGCGGGCGGAGTGGCCGAGTCTGGCCCAGACACCGGGGAGGTTGGTCGGGATGTTCCTGTTGCGGTCCGCGATGCGTTGGCGGTGCACGGCGAGTCGGGCCATCAGCCTCAGGTCTGGGGATGGCTGAGTAAGGATGCTGTTCTGGGCGTCGGTGATCTCGGCGAGGGCTGCGGTGTCGCCGCCGGTGAGGTCCAGCATCCGGTCGTGCCGGGGCTGGTCGGTGGCGCAGTCAACGGCGCGGGTCAGCTCGCCGGTCTCGAGGAGCAGCCGGTAGTAGCCGCGCAGCAGGTATTCCGGTGTCTGTCGCGGCCACTGCTGTCGCCGGTATCCATACGCCCAGGCGTGAAGCTGCTCCCGGTAGGCGGCGAGCCTCCTGGATCCGTACGCCCGGGCGGATTCCTGGGCGAGTTCCTCATGGCCGAGCAGGTAGACCCTTGACCTGCCCGCAGGGTCCCACCGCGCGGCTCGGCTGGAGAAGCTTCGACCGGCGACCGTCGACAGCAGCCTCTCGACGTCCCATTCGGTGACGTCGAGATCGCCGGTCAGTTCCGCCAGATCACGTCCGGACAGACCACCACCGGCGGCGGTCATCAGCCCCAGCAGATCCCGTTCCCACGGACTGCCGGTCCGCAGCCGCTCCAGATCGGACCGCATATCCGCGCGGATCGTCGCGGCAACCTCAGAGCGTTCCAGCACTTGCACGATGTTCCGATCACTGAGCGGATGGCCGGCGGGCACATCGTCCGGGATCGGCGGGTCCGGGCGGCCCGCGACCACCACCCGCGCCCCGTGCGGCGGGTTCGCCGGCAGCAGACCCGCGATACTGCGCGCTCCCGGCCCCGTCACTCCCCGGTCCTCATCAAGCCCGTCCACCACCAGTACCAGCCGCTGCCCATGAGCCCGGCAGTGCGCCGCGGCGTCCGCGAAGAACTTGAACCACAGCCGCTCCGCCCGGCCCGGGTTCTGGAACGGGGGCACCGACTCCCCGACGATGTCAGCGAGCTGCTCGGTGACGATCTCGACAAACGCCGCGCGGTCACTGTTCCCCGCATACCGGGCGGTGATGAAGAAGGACACGACCCGCACGCCCGGCGGCGGGGCAAGCACAAATGACGACATCAACGCCGACTTACCCGTCCACGCCGCCGCCCGCCACCACACGTACCGCCCGCCAGCCGCATCGTCATGGGCGGTACAGAACTCGGCCAACCGCGCGAGCTCCCCCGCGCGACCCACCAGCCGCGGCGGCGCGATCTGACGCACCTGCTCCACATACGCCGACCGGCGCGGCGGACTCGAGACCGGCTCAGCCTGACCCGCGGCGAAGAGCGGCTCGGGCGCAGGCCCCGTGGCAGCGAAAACCGGGTTCTCCGGAAATAGCTCGGCGGCCTCGGCCAGCAGCCGCGCCGCGCCGCCCGAAGCGATCCCGTGCTCGAGCAGGTCCGCGACCGCCCGCCAGAACACCCGCGAACTCTGCGCACCCCACGGCACATCAGGCGCCCGAACCCCAGCGTTCGCTACCACCTGCCGTGCCGACAGCGGATCCGCGAACATCTCAGCCAGGGCCTCGACCTGCTCGCCGGTCAACCCCACACTCATGCCACCCCCGGCAGCCCGAGCTCACCCAGACGACACGACTCGTCACGCTGTCGACCATCATCACACCGAGCAGAACGCCGGCAACTGCCCGACACCCACAGCACCCAACCCAACGCTGGCCACCACACCCCGACCTAACCTGGATCGGTGACAGAAGCGACTGCAACCGCCGCCGTGGACGAGGCCGTGCTCGAACCCCTGCACGCGTACATCCGCGGACATGCGACCGGCGACCCTGCCCATTTCCGAAACGCGTTTCTGCCGACCGCCCACGTCGAAGGAATCCGTGACGGCGCGTTCGTGTCCTGGCGCCTCGACGACTACTGCGCGCTCTTCAAGGGTCAGCCGGCCCCAGACGAACCGACCCGCACCCGCCACATCGACGCGGTAGACGTGCACGGCACGGTCGCCACCGCGTCCATGACTCTCTGGCACGGCGTGGACACCTTCACCGATGTGTTCCTGCTCGTCCGCATTGATGGCACGTGGCGTATCGCGAACAAGGCCTATCACCGCCACGTTCCCGACCCGGCCGCATAGCCGACCTGCTGCACGTTCTGAGCGTTCCGGCCGAGATCCAGGAACGCCGGCCGGACCTGCCGTGGCTAGGCGAGGCGTCACTGGCCTCCGCGACGGTGGCTCACCCGGCGGCGACGGGGGCCTCGGTGGACGGTTCGAGTTCCGCTGGCGGCAGATTCGGGGCGGGCTCGGTGGATGCCGGTGTCTGCGCGCGTGGCTGGAATGCGCTGACCACCTGATCGACCTGGCTCTGCGACTCGTATACCTGGCGCAACAGCCAGAATCGGAGGAACCGTGCCAGCGAGGCGTAGAGGAAAACGGCTCCGCCAGCACCGGTGACCCCGAGGAGCCCGAGGGCCAGGACTATCTGCGACTGGATGTCACGGGGGTCGCTCAGGTTGCGGGAGGACTCGTACACCAGGAGGTCGGCGATGATCCCGCCGGCCATCAGGACGATGCCCACGACCTGCAGGACGCCGTCCCGCCGCGCGTCCCCGGTCCGGATCTTCAGCCTGGACACGTCGGCCCTGAACTGGTCCGCTCGGCCTTGTTCCATCGTTCCTTCACGCTCCCAGGTATGTGGCGGAGAGGTTCGCCTCGACCTCTGACGGTGCCCCGGCGTCGACGATGCGGCCGTGGAGCATCACGGCCACCCGGTCGGCGATCGGCAGGACCGTGCGGGCGAACTGTTCGACGATGAGGATCGACAGGCCGCCCGCCGCGAGTCGGCCGACGATCTCGTACAGCTCGCGTACGACCCGCGGGGCGAGCCCCATCGAAAGCTCGTCGAGCAGCAGGACCGCCGGGTTGGTGCCGAGTGCCCTGGTCAGCGCCAACATCTGCTGCTGGCCGCCGGACAACGTGCCGGCCAGTTGCCCGCGACGCTCCGCGAGAATCGGGAACCTCGCGTAGGCGACCTCCTCGACGCCCGCGAACGAGGCGCGCGAGCCGCGCGGCCCGCCCCGCGCCTGGGACATCATCCAGAGGTTTTCCCGGACCGTGAGGTTCGGGAAGATGCCCCGCCGCTCCGGGATGGTGCATACGCCGAGGCGCGCCAACGCCTCGGCGGAAGCTCCCGTCACCGTCCGGCCGGCGAGGCGCAGCTCCCCGGCCGAGGGCGGGTGCAGCCCGCAGCACACGTTCAGCGTCGTGGTCTTGCCCGCGCCGTTCGGCCCGAGCAGCGCGACCACGGAGCCCGCCGGTACCGCGAGGTCGACCCCGTGCAGCACCTCAATGGGGCCGTACCCGGCGCAGACACCGACCAGCTCCAGCAACGGTGGCCCCGCGGCGGCGGCCCCGGCAGCGGCCGGGCCTTCCCCCGTCATGCCGGGTCCGTCGGCGTGGATCCCAGGTAGGCGTCGACTACCGCCGGATCGACGCGGACCACCTCAGGTGGGCCCGCGGCGATGACCTTGCCGTAGTCGAGCACGTAGATCATCGCGCAGACCCCCATGACCAGCGTGACGTCGTGTTCTACCAGGCAGATCGCGAGGCCGTCCTGGTCGGCGAGACGGTGCAGCAGGCGCCCGAAGGCCGCTGTCTCGGGCTCGGTCTGGCCGGATGCCGGCTCGTCCAGCAGCAACACCCTGGGCCTGGTCATCAAGGCCCGGCCGAGTTCGACGAGGCGGGCCTGCCCGGTGGGCAGCTCGGCGACGTCCCGGTCGGCGACCTCGGCGAGACCGACGAGGTCGATGACGCGGCCGGCCTCCCTGTCGACGTCGACTCGTCCCCCGCGTCGCCAGGTGTTGCTGATCTGGCCCGCGACCCTGATGTTGTCGCGCACGGACAGGGAGACGAACGGTTCCAGGCGCTGGAACGTCCGGGCGAGGCCGCGGTGCGCCCGCCGGTACGGCGGCAACCGGGTGACGTCCGCGCCGTCGACGAGCACCCGGCCCCTGGTCGGCGCGAGCAGCCCGGTGATGATGTTGAACAGCGTGGTCTTGCCCGCCCCGTTCGGACCGATCAGTCCGGTGACCCGGCCCGGCTCGACCGACAGCGAGACACCGTCGAGAGCCAGGTTGCCGCCGAAACGGACCGAGACGGCTTCGGTCTCAAGCATGGCCACGGCACGCCTCCCTGCTCGCCGTCATGACGCGGGTACCTGGGCGGCGGACACCGCGACCCTGGCCCGGCCGGCGGCGGATGACCCGGTCGTGGCCCGGGCGGCGGCCGCCGGGGGCGGTTCCGGCAGTCCGAGCGCACGATCGAGCAGCGCGCGGTGGGCCGGCGTGAACGGGACGTCGACGCCGACGAGCTCCAATGGCACCCGGCCGGCGCCCGACGAGCCGCCCGGCGCCGCGGTCAGCGAGAGGCCCGGCACCGCCGAGACCGCCCGCGCGGCCAGCCGGTCCAGCACCGCCGAGGTGATACGTGGCCACGCCGCCCCGAGCAACGCGGTGAGCGCGACGAACCACCAGTTGCTGATCGTGTCGGTGTAGGCGAGCAGGTAGAGACCGGCCTCGATGACCAGACCGGCGCCGAGCATGATCCGGGCCCGCCGGAACACCTCGTACCGCTCGATGAGGTCGTTGACGAAGCCGGTCGGGTTGCGTGACAGCGAGACCCCGATCAAAGCGGGCAGCACGGTCGAGAAGTGGCCGAGGAAGGAGAAAAGGCCTTGCAACGTCGCGTGATCGGTGCCGACCTTCGCGAAGACGTCCTGGAGGGCGACGAAGCCGACCCCGGCCAGCAGCCCGCCGGCGAGCGCTCCGCTGACGTACCCGATACCCGCGACGACCACGGTCATGACCAGCCCGAGGCTGACGAAGATCGTGAACCGGTCCGGGCTGACCGACACCACCGCCGTCGACATCAGCGCGCCGCCGACGCCCGCGATCGCCGCCGAGAGCATGAAGACCGACAGCTTGAGGCGGACGGGGTTCTGCCCGAGCGTGGCACAGGCCGCCGGGCTGTCCTTCAGGGCGACGAGCCGTTGGCCGTAACCGCTGCGCCGTAGGGTCACCATCAGGACGCCGAGCACCGCGAACAGCACGGTCACGACCATCAGGAACTGGCCGCCGTTGGCCAGGTCGATCGGCCCGAACCGGGGCCGTGGCACGTTGAGCGTCCCGTTGGGGAAGATCGAGAACCTGGTGTGCACCAGCGGCAGCACCCTGGGGACGGTGTCCGCGACCACCATCGTCGAGACGAACACCCCGAACGCCATGGTGGCCAGGGCCAGGTAGAGGCCGCGCAGGCGCAGCGCCGGCAGCGCGACGAGCGCGCCGACGACCGCGCATACCGCCGCCGCGAGCAGCAGGCCCCAGATCGTCATCCGGGTGTCCACGCCGTGCCCGGTGATGCCGTAGTGGTAGGCGATGATCGTGCCGATGGCGCCGAAGGACACCGGAGCCAGGTTGATCTCCCCCGCGTAACCGGTCAGCGGGACCAGCGAGAGAGCGATGATCGCGAAGGTCATCCCGGTGACCATCGTGTTGACGACGGTCGGGGCCATGATCTCCTTGAGCAGGAACATCACGACGACCAGCACGACCGCCCAGGCCACGGCCGAACGCAGGGTCGGGACGCGGAACCGCTCGCGGGCCCGGGTGATCGTCGCGCCGCGCAGCCGGTCCTGCGGCAGCCACAGCAGTACGACGAACAGCAGGATCATCGGCAGCGAGATCCGGAAGTCCGACGTCCACGTCCACCGTTCGCTGGGGAAGTACGCGAGCACGTAGTTGTTCGCGAGGCCCAGCACGACCGCGCCGAGGAACGTCAGCGGCACACTGCGCAACCGGCCGAAGACCGCGGCGGCGAAGGCGTCGATGACGAGCAGGGTCAGGGCGTTCGGGTCGAGTGAGCCGCCCAGGATCGGCGTGATCAGGATTCCGGCGAGCGCGGCGAGCATCGAGCCGAGCGCCCAGGACAGCGTCGCCAGCCGGTCCGGGCGCCCGCCGGACAGCCGCAGCAGCGGCGGGTCGTCCACCACGGCGCGCATGCCGACCCCGGTGCGGGTGCGGGCGAAGAAGAACCGCAGCCCGACGGCGATCACCACCGCCGTGGCCAGGGCGAACAGCTCGTGGTAGGTGATCCGGCTGCCGGCGATGCTGACCTGGTGCGTGCCGCCGAAGAAGTAGTCGAACCGTCGGGGCACGGTCGGGTCCCAGATCCAGTTCGCGAGTGCCAGTGAGCCGACGGTCAACGCGACCGTCACCGTGATCCTGGTGATCTCAGTGGTCTCGCGGAGCCCTCGCATGATCGAGACGTGCAGCAACGCCCCCAGCGCGGGCGCGAAGACGCCGAGCACGGCGACCAGCGCCAGCGGGGCCGGCCAGTGCCAGCCGAACCGGACCTGCCAGTAGACGAACGCCGACAGCATCGCGATCGAGCCGTGGCCGAAGTTGAAGATGCCGGACGTGGTGCAGGTCAGGACCAGCCCGGAGGCGGCGATCCCGTAGATCCCACCCAGCACCAGGCCGAGGATCGTGTACTGCAGAAACTGCTCCACCGCTGCGCCAGCCGTTCTCGAATCGGTCTCCCGCCCGCGCTATGCCTGGGGCCTGATGGCCTTGTCCGTCAGGTAGTTCGTGGCGATCCGGTCGGCGTTCAGCTTCACGGTCACGAAATCGGCCGGCAGTTTCACCGTGTAGCTCGGCGAGCAGTCGAAGGCGCCCAGCTTCGTCGGGTACACCTGGACGTACTTGGTGCCCTGGAGCCGCAGCAGCATGCCGCAGGTCGGACCATGGTTCCCGCCGGGGTCCGAGGCCGCGTGCAGGCCACCACCGGTCCATTTGGTGATCTTCGACAGTTTGTTGACCATGCACTGGCGGGTCAGCGTCGAGCCGCACTCCTTCGCGGCCGTCGCCCACAGCAGGAACGACGAGGTCGCCTGCGCGCCCAGCTGGCTGACGTCACCGCCGTCGGCCTTGACCACGTCGATGTACTTCCGCACCGCCGGGGTCTGGGCGGCCTGCTCCAACGGGATGTAGGCGGTCCGCACGTAGACGTTGTCGGCCAGGTGGTTGGCGTTGAAGTCGGCGAGGCCCTGGGTGTAGTTGTTGGTCTCCGTCAGCCAGAGCGGATGGAAATCGACCTGGTTCGCCGCCTGCAGCATGTTGTAGAGCTGGGGCCCGGCCGAGAGGGTGAACCAGACGACCTGTGCCCCGCAGTCCTTCAGCTTCTGCATGAACGGCTTGTAGTCCGGCTCGCCGAAGTAGTTGACGGTCTGGGTGCAGGGCAGCCAGTTCCAGCCGAACGGCTTCGACGCCTCGACACCGCGCCTCGTCGAGTAGTTCTCGGTCGCCAGCGTCGTGGTGTACTCGGCGGCCTTCTTGACGGCGTCCGGGTACAGCTTGGCGAACTGGGCGAAGAACGCTCCGACCGTCTCGTCGGCCGGGTTCGGCACCGCCTGGTACTGCATGGGACCGTTGGCGAACTCGGGGCTCACCGAGAAGGTCGGGACCGACACCAGGTCGCAGGCGACCCGGGTCTGCTCGCCCGTCGAGTCGAGCGCCCAGCCCTGGCCGACCAGCATGAAGGCCGAGCCGCAGGCCTCGGTCATCACGTTGTTCGTTTCGGTGATCTTGGCGTCGTAGAACGTGCCGTTGACCTGGCGGCCGTTGATACCGCCCTGGTCGTCACACCATTTGATCATCGCCTTGACGGCGTCGCCCACCTCGTGCGAGAGGCCTGGACTGCCGGTGAACCCACGGTCGTCGCCGTAGGCGATGTTGATCGCGGCGTCGGTGACGCCCTGGTCCGTCGCGCCCTTGGCCGTGCCCGGGCCGCATGGGCTCGGCAGGTCTCCGAAGGTCTGGCCGGCCGGCGCGGCGGTGGTCGCCTGGCCGGCCGCCCCGCCACCCCCGTCGGGATTCGCGCCTCGATGGCCGGCACCACAGGCCGCGACCAGGACTGCCACGACGACCGGCACACCGAGCCGACGTAATCGGGACTTTCTCTCCATGGCACACCCTCGGCCCCAGCGGGGCCCATCTCACGAGCCCCCGGTGGTCGGGAACCGTATCGACGTTGAATCTGATGGTCAATCAGGGAATCGGGTGAGAGGCCGATCGGGGCCGCTGAGATGCCAGGAAGCCGAGACACCGGTCCCGGCTCCAGTCGCCTGATACACCGTCAGATTCGTCCGGAGATGGACGACTTGCCGACGCCGCGCCGGCCACGCTCAGCGGTTGAGGACGGCCCGCAGGGCTCCGGCCAACTCGGGGTGGCGGAACTGGTAACCGGCGTCGGTGAGGACGCGGGGCACGACCCGCTGGGAGGCGAGCGCCGCCTCGTCGGCGAGGCCGCCGACCACGGCCCGCAGCGCCAGCCGCGGCACCGGCAGGATGGCCGGGCGGCGCAGCACGGTCCCGAGCGTGCGCGCGAACTCGGCCCCGGTGACCGCGCCGGGCGCGACCAGGTTCACCGGCCCGGCAACGGCCGAACCGTCATCCGCCGGACCGGAAACCGCCAGTCCAGAAACCGCCGACCCGGAGACCGCCGACCCGGAGACCGCCGAACCGGAGACCGCCGACCCGGAGACCGCCGAACCGGAGACCGCCGAACCGGAGACCGCCGAACCGCCATCCGCCCGCCCGCCTGTGGCCAGCAGGAATCGGGCGGCCGCCACCCAGTCGTCGAGGCTGATCCAGGACACCCACTGCCGGCCCGAGCCGAGCCTGCCGCCGACGCCCAGCCGGAACAGCGGCAGCTGCCGGGCGAGGACGCCGCCCCGGCCGGCCAGCACGACCCCGCTGCGCAACAGGCACACCCGGACGCCCGCGTCGGCCGCCGGGGCCGTGGCCGCCTCCCAGGCCCGCACCACGTCGGCGAGGAACCCGGTTCCGGCGGGAGCCGTCTCGTCCACCGGCTCGTCGGCGGACACGCCGTACCAGCCGGTGCCACTCGCCGACAGCAGCACGACCGGCCGACCGCCATCGCCGGCCGCCTCGCCCACGCCGCCCGCTTCGCTGGCGCCGCCCGCCTCGCCCACGCCGCTCGCGCTCCGGCGAGCGGCGAGCGCGCCAGCGAGCAGCCGGGTGCCGTGGACGCGGCTGTCGAGGATCTTCTGCCGGTAGGACTCGGTCCAGCGGTGGTCGCCGATGCCGGCGCCGGCCAGGTGCACCACCGCGTCCACGCCGGCGAGCACCGAGGCGTCGAGCTGGCCGCCGTCGGGATCCCAACGCGCCTCGTCGGGGCCGCGGGGCTCGCGGCGCACGAGGGTGACGACGACATGCCCATCCGCCCGCAGCGCGGGCACCAGCGCGGATCCGAGCAGCCCCGACGCCCCGGTCACCACGATCTGCATGCCCCCACCCTCCCCGCCGGTCCGCCAACGGAATCATCCCGCGAGGTGGCGGATCGGGCCCGCCCCCGCGCGGAAGGATCTGTCGGTGCTAGTCCTCTCCCGCCAAGGTCTGCCCGCTCCGCACCTTGATCATGATCACGAGTCTGGCCCTCAAACGGTTGCGACCAGGCCTGATTCAGGACCACTTGAGGGCGAAAACGGCGATCACTGCACCGGGCCGACCTTCGCGGGCGGGGCGCTAGTCCTCTCCCGCCCACGCCTTCGTGGAGAAGGTCATCGCGAGGTAGCGGGCGAGCTGGCCGAGCGGCTCGTCGGGGTAGACACCTGCGAGCTCCTCGAGCAGGCGGGACGCGACCATCGTCTCCGCCTCGGTGAGCAGCACGGCCTGCGCCGAGATCGGCCGTTCCAGCCGCCACGACAGAACGCGGGCGAACTCGTCCCTTTCCCACGGCTCACCATCAAGATCACGCGCAGCACTGGTAAACCGAGCCCCCGGATCAGGACCACCACTCACGACGGGCCTTCCTCACTCACAGCACCCGGCTTCCGGAAAAGGCACCACAGGCCGTCAGTCCCGACGCCCACCTTCAAGCCAAGCCCCGGCCCGCCAGACCGACCCGCGAAGACGGGAAACCCGGACCAACCGGCCCAACCCGACCCGTAGATCCGGACCAAACGACGCAGCCCAGCCACACACCGAACGACCTAGCCCGACCCGAAGATCCGGACCAAACGACGCAGCCCAGCCATAGCACCGAACGACCCAACCCAGCCAAGAGACCAACCGAGATACGCCCCCGACCCCCGACATCCACCTTCGCGAACATCAGGGGTTGGAGGGCGCTCAGCGCCCGAGGTGACGTGGCCGGCGGGCGCTAAGCGCCCGTTCCGGCCGCGTCACCTTATTCGAGGTAGTCCCGCAGCTTCTGCGACCGGGACGGATGACGCAGCTTCGACAACGTCTTCGACTCGATCTGCCG
>NZ_JADWYX010000082.1:0-5160 GCF_016786355.1 Frankia sp. AgB1.9
GGGGCCCCCCCGCCCCGCCCCCCGCGGGGCGCCGGGGGGGGGCCCCGCCCCCCCCGCCGAACTTGCCGTATGTCAGGGATCGTGAACCCGTCGGCCCGGTGGAAGGGGACCGCCGCGAGCGGGCCGCGGGGAGTGCGTCGGGCGCCCGGAGGTCAGACGCGCTCGGGCGTGCGGATCTCGTCGCGCTCGAGGCGGCTGGCAGCGTTCGTGTCGGGAAGCGGGGTGATCGGCGGGGCGACGAACTTGTAACCGACGTGCCGAACCGTACCGATCATCGACTCGTGCTCGGCGCCGAGCTTGGCGCGCAGCCGCCGGACGTGGACGTCCACGGTGCGGGTGCCGCCGTAGTAGTCGTAGCCCCAGACCTCCTGCAGCAGCTGGGCGCGGGTGAACACCCGGCCCGGGTGCTGGGCGAGGTACTTGAGCAGCTCGAACTCCTTGAAGGTGAGCTCGAGCGGACGGCCACGCAGCTTGGCAGAGTAGGTGGTCTCGTCCACGGAGAGGTCGCCCGAACGGATGACGCCGGCCTCGGCGGTCCCGCCAGCGGCGGCTACCCGGCCGATCGCGAGGCGCAGCCGGGCTTCCACCTCCGCCGGGCCCGCCGTGTCGAGCACCACGTCGTCGACACCCCAGTCGGCGGAGACCGCGGCGAGGCCGCCCTCGGTGACCAGGGCTAGCAGCGGGGTGGTGAGGCCCGTCGTGCGCAGCAGCCGGCACAGGCCTCGGGCGATGACGAGTTCACGCCGTCCGTCCACGGCGATGACGTCGACCGGCGGGGCGTCGAGCAGCGCGCTGGCCTCCAGCGGCGCGACGCGCACGGTGTGCGTGAGCAGGCCGAGTGATGGAAATGACTCGGCCGACGGACCAGGGGCGTTGGTGAGCAAAAGGACGACGCTCAAGACGGCTCCTCCAGGTGCGGCGGATGGTGGTGGGGCAGCGTCGACCCAAGTGGTGCCGTGCGGTCCGTTCTTGGCCCTGGTTGACACAAGTCGGACTGCGGCGTCTCACGACCGTCATGGGCATGAAACGCACATCGGTACGTGAGGAGGATAGCGGAGTGCTCGACTGCGCTCCCACCGTCTACCGGGTTCTCCCGACCGCCGACGCTGAGATTCTGGCCACTGCCTTGCTGGACTACGGCCCTTTGGTGGGGGCCGGACCACGGCCGCCGGCGGCTGTGGTCGTCCCGGGATTCTCGGGAACCATCGCCCGGCGACCAGTGCGCTCCGTCGCCGAGGGCTTGCGCTGGCACGCGAGCGTGCTGCTGATCGAGACGCGGGGTCACGGTAGCTCCACCGGTCGTTGTACGTTCGGTGACCGCGAGGTGTTCGACGTTGATGTTGCCGTGGGTGAGGCCCGGCGACTCGGATATGACCGCGTGGTTACTGTCGGGTGGTCGATGGGCGGTGCCGCCGTACTGAGACATGCCGCGCTGGCGCGTTCCGGAACGGCCGTTCACGGCCGTCTGCTGCGTCACACTCCGGACGCCGTCGTCGCGGTCAGTGCCACCAGTCGATGGTTCGTGCGTGATACCGCGCCGATGCGCCGCATTCACTGGATGGCCGAGACGTCGACGGGACGACAGGTCGCCCGACTCGGATTCGGTGTGCGGATTCCGGCTCCGCCTTGGTCGCTCCTGCCCGCTGAACGGCCGGCCGCGCCGGTCGACCTGATCGGGCAGATCGCGCCCACTCCGACGCTGATCGTCCATGGTGAGCTGGATGGTTATTTCTCGGTGGAGCACCCGCGGGCACTCGCCGCCGCGGCCGGTCCGTCGGCCCGGCTGTGGCTCGTGCCTGGCTTCGGGCACGCGGAGGCCGGCGCGATCCCGGGGCTCGTCGACAGGATTGGGAGGTATCTCCCATATCTCCTGGATGGGCACCGTGACGACTCCGAACTCGACGTGAATAACAGTTGGGAAACGAGAGTGAAACATACCGGCAACCGCCCCGGGACGGCGTGACCTGCCGGGGAGCGGGATGATCTGAGTCGGCGAAGGGAGCCGGGGTGGCGGAGGTGACCGTCCGGTACTGGGCGGCCGCGCGGGACGCGGCCGGCGTCACGGAGGAACGGCTCCAGGCGGACACGCTCGCCGCGGTGGTCGCCGCGGCGACCGAGCGGCACGGCCACCGGCTCGCCGAGGTGCTCGCCCGCTGCTCGTTCCTCGTCGACGAGGAGCCCGCCGGCAGGCGTGACCCGGCCACGATCCCGCTGCGCCCCGGCAGCGTCGTCGAGGCGCTGCCGCCCTTCGCCGGTGGCTGAAGCCCGCGCCCCGTCACTGGTGGCTGAAGCCCGCGCCAGTGCCGCCAAGGCCATATCACGGCCGATCGGATGAACATGCCTGGTCGGCCGGGCAGCGGCGGGGTGTCGTGCAAGCATGAGGGGGTGCGCGCCCGCGAGCCACGGACCTGCGCCCCCGCCGGATCGGCGGGTCCCGCGGCGTTCCCGGACCCCTCCTCCCCGGACCCCTCCTCCCCGACCCCGCCCGCGCCAGCCGCACCGTCCCCGCGGCGGGCCACGCCTGCCGCCGGGCGGTGGATGACCGTCGCGCTGCTCTGCGCGGCACTGGCCGCCGCCCTGCCCGCGGCGGCCGCCATGGCCGGCACTCCGGAGCTGGCGGCCGTGCTGCTCGTCGAGCAGCTCGCCTTCGGCTGGGCCTGGGTGGCCGTGCTGCGGGCATCCCGGCCCACGGTGCTGCTGCTCGCCGCCGCCGCGCTGACGGCCGACGGCGCCGTGCTCGGCGCGACCCGTCACGACCTCGGCAGCATCGCCGGCGTCATCGGCGCCGGGCTTGCCGTGGTGATCGTTTACCAGCTCTTCCGTCGACGCCGTGTCGGCGTCCCGTCCGCGCCAGCCAGCGCGGACGACGGGTCCGCCGCGCCCCCGCCCGCGAGTGCGCGGGTGACGGCGGAGCTCGCGGCCGCGCTCGGCGGCGGCACCCTGGTCGCCTTCCTCGCCGGGCTGCTCGCGCTGCGGGCGCAGCCTGGCGCGCCGGCGCCGGGAGACCTGCTCGTCGCCGTCGGGCTGGCTGGGATCGGCGGCGCGGTCCTGGTGGCGTGGCTCGCCGGGCTACTCGGCGCCGGCTCGCTGCTGGCGGGCGGGCTGGGGCTCGCCGCCGGCACCGGCCTGGGCGCCGGCTACGGCGGGCTCGTCGACGAGCTGTCGGCCGGCTCAGGGGCGTTGCTGGCCGCTGCCGGTGCCCTCGCCGCCGCGGTGATGGGTGTGCTAGTCGCGCGCGCCGGCCCCGCGCTCGCCGCCTCGGCGGCTGACGGGACGGTACCGGTGGCGTCCGGACCGCAGGCGAAGCCGTCCCCCGACAGAACGTCGGCCCGGCTGGCGCGACGCGAGCGCGCCGACGCGGGCCTGGGATCGCCCGCGGTGCTGCTCGCGGCGGGCGGGGTGCGGGTACGACCGTTCCCGGCGAGATCCGTCGCCGCTGTCCTGTTGGCCGCTGTAGCGCCCCTTACGGTCGCGGCACCTCTCGTCTACCTGGTTGGGCGGCATTTGCCAGGATGATCCGGTGGGCAGTAGAGCGATTCGCATAACGCTGGTTGTCGTCGTGGTGCTGCTGGTGCTGGGATTCGTCGCGGACCGCCTCGCGGTACACGTGGTCTCGGACCAGATCGCCACTCAGACGCAACGCAGCCAGAACCTGCCGACCAAGCCGTCCGTCTCGATCGGCGGCGCGCTGTTCCTGCCGCAGGTCGTGAAGGGCGACTACCGGGACGTCAACGTCGACGTCCGCGGCCTCACCGAGAACGGCCTGCGCGTCGACCGGGTGCGCTCGCACCTCGACGGCGTCCATGTGCCGCTCTCCAGCATCATCGGCGGCGACGTCACCAAGATCCCGGTCGACAGCCTCGACGCGGACGTCGAGCTCACCTACACCGACATCAACGCCTACCTCGCTACCCAGAACCAGCCGGGCGCGCTCGTCACGAACATCCAGATCGGCGCGGCCGGGTCGGCGATCAAGATCACCTCGACCATCAACTGGGGCGGGCAGAGCTACCCGTTCGACGGCACCGCCGACATCGGGGTGAAGCCGGCAGCCTTCACCTACACCCCGCGGGAGCTCAGCCAGGGCATCGCGGGCCTGCTGCCACCCCAGCTGCACGAAGAGGTCGTGAAGCTGCTGACCGTGACGGTCCCGGTGGAGGGCCTGCCGTTCAACCTGAAGCTGACGACCGCGACGGTCCTGCCCGACCGGATGCGGTTCAGCGCCGCCGGCACGAACGTCATCATCGACACGACTGCGATCACCCCGACCCCGACCCCGGCCGGCTGAACCGGGAGCCGTCCGGCGCGGGCGGCTCCCGGCTCTGGCCCGCGGTCTGGAGGCCCGCGGTCTGGAGGCCCGCGGTCTGAAGGCCGGTGGCCCCGGCCGTTCGGCGGGGACGAGACTGGCGGGATGAGCCGATCGCTAGTCATCAAGGTGACCGCGGGTACGGACGCGCCGGAGCGCTGCTCGCAGGCCTTCACGGTCGCGTCGGTCGCCGTCAGCAGTGGAGTGGCCGTCTCGCTGTGGCTGACCGGGGAATCGGCCTGGTTCGCGCTGCCGGGCCGGGCCGCGGAGTTCTCCCTGCCGGAGGCGGCGCCCTTGCCAGACCTCCTTGACGCGATCCTCGCCGCCGGAACGGTGACCCTGTGCACGCAGTGCGCCGCCCGCCGCTCGATCGGCCCCGGGGACGTCATCGACGGCATCCGGATCGCCGGCGCCGCCACCTTCGTGGCCGAGGTCATGACCGACGGTGCCCAGGCTCTCGTCTACTGAGGCACTACCCGGGAAAAACGGTCAGAGCATCCCCAGTCCGGCGCGGCTGTGGGTACGGACCACTGTGGGCACACCACGGAGTGATTCCGTGACTTTGCGTGGATGCGGTTAGATGATCATATGATGTTCGAGGCGCAAGCTCTGTACGCCGTCGTCCAGTACGACGGGGCCGGACGCCAGGACGTCCGTCAGGTCGTCGCCCCGTTTCCCGACCGTGGCGCCGCCGCGACCTTCGCCGTCGACAACGAGATGCGGCATTTCACCGTCCGACCCATGGTGCTGGCCGCTCCACCGGCCCCGCCGGTCATCCCATCTCCGCGACGCCCCACCTGAGCCTGGCCAGCGCCAGGGCACCGAAACGAGGAAGGCGGCAGCGGTGGGCCGCC
>NZ_JADWYX010000082.1:5170-40366 GCF_016786355.1 Frankia sp. AgB1.9
CCCCGCGCCGGGCACCCCACCCGCGGCCGCCGCCGCGGGGGGCCCGGGCCCGCCTTCCTCTTGCTGCTGATTGCTGCTGACGAGGATCGAGCCTGGTTAGGCCGAGACCTCGACGCGGGCGTCGACCGGCTCGCCCTGGCGGGCGAACACCTTCTGCTCGCCGGACGCGCCGGGCACGAGCGCGCGGACGGTCCAGGTGCCCGGGCGGGCGAAGAAACGGAACTGGCCGGTCGCCGACAGGGGCACCTCGGCGGTGAAGTCACCGCCTTCGTCGAGCAGCCGAGCGTACCCGGACGAGACCGGCTCGCCGCCCTTGACGACGATTCCCTGAATTACGGTTTCCTTGGCCACGTCAATCCCTTCAGTGGACGGCCCGCCAGCGACTGCACCGCACATGCTCCTCAGGCACCCTTCTCGATCGGGACACCGACCAGCGCGCCGTACTCGGTCCACGAACCGTCGTAGTTCTTGACGCTCGGCAGGCCGAGCAGCTCGTGCAGCGCGAACCAGGTGTGCGCCGAGCGCTCGCCGATCCGGCAGTACGCGATGATCTCCTTCGAGAGGTCGACCTCGGCCTCGCCGTACAGCGCGGTCAGCTCGTCGTTGCTCTTGAAGGTGCCGTCCTCGTTGGC
Source organism: Frankia sp. AgB1.9 (assembly GCF_016786355.1). Lineage (GTDB taxonomy): Bacteria > Actinomycetota > Actinomycetes > Frankiales > Frankiaceae > Pseudofrankia. The sequence goes on from NZ_JADWYX010000082.1 coordinate 5,803, forward strand.
GGTCTTCGCCCACGGGATGTTCTTCGCGGTCGGGATGTGCCCGGCCTTCTGCGACTGCTCCTGCGGCAGGTGGGCCGGGGCGAGCAGCTTGCCGGAGAACTCGTCTGGCGACCGGACGTCGACGAGGGCCTTCTCGCCGATCGCGGCGATGACCTCGTCGCGGAAGGCGCGGATGTCGGTGCGCGCCTCCTTGGCCTTGTACGTGGTGGCCGGGCGGGGGGTGACCTCCCGGGTCAGCTCGCGGCTGTCGAGCTCCCACTTCTTGCGGCCGCCGTTGAGCAGGCGGACGTCCGCGTGGCCGTACAGGCTGAAGTACCAGTAGGCGTAGGCGGCGAACCAGTTGTTGTTGCCGCCGTAGAGAACGACCGTGTCGTCGTTCGAGATGCCCTTGCCGGACAGGAGGGCCTCGAAGGCCTCCTTGCTCACGAAGTCACGGATGATCGGGTCCTGCAGCTCGGACTTCCAGTCCAGCCGGACGGCCCCCGGAATGTGGCCCTTGTCGTAGGCGGACACGTCCTCGTCGACCTCGACGATCACGACCGACGGATCGGTCAGGTGCGCCTCGGCCCAACTCGCGTCGACCAGCGCCTGCTCGCGGCTCATGCGCGGGCTCCTCTCGCGGTGATGGATCGAATGAAAAGATAAAGCTGACAACCGAGACAAAACTCGAACGCGGCGTTCAGGAATGCCGCGATGAACGCGAACGCCGCCGCCACGTATCCCAGCACGGGGATACCGGCGAGGAAGGCGATGACACCGACGGCGGCGAACACGGCGCCGACGGCCTGTGCGAACTGAGGCGGGACAGGGTCCTCGGTGGTGGCCGGAGGGCCGAGCCGTGGCCGGATCAGATACCGGAAGAGCAGCCCGTACGGAGCGCGGCGCACGCCCCCCACCGCTCCGACGAGAAAGATGACCAACTGCGCCAGCAGCACCCAGGGGCTGCCGGTGAGGAGGGCGACGGCGAGCACGACCGTGGTGACGGCCGCGGCGAACCGCAGACCTCGGGGGTCAACCATGTTGATCTTCTTCCTGACTGCGAGGCGGAGGCGGCGAGGCCGTGGGTCCTTGGCGGGCCGGCGGAATCCGCCAGATCTACCTTCGCGGTGGGCGAGTGCCCGGCCATCCGGCCGCGGGCATGCCTGGGCTTAGCGCCCGATCAGGAAAGTCGACACAAGCAGCTGCCCACGCGGCATAGATCCACCGCGCGGCGCTTGATCAAATGTGTCGTGAACATAACGGTGCCACGTTAGCAGCCGGCGTCACGCAGGTGTTAACGGTTCGCTGCTGAACCGTGTGATTTTTCCAGACGGCGGCCGGCAGCGTTCGTCGGGGGTCCCGTCGACCGGTCAGCGGAGGTCTCCGCCCGACGGCGCCGCCGGGCCGAGCGCGGCGATCACGGCCGCCCGGCTGGGCGGAGCGCCGCTCGCCCTGCTGATCTCGCGGGCGTCGGCGTCCAGCACCAGCACGGTCGGCGTCCGGCGGATGCCCAGCCTGCGGACGAGGTCCAGGTGCTCCTCCGCGTCGACCTCGATGTGCGCCACGCCGGGCACGATCCGCGCCACGTCGGCGAGCACGACCCGAGTCGTCCGGCACGGCGCGCAGAAGGCGGTCGAGAACTGCAGGAGCGTCGCCTGCTCGCCGCCCGGCCGCCCCAGCGCGGACAGCTCCGCCGCGAGTGATCCAGCGGCCGGTCCGGTCGCGGCCAGGGCGGCGGCCGGCTCCTGCGCGGCCGGTTTCTCGCCGGTGCTGGCCGGGTTCTGACCGGTGGTGGGCTCGGCCGCCGCGGTGGGCTGCTGGCCGGCGGGCGGCGCGGTCGGCGCCGGCGGTAGGGGGGCCGTCCGGCCGGGGCGCGCGGGCCGGAACCGGCCGTCGCGGCGGCGCAGCGTCAGGCCCAGCACGGTGGCGGCCACGATCGCGGCCAGCAGAACCCATAGCCCGGTCACAGCACGCACAAGCGTCGGTGGCGCCGCGGGATATTCCCGATGGCTTCGCCGTCGTAAGGTCGGGGAGTCCGCACACAACGCCGTCCTGTGGCGGGGAGCATGCAGTACGTCTTCACCGGGTTGCTGGCCTTGGCAGCGCTGCTGATCGCCTGGGGCTGCGCCAGCGTGGCCTACGCGCTCTACCAGGGTCGACACGGGTCCATGGCGGCCGAGGTGCGATCATCTGTGCCCGACGCGGCCGGAACAGACCGGCCGTCCGCGCGTCGTCCGGGCGCGGGCAACAGCTCCCCGGCGGCGCCGTGACACGAGGAGGACCAGGTGGCGAGCACGACCGGCCCGGCGGCGGGGTCGAGCCCCGACCTGAGCGCCCAGCACGCTGACGTCGAGAACCCTGACGTTCAGAACCCTGACGTCGAGAACCCTGGCCTCCCCGACCTGCACCCGAACCTCACCCCGCTGGCCTTCCTGGTCGGCACCTGGCGCGGTGAGGGCGTCGGCGGTTATGAGGGACTGGCCGACTTCCGCTACGAGCAGGAGATCACCTTCGTCACCACCGGCCGGCCGGCGCTCGGCTACGCGTCGACCACCTGGTGGGCCGACGAGCCGCGGGACGGTCGAGCCCCCGGCAGCCCGCTGGCCACCGAGACCGGCTTCTGGCGGCTCCAGGACGACCCGGACAGCCCCGGCCGCCGGCTCGTCGAGGTGATGCTCGCCCACCCGTTCGGCATCGCCGAGATCTACGTCGGTTCGCTGGACGGCACGAAGATCGAGCTGGAGCACAACGTGGTCATCCGGACGGCCACCGCCCGCGACGTGACCCGCTCCGTCCGGCTCTACGGGATCGTCGAGGGCGGCGACCTCGCCTACGCGATCGACATGGAGGCCGGCGGCAAGCCCCTGCAGCCGCACCTCTCGGCCCGCCTTCGCAAGGTCGGCTGACCGGCGCCGCCGCGCGCACTCCCCAAGCGCGCGGCCGAGGTCGCCGCGGGACCTACTCCTGGGCGCGGGCGGCGCGGGCCTCGGCGGCGACCTTCGCTCGCCAGGCCTTCTCGCGGGCGACCGCCTGAGCGAAGCCGAGCGCGATCGCGGGGTCGAAGTTCTCGTCAGCGTACGTGCCCGCGCAGCCGAGCAGCCGGTCGATCTCGTCGGCGTTGACGGCGGTCAGCGGCACCTGGCCGGTCAGGAAGATGTCGCCGATCCGGTCGATCGAGAAGTGCACCCCGTACGTCTTCGCGTTGCGGCTGAGCAGGAAGGCGTAGGTCCCGGCCTGGTTCTCCGCCGGCTTGCGCATGAAGAACGCCTCGACCAGCAGGGTGTGGTCCTGGACGACGAGCCAGGTCATCGTCCGCAGCTTGTGCTCGCCCTCGAGGGTGACCAGAAAGGTCCCGAGCGCCGGGTGCTCGTAGGAGAGCTCGAGCTCGTCGAGCGCCCGCTTGATGACCGCGTCGAGGCGGTCCCGCTCGGCCTCGTTGATCCGCCCCGTCACGCCAGCCCGGGCGTCTGGCACGGCACCGCCGGCTCCGGTCTTCGTCGTCGTCGTGGTCATGAACGACAAGCCTCCTACCTCGCCCCGGCTGTCTGTGACCGTAGGCCTGTGAACCGCGATCGGCAACGAGCCCCTACCCCAGCGCCCGTCGGCTTAGACCGCGACGGCGGCGGGGGAGAGAGCCGCCCGGTAGGCGCGCAGCACGCCGTGCGCTGTCGCCGTCCACCCGAAGCCGGACGCGTGGGCCCGCGCGCCGGTCGCCAGCCGGCGCCGCCAGCCCGGCTCCGCGAGCAGCCTCGCCAGCACCGCGGCGTAGGCCGCCGGGTCGCGGTCGGCGACCAGCAGGCCCGACTTCCCATCGGCTACGGCGGTGCACAGCCCGCCGACCGCGGCGGCGACAACGGGCGTCCCACAGGCCTGCGCCTCGATCGCGACCAGGCCGAAGCTCTCGCTGTGGCTCGGCACGATGACGGCGGTCGCCGCCCGGAACCAGTCGGCCAGCTCGGCCCGTGGCACTGGCGGCCGGAACAGCACCACGTCGGAGATGCCCAGGTCGGCGGCCAGCTTGACCATGGCGTCCGGACGGTCCAGGCCGTTGCCGCTCGGCCCGCCGACCACGGCGACGGTCAGCGACTCGCGCAGGGACGGGTCGCGGCGCAGCAGCTCGGCGGCCGCGTACAGCAGCAGGTCGGGCGCCTTCAGCGGCTGGATGCGCCCGACGAACAGCAGCAGGTGCCCGTCGGCTGGGACGCCGATCCGCCGCCGCGCCGCGGCCTGCTCACCCGGGCGGAACATCTCCAGGTCGACGCCTGGCGCGACGACGTCGACCGTGCGCGGGTCGGCCCCGTACAGGTCGACGAGGTGACGGGCCTCCTCGACGGTCGACGCGACCAGCCGGGTCGAGCCGGCCACCACCTCCTGCTCGCCGCGGACCCGTTCGGCCGGCTCGGGATGGTCACCGATCGCCAACGACCGGTTCTTCACCTTGGCCAGCGTGTGCGCGGTGTGGACCAGCGGCGCGCCCCAGCGGCGCGCGGCGGCCAGGCCCACCTGGCCGGACAGCCAGTAGTGCGAGTGCACCAGGTCGAACCAGCCCGGCTCGCGCTCGGCCTCGGCGCGCAGCACGTCCGCGGTGAAGGAACAGATCCACGCCGGCAGCTCCGCGCGCTGCATCTCCTCGAACGGGCCGGCCGGCACGTGCCGGACCGTCACCCCGGGGTACAGCTCGGCGGTCGGCGGCAGGCTGCTGCTCGTGGCCCGGGTGAACACCTCCACCTCGGTGCCCTGCTCGGCGAGCTGACGGGACAGCTCCACGACGTACACGTTGAGCCCGCCGGCGTCCCCGGTACCCGGCTGTTCCAGCGGCGACGTGTGCATCGAGAGCATCGCCACCCGGCGCGGGACGGGACGCCGGCCCGGTGGGCCGACGCCGGTCCTGCTCGGGTCGGCTCGGCTCCCGGTGCCGCTCTCCGCCCTGATCGAGGAAGCCGGGGACGTCGCGCCCCCGCCCGCTACCAGCCGCACCGACCACCTCCGTGTTCCTGTGGGCGGACCGGTCCGTGTCCACCGCTGGCAACCTGGCCGTGTCGCTGTTGGGCAAACCCGGCCCCTGTCACTGCTGGGCAAACCCGGCCCGTGTCGCCGCTGGCAAACCTGGCCCGACCGCCGGCCGGATTTGTTACCCAAACGTTGCAACATCGCTGCTCGGCCGGGCTATGCCCGCCACTGCGCCGGCCGGGGCGTCGCAACGCGGATAGGCCGACTGTTCACCTTAGAGTCGTACTGTCCGTTTGCTGGCGTATTGGGCCGGGGCGATCCTCCTCACGTCCCGCTCCCGCGCCGGTATCCCCGCGCTCGGCCGTGGTCATCCGGGGCCGGAACCCACGCGACGGCCGGGCGGCCTGGCGGGGTTCGCTGACCCGGATGGCATGGTGAAGGGGTGACTGCGGTCTCGGGGCGGCGCGCGCCGCGGCTGGCGGCGGGCCGGGCCCGCGCGCTCGGCCTGCCAACCCGTGGCACGACCGCGCCCAACCGGCTGCGACGGATCGATCGCTGGCTGGTCGGCACCCAGGCCGCGCGGCTGCGGGCGGCCCCCGACCCGCTCGTCGTGGACCTGGGCTACGGCTCGTCGCCGGTGACCACCGTCGAGCTCTATGAGCGGCTGCGGACCGTCCGGCCGGACGTGCGGGTGCTGGGACTGGAGCTCGACCCGGACCGGGTCGCGGCGGCGCAGTCGGCCGCCCGGCCGCCCGGCCTCGTCTTCACCCGAGGTGGCTTCGAGCTGGCCGGCCGCCGGCCGACGGTGATCCGCGCCCTGAACGTCCTGCGGCAGTACCCCGAGCCCGAGGTGGCGGCTGCCTGGCGGGCGATGCGGGAGCGGCTCGCCCCCGGCGGCCTGCTGATCGAGGGCACGTGTGACGAGATCGGCCGCCGCGCCTGCTGGTTCGCCCTGCCGGCCCTCGATGCCGGCCGCCTGCCGGGCGATGGGGACGACCCGGGCGGGCTGGCCGACGGGTCGGCAGGCGGACTGACGCTGACGCTGTCCACCCACCTGCCGAGCCTCGGCTGCCCATCCGACCTGGCCGAACGGCTCCCCAAGGCGCTGATCGCCCGCAACGTCCCTGGCGAGCCGATCCACACGTTCCTGGCCGCCTGTGACGAAGCCTGGGACCACGCCGCCAGCTACGCCCCGTTCGGACCCCGGATGCGCTGGTCCGTCGCCGTGGCGAACCTCAGGGCCGACGGCTGGCCCGTCCAGCGCACGCCCCGCCGCTGGCGGCTCGGAGAGGTCACCCTCTCCTGGCCGCTGGATCGGGCGTGACGGGGTCAGGTGGGGTCGGTGCGCGGTAGGCGCGCGTGAGCGGATTGGAACTCGCGCAGGGCGCGGCCGTCGAAGAGCACGAAACGTGCCTCCGTCAGCGACGACGCCGTCTCGTGGACGGTGGTGACGGCGATGCGGGCCGCGTCGGCGAGTGGCCAGCCGTACGCGCCCGCGCTGACGGCCGGGAACGCCACCGTCCTTGCCCCCAGCTCATCCGCGACGCGCAGCGCCTCGACGTAGCAGGAGCGCAGCAGGGCCGACCGGTCCTCGTCGCGCCGGTACACCGGCCCGACCACGTGGATCACGTGCCTCGCCGGTAGCAGCCCGGCGGCCGTCGCGACGGCGCCACCCGCGGGAAGGCCCTTCGGATACGCGGTGTCCCGCAGCCGCCGGCAGGCTTCGAGGATGGCTGGGCCACCGGCATGGTGGATGGCCCCGTCCACCCCGCCGCCGCCCAGCAGCGACGAGTTGGCCGCGTTGACGACGGCGTCGACCTTCTGCGTGGTGATGTCTCCGCGCACCAGCGTGATCGTGGTCGGCATTCGTGGCGTCCCCTCACCCTGGTCGGGTGGCATCCATTCCCGTCAGGTGGGCACGCTAGTACCGCGCCGCGCCCACGGCATTGCCCTTTCCGCCGAACAAGCCGCGGGCGCGCGCAGTGATCTTCGGGCCGGATCAGCCCCTGGGGTGGTAGGCGGGGGCGATCTTGTCAAGCACGGTGAGGTCGTCCGCGCGGGGCTGCCAGGCGCCCGCGCCGACGTTCGCGCGGACCTGGGCGGCGCTGGTGGCACCGGCGATCACCGAGGTGACGCCGGGCTGCGCGGCCAGGCCACCGATCGCGACGTCCAGCAGCGACCTGTCCCGCTCCCGGGCGAACGTCTCCAGCGCCTCGACCGCGTCGAAGACCTCGTCGGTCAGCTCGTCCTGGCGGCCCGCCAGCCGGGTGCCGGCCGCCGGCGCCTCGTCCCGGGTGTACTTGCCGGTCAGGATGCCGTTCGCCAGCGGGAAGTACGGCAGAATGCCGATCCCGTACCGGAGCGTCGCCGGGACCAGCTCGGCCTCGACCGAGCGCTCCAGCAGGTTGTAGTGGTTCTGCGCCGAGATGAACCGGGTGCGGTTCGCCGCCCGGGCCGTCCACTCGGCGTCCGCGACCTGCCAGCCGTCCAGGTTGCAGGAGCCGACGTAGCGGACCTTGCCTTCCTTCACCAGCTCGTCGAGCGCTTCGAGCGTCTCCTCGATCGGCGTGACGCCGTCGAGCTTGTGCAGCTGGTAAAGGTCGATGTAGTCGGTCTGCAGCCGGGACAGCGACCCTTCGACGGCCTTGCGGATGTAGCGGCGCGAGGCGCGGGCGCCGTAGTCCGCGCCGTAGACGCCACCCATGTCGTTGCCGAACTTGGTGGCGAGCACGATCTCGTCACGGCGGGACCGCAGGACGTGCCCGAGCAGCGTCTCCGAGCCGCCCTTGTTGCCGTACGTGTCGGCCGTGTCGAAGAGGTTGATCCCGGACTCGATCGCGGCGTCGACCACGGCCCGGGTGCCGTTGAGGTCGACCCTCGACCCGAAGTTGTTGCAGCCGAGGCCGACGACGGAGACGAGCAGGCCCGAGTTGCCGAGGGGACGGTAGCGCATATCCGCCATACAACACCCGGACCACGGACCCGGGAACGCGGGTCCGTGGTCCGGGTCGTTTGTCCGTCGCTCCCGATGGGCGGAATACCTCCCGACGGGCGGACTATCGACCGCGGCGGCCCATCGGCGCCTGACTGACGGCCGCCTTGCCGACGGCGTCGGCGGCGCGGCGCGCCGAGGTGCTGGCCGCCTTGGTCCGGCTGACCGCGGTCTTCGTCCGGGTGAACGCCTCCTCGGTCGCGGGGTTGCGGCGGATCTCGGTGACCCGCTGCGCGCCCCGGTGCGCCCAGGCGTTGTAGAGCTGGGTGGCCCGGCCCTGCAGGCCGGACAGCTGCGCGCCGACCGTCTCCGGCAGGCCGCGGACCGTGGTGCTGACCTGGGTCGGCACCTTCACGGCCTCGACGGTCAGCTCACCGACCCGGTCCGACAGCCGCCGCACCTCGGTGCCGGCGGTGGCGGGCAGCGTCCGCAGCTTCTCCACCGCGAGGTCGGCCGCGCCGACGTAGGCGAACAGCGGCTTGGTCACCTCGGTCATCGGCGCCCGCCGCTGGGTCGGGGCGGTACGCGCGGACGTGCCGGCGGACGAGGCCGCCGCGGTACGCGTGGCGCCAGCCCGAGTCGCGGTGGACCGGGTCGCGGAGCCGTTCGAGGTGGCGCGCGGAGTGCGGGGAGCGCGCGTCGTGGTCGCCTTGTCGGTCGCCGTGGTGCTGGCGCGCCGGGTCCTCGGCGTGGCGGGTCGGTCGGTAGCCATCTGGCCTCCTCCGCGGCTGGGGCCGGCGGCCCCGCCGCGTGCGTGTCTGTCGGTGGTCGTCCTGGGCGCGGTGCACCGCCTTCAGGGTCAGTTGGGACACACCGTGATGTGCTGGGTCGCGGTCAGAGTTCGCCGTCCGCGTCGGTTGCGCGCGGACGTTCACCGCGGCCCGCTGGTGCCAGGGCTCGGACGTCTAGGGTTCGGACGTCGACGCCTGGTTCGGTTGCGCCGATCCGGCCGGGACCCCGGCGGGCGCGTCCGAGGACGCCCCTGCGTCGGGCTTCGCCGAATCCGGCCTGGCGGTCGTCGTGGCCGCCGCCCGGCGCGGCGCCGCCCGCCGGGTCGTGGCGGCCCGCCGCGGTGCCTTGCTCGCAGTCTCTCCCGGCTCGGCGGAGGCCGCCGCGCGTGACCGGCGGGCCGCGGGCCGCGGCGTCCCTGCCGGCTCGGCGCCGCCAGAGCCGTCGTCGGCGCCAGCCTTGGTGGTGCGGCTCCTGGAGGTGCCGGTCGCGGTGGCGGCCGTCGAGGCGCGGCGACGGGGCGCCGGCGGGACCGGCTCGGCCTTCGCCGGCGGCGGCTCGGCAGCCGGCCGCGGTGTCTCGGCGACGGTCTCGTCGGCCGCTGTCATCGCGCTCGCGGCCAGATCCGCCGCCGCCGCGTTCTCCCGGCGGAACGCGTCATAGATGTCGAGGATGACCTGCTTCTGGCGAGCGGTGAGTACCTCGTCGGCGAGCACGGCCGCGTGGACGTCCTCGCCGCCCTCCCGCTCCTCGAGGATCCCGGCCTGCACGTAGAGGACCTCGGCCGAGATACGCAGCGCCTTGGCGATCTGCTGCAGGATCTCCGCCGACGGCTTGCGCAGGCCGCGCTCGATCTGGCTCAGGTACGGGTTGCTCACGCCGGCCTGCTGGGCGAGCTGGCGCAGCGAGATGTGCGCGGCACGGCGCTGGTCCCGGATGTAGTCGCCGAGCTCTCGGACATGCAGGGCCGCCACGGGGCTCATACCTCCCTTCGTCCACGCTCCGCCTCATCACGTGTACCTTCGGCGACCCTGGCGTCGCTCGCGCCAAAGTCGTCTGGTGACGTGAGGTGACGATGTCACACCGGCTGGACTAGGGCGACGCTACGTCAAGGTGCTAACTCTGGCAAGCGCGCAGTTAGCACATGAGGCCCGTGTCGGCACCTGCCTGCGATGGGCCCGCGCCCCGGTCGGGGACCCGCGGGCCGCACCGCCGGCGGCTACCGCTCGGCCTGAGCGAGCCAGGCGCGCTGGGTCGCGAGGTCCGCCTCGACCTTGGCGACGTCCTTGGCCCGGCCGGATGCCTTGGCCTTCTCCAGCTTCTCCTCCAGCCGGCTGACCGACTGGCGGAGCTTGGCGACGAACGGCGAGGTCTCCGTGTCGTTGCGCGAGAAACGGGCGTCGTTGGCCTCGCGGATCCGGTCGCTGATCGTGGCCAGCTGACGCTCCAGCTGGCTGACCGCCTCGCGGGGTACCCGCCCGATCGCGTCCCAGCGCTCCTGGATGTCGCGCAGCTTGCGCAGCGATCGCTCGGCCTCGGCCGTGTCGAGCTCGGCCGCCTCGGCCAGCAGCGCTTCCTTGGCGGTCTGGTTGACCCGAGCCTCCGCGTCGCGCTCGGCGTTCACCGCGTTGCGCCGGCTGAAGAACGTGTCCTGCGCGGCGCGGAACCGGGCCCACAGCTCGTCGTCGACGTCCTTGGCCGCCCGGCCGGCTGTCTTCCAGTCGGCCATCAGCGCGCGGAAGCGGGTGCTGGTCGCGCCCCAGTCGGTCGAGTCGGCGAGCGACTCGGCCTCGGTGATCAGCGCTTCCTTGCGCTCCTTCGACTTGGTCCGCTGGGTGTCGAGCGCGGCGAAGTGCGCGGTGCGCCGGCGGGCGAACTCCTCCCGCGCGGCGGCGACCCGCCGCCACAGGCCGGAGTCGGTCCGCTTGTCGACGCCGGTGATGGCGCGGAACTCCTCGCCGATCACCCGGAACCGCTCGCTGACCGCCTTCCAGTCCGAGCTCTTCGCCAGCCGTTCGGCCTCGGCGACCAGCTCCTCCTTGGCGGCGACAGCCTGCGCGGCCTTGGCGGCGCGTTCGGCCTGCACCTCCGTCTTGCGGCTCTCGGTCACGCCCAACAGCGCGTTCAGCCGGTCGCGCAGCGCGTCGAGGTCGCCGACGACGGCCGCGCCCGGTAGCCCGTCCAGCAGCCGCTGGGCGCTGGAGGCGATACCGACCGGGTCGACCCCGGCGATCGTCACGCGCTTCTCGAGCAGCTCCACCTCGGCGGAAAGGTCGTCGTAGCGGCGCACGAAGTGCGCAAGGCCCTCATCAGGGCTGCCGGCCCGCCACGAGCCGACAGCGCGCTCGCCCTCGGACGTCCGTACATAGACGGTGCCGTCGTCGGCGACTCGTCCCCACTCGGAGCCGGTCCCGTCACTCATCGCAATCCCAAGATCGACATCAGGTTGCCTGTCATTCTTGCAGGCATCGGGCCCCAGTGGGATCCCTGACGCAGATCCGGTGACAACCGGGTTGCCGTCACCGGACAGTTTGGTTGAGTTCACTTGCTCGTCAGCCGCGCTTCTAGGCAGGTGGCGCGTCGCGGGCCAAGATGCGTAACCATGGCAAGAGGGACGGGGACGGGCAACGGTACCGCCGGCTGGCGGGCCGGAGCGCTGCTGTTCCCGGCGCTGCTCGGGCTGGGAGTGTTCGTGCTCGGCCCGGCGGTGGTCTCCGCGTTCGCGGCCGGGACCGACAAGAGACTGACGGGCCCGAGCTTCCACTGGGTGGGCACCGCGAACCTGCGCGAGGCGTTCCACGATCCGGACCTCGGCAGGACGGTCCTCAACACGCTCGAGTACTGCGGGTTGACGGTGATCCCGGCGGTCGTCGTCGGCCTGGCGCTGGCCCTGGCCACCCAGCAGGTCGCCCGGGGCCGCGGTGCGCTGCGACTCGCCCTTTTCCTGCCGGTCAGCGCGAATCTGATCGCCATCGCGCTGATCTTCGCCTACATGTTCGACCCGAGCCCGCAGGGCCTGGCGAACACGGCCGTCGGCTGGTTCGGTGTCCACCCGCAGAACTGGCTGGGCGACACGTCCACCGCGCTGCCGGTGGTGGCGCTCGTCGGCGGCTGGCGCCTGACCAGCTTCGTGTTCGTCGTGTACCTGGCCGGGCTGACGGCCATCCCGGCGTCGGTGTACGAGGCGGCCGACGTCGACGGCATCCGGGGGTTCGCCCGGCTGCGGCACATCACCCTGCCGCTGCTGGCGCCCACCACGATCTTCCTCGGCGTCTTCACGACGATCCTGACGCTGCAGACCTTCGAGACGGTGGCGGTGCTGACGAAGGGTGGGCCGTTCCGGTCCAGCTCGACGATCGTCTACTACATCTTCGAGGTCGGTTTCACCGGCTCGTTCCGGATCGGCTACGCCTCCGCGATCGCGCTGCTGCTGATCCTGGCCATCGTGCTGATCGGCGTGTTGGGGTCGGTCCTCGGCCGGCGGGCCAGAGCGCGCGCTGCCCGGGCGGACGGCGACGGCGCGGACCTGGCCGTCGACGGGGCGGCCGGGGCCGCGTTGGTGAGCCTCGGCGCCGGTCCCGGGAGAGCGGCGTTGTCCGGCGGCGCAGGGGAGTTCGGCGGCGCGGGGGAGTTCGGATGAGTCGGCCAGCAGCCCGTTCGACGGCGACCGGCGGCGGTGGTCGAGTCGCGGGGATCGCCGGCCGGTCGGTGATTCTCGCGTTGGGGGTCTTCTTCGCCCTGCTGCCGTTCGTCTGGATGGTGCGCACCGCGTTCGGGCCGTCCCAGTCGGCCTTCCAGCTGACGTCGAACCCGATTCCCCAGTCGGTCAGCTTTGACGCGTTCCAACGTGCCTGGGCCGACGGCGGCCTCGGCCGGGCGCTGCTGACCGGGATCGGGGTCAGCCTGGCGATCCTGGCGTTGCAGCTGGTGACGGCCATTCCCGCCGCCTATGTGTTCGCCTGGCTGCCGTTCCGGGGCCGGTCCGTGGTGTTTGCCGTCGTGCTCGCGACGCTGCTGGTACCGAGCCAGGTGACGGCGATCCCGAACTACGTGACGATCTCGGCGTTGGGCCTGTCGAACACGCGGGTCGGGTTGGTCCTGCCGTTTATGACCAGCGCTGCCTCGATCTTCCTGCTGCGCCAGTACATGACAACAATTCCGGTCTCCGTCCTGGAAGCCGCCCGGATGGACGGCCTGGGCGTGCTGCGGACGCTGCGGACCATCGTGGTGCCGCTTTCCGCGCCGGCGATCGCCACCGTCTCGGTGTTCAGCTTCCTGCTGTCGTTCAACGAGTACCTGTGGCCGCTGCTGGAGGCCCGCTCGCCCGACATCGCCACGCCGCCGCTGGCCCTGGCCACCATGTTCGCCTCGCCCAAGTACGGCCTCCCGGACTTCGCCGAGCTCGCCGCCGGCGCACTGGTGATCAGCCTGCCCACCCTCGTCGTCTTCTTCATCGCCCAGCGCCGCCTCACCTCGGGCCTCACCGGCACCGGTGTGGGCGGCTGAGGGTGACAGCGCGTCCGATGACCGCGCAGCGCCTGCCGGCTTGCCGCACCAGACCAGCTACGACCGTCGCGCCCCCTGGGCCATGGAAGGAACAGCCGTGATCCGCATCGACTCCTCTGGTGGGCGCGGCCCGCGCCGGCCCGGCCGGGTGGTGGGCGCGCGCGTGACGCTGCCGGCTCTGTGCGCCGCGGTCGCCCTGTCCCTCACGGCCGCGGCCTGCGGCGGTGGCGGCAGCTCCGGCGTTCCGGACCTGCGGCCGACGGCGCGGGCCGCGAGCGCCGGTGTGAACGGCGTCAACGGCGCGACGGCGTCGCCCGAATGTGCCAGCCAGGTCAAGACGCTGAGCTTCTACGGCGTCGCGCAGCTGTCCGACGTCGCCAAGTCCGCGAAGGCGTACATGGAGAAGGCCCATCCGGGCCTGACCGTCCAGCTCAACTCCACGGCCGGCAACTACGTCCAGCTCGTCCAGCAGATCTCGGCCGACAAGGCCGCCGGCAAGCAGACCGACATCGCGGTCGCGGGCTTCGACCTGCTGCCCGTGTTCGCCAAGCAGCTCGGCGCCCAGGAGCTGTCCCCGAGCCTGCTGCGTTCCACCTACGACCAGCGGTTCCTCAAGCTGGGCCAGGTGGACGGCAAGCAGATCGGCATTCCCGACCAGGTCTCGATGCCGGTGCTCGCCTACAACGCCGATGTCCTCGCGAAGGCCGGCGTCGACCCGAAGACGCTGGCGACGACCGACGGGGTGCTCGCCGCCGCCGCCAAGATCAAGGCCGCCGACCCGAGCATCCAGCCGATCGACCTGCCGACCGGCCAGCAGTTCGGCCAGTGGTGGCTCAGCACGCTCGCCAGCTCCAAGGGCACGCTGGTCCAGAACGCGAACGGCGCCCCGAACCTGAACAACCCGAACGTGATCGCGGCCGCCCAGTTCCTCGCGAAGGTCGGCTCCTTCGGCCCGCAGTCCGACGACCCCACTCAGAACGGACTGCTGCGGTTCGGCATCCAGAAGCAGACCGCGATGGTCGGGGCGACCATCGCCTCGATCGGCGCTGGCATCAAATACATCCAGAGCCAGGGCGCCAAGGGCTTCAAGTTCGGCGTCATGCCCTTCCCGACCCTGCCTGGCGGCAAGCAGGCCCCGATCGCCGGCGGCAACGCGCTGACCGTGCTCACGACCGACAAGTGCCAGAAGGAGATGGCCACCGAGATGGTCGTCGCCATGCTGTCCCCGGACGTCGTCGCGGCCAGCGTCGAAGCGGTCAGCTACCTTCCGGTCGACACCGCCGCCGCCACCCAGCTGGCCGGCTTCTACCAGCAGTTCCCCGAGCTGGTGCAGTTCAAGGACCTGGGCGGCTCCCTGGTCGCGGCGCCGGCCTGGCCGGGTGCGCGCGGCGGCGAGGTGCCGCAGGCGCTCACCGACCAGGTGGTCCACGTGATGAAGGGCACCGATCCGGCGACGGCCATGCGTGACGCCCAGGCGACGGCCACGCAGCTCACCGCGTCATGACGGGCACGGACGTGGCCGCGCGGCCCGACGGTCTCGCCACGCCCGGCGGCACCGCCGGGGTGCCGATCGAGATGGTGGGGCTGGGCCGGGACTTCGGCTCGGTCCAGGCGCTCGCCGACGTGAGCATGTCGGTGCGGCCCGGTGAGATCGTCGCGCTGCTCGGCCCGTCCGGCTCGGGAAAGTCGACCCTGCTGCGGATCTGTGCCGGCCTGGAGTCCGCCTCCAGCGGCCGGTTGCTGTTCGGTGGTGTCGACCAGGCCGGCATCGCCCCGCACCAGCGGGACGTCTCGCTGGTCTTCCAGCACTACGCGCTCTACCCGCACCTCTCGGCGCTGGACAACCTGACGCTGGCGCTGCGCTACGGCCGCAGGCAGCCCAAGAAGGCGGCCGTCGCACGGGCCAGGGAAACGCTGGACATGCTCGGCATCGGCGCGCTGGCCGACCGGCGGCCGGCCCAGATGTCCGGCGGCCAGCGCCAGCGCGTCGCGATCGGCCGGGCGCTGGCCCGGCAGTCGCGGGTGGTGCTGCTCGACGAGCCGATGTCGGGCCTGGACGCCAAGCTGCGGGTGGAGCTGCGGGTCGAGATCGTCGGCCTGCTGCGCCGGCTCGGTTCCACCGCCCTGTTCGTCACCCACGACCAGGCCGAGGCGATGGCCGTCGGCGACCGGGTCGCGGTCCTCAACGCCGGGCGCCTCGAACAGCTGGGCACCCCCGACGAGGTCTACGACCGTCCGGCGACCCGGTTCGTGGCCACCTTCGTCGGCAGCCCGCCCATGAACGTCCTGGACGGCACCCTCACCGGCGGCGTCCTGTCCGGCCCCGGCTTCGCCGTCGCGGCGCCGCCCGGGGCAGCCGCCGTCGGCGTCCGTCCCGAGGGGTTCGCGGTCGCCGCCACAACGCCGGCGTCCGCCGCCGCGCCGGCCGATGGCGCGTTCCGGCTGGACGGCACGGTCGTGGTCTCCGAACGCCTCGGCGCCGAACGCGTCATCTATGTCCAGACCGCCGCCGGCACGGTGGCCGTCCGCGTCCCCACGGCGACCCCCCAGATCGGAGTCGCCGATCCGGCAGGAGCCCCGAGCCCCGCGCAGCCCGGCAGATCGGTCACCCTGGCCGCCCCGGCCGCCGCCTGCGCCTTCTTCGGCTCGGACGGGGCTCTACTCCCGGCCCCACGCTGAGGTCTCCGCCGCGGCCGGTCCTTGATCGCGGATTTGGCCCTCCCGTGGTCGTTACCAGGCCTTTTCTGTAACCACCCGAGGGCCAAACCCGCGGTCGCCAGCACCAATGGGCCAGTGCCGGCGCGCGGGCGCGCCTCACGAGAGGGGGTCCCCACCGGTCGCGCTCGCACCGGGTGGTGGGCAACGGAGGTGTCGGTCCGCGAGCCGGTGGGGACGTGTGGGCAGGCGGAAGGCCTGCGGGGGGACGCGCGGGTCAGACCAGCTCGGCGAGCTGCTGGTCGAGGTCACGGGCGGCGGGGACCGCGGTGTGGCGGCGCAGCCGGCGGCGGACCTCGTCGGCGCGCCGGGCGTTGCGCCGGGACCGGGTCGCGGTCAGCAGCGGGATCGACTCGGTGGCCAGGGCACAGCCGTTGTCGAGGTTGCCCAGGTCTATCTGCACGCCGGCGCGGCGTAGCAGGTAGGTGGCGTGGTCGCGGACCTTCTGGGCCGGGTGGGCGAGCAGCGCCTGACCGAGCCAGCGGTCGGCGGACGGCAGGTGCCCGAGGTCGATGTAGCAGCAGCCGACCTGCGCCTGGAACTCGGCCTCGTCGAAGTAGACCGCCCACGGCGGGTCCTGCGCCTTCGCGTGGCTGAACGCCGCCTCCGCGATGCCCAGCTCGCGCATGCAGGAGACCTGGTCGCCGAGCGCCGCGTGCGCGCGGGCCATCCGCATGTGCAGCATCGCGCCGACCCGGCCGCTGACTCCGGCCGCCGTGCGCACGGCGGCGTCGGCCAGCTCGATCGCCTCGGCCGGGCGGGAGAAGTCGACGCACTGCAGCGACATGTTCTTCAGCACGTTGGCGCCGAGCAGCCGGTCGCCGCCGACGTGCGCGGCGTGCAGGGCGGTCACCCAGTACCGCTGGGCCGCCGTCTGGTAGCCGGCGTCGAACGAGACCCAGCCGGCGAACCGGGCCAGCTCCGCCGCGACGACGTGCAGCTGGCGGCCGATCCGCTCGGAGTAGCGGCCGCGGGAGAGCAGCTGCGTGACGACGCCCAGCTCCGCGTCGACCAGACGGCGGACGCTCTCGCCCCCAAGTCGGTCGTCCATCACCCGCAGGCCCGGGATGTTGTGCGCGATCCGGTGCACGATCTGCTCGTCGACGAGGCCGCCGTCGAGCGCGCCGGACAGGTGCGCGGGCTCCAGCCCGAGCCACTCGTTGGCGAGCACGGCGACGCCCGACCCAGTGATCGTCAGGAAGCCCCGGCGGTCGGTGAGAGCGTCCTGTACGACGTCGGTGAGGGCGCTGAGGCCGCCGGCCTGTGTCCAGGGGTAGTCGGTGCGGACGTTGTCGCCCGTCGGTAGCCAGGACGGCCAGGGGTGGGACTCCAGCCGCTCGGTCGGCACCCCCAGCTCGGTGGCCAGGGCGAGCTGCGACACCCGGTCCGGGACGACGCCGCGGTGCTCCCAGCGCCACACCTTCTGCCGCTCCGCGGCCATGTTGGCCACGCCCAGGTCCCGCGCTCGCTTGGCGACGACTCGGGCGAGCTTCTGATACGACCAACCCCGTTGGGCACGGACGAAGGCCAATGGGTGTGCGCAGGCCTGGGCGTTCTCCGTCAGCATCGACGATCTCCTCCGGATTGCGTGCACAAATATCCGTGGCGACAGCTGGGTCAGGGGCAGGGGTCCCTGCCGGTCCCGTTGGTGGGATCGGCCGGGGTATCGGCGGGACATCCTTGGCCCACCGCTCCCTGCGAGACCGCCCCCCGCGGCCCTGCCTTTCTCGGGTCCGCGAGCGCTCCACAACCGGTGGCGGTCACTGCGTGTCGCCCGACGAACGTTTCGTAGGCGCACGGCAACGCTATGTCGCGACATCTGCCATCGATAGTGTTGACCGCAGTGCGTTGCGTGCATTGAGGCCACAAGTGGCCCACTCGTGGGCCCCGAGTGCACACCCCCGGACAATCGCCGCCGTCGGCCTAGGCCCGGCTGGGCCGACCATCTACGCCCTGATCAGCCAAGATGGCGGCAGGGGTGACGTCGTGGGCGGGTCCGGGTCTCGTCGATGTAGGTGTGCAGTCAGCCTTGACTACTGCGCCGGGCCCAAAGACCAGCTTGACCGTGGCGCCGACTCAAGTAGCACTCGTGAGCCACAAGGGCCGGGCGCGGCCCCGGACAAGGCCGGATCCGCGCGTCCGAGCGCAGATCGGCGGGTCGGCCAGCACGGTCGGTCGGCCGGCTGCCGTGTCTCTGTGTAACCAAAATCGGTCGCAGATTGTAACGATTTGTGGTGGCGAATCAGGCACGGTCCGGTCGGCCCGACGCGTCCGGGCCGCGTCGGGCCGACCGTCGGGAGGCGGCTAGCGCAGCAGGTGGCCGGCGGGGCGATCCGGCCGGACGGGGCCGGAGTCGGGATCGATCTGGGCCGCGACCTCATGGCCGTCCGGATCGTTGACGACGAGCGGTGCGTCGTCCGGAATCGACCGCTTGACCATGGCCAGCGCCACCGGGCCCAGCTCCGCATGCATGCGGGACGAGCCGACGAAGCCGACCTGCCGGCCGGCGGTCGTCACCGGCGAGCCCGGCGCGGCGACCGCCCCGTCCAGGTGCAGCAGGACCAGCCGGCGCGGCGGCCGGCCGAGGTTTTGCACCCGGGCGACCGTCTCCTGGCCCCGGTAGCAGCCCTTGTCCAGATGCACGGCACCGGTGAGCCAGCTGACCTCGTTCGGGATCGTGCGGTGGTCGGTGTCAGCCCCGAGCCGGGGCCGCTGGGCGGCGATCCGGATCGCCTCGAACGCGTCGAGCCCGGCCGCCGTCGCGCCGGCGGCGCGCAGCCGCTCCGCGACCGACACCAGCCCGGACCGCTCGACCAGCAGGTCGACGCCGTACGGCATCCGGCGGGCCAGCACGTCCGGCCCGAACCGTGCGACTGGGTAGCGACCGGCCTCCGCCGGCAGCCCCACGGCCTCGTCACCCGTCGGCGCGGCCCAGTCGGCCGGCACGTCCGCCCCGCCGTCGCCCAGCGTCTGGGCGACCATCGCCGCGGCCTCCGGGCCCACCAGCGACAGCACGGCCGTCGTCGCCGTTACGTCCGCCGGCTCGACCCGCAGCATGAAGCGCATCGACTCCAGGAAGCGCGTCAGCGCGCCCGCGCCGCCGGCCGGCTCGACGTCGATCAAGGTCGTCTGGCCGTCGTCGGCGAGCACCAGGTGATGCTCGACGTGGCCGTGCGGGGACAGCAGAAGCGCCTCGGTGCCGCGCAGCGGACGCAGCGCGCTCAGGTGCTGCGAGGTCAGGCTGTGCAGCCAGGTCAGCCGGTCCGGCCCGGTGACGCGGACCACGCCCCGGTGCGAGCGGTCCACCAGCACCGCGCCGGTCGAGGCCAGGCGCTGCTCACGCAGGGGGTCGCCGTAGTGCGCGGCCACCCCAGCGTCGACGCCGTCCGCGGCCACCGCGCCGGGCAGGCCGAGCAACGGCGACCGATAGCCGGCGGTGGCGGTCAGGTCGGAGGCAGTGGCGGCGTCGCTCATGCCAACAGTCAACCCTCACCACGGGCAGAACAGTCCGCGCACCGGCCCGCCAGCGCCACGTGGTCGACGTTCACGGTGAAGCCGAGCTCCCGGCGCAGGTCGTCGACCAGCCCGGCCAGCCGGTCGGGGGACAGCTCGCTGATCGCGCCGCACCCACCGCAGACCAGGTGGATATGCCGGTCGTGGCCGGTGACGTGATAGGTCGGGGCCCCGTGCGTGAGGTGCGCGTGCGAGACCAGCCCGAGATCCTCCAGCAGGTCGAGCGTGCGGTAGACGGTCGAGATGTTCACGGCGGTGGCGGTCCGGCGGACCTCGGTGACGATCGCCTCGGGCGTCGCGTGGCCCAGCTTCGCGACCGCCTCCAGCACCAGCTGGCGCTGCGGCGTGAGCCGGTACCCCCGGCCGCGCAGCCGGACCTGCCAGTCCTCGCGCGACTCGTCGCCCCCCACCGCGGGGCCGGCCGACGCGGAGTCGGCCGGCACGGCGGTATCGGTCGACACGCCGCGCAGACCGTGGCCTGATGATCCATGGCTGTGCGGCCCATAGACGTCGGGCGGCATAGCGTCAAGTCTAGGCGGGCGCGGTTGGTCACGGTGCGCGCCGGAGCGGCGGTCGTCAGCGGCCGGCGAGACCGGCGGCAGGCGGCCACCGCCCGGCGGCCCGTGCGGCGGATCGCGCTGGCGGCGGGTCGTGGCGAGGTCGTGGCGAGGTCGTGGCGAGCGAGAGACGAATGAGGAGGGTGGCCCGTGGCGGATTCGGTGGCGGTCGTCTGGGATGGCGAGCGGGCGGTACCGCATGACCTGGCGAACCCGCTGCTGCGGGCCGACGACGGCGCGGTGCTGCGCGGCGACGGGCTGTTCGAGACGCTGCGGACCCACGACGGGCGGATCTTCCTACTCGACGAGCACCTGACCCGGCTGGCCTCCTCCGCCTCCGCGCTCCAGCTCGGTGTCCCGCCGGCCGCCGCGTGGCGTGCGCTGGCGCTGGCGGCGACGGAGCTCTTCTACGCGGGCGGCCCGTCCAGCAGGTCGGATGACCCCGACGAGACCGCCCCGGCGGGGAACGCCGGCCAGGATGGACGGCTGCGGCTGGCGGCGACCCGTGGGCCGGTCGGTGGCGCTCCGGTCGTCTACGCACTGCTTGAGCCGGTTCCGCCGGCGGTCGCGGCGGCCAGAGCGACCGGTGTCGACGCGATGACGCTCTCGCTCGGCGTCACGGCGACCGGCCGCCGGGACACGCCCTGGCTGCTGCCCGGCGCCAAGCACCTGTCCTACGCGGTCCCGATGGCCGCGCAGCGGTTCGCCGAGGCCGCGGGCGCCACCGAGGCGGTCTGGGTCTCGGTGGACGGTGAGGTCCTGGAGGGCACGACCTCCTCGATCATCGCGGTCGTCGGCGGCCGGGCCTACACCCCGCCGCCGACCGAGCTGGGCCTGCTCGCCGGCACGACGGTGGCGGCGGTGGCCAGGCTGGCCGAGCGGGCCGGCCTCACCGGCGGGGTCACCGAGCGGCGACTGGCCCTCGACGAGCTGCGGGCGGCGCAGGAGTCGATGCTCGTCTCCAGCATCCGTGGCGTCGCCCCGCTGGTCCGGCTGGACGGTCGGCCGGTCGGCTCCGGTGCCGTCGGCCCAGTCGGTATCACGTTGCGTGACGCCCTGGAGCGGGCCGTCCGGCGTGGCGTGCTGGACTGACGAACGCCCGGTGGCCAGGCGGTCGCCAGCCCCGGCCAGGTGACCGGCGAAAAATGCGTTGCCCTGCCACCCGGGTCGCGCGTAGCGTCGTCGGTACACGGGAGAGGAGGTGGTCCAGACTTGTGTAGTAGTTGGACTCGTGAGGTGACTGTCAGCTAGGCCGGTCTCCTTGTGCTCACCTTCCTGGTGTCCCTGAGGGCACCGGCCGGCGAGTACCAGGCAGTCACCGGACCCCCGGGTGCCGTCGTTCAGTCCCGACGGCCCGCGCACCGCTTCGGCGGGCGCGGAAGCCCGGGGGTTTTTACGTTCCGGGCCGGCCACGGCCCGGACCTGCCCCGACGAAGTCCGCCAGGCCGGGCCGTCTGCATGCCGGACTGTGCGGGAAACGGCGCAACGAGATCTGGCTCTGCGCCGGCCCGAGCGGGCAGGATCGCCCTATGCCGACCCTCGTCCTGCTCCGCCATGGCGAAAGCACCTGGAACCAGAAGAACCTGTTCACCGGCTGGGTGGACGTCGACCTGTCCGAGAAGGGCCTCAAGGAGGCCGCCCGCGGCGGCGAGCTGCTGCGCGAGGCCGGCGTGCTGCCGGACGTCGTGCACACCTCCGTGCTGACCCGCGCCATGCGCACGGCCTGGCTGGCCCTCGACGCCGCCAGCCGGAACTGGATCCCGGTGCGGCGCAGTTGGCGGCTCAACGAGCGCCACTACGGCGACCTGCAGGGCCGGGACAAGGCCGAGACGCTGGAGAAGTTCGGCGAGGAGCAGTTCATGCTCTGGCGCCGCTCTTACGACACCCCGCCGCCGGACATCACACCCGGCCAGGAAAGCGGCGTCGACGACCGGTACGCCGAGCTCGCGCCCGATCTCATCCCGACGACCGAGTGCCTCAAGGACGTCGTCATCCGGATGCTTCCGTACTGGTACGACGCGATCGTGCCGGACCTGCGGGCCGGGCGCACCGTGCTCGTCACGGCCCACGGCAACTCGCTGCGCGCGCTGGTCAAGCATCTTGACGGCATCGGTGACGCCGACATCGCCGCGCTGAACATCCCCACCGGGATCCCGCTGCGCTACGAACTGGACGACGACCTGAAGGTCATCTCGTCCGCCTACCTCGACCCCGACGCCGCCGAGCTAGCCGCCGCCGCCGTAGCCGCCCAGGGCAAAAAGAAGTAAGCCGGGCGTCGGGGTCCGAGCGCAGCCGCGCCCGGACCCCGAGCTCGCCCTGACTCTTACTTTTCGCCGGTGACGAGGTAGACGACGCGGCGGGCGACGGAGACCGCGTGGTCGGCGTAACGCTCGTAGAAGCGGCCGCACAGCGTGATGTCGATCGCCGCCTCCATGCCGTGCGTCCACTCCCGCTCCAGCAGGATGTGGAACAGCTGCCGGTGCAGGTGGTCCATCGCGTCGTCGTCGGCCTCGAGCTCGGCGGCCAGCTCGGTGTCCCGGCTGGCGATCACCGAGCCGGCCTTGGCGACGATCCGCTGCGCGACCTGGCCCATCTCGGTGATGGTGCCGGTCAGCTCCGGCGGCACGGCCTTGCCTGGGTAACGGCGGCGTGCGACCTTCGCGACGTGCAGCGCCAGGTCGCCCATGCGCTCCAGGTCCGCGACGATGCGCAGGGTGGTGACGATCACCCGGGCGTCGGTCGCGACCGGCGCCTGGCGAGCGAGGATGTCGAACGCGCGCTCCTCGATCTCGTTGCGGAGCAGGTCGACGGTCTCGTCGGCCGTGATGACCTGCTCGGCGAGCTGCAGATCGGCGTCCAGCAACGCGGTGGTCGCGCGGGCCATGGCCGAGGCGACCATGCTGCTCATCTCGACGAGGGACACCGTGATGCCCTCGAGCTCCTCGTGGAAGACGTCCCGCACGGGCGGACTCCTGTTCTGATCAAACCGGTCAAGGCCGTTCGGGTCCTGGCGTCCGCCCGGCAGGTCACAACCGACCGCGGCTTCGCGCGTACGGCCACACCTGGTCATGGCCCCGGGACTCGTCGACCCGAGATCGCTGGTCTTCGGATGGGTTGACGATGCGGCGACCCAGTCGCGGACCGGTGAACGGAGACGTTAGCGGGGATGAACACCTGACGACGAACCGCCGTGGAGAACCGTTCGGCGGATCCCGGAGGGCCGGACGACACCTAGCATTCGGCGCGTGGGCGACAGGTCGGTGAATGACGTGACAAGCATGCTACGGTACGCGATCCCGTCCGTGCCGGCCTGCGCCGCCGTGTCCAGATCGGCCCACCTGCGCCTGGTGTCCGTGCGCCTGGCGCCCGTGCGCCGGGTGTCCGTCCTGGCCTCGTCGTGTTCCCCGGGAGACCGCCGATGAGCACACCGAGCCCCGCGACCTCCAGATCCCTGCGCGAGAACGACCGGCCCGGCCCGCCGGCGGTCGCCGCCGACGAGTCCGCCGACTCGTTGCCCGCCGACCAGCTGCGCCGGCTGGTCTCGGCGCTGCCGTCCGGCGTGGTCGTACTGACCACCCACGACGAGGTGGTGATGGCGAACCCGGCCGCCCGCGCGATGGGTGTGGTGATCGACAACCGGATCGGCGTCCCGTCCGTCGCGGACATCGTTCGGCGTACCCGCCGGGCCGGCGCCGGCCTGGACGGCCAGCTGGACCTGCCGCCGGTGCCGCCGCCGCCGCTCACCCGGCCGCGCCCGGACCAGGAGCCGCTCGCCGTCCGGGTCCGGACCAGGCCGCTCGGCGGCGTCGGCCACATCGCGGTGATCCTCGACGACGTCACCGAGTCCCGCCGGGTGGACGCCGTCCGGCGCGACTTCGTCGCGAACATCAGCCATGAGCTCAAGACCCCGGTCGGCGCGCTGCACGTGCTCGCCGAGGCGGTGCACGCGGCGAGCGACGACCCGGTCGCGGTCCGCCGGTTCGCCGACCGGATGACGCACGAGTCCGCCCGGCTCGCCCGGCTCGTCCAGGAGATCATCCACCTGTCCCGGCTGCAGGGCGCGGACCCGCTGCCGGAGTTGCGGCCGGTCGCGGTCGACAACGTGACCGCCGAGGCGGTGGACCGCAACCGGCTGGCCGCGCAGACCCGCGGCATCTCGGTGGCGGTGATCGGACAGACCGACGCGGGCGTGCTCGGCGACGAGGCGCAGCTGGTGACAGCGGTGGCGAACCTGCTGGAGAACGCGGTGAACTACTCGCCGCGTGGCACGCGGGTGGGCCTCGGGGTGCGCTCCGCCGGCGACATGGTGGAGATCTCGGTCGCGGACGAGGGCATCGGGATCGCCGAGAAGGACCTGGAACGCGTCTTCGAGCGGTTCTACCGGGCGGATCCGGCCCGATCCCGGGAGACCGGTGGCACCGGGCTGGGCCTGGCGATCGTCAAGCACATCGTGACCAACCACGGCGGCACGGTCGGCGTCTGGAGCTCCGAGGGCGCGGGTTCCACGTTCACGCTGCGGCTGCCGTCTTACCACGACGACCTCGCGGACGGCGATGACGCGCCGGAGACGGCGCCACAGCTGATCATTCCGGTGGCTGCCGGCGGATCGGCCGAGGCGCCGGAGATCGGGTCGGCGGGCGGGAAGGGCGGCGAGGTCGGCGAACGGGCTGACGGCGGTCCCGCGGGCGCGGACGATCGAGATGACGACCTGGGCGCTCCCCACGAGGCGGGCGTCCCGGACGAGGGCGGCCTCCCCGACGGGGCGGGGGCGCCGGACACGACGTCGGCCCGGACACAGCAGCCGGGACCGAAGACCAGGACCACCAGGTCGAGCAAGGGACGGACGGCCGGGAACAGGACCGCCGGCACCTGACCACAGGTGAACGACTGACCGGTCGATGAACGACCGGCCAGGCACGATCAGGAAGCCGACGAGAACAACGAGCCGCCACCGGCGACCGCGAGATCCGCGGGACCGGCCGGCCCGCGAAAGGAAGAGTGACCGGGTGACCCGCCTGCTCGTGGTGGAGGACGAGGAGTCGTTCTCGGAGGCGCTGTCCTTCATGTTGGAGCGCGAGGGATTCGACGTCGCGGTGGCCGCTGACGGGCACGCCGCGCTGTCGGATTTCGAACGGCACGGGGCGGACCTGGTGCTGCTCGACGTCATGCTGCCTGGCCTGTCTGGCACCGAGGTGTGCCGGGCCCTGCGGCAGAAGTCCTCCGTTCCGGTGATCATGCTCACCGCTCGGGACAGCGAGATCGACAAGGTGCTGGGCCTGGAGCTCGGCGCCGACGACTACGTCACCAAGCCGTTCTCGGCGCGTGAGCTCGTCGCCCGGATCCGGGCCGTGCTGCGCCGCCGTGGCAGCGAGCCGGACGAGGCCGCGCCGGTGACGCTGGAGGCCGGCGGCGTCCGGATGGACGTCGAGCGCCACGTCGTGACCGTGCACGGCGCGGCCGTCGCGCTGCCGCTCAAGGAGTTCGAGCTGCTGGAGATGTTCCTGCGCAATACCGGCCGGGTACTGACCCGAGGGCAGCTGATCGACCGGGTCTGGGGGTCGGACTACGTGGGCGACACGAAGACGCTCGACGTCCACGTCAAGCGGCTCCGGGCGAAGATCGAGTCCGAACCGGGCAACCCTCGGCACCTCGTAACCGTCCGAGGTCTTGGCTACAAGTTCGAGCCGTAGGACGCCCGGCCGACGCGGTCGGCCGGGCGCTCCGCGCGGCCGGCCGGCGGCGGCCTGGGTTCGTGTCTCTGCGCGATCTCGCGGCCCGGACGGGTGGCCGGCGAGCAGCCGTGGGGCAGGAGACCAGCATGGGCGCGTACCGTCTTACGTCGCTCGACCACGCGTCAGCGGGTGTCGAGGGAGGTCGGCCCGGCCCGGCTGCGTCGTGGCCGGGGCGGTGCGGACGGTGCACGACACAGGGGGACGGGCAATGCGGCTGAGGTTCTCACCGACGGCGCGGGCGGAGAAGGACGGGCCCGAACCGGGGGCGGACGCCGGCGGGGGCCGGGTGCTGCCCGGTGTGGTGGTGCCACGCCGCTCGGCGGTCGCGTCGACAAGGCTCGTTCCCGCGGGGGCGGCTGCCTCGCCGGGGGCATCCGCGTCCTCAGGGGCAGCCGGCTCGGGGGCAGCCGGCCAGCTCGTCGGCCCGGACGGCACCGCCGCCTCGTCGGTGGTGAGCCAGCCGCGGGTGACGGCCGTCGCCCTGCCAGCGCCGCCGGCCCAGCCGATGCGGCTCGGCGTCATCGACATCGGTTCGAACACCGTGCACCTGCTGGTCGTGGACGCACACCACGGCGCGGCGCCGCGGCCGGCCGCGAGCGTGCGGGTGCCGCTGCGGCTGGTCGAGCTGCTGGACGACTCGGGCGCGCTGTCGGTCAGCGGCGAGCACGCGCTCGTCGACTGCATCCTCGACCTGCGCCGGCAGGCCGAGGAGCTGGCCGTCTTCGACCTCGTGGCGTTCGCCACATCCGCGCTGCGGGATGCCACCAACAGTGACGACGTCCTTGCTCGGCTGCGCGCGGTGACCGGGGTCGGCGTCGAGGTGCTGCCGGGCGACGACGAGGCCCGGCTGACCTTCCTCGCGGTGCGCCGCTGGTTTGGCTGGAGCGCCGGCCGGCTGCTCGCGCTGGACATCGGCGGTGGCTCGCTGGAGATCGGCGCTGGCCTGGACGAGGAGCCCGACGTCGTCGCCTCGCTGCCGCTGGGCGCGAGCCGCCTCACCCGGGACTGGCTGACGACGGACCCGCCGAGCCAGCGTGAGCTGTCCGCGCTGCGCCGCTACGTCCGGGCGCAGATCGCGCCGGTGGTCGGCAATCTCTACCACGTCGGCGAGCCCACCCGGGCGGTAGCGACGTCGAAGACGTTCCGCTCGCTGGCCCGGATCGCCGGCGCCGAGCCGTACAGCCGAGGCCCCTACGTCCGGCGGGTGCTGCGCAGGACCGACCTGGAGGCGGCGGCGAAGGTGGTCTGCCGGATGTCCTCGACCGAGCGGACCTCACTGCCCGGGGTCTCCGCGTCCCGGGCCGCGCAGCTCGCCGCCGGAGCGGTGGTCGCCGTCGAGACGATGGACCTGCTGTCCGTCGACGAGGTCGAGATCTGCCCGTGGGCGCTGCGCGAGGGCATCATCCTGCGTCGGCTGGACACCCTGAAGCTCGGCTGAGCTCTCGTGCGGCGGCCACGCAGGGTGAGATCACTCGGGCCGCCGCCGGACGGGGCACCGCTGCCGTGATGGCCTAGCCTGGGAGCGGGCCGTGCGGGGGCTGGCCCTGGATCGCGGAAGAAGGTGTTCGGGTGCGGGTGGGTGTCCCGGCGGCGAAGGTCGCGCTGTCGACGGCGTCGACCTACCCCGAATCGACGCCGGCCGCGTTCGAGATGGCGGCCCGGCTTGGCTACGACGGCGTCGAGATCATGGTCTGGACGGACCCGGTCAGTCAGGACCCGCGGGCGCTGAAGCGGCTGGTGGACTACCACGGCATCCCGGTGGTCGCGATCCACTCACCCTGCCTGCTGCTCACCCAGCGTGTCTGGGGCACCGACCCGTGGGGCAAGCTGGTGCGGGCCCGTTCGGCGGCCGAGACCCTCGACGCGAAGACCGTCGTCGTGCACCCGCCGTTCCGCTGGCAGCGCGACTACGGGCGGGACTTCATCGCGGGCATCGAGCGGATGGCGCAGGAGACCGACATCCGCTTCGCCGTCGAGAACATGTTCCCGCTGCGGGCCCGTGGCCGGGAGGTGTCGGCCTACGCGCCGGACTGGTCGCCGATCGAGGACGGCTACCGGCACGTCACCCTCGACCTGTCGCACACCAGCGTCTCCCGCTCGGACGCGCTGGCGATGGCCGACGTGCTGGGCGACCGGCTGGCCCACGTGCACCTGGCCGACGGCGTGGGCTCGGCGAAGGACGAGCACCTGGTCCCCGGCCGCGGCACCCAGCCCTGCGCCCAGCTGCTCGAACGGCTGGCCGCCCGGGGCTTCGACGGCACCGTCGTCGTCGAGATCAACACCCGTCGTGCCGAGACCCGCGCGCAGCGGGAGGCCGACCTCGCCGAGGCGCTCGCCTTCACCCGGCTCAACCTCGCCGCGCCCGCCGCGGCGGCCAGTCCCGGCGGCCTCGTGCTGCCCTGATCTGGGCGGATGGCGTCGGCACCGGCCCGGTTCGGTGCCACGATTGCGGCATGGGTTCACGTTCGCTGTTCGACCCGCTGGTCGACGCCTATGACGCGGCACGGCCCACCTATCCCGACGCGCTGTTCGACGATCTGGAACGGCTCGCCGGTCGGCCGATCGCCGGCGCGGACGTCGTCGAGGTGGGCGCCGGCACCGGCATCGCGACCCGTGGGCTGCTCGGCCGTGGCGCTCGGGTCGTCCCTTTCGACATCGGCGCGGGCATGCTCGGCCGGCTGCGGGCGCGCACCCCGGGAATTCCGGCGGCGCTCGGTGACGGCGAAGCGCTGCCGCTGCGGGCCGGGGTCGCCGACCTGATCTGCTACGCGCAGGCATGGCACTGGATGCGGGTGCCCGTCGCCGCGGCCGAGGCGACCCGGGTGCTGCGTCCCGGCGGTGCGCTCGCCGTCTGGTGGAACGACGTGGACGCAGAGGACGAGCGCTGGTGGCAGCGCCAGCAGGACCGGCTGGAAGCGATGAGCCCGGGCTACACCCGCGGCTACCGGACCCGGCCCTATGCCGACGAGCTGCGCTGGACCGGGCAGTTCGCCGAGGTAGTGACCCTCGCCGGCCGCTGGGTCCGGCGGCTCGACGTCGACACCTACCTGACCTGGCTTCGGTCGAAGTCCTACGTGGCCGCGATCGGCGACCAGGAGCAGGACTTCCTCGACGCGGAGCGTCGCTCGATGCTGCGGGCCTTCCCCGACGGAGTCATCGAGGAGCCGTTCCGCACCCTCCTTGTGGTCGCCCGCCGGCCCTGAGGCCAGGAACGGGGCCGTAGCCTTGCGAGCGGCATAGGCGGGTGGGCTGAGGAGCAGGCATGAGTGTGACGATCGTGGGTGTCGGCCGGCTGGGCGAGGCGTTGCTGGCCGGGCTGCTGCGCTCCGGCGTCGAGCCCAAGGAGATCGTGGTCGCCGAGAAGGACCCGGCGAGGGCGGCGGCGATCTGCGCCCAGCACGGGGTCACCGCGGCCGCCCCGGCCGAGGCGGTGGCCGGCGCCGACGTGGTGATCGTGGCCGTCAAGCCGCACGACATGGCCGGGCTGCTGGCCGACATCGGCGCGGTGCTGGCTCCGGGCGCCTTCGTGGTGTCGCTCGCGGCGGGGATCACGCTGCCGTTCCTCCAGGACGCGCTGCCCGCCGGCACGCCGGTGGTGCGGGTGATGACCAACACGCCGCTGCTGGTCGGCGCGGCGATGTCGGCGATCTGCGCCGGCCGGCACGCGGGTGACGACGAGCTGGCGCGCACCGAGGAGCTGCTCGCGGCCGTCGGCCGGGTCGTCCGGGTCCCGGAGTCGCAGCTGGACGCCGTCACGGCGTTGTCGGGCAGCGGCCCGGCGTACTTCTTCTACCTGGTCGACGCGATGATCGAGGCAGGGGTGCTGCTCGGCGTGCCCCGCCCGCTGGCCACCGAGCTGATGGTGCAGACGGCGCTCGGCTCGGCCCAGATGCTGCGTGAGACCAGCGAGCACCCGGCGCTGCTGCGGGAGGCCGTCACGTCACCGGCCGGGACGACCGCGGCCGCGTTGCGCGAGTTCGACCGCCAGGCGGTGCGGGGAGCGATCCTCGACGCGCTGGTGGCGGCACGTGACCGGTCCGTCGAGCTTGGCCGCCCCAGCTGAGTGCGGCGGTCCGCGTCGAGCCAGGTGGTACTGTCCGGCAACCGCTGCCTTGGCCGCGGCCGGTGCCGGGCGGGGGCTGCGCGCTGACTGGCCGTGTCAGGGCGGCCACCCATCCAGGCCGGTGCTGGGCGGTAGGCTCACCCGGTAGCTCTCCTCCACACAGATCGGTTGTATTCGTGGGTTCTGTTATCAAGAAGCGTCGCAAGCGGATGGCGAAGAAGAAGCACCGCAAACTTCTCAAGCGAACCCGCGTCCAGCGCCGCAACAAGAAGTAGTCGGTAAGAACGCCCCGAGACCCCCGACGTCGCGCGCCGCGCGGCCGGGGGTCGACTGGTGAGCGGCCTCGGGTGCGCGATCGCTGGTGGCGACGCGCATCCGGCCAGGCGTAGGCCGATTCGGCACGCGGCAGGACCCACGAACGCTGCGCGGCTACTCGTTCGGGCACCACTTTCGCGCCCCGCGCGCCGACCACGAGCGCCTCGGCCCGGCTGCGAGGCATGTATCTCGGAGGTTTCCTCGTCGCGGTTCCGTCCGGCTGGGACCTTGGTCCTGTGGGACGCTGCTCGCCGGGTGGCAACGGGGCCACCCGTGCGTCTGCGGGGTGCGACTGATGACGTCGAGCGAGGCGAGCACGGGCATCGCGACCGCGGCGGGGGGCCCCGCCCCCCCGGCGGGGTGGATCAACTTTCTTTCTGACTACGGGCTCGACGACACGTGCGTCGGCGTGGTCCACGGGGTGATCGCCCGGCACGCGCCGGGGGCGAGGGTCGTCGACGTCTGCCACGCGGTCGCCCCACAGGACATCGAGCATGGCGCCGGCCTGCTGGCCGACAGCGTCTGCTACCTGCCGGTCGGCGTGCACCTTGCCGTCGTCGAACGGCTCGACGTCGCCGCGGGCGGCGCCCAGCCGCGGCCCGAGGGGCGCCCCGCGGCCACGGCCACTCGTGGCGTCGCGATTCGCTCGGCCGACGGATCGACCTTCGTGGCCCCGGACAACGGCCTCACCTCGCTGGCCTGGGACATCCTCGGCGGGGTGACGGCGGCCCACGAGATCTCCAACCCGGCGCTGTGGCTACCGCTGCCGACCGTGGTCTTTCGGGGCCGGGACGTCTACGCCCCGGTCGCCGCGCGGCTCGCCGCCGGGCTGGCGCTGGCCGAGGTCGGGCCGCGCATCGACGCCGAGTCGCTGGTCCGGCTCACCCGGCCGGGCTGCGTGGTCGACGACGATCATCTGCACGCCCAGGTGCTGGCCGTCGACCATTTCGGCAACCTCTCACTCAACGTGACCAGACAAGATCTTGAGGCCGCCGGCGTGCTGCTCGGCGACGACGTCGAGATCCGCGCCGTCGGGCGTCAGCACCTGCTCCCGTTCACCCACACCTACGGTGACGTGCCCGTCGGGCAGGCGGCGTTGTGCGAGGACGCGCTGCGCCGGGTGATGCTCGCCGTCAACTGCGGCTGTGCCGGCGACCTGCTGCGGCTGAGGCGCGGCGACGCCGTCGTCATCGGCCAGCCGCCCCGTGAGTCGGGCTTCGGTACCGCTTCCGGGTCGGCGGTGGGGGTCGGGGCGGCGGGACGGACGGCTTCCGTCGTCAGCCTGCCCGCGCTCACCTGAGCCGTCGCCGGCCGCGGGTGACCTCCGGGTTGCCAGCGGGCGACGGCCGTCGGACCGGTAACGCTACGCAGTGGTTTCGCGTCAGGGCAGGCGTACGATGACCGGGACGCCAAGGCACGGACCGCATCTGACGGCGCCCTGGGAGCCCACATGAGACCACGCCGCGTGCTTGTCACCGGTGTGTCCCGTCCACTCGGCGCGGACGTCGCCCGAGCCCTCGCGGCCAGTCCACAGATCGAGACCGTGATCGGGGTCGACACGGTCGCACCGGGCGACGACCTCGGCCGGACGAGATTCGTGCGTGCCGACATCCGCAACCCGCTGATCGCCAAGGTGATCGGCACGGCAGGCATCGACACGGTCCTGCACCTGAACCTCATCGCCAACCCGGTCGTCGCCGGTGGCCGGACGGCGATGAAGGAAATCAACGTCATCGGCACGATGCAGCTGCTCGCCGCCTGCCAGAAATCGGAGACGGTCAGCAGGCTGGTCGTCCGGTCCACGACGACGATCTACGGCTCGTCGTCGCGCGACCCGGCGCTGTTCACCGAGGACATGGAGCCGCGCCAGCTACCGCACGGCGGCTACGGCAAGGACGCCGTCGAGGTCGAAGGTTACGTAAGGGGTTTCAGCCGCCGCAGGCCGGATATCGCCGTGACCGTGTTGCGGTTCGCGAACATCCTGGGCCCGGGCGTCGACAGTCCCCTGGCGCGTTACTTCGAGTTCCCGGTCGTACCGACCGTGCTGGGCTTCGACCCGCGCATCCAACTGCTCCACTCATCCGACGCGCTCGCGGTGCTGCTGCGGGCCGCTGGCGGTGGGCACGCCGGCACGTTCAACGTCGCGGGTGACGGCATCCTGCTGCTCTCGCAGGCGATCCGCCGATCCGGCCGGCCGCCGATCCCGGTGCCGTTCCCGGCGGTCAGCTCGCTGTCGAGGCTCGCCAGCCGGCTGCGGGTGGTGGACTTCCCGCCCGAGCAGGTCGGTTTCCTCGCGTACGGCCGCGCGGTCGACACGACCCGACTGCGCGAGGTCTTCGGCTACACGCCGCGTTACACGACAGCGGCGGCGTTCGACAGCTTTGTGCGGGAACGCGGGCTGCGCCCGACGATTGACCCAGAGCAGGTCGTCCAGGCCGAGCAGGCCCTGCTCGGCCTGATGGCCCGGCGCCGGCTGGTGGGTGCGCCGTGACCGCGGCCGGCCAGCCGCCGCCCGGCGAGGCCCAGATCATCCCGTTGGCCCGCCCGGCCCGCCGGGCGGGCGCGAAGGCGGCGAGCAAGCCTCCGATCGCCGAGCCGCGCGGGGGTGAGGCCGAATCGCCGGGTGCGACGATCTCGCCGATGGGCCGGTCGTCCTCGACCAGCCGGATGCCGCCGGTGCCGAGCTCCCGCCCCACCCCCGACGCCGGTGCCGCGACGGCCAGTACTCCGTCCCCGAGCGCCGGAGTGGTGGACGCGGGGACGCGGCCGAGCTCGCGGCTGCGGCCCGGATCCGGGCCGGCGGTGGATCCCGGAACCTCGGACCACGCCGCGGCGGCGGATCGAACGGCCGCCTCGGATCATCCGGCCTCGTCGAGCCGACCGGGCCCGTCGAGCCGACCGGCGTCCGCGCGCCCAGCGAGGACGGCCACCACCCGAGCCAGGGCCGACCGGCCGGCGGTGCCGGAGGCCGACTCGCCTACTTCGGTGGGCGACGACGGGACGACCACGCCGGCCCGTACCTCCAGCCGCGCCGCCGCCTCCGGCCGTACTGCCGCGTCCAAACGAGCTTCCGGGGCCAACCGGGCCGCGGGTGCCGACCAGGCTGCCGGTGCCGGCCGGGCTGCCGCTTCGAAGCGGTCCGCCGCGTCCACCCGGGCCGCGGCCTCCAGCCGCGAGACCAGCTCCACCCGCGTCGGCTCCGCCGGCACGCCAGGTTCGGCCGAGGCGGCGGCGAGCGATGTCGACGCGGCAGCCAAGGACGACACCGCGACCGCCAGCGCCGCCGCGCGCCGCCGCGCGCCACGTGCCAAAGCCGGCCCGCGGACGGCCGGCGCCGCGAGCGGTTCCACGCGGTCTGACACGGGCGGATCCGGGCGGTCCAAGGTCGCACGGGTCGTCGCCGAGCAGGCTGACGGCGAACCCGTACCACCGACTGACCTCCGGGCGCCGCGCCCGACACGGCGCGGCGACGAGCGCGTGTCGGAGCGACCCGCGGCCCGGGCCGCCAGCACGCGTACCGCCGCCGCCTCGACGGCAGACGCCATGGCCACCCCGCTCGCCGCCCCGCCGAGCGCCGGGGAACAGCCCATCGCCGATCCCGCCGGCCTCGAACGCGCCCTCGCCGGCATGCTGGCCTTCCTTCGGCGGCGGATCACCGGCGACTACGAGGTCGACGAGCTCGGCTTCGACGCGGACCTGACCGAGCACGTCGTCGCCCCGCTGCTGCGCCCGGTCTACCGGAACTACTTCCGGGTGGAGACCCGGGGCCTGGAGAACGTTCCCGACACGGGCGGCGCGCTGGTCGTCGCCAACCACTCCGGAACGCTGCCGATCGACGCGCTGATGACCGCGATGGCGTTGCTGGACCACCACCCCGCGCATCGCTACCTGCGGATGCTCGCCGCCGACCTGGTGTTCTCACTGCCGTTCCTGGCGCCGATGGCCCGCAAGACCGGCAACACCCTGGCCTGCCAGGCCGACGCGGAGCGGCTGCTGGGCAAGGGCGAGCTGGTCGGGGTCTGGCCGGAGGGCTTCAAGGGGGTCGGCAAGCCGTTCTCGGAGCGGTACAAGTTGCAACGGTTCGGCCGCGGTGGCTTCGTCTCGGCGGCGCTGCGCACCGGGGTCCCGATCATCCCGTGCACGATCGTCGGCGCCGAGGAGATCTACCCGATGCTCGGCAACGCCAAGACGGTCGCCCGACTGCTCGGCCTGCCGTACTTCCCGCTGACGCCGACGTTCCCCTGGCTCGGCCCGCTCGGCATGGTTCCGCTGCCGTCCAAGTGGCTCATCGAGTTCGGCGAGCCGGTGGACACCTCGTCCCTGACCCCGGCCGCCGCCGAGGACCCGATGCTGGTCTTCGAGCTCACGGACCGCATCCGCGAGTCGATCCAGCACACCCTCTACGGCCTCCTCATGCAACGCCGCTCGGTCTTCTTCTAGGGCCTGTTTGAGAAGTGCGTGGGCTGGTCGGCTGTGGATCAGGTGGTGAGATCCGGCCGGAATGATCCGTTGT
>NZ_JADWYX010000083.1 GCF_016786355.1 Frankia sp. AgB1.9
GGCCCCCCCCCCCCCCCCCCCCCCCGCCCCGCCCCCCCCCCCCCGCGGGGGGGCCCCCCCGGACCAGGACCGAGCGGCCAAAGCCCCGGGGGGCGTCAGGCGCTGCGGGGCATGCCGAGGATGCGTTCGGCGACGAGGTTGCGCTGGATCTGGGAGGTGCCGGCCGCGATCGTGTACTGCAGCGACCAGAGGTAGTCGCGGGCCGCCTCCCGGGCCCGGCCCGGGGCGCCGCCCAGGACCGGCCGGCCGAGCACCCGCAGGGTCAGCTCGGTGATCTCCTGGGCCAGCTCGCTGAACCGCAGCTTCACCGCCGACCCCGTCGGCGCCGGCAGGCCCGTCCGCTCGGCCTCGGCGATGCCCAGCTGGGTGAGGCGCCACAACGCCTCGACACTCGCCTCCAGCCGGCCGACCTGCTTGCGCAGCCCCGAGTCGTCCCACGCCGTCTGCCCGTCGGAGCCGGTCGGCGTCGTGCGCGCGACCTCGACCAGGGCCCGGATCTGGGAGCGCATCGTGATGACGTGCTGGGCGAACGCGGTGCCCCGCTCGAACCGCAGCGTCACGTTCGTGACCCGCCAGCCGTCGTTCTCCGCCCCGACCCGGTTGGTGACCGGGGCGCGGGCTCCGTCGAGGAAGACCTCGCAGAAGTGGCTCTCGCCGTCGATCGTGCGCATCGGGCGGACCTCGACGCCGGGCTGGTGCATGTCCAGGATCAGCCAGCTGATCCCCCGGTGCTTGCGCGCCTCCGGGTCGGTGCGGACCAGCAGCTCGCAGTAGTCCGCGACGTGCGCCCTCGTCGACCAGATCTTCTGGCCGTGGATGACGTACTCGTCGCCGTCGCGCACGGCCCTGGTCCGCAGCGAGGCCAGGTCCGAGCCCGCGTCGGGTTCGGAGAAGCCCTGGCACCAGACGTCGTCGCCGCGCAGGATCCGCGGCAGGTGGAAGGCCCGCTGTTCGTCGGTTCCCTCGGCGATGAGGGTCGGGCCGGCGTGCATCATCCCGACGAAGTTCACGCTGATGTAGGGCGCGCCCGCTCGGGCGTACTCCTCCAGGTACACCAGCTGCTGGCTGACCGCCACGCCCTGGCCGCCGAACGCCTTCGGCCAGTGCAGGCCCGCGTAGCCGGCATCGAACAGCTTGCGCTGCCAGGCCGTGTCATAGGCCCGCCGCGCCGGCCAGTCCCCGGGCGGCGGGGGCGCGCCGTGCGCCGGCACCGCCTGCTCCAACCAGGACCGCAGCTGGGCGCGGAACCGCTCGTCGGCCTCGCTGTAGGTGAGGTCCATCAGGTCTCCTGGTCGGTGACAGGTGTGGCGAGCAGGTCCTTGACTGCGGCAAGGTCGACCTTGCCCGAGGGGGTGCGCGGCAGCTCGGCGACGACGCGGATCTCGACCGGCAGCTCGTAGCCGGCCAGCACCCGGGCCGCGTCGGCCCTCAGCTGGTCGACCACTTCCTTGGCCCCGACCGCGGGCTCGGCCTCGGTCGCGTCCGCGCCGCCGAGGCGCAGCTCGACGGCCGCGACCGGCACGGCGCCCAGCCGCGGGTCGGGACGGCCCACGACGGCGGCGCCGCGCACCCGGGGATCGCGTTCCAGCACGGCCCGGACGTCCTCCGGGCGGATCTTGAAGCCGCCGCGGATGATCGCCTGATCGGCCCGGCCGAGAATCCACAGGAACCCGTCAGCGTCCAGGCGCGCGAGGTCCGTGGTCCGGACCCAGTCCGCCCCGTCGCCGAACTGGTGGGCCCGGACCTCCAGCAGGCCCTCGCCGTCCGGCGGCAGCGGCGTGAAGTCCTCCGCGTCGACGACGCGCAGCTCGACCCCGGCGTGCGCCCGCCCGACGCTGCCCCGCTTGGCCGACCAGTGCGCCTGGTGGTCGGCGAGGTTCCAGCCGGCGACGCCGCCGCCGAACTCCGTCGCCGCGTAAGAGACCAGCACAGGCACGCCGTACTTCGCCTCGAACGCGTCCGCGTCGTCCGGCGACAGCGGGGCCGTGCCGGAGATCGCCGAACGGACCGTGGCGAAGACGGCCGGGTCGAGATCGGCCTCCAGCACCATCCGCAGCGCCGTCGGGACGAGGCTGATCGTGCGCGGCTTGTGCCGGCGCACCGCGGCGGCCCAGTCGTCGACGGCGAACCGCTCCAGCAGGCACAGCGCGCGGCCGTCGTAGAGGCACTGCAGGATCCGGAACAGCCCGCCCATGTGCACGAGCGGCGCGTTGACGATCGCGACGCCGGAGCGCAGCCGGGGCGTGTCATCCCGGCTGGACTCGTAGTGTTTGGCCCCGACCAGGCCGCGGGTGAGCATCTCGTAGCCGAGCGGGATCCGCTTCGGCGGCCCGGTGGTACCGCTGGTCAGCATCTCGACGGCGACCTCCGGCCGCGCCACGCCGAGGTCGGCGGGCAGCTCGCCCGCGACGGTGACCGGCGCGCCGAGATCGGTCGTCGTCAGCACGAGGCGCGGGCCGCCGTCGTCGGCGAAGGTGGCGACGTCCTGGGGCGTGCCCGCGAGAATCGGCAGGCCGAGGCCCGCGAGGTCGGCACGGACCCGGTCGACACCCCGGCTCGGGTTGATCGTCACGACGCAGGCGCCTGCGCGCAGCAGCCCCACCAGCAGGCCGACATGGGCGGGCTGGTTGCGCAGCAGGACCCCGACCCGGGTGCCCGGAGCGGGTACGTGGGCGGCGACCGCGTCGGCGGTCGCGGCCAGCTGGCCCCAGGTGCGCCACTGGCCGTGGAACTCCAGGAACGGCGCGCGGGCGTCGAGGGCCAGCGTGGCGGCGATTCGGGCGGACAGCGCGCTCGGCCCGGCGGGGTTCATCGCAGCCTCGGCTGACGCTTGGGCAGCGGGTTGGCCTTGACCTCGGCCATGCCGATCGGGTTGCCCAGCCGGGTGTAGATCAATCCCTGCTCCATGGCCGCGCGGTAGGGCCGGTCCAGCGACTCCCAGATCGCGCGCACGGTCCCCTGGGTGGCCGACGACGGCTTCTCGGCGATGCCCGCCGCGATCTCGTGCGCCCTCGCCCACAGCTCCTCGCGGGTGACGACCTCGGAGACGAGCCCGATCCGCAACGCCGTGGCCGCGGTGACCCGCTCGTCGTTGCCCGACAGCGCGATCCGCAACGTCTCCCCCAGCCCGATCCTGCGCATCAGCCCGATCGGCTCCAACGCCAGCACCATCCCCCCGCTGACGTGCGAGTCGAAGAACGTCGCGTCCTGCGAGCAGATCACGATGTCCGACTCGTTGAGGAAGTAGAACGCCCCCGCCGTGCAGATGCCCTGCACCGCGCAGACGACCGGTTTCCAGACCTTCTGCCACTTCGGAGAGAGCAGCTCGCCGGGGTCCTCGTGGTTCCAGACGTCGTCCGGCTGGCCGTAGCTCTTCTTCACGTCCAGCCCGGCGCAGAACGCCCGGTCACCGGCGGCCCGCAGCACGACGGCGTTGACGGCCGGATCGTCCTTGACCCGCCGCCAGGCGTCGCGGATCTCCTCGCACATCTGGCGGTCGAACGCGTTCAACGCCTCGGGCCGGTTCAGCGTCAGCGTCGCCACCCGGTCCGGCGTCACCTCGTACGTGATCGTGCCGTACGGCGGCTTCGTCGTCCCCGTCATCCGTTCACCACCGTCGTCGTCCCGTCAAGGGCCACCCCCGGCTCCGCCGCGAGTGTGTCAGCCAGGGCCAGGGCGTGGTTGTCGGACGTGCCGAAGCCCTGTTCGAGCAGCCAGGCCCGCTTGAGGTAGTAGTGCGGCAGCATCTCCCAGGTGAAGCCCATCCCGCCCAGCACCTGCACGGCGGCCCGGCCGTTACCGATCCCCGCCTCGCCCGCCAGGAGCTTCGCGGCGCTCGCGGCGCGCACCGCGTCCCCGGCGCGCGGGTCGTCGATCATGGCGGCGGCCGCGTAGGTCGCGCTCCGGGCCAGCGCGACCCGGACGTACATGTCGGTGAGCAGGTGCTTGACGGCCTGGAAGGACCCGATCGGCACGCCGAACTGCTTGCGCTGCGCGGCGTAGCCGGCGGCCACGTCGAGCGCGCCCTGGGCGGTGCCGACCAGCAGCGCGGCCGACAGCGCGGTGCCGAGCAGCGCCAGGCGGGCCGCCTCCTCGGCCCCGCCGACCACCGTGCCGGACGGCAGGCTCTCGAACACCGCCGTCGGCGTCAGCGGGTCGAACGGCTCCCCCGCGACGGAGACCGGCAGGTCGGCCGTCGCTAGCCGCTCGACCCGGTCGGGATACAGCACGATCAGCACGTCGCTCTCGGGCGCGTGCTCGACGGCGACCGCGCCGGCGGGACGGCCGGGCTCGACCCGGACCCCGGCCACCCGAACCTCGCCCGCCTCGACGCCGGGAACAAGCGGCGCGGCGAGGGTCGACCAGAGCACCGGCCCGAGGCACAAGCTGCGCCCGAGCTCCTCGAAGGCGATGGCCACCTCCGCGGCGCCACCGGGCGCGACACCGTCGACCTCATCCGGGACGAGCATGCCGAGCACGCCGATCCCCGCGAGCTCCGACCAGGCCGCGGGAGCCGCAGGCCCACCCTGTGCTGTCTCGGGCCAGGTGCGGGCCTCCCGGGACGCGACCGCCGCCACGTCGAAATGGCCCTTGCAGAACGACACGACGGTGTCGCGTAGGGCGAGCTGTTCGTCACTGAGACGGAAGTCCATGCGTTGACGCTTCCCTCTGACTCGCTCCGGCCGGCGCTTTGGATCTTCTAAATATCCGGATATTTAACCTACGGTGCCGGGCGGTCACCGGGCAACGAACGCGGGGCCGCCGACCGCGGTGACGCCCCCCACTGGGGCGCAGGGCCGGTCGCACCCTGCCTCGCGTAGAAATATATAGATATTTCGCCTAGGATGACGCCGACCGAGGCTCAGAGGGAGAGGACGGCCGCGTTGACCGACGGACGCGTACTGCTGGAGCGGAATCCCGAGGCCGGGGTCGCCCGCATCACCCTCAACTGCCCCGAGCGGCGCAACTCCTACGACGCCGCGATGCGCGGCCAGCTCGCCGCCCTCCTCGACGACGCTGCCGGCGACGACGACGTCAAGGTCGTCCTGCTGCGCGGCGCCGGCGGCTACTTCTCGGCGGGCGCGGACATGCGCAACGCCTACGCCTGGTACGGCGAGGCACCGGCCAGGAACGAGGCGGGCACCTCGACGAACGGCGCCGCGACCAGCAACGGTGGGGCGAGCAACGGTGCCAGGCAGCGGCGGCCCAGCCAGCGCCGCCGCCTCACCGTCGACCGGCGGTCCTTCGGCTTCTACCACGAGTTCCTGGGGTTCCCGAAGGCCACCGTCGCCGAGGTCCGCGGGCTCGCGCTCGGCGGCGGCTTCGAGCTGGCGCTCATGGCCGACATCGCCGTCGTCGGCCGCGACGCGAAGCTCGGCATGCCCGCGACCCGCTTCCTCGGGCCCGCCCTCGGCTCGCTGCACATGTTCTTCCACCGGCTCGGCCCGGTCCTGGCTCGCCGACTGCTCCTGACCGGCGACACCCTCCCCGGCGCCGACCTGGCGCACCTCGGGATCTTCACCGAGGTCGTCGACGACGCCGACGTCGCCAGGCGGGCCGAGTGGTGGGCCAGGAAGGTCTCCCGCATGCCCGCCGACGGCCTCGTCATGGCGAAGGAGGCGTTCCGTCTCGTCGAGCAGCTGCAGGCCTACCAGGGCGAGGAGGTGCTGAGCTACCTCTTCCACGCCTACGGAACCAACCTCAGCTTCGAGCAGGGCGAGTTCAACTTCGTCAGGACCCGCGCCCAGCACGGCGTCAAGCGTGCCTTCGAGCTGCGGGACGAGCACTTCGAGGTTCCGGAGCCGTGACAGGTGCGTCCGGCGGCCGGCGCGCCGGGGGGCTGTGCCACAGGGCAGCCGTCTGGCTGCCCACACCCGCGAGCGAGCCGTCCGGAGCCCAGAGCCGCACCGAGCCGTGGCCGTAGCCGCCGGCCGCCTGCTCGGGGGTGCCGTCGACGAGGACCCAGTCGCTGTCGGGCGCCGCGCCGACCCGGATCGTGTTGTCCAGGCTCGACCCGGAACCACGGTCCCCGAGCGCGGCCATGACCATGGTCGGCACGGAGTCGGCCACCAGGGAGAGCAGGACGGGCCGGGTCGCCGGCCGGCCGGCGAAGCGGATCCAGAAACGCAGCCGAGGCCCGGCGTCGATCTCGCGCATCTCCACCAGGCCGAAGAATCCCGGCGACACGTCCGCCGGGAACGGCAGCCGGACCGGCGGGCAGGCCTCGGGCGGCGGCACGACGGGCATCGTCGCGACCACCCCGTCCGCGACGGTGGAGCTGGCCTCGCCGGACGCGCCCAGCCCGGCGAGCACGACCCGACCGTCGACGAGGCCGGTGACCCGGACCTGCGACGTGCGCCGGCCGGCGGCCAGCACCTCGGCGACGAGGTCGAGGCGCTCGCCGCGGGTCGGTGAGCCCACGAACTGCGCGGTCGCCCACCGCAGCGGCCGCTCGGTCGCCGTCTCGATGAGCGCGCCGACCAGGGAGAGCCCGGCGCCGCCGTACATCCGCCGCAGCTGGGTGAGATGACGCTCGGCCATCACGACGCTCGCACGGGTCGAGACGACCCCGTCGGCGTCGGCGCCGGCGTCGACCACGTCGAGGCCAAGCCACTGCAGGTCCGCGCGACGCCCCGCCTCCGCGCCCGCCGCCGGATCGGCTTCCTCGTCACCCACGGCGGGCTGCGCCGCTGTCGTCATGTCGGCCATGAACTCGACCCTACATTTAGTAATATCTAGATCTTTTGACGACCGGGACCGGGCGGTCGACCGGGCTCACCCGAAGGGCAGCACGACGGTGCGGGTCTCCAAGTAGGCCTCTACGCCCTCGGGGCCCATCTCCCGGCCGATCCCGGACTGCTTGAAGCCGCCGAACGGGCTGCGCGGCTCGACGACCGCGACCGAGTTGACCGCGCAGGTGCCGGTGCGGATCCGGCTGGCCACCGCGACGCCGCGGTCGGTGTCCGCGGTCCAGACCGAGCCCGACAGCCCGTAGTCGGAGTCGTTGGCGATGGCCACGGCCTCGTCGGTGTCCCGGTACCGGATCACGGTCACCACCGGGCCGAAGATCTCCTCCCGGGCGATCCGGCTGGTGTTCTCGACGTCGGCGAACAGCGTGGGCTCGACGTAGAAGCCCGCGTCGAGGCCGGCGGGGCGTCCGCCGCCGACGAGCAGCCGGGCGCCGCTCGCCACGCCGTCGGCGAGGTAGCCCTCGACGCGGTCACGCTGGCGCCCCGAGACCAGCGGGCCGACGTCCGTGGCGGGATCGCGGGGGTCGCCGACGACCAGGCCACGCACGTGGTCGGCCAGGGCGTCGACGATCTCGTCGTAGCGCGCGGCGGGCGCCAGGATGCGGCTCTGTGCCGCGCAGACCTGGCCGTTGTTCTGCAACCCGGAGTCCAGCAGCTGCGGGACGACGGTGGCGAGGTCGGCGTCGTCGAGGATGATCCCGGCCGACTTGCCGCCGAGCTCCAGCGTGCAGCGGCGCACGAGCTGGCCGCAGGTGGCACCGATCGTCCGGCCCGCCGCGCTGCTGCCGGTGAACGACACCTTGTCGACGCCGGGGTGGGCGACCAGGTAGCGGCCGAGGTCGGCACCGCCGGGGAGGATGCTCACCGCGCCGGCGGGCAGGCCCGCGTCGAGGAGAACCTCGGCGAGCAGGAAGGAGCTCACCGGCGCCTCGGGAGGCGGCTTCAGGATGATCGGGGTGCCGGCGGCGAGCGCGGCGCCGAGCTTCATGCAGGCGAGGAAGATCGGGACGTTCCACGGCACGATGCCGACGGCGACGCCGACCGGGACCTTCTGGATCAGGCACGGCCCGACCAGGCCGGCGCGTCGCTCCTCGAAGGGGAACCGTTCGGCCAGCTCGGCGTAGCCGTCGAGGACCATCGCGGGCGCGATCGCCTGGCCGAACAGCGAGAACTTCGCCGGCGAGCCCATCTCGTCGGTGATCAGCCCGGCCAGCTCCTCGGCGCGGGCCTGCAGGCCGGCGGACACCCGGCGGATCACCTCCGCGCGGTCCTTGCCGGTCGTCGCCGCCCAGTCGCCACCGTCCAGGGCCGCCCGCGCCGCGCCGATCGCCGCGTCGGCGTCGGCCTCGACGGCCAGCGGGACGGTTGCCACCTGGCGCTGGTCGTGCGGCGAACGGACCTCGATGCGCTCGGCCGAGGCCGGGTCGCGCCACCTGCCGCCGACGAGCAGTTGGTCGCGTTCGATCACTGTGGTCACGCCATCGCCTCCGGGAGGAGCTCGGGACTACCAGAAGTTCGGGACTAGCGGTGCAGATGCGGGGGCTGGGCCACCGGCAGGTCGAGGTGCGTGCGCAGGCCGGGCGGCGCGGCGACGACGACGGGGATCGCGTTGACCGCAGCCATCGCCGTCCAGATCCGGCCCCAGTAACCGATGTCGCCGTCCGGGCCAGGCTCGGTCGGCTCGTAGTTCACCCGGAACGACGGCAGGCCGGTGAAGTAGAGCGAGTACTTGGCGTTCTCGTAGCCCCAGTCGGGCTCGGTGACGTCGTCCATCCGCCAGTAGGACCGGAAGATCACTACCGGCTTGCCGCCGTTCCACACGCGCCATTCGAGGCGCATCCCGGCGACGTGCCCCCGCTGGATCGAGCCGGCCCGCACGGTGACGTCCCTGACCGCGACCGCGGGCTCCCAGGTGAAGTCGTAGTCCTCGACCTCGATGCCCAGGCCGGCGGCCAGCAGGTAGATCGACTCCTTGAAGGTCCGCCCCATCGTGGCGAACATGCGGGGTGGATCGGCCAACAGGTCGTCGGGGTGGCGGCCGAAGCCCAGGCCGTCGAACATCATGGCCGCCGACGGGTGGTTGCGGAAGTCGCCGACCTCCTGCACGACGAGCTCGTCGATGCGCGAGCTCAGCCGGGCGAACGTCAGGGGGAGCAGGTCGCCGGCGAACCCGGGGTGGATGCCGGAACCGAACAGCGAGACCCCGCCCTGCTGGCAGGCCTCCTCCAGCCGGTCCCTCAGGTCGGCGTCGAGCGCGGGCGGGTAGGTGAAGCCCGACGGCGTCACCAGGTTCTTGCCGCTGCGCAGGATGCTGACGATCTCGTCGACGTCGACGTAGAGGGGCGCGTAGTTCACGCAGTCGGCCTCCAGCGCCAGCAGCGCCTCGACGTCGCGGGTCGCGAGCACGCCGATCGGGTCGATCCCCGCGAGCTCCCCGACGTCCCGGCCGTCCTTCTCCGCCGACGTCACGTAGCAGCCGACGACCTCGAACGCGGGGTTGTCGACCAGGTGGCGCACCGAGATCTGCCCGATACTGCCCATCGCCCACTGGATGACCCGCCACGGACGCGTGCTCGCCACAGCCAAGCCCCTCTCGTCGCCCATCCCTGCCCCGATAGGTCTATATGATTCTGCCGTGACGAGCGCGAAACTCCACCATGTCGTCTTCTGCGTCCGGCCCGAGAACCAGGAGCGGGCCGCCGACTTCTGGCGCGACCTCGGGATGACCTTCGGCGAGGTCCCGTTAGCCGAGGAGGGCATCCGGGTCCTGCTCGACTGGTCAGCCGGGATCGAGATCATCTCGCCGACCCAGCCGGAGGGCACCGAGACGGCCCGCTTCCAGGCCTTCCTCGACGAACGTGGCGAAGGGATCTACTCCGCGGTGGTCCGCACGTCGGACATCGAGGGCCCGATCTCCGTCGCCGCCCAGTACGGCGCCCCGGTCCGGTACCGCCAGCACCGGGAGACGGGCGACATCGTCGTGGACGAGGCCGACCTCGAGCCGGTGTGCGGCATGCCGGTGACCCTGCTGGCCACGAACCTGCCGGACTGACACCCACCCGTTCCCGACGGCCGGCTCAGCCCGTTCCCGACGGCCAGCTCAGCGCTTCTCGTAGGTGATCCCGGCGGCCTCGACGTCCCAGGTCGCCGGGGTGACGCCCTCGGTGCGCAGCTCGCGCTTGAGGACCCGGCCGACCGGGCTACGCGGAAGCTCGTCGCGGAACTCGATGTAGCGCGGCAGGACGAAGTACGGCAGCGCGTCGACGCACCAGCGGAACAGCTCCTCCTCGGTCAGCGCGGAGCCGGCGACCCGGGTCGCGGTCACCTTCACGTCGTCCTCGGTGAGCTGGCTGGGGACCGCGTGCACGGCGACGTCGGCGAGCTGCCCGTGGCC
The DNA here is from genome assembly GCF_016786355.1 of Frankia sp. AgB1.9. GTDB lineage: Bacteria > Actinomycetota > Actinomycetes > Frankiales > Frankiaceae > Pseudofrankia. Next base: position 10,144 of record NZ_JADWYX010000083.1, read on the forward strand.
CATCAGGATCCGCTCGACCTCGAAGCTCGCGATGTTCTCGCCGCGCCGGCGCAGGTAGTCGGCCTTGCGGTCGACGAAGTACAGGTAGCCGTCCCCGTCGACCTTCCCGATGTCGCCGGTGTGGTACCACCAGTTCCGGCTGGTCTCGACCGTGACCTCGGGCCGTCCCCAGTAGCCCTCGAACATCACGTGGGCGCGCTTCGGCCGGATCACGATCTCCCCGTCGGACCCGGACGGCAGCTCGTTGTCCTCGTCGTCGAAGATCCGCACGTCGAAGTACTCGGTGTTCACGATCCCGGCGGCCCGTGGCCTGTTGCGGACCCCCGGCGGCTGCCAGGAGATCAGGCTCGCCTCCGTCACCCCGTAGGCGCCCGAGAACGTGTCGATGCCGAACCGCGAGCGGATCACGTCGTCTACCTCGGGCGGCAGCGGCGCCGCGCCCATCAGCCGAAGCGAGGTGTTCGCCGCCGCGGCACCCGAGCGCGGCATCTCCGGCCGGTCCACGTCGTGCGCCAGCAGGTACGCCATCGTGCCCAGCGTCGAGGTCAGCGTCGCCCCGGTCCGGTTCATCTCCGGCCAGAAGTTCGACACCGAGAACCGCCGGAAGATCGCCCCACGCCCGCCGTACACCAGCGTCCCGACCACCGCCGTGACCAGCGCGTTGTAGTGGAACATCGGCAGCGGCGTCCAGATCACGTCGTCGGCCGTCCGGCCCCAGCTGTACCCGATCTGGCGAGCCAGCGCCTCGTGGTAGTTGTGGCTGAGCATGCAGCCCTTCGACAGCCCCGTCGTCCCACCGGTGTAGATGAACGTCGCCAGATCCGACGGCCGGCGGGCGACCGGGCCGGCCAGTGCCGGCGCGGTGAGCAGGTCGTCGAGGCGGTGGCCGGTCGCGCCGGGGAACGCCGGCGCGGGTGCGTCACCGGTGACGACCACGTGCGCCAGCTCGTCGAGGTCGGCGGACACGGCGGCCGCCCGCTCGGCGAGGTCGGCGGCGACGACCAGCACCCGCGCGCCCGAGTCGCGCAGCTGGTGGCGCAGGTACTCGCCCTTGTACGCCGTGTTGATCGGCACCGCCACGGCGCCCGCCCACTGCGCCGCCCACCACGCGACCAGCATCTCCGGGGAGTTCTCCAGCAGCATCGCCACCCGGTCACCGGGCGCGACCCCGAGCTCCTGGAGGCCGCCGCCGAGCCGGGCCGCGGCCGTGCCGACCTCGGCCGCCGTCAGCTTGGTGCCGCAGACGTCCAGGTACTCGGCGTCCGGCTCCTGTTCGATCCGCCGCTCCAGCAGCTCGGTGGTCGTGTGCCGCGGGGCACTGCCCCAGACGCCGTCACTCACCTGACCAGTCCCCTCCTCGCCGGCGCCACCGCCGGTGATACATCTAGATATAACGCCCCTCCGGGCGGAGGTCGGGCCGACCGCGGGTAGCGCCGACATCCCGACTCTAAACATATATATGTTTATCGTCACCTGTGCGGGACGGGCCACTGCCACCAGATGGCGTCCGGCGGCGAGCTGGCCGTCGAGGCCCGACCGGCCAGGCGCAGTTCACCCGCCCGGCGTTGCATCCCGCACTACCTCTAGATATTTTGCGACAACAGGGCCAACCACCAGGCTGGTGGACATCGGCGTGCCGGCGCGGGCTCGGCGTCCCCGTCCTTCGAGGAGCAGATCATGACGACGAACGACGCCGAGACCGCCCGGGTGCACGAGGAGCTCGCCTGCTACCTGCTGGCCGGTCAGCCGGCCTCGTCGCGCGACCTCGTCGCCGAGGCCATCGGCGCCGAGCAGCTCGGCCTGGGCACCGCCTACATCTCCGAGCGGTACAACAAGAAGGAGGCGGCGACCCTGTCCGGGGCCGCCGGCGCCGTCACCGAGCGGATCACCATCGCGACCGGGGCGACCAACCACAACACCCGCCACCCGATGGTCACGGCCGGCTACGCCCGCACGATGCAGAGCCTCACCGGCGGCCGTTTCGTGCTCGGGCTCGGCCGCGGCGTCCCGACCATGCAGGACGCGTACGGCATCCCCCGGATCACGACGGCCCAGATCGAGGACTTCGTCGACATCGTGCGCCGGCTGTTCCGCGGCGAGGCGATCATCGGCCACAAGGGCCCTGCCGGCTCCTGGCCGGTGCTGCACCTCGACGGGAGCCTGGACGAGCACCTGCCGATGGGCATCACGGCCTTCGGCCCGCAGACGCTCGAGCTCGGCGGCCGGCTGTTCGACCAGGTCGTGCTGCACACGTTCTTCACCGACGAGACCACGGCACGCGCCGTGGCCACGGTGAAGCGCGCCGCCGAGCAGGCCGGGCGCGACCCCGACTCGGTCAAGGTCTGGTCCTGCTTCGCGACGATCGGCGACCACGTCCCGGCGGACAAGCGGCTCATGAAGCTCGTCGGCCGGCTGGGAACCTACCTGCAGGGCTACGGCGACCTGCTCGTGCGCACCAACGGCTGGGACCTGAAGGTGCTGGAGCGGTTCCTCGCCGACCCGGTCATCAAGGGCGTGCGCGGCCTCGACGTGACCGGCACCCCGGAGCAGCTCGCGCACGCCGCGACCCTGATCCCGGCCGAATGGCTCGCCCCGGCCGCCACCGGCTCCCCGGCCGAGTGCGTGGCGGCCGTCCGCAACCAGCTGGCCCTCGGCTGCGACGGCGTCATCCTGCACGGCGCCACCCCCACCGAGCTCGCCCCCATCGTCGCCGAGTACGCCGCCACAGCGACGGTCACCGCCTGACCCGACGGGCCCGGGAGGGCGCGGGCCCGGGAGGCACCGCGCCCCGACCGTCCCCGTCCGTGGGCTTGATCGCGGTTTTGGCCCTCCAATGGTCGTAACGGGCGAGTTTCTACGACCACCCGAGGGCTGAAACGGCGATCATGACCGCCGATGTTGGTGCTACTCGGCGCCCTGCGGGGCCTCGTAGCGGCTCGCTTCGAACCAGCCTCGGCAGGTGCCCTCCCAGCCGGTGACCCGGGCCTCGACCAGGGTGCGCCAGTAGGGCCACTGCTCGGGTTCCCGGCAGGTGTGGGCGGTGTCGAAACAGACGCTGGGCGTCACAGGGGCGAGCGCCGCCTCGATCCGGGCGCCGTCGGCCGCCTCGAAGCGCAGCACTCCAGGGGAGAGCGTGTTCGCCTCGTCGTCGTAGCCGACGGTGCCGTCGACCCAGCGCAGCCGGCGCAGCTCCCCCGACCGTTCCCGCAGGTAGCCGGAGCCACGGCCGTGCAGCGGGGAGCCGACGAAGTAGAGCTGCCGGTCCTCGCCCTGCAGGTCGCCGATCGCGAACGGCACCCGCCATTCCCGCGGCCCCCACGACCGGTCCCGCTGGGCGCCGGCGCGCACCTGCCACCGGCGGCCACCCACCGAGACGGTGCCGGACGCCGTCATCGACTGCTCGAAGCGGCCGGTCGGGTACGCGGTGTCGGCGGCCGGGGCCGCGGATATGCAGTCGCTGGTCGACGCGCAGACGAGGTCGATCGAGACGGGCACATAGGCACCCGAGCCAGAACCGGACCGGGTCAGGAACGTCCCCGCGCAGGTGAAGTGGGCGCCGACCAGCGGCGGCCGCGGCTGCCAGCCGAACCGCAGGCCCCACTGGTCATAGGCCGGCCCCGCGGCCAGGTCGACGTGGTCGAGCGCCAGGCGCGACTCGTCGACGCCGTGCCACGCACCGTCCACGTGGACGAAGCACCACAGCATCGCCCGCCGCTGGTTCGGCAGCAGGCCCAGGCGGAAGAAGCCGGCGGGGCCGCCGTCCAGGTCGATCCAGGAGAAGTACCAGGACTCGCTCCACGACCAGTCGCCAGGATCGGACGGGTGCCGGCTCTCGTCCGCCGGGGTGAAGGCGCCTGTCTCAAGCACGCAGAGCCCTTTCCACGGTCTTCTCCCAGCGGCCGACCATCGGGTTCGCCGTCTCGATCGTCCCGCCCGCGAGCCCCCACTGGATCATCGCGCGCGTCGCCGTCACGCACAGCACCGTGACGCCGAACGCCGTCCAGTAGCCACGGTCCCGGGCCGGCCGGCCCGTCACGCGGCTCCACCGGGCCCACGTCTCGTCGGCGGACGGCTGGCCGTCGACCGGACGCTCGGCACCGGCCCGGTGCAGGCCGTCGAAGAAGAGCCCGTAGGCGACGTCGGCGGCGGGGTTGCCCAGGTAGGCGACCTCGAAGTCGACCAGCGCCCGGGCCGTGGTCCCGGCGAGCAGGCAGTTCGCGATGCGGGCGTCGCCCATGCAGACCGCCGGGTCGTCGTCGGCACCGGCGGGCAGGTTGTCCCGCAGCCAGTCCAGCACCCGCAGCTGTCGCGGGACACTCGCCGCCGGTGCGACGTCCAGGAGCGCGGCCCGCCAGTAGTCGAGGACGTCCAGCGCGCCACGCGGCCCATGGCTGGCATCGGGGACCTTCGCCGCGTCGACCGAGTGAAGCGCGGCCAGCGCGTCGTAGAACGACTCCCAGACCACCCGCACGACCTCGGGGCCCTCGCCGCGCAGCCACGCGTCGTCGTGCGGGCCGGCCGAGGTGGCGTCCGCCAGGGCACGCCCCTCGACGTACTCCATCGCGAAGCACCGCAGGCCGGTGGCCATTCCGGTATCCGTCGCGAACACCAGGGGCACCGGCGCGCCGAGGGCGCCGGCGGCCGCCAGGATGCTGGCCTCCCGGCAGGCGTCACGCTGGTGCACCACGTTCGGCGGCTGGGGGGCCTTGAGGATCATCGGTACGACGCCACCGGGCGCGACGGCGTCCAGGCGCCAGACCCCGTTCGAATGGCCGCCGGGCAGCTTGCGCAGGGTCACAGCCGACACCGCCGGGTTCACCGTGGCGGCGAGCCAGGCCGCGATGCGCTCCGCGTCGAGGCCGGCCGCCTCGGCGGGGTCCAGGTCACGGTCAGCGGCATCGGGTAATTCGCCGGTGCTCATTCCCTTCAGCTCCTCACGAACGGGGATCGGAATATATCCAAATGTTTAGACGCGCGCGCGGTCTCACCGCATCAGGCCGACGAGCTGTCGGGCCGGCCGGACGGCGACCCCGGATCGGCCGGGCGCAGACCGGCGAGAACGATCTGCAGACCGAGGCCCTGCCGTTCGGCCGGCAGCTGCTGCTCGATGGCCAGCGCTCCACCGAGGACCGCGTGCAGCTCGACGACGGACAGGTCCGGGCGGACCGCACCGGCCTGCTGGGCCGCGCGCAGCAGCACGTCGAGGCCGCCGGTCAGCCGACGGGCGGCCTGGTCCCCGTCGGAGCCGAGGGTCCCACCCAGCGCCGCCGTCAGCATCAGGTTGTGCCGCGCCTCGCGGGCGAGCTCGGCGAGGAAGTCGAAGAAGTCGACGGCCGGATCGCCGTGGAGCCGTTCGACCTGGTCGGCCAGCCGGTCGAGCCGGTCGGTGACGACCGCGGCGACCAGCGACTCCTTGGTCGGGAAATGCCGGTGGACCGTGCCCGGGCCGACGCCGGCCAGCCGCGCGATGGTGTCCAGCGGCACGTCCGCGCCGTCCCGCGCGAACGCTTCACCGGCCGCGGCAAGGATCTTCGCGCGGTTGCGCAGGGCGTCCGCGCGTGGCGCCCGCTCCGGCATCGTCGCCTCCTTGTAAGCGGGGCGCACGCCCCGGTATATTTCCGGGGCGCAGACCCCGTTTACATCGTAGGAGGCGCCATGACCATCGCTGTCACGGGCGGGAACGGCGAGTTCGGCCGTGCCGTCCTGGAATCGCTGCCGGCCCGGACCTCCGAGCCGATCGTGGGGACCGTCCGTGACCTCGCGAAGGTCGCGCCCGTCCCCGGAGTGGACTACCGGCCAGGCGACTTCGACGACCCGGCCGCCTTCCAGGCCGCGCTGCGTGGCGTCGACGTCGCGCTGATCAACGCGACGTTCTTCGGAGCCGAGCCTGCGCGCCGGCTCGCGCGCGTCACCGCGGCCCTTCGTGCAGCCGCCGACGCCGAGGTCAGCCGGATCGTGCTGACCAGCTGGTCCGATCTCGACAACGCGACGGTGCCCGCCGTGCGGGACTACAAGGACCTCGAAGCGGCCGCGACGAGCGCCGGCCCGGCCGTGACGATCCTGCGCATGGCGTCCGGGCTGGCCGACGCGTTGGCGCGCGACGTCGTCTGGGGCAGGGCTGGCGGCGAGCTCGTCGCGCCCGCGGGCCGCGCGGCGGCCACACCCGCGGCCATTGCCGACCTGGCCGAGGCGACGGCCGCGGTGCTCACCGAGCCCGGCCACGACAGCCTCGTCCACGAGCTCACCGGGCCCGACCAGGTCACCTGGGACCAGCTGGCCGAGCTGGCCGGGGTGCCCTTCCGGGCCGTCAACGAGGACGAGTACCTCGACTACCTCGTCCGCTTCGCCCTGCCGCCGACGGTCACGCGGCAGCTCCTCGAGCTGTTCGCCGACTTCCGCGGCACCTGGGCGAGCGCACCGACGCCGACCCTCGCGCACCTCGTCGGACACGCACCGACGCCCGGGACGGAGGCGGTCGCACGGCGGGTTGCCCGTTTTCCGACGAGCTGACCGGACCAGGCGACGGACCGCCCGCGACCCGCGCCGGCGCCGCCCATCCGGTCGGACGGGCGGCGCTGGCGGGGATGTCAGGCCGGCCAGCCGACGGTCTTGGTCTCGGTGAAGATCTCCAGGCCCTCGATGCCGCACTGGCGCCCGATGCCGGACTGCTTGTAGCCACCGAACGGGGCGTCGGCCCCGTACCAGAGACCACCGTTGAGGCCGAGGGTGCCCGTCCGGATCCGGCGCGCCACGCCCTTCGCCCGGTCCAGGTCGGCGGACATGATCACCCCGGAGAGGCCGTACACCGAGTCGTTGGCGATGCGAACCGCGTCGTCGTCGTCCTCGAAGCCGATCACGACGAGGACCGGGCCGAAGATCTCCTCCTGCGCGATCGTCATGCCCGGCGTGACGTCGGCGAACAAGGTCGGCTCGACGAAGAAGCCGCGGTCGAGGTCCTTCGGCACCCCACCGCCGAGGACGACGCGGGCGCCCTCGGCCCGGCCCTTCTCGATATAGCCGAGAACCCGCTCCTGCTGGCGCTTCGAGACCTGCGGGCCCTGCAGCACCGACGGGTCGGTCGGGTCGCCGTACTTCACGCCGGCGAACGCCGCCGTCGCCAGCTCGATCGCCTCGTCGTAGCGCGAGTTCGGGACCAGCAGCCGGGTCGGCATGGCGCAGCCCTGGCCCGCGTGCATGCAGACCATCGCCGCGCCCGGGATCGCCTGGGTGAAGTCGGCGTCGTCCAGCAGCAGGTTCACCGACTTCCCGCCGAGCTCCAGGAACGTCGGCTTCACCGTCTCGGCCGCGGCCGCCATGATCCGCCGGCCGGTGACCGTCGAGCCGGTGAAGGCGATCATGTCGACCAGCGGCGACGTCGACAGCACCTCCCCCACCAGGTGGTCCGACGACGGGACGATGTTGACGACGCCCGGCGGGATGTCGGTGTGCTCGGCGATCAGCCGGCCGAGCCGGGTGGTGTTCCAGGGCGTGTCCGGCGCGGGCTTCAGCACGCAGGTGTTGCCCATGGCGAGGATCGGCCCGAGCTTGTTCAGCGCGATCTCGAACGGGAAGTTCCACGGGGTCACCACGCCGACGACCCCGACCGGCTCCTTCCACACCTCCCGCGCCGACGGATAGCCCATCCCGAACGCGTCCTTCGGGGGGAGCGTCCGCGTCCACCCGAACGACTCGATCTGCTCGGCCGGCCAGCGCAGCGCCTCCTTCAGCGGCGCGTCCAACTGCGGGCCGTACGTGGTGAGCACGGGGCAGCCGACCTCGGCGACGAGCTCGGCCCGCAACTCCTCGGCCTCCCGCTCGATCGCGGCCTGCAGCTGCAGGAGCGCCTTCTTGCGGCCGGCGTGGTCCCGAGCCCAGTCCGACTGGTCGAAGGCCGCCCGCGCCGCGTCGACCGCGCCCCGCATGTCCGCGCGGGACGCGTCCGCGGTCACGCCGAGGACCTCCTCGGTCGCCGGGTTGACGTTGTCGAAGACCCGGCCCCCTTCGGCGTCGACGAGCCTGCCATTGATCAACATGCGCTGCTCGGACATCACTTCTCCAGGAGGGCGGTGGTCGCAGGGGCCCGCGGGACGAGGGTGAGCGACGGGATCGCGCTGCTCGCGCCACAGTGCAGCGCAGCGATCGTGACGTCAACGAGGTGGTCGACGTCAATGAAATGTCCGGTGAAGTAGCCGAGGCGTTGCCATTCGGCTACCGCCTGGCTGATGTGCTCCGGGTCGTTGCCGACCAGCGAGCCGGTCGCGGAGTCGCCCTCGCCACCCAGGCAGTCCCCGATCGTGAGGCGGGTGAAGCCGATGGAGGGGTGCTCGACGCGCCACGCCTCGACGAGCTTGTCGAGCGCCGCCTTGCTCGCCGCGTAGCCGCCGACGAAGGGCCACGGCGGCCCCCCGGACGCGCTGATCGACGACAGATAGACGGCCGAGCCGCCCGCCTGGGCCAGATGCGGCAGCGCGGCCGCCGTCACCAGCGCGGCGCCGGTGACGTTGGTCGCGAACAGCTTCCCCCAGCCGGCCGCGTCCATCTGGTCGAGCGGCTTGATCGTGATGACGCCGGTGGAGTACACGACGCCGTCGATACCGCCGAGCGCGTCCGCCGCCTGGGCGACCGCGTTCCGGCAGGACGTCTCGTCGGTGACGTCGCACTCGATCGCGACCGCCCCGTCGCCCGCCTCGCGCACCGCCGCGTCCAGCCGGTCCCGCCGGCGGGCGAGCATCGCGACCTGCTTTCCCTGCCGGGCGAGCCCGAGCGCGATGCAGCGTCCCAGGCCGCTGGAGGCCCCGACGACGACCACGCGCTTCACGCGATCGCCTTCGCACGCTCGGGGCGGCCGCCGGCAGGTCTGCGTCGCGTCATCGTGAGCCGCCGCCCCTCGGGGATAACTCGGCCCGCGGCCGGACCGGCCCGGTCCACTCTGTGCGCCTTCTACAGTCTGTGCGCCTTCTACAGTCTGTGCGCCTTCTACAGTCTGTGCGCCTTCTACAGAAGGTCATCGCCACACCTCCAGCTCCGGAGGGAGCCGTCGGACCTGTCTCGGCCCCCACCTGCTGTTCTACCGCATCTCCCCAGAGACATCTATATGTATCGGCCCGCGGCGGCGGCTCCGCCCGAGTCCCCGCTCGGGCGGGGAGGCGGGTTCGCGACCGTACCGGGACGGTCGCCGCGCCGACCGACACCGGTCTATAAATATCTAGATAGAAGCCGCCCTTGGCCATCTGGAGCGCCCCATGAGCACGACGGTAGACCCGCCGCCGCTGGTGTCCGACCCGCGCGACGTGACGGCCGGCTGGCTGACCGACGTGCTGGCACAGGCGGGAGCCCTGACGGACGGCGCCCGGGTGACCGGGTTCGAGGCGACGGCCATCGGCACGGGCGCGGTCGGCTCGACCCTGCGCTACCAGCTGAGGTACGCCGAGGACACCGGCGTGGCCGGGGGGCCGGCGACCGTCGTCGCCAAGTTCGCGTCGTCGGAGGAGCAGAGCCGGGCGACCGGCGTCCTGACGCTGACCTACGAGCGCGAGGTCGCCTTCTACCAGCAGATCGCCCAGACCGTCGACGTCAGCCAGCCACGCTGCTACTACGCCGCCATCGAGCCCGGGACGGCGAACGTGGTGGTCGTCCTGGCCGACCTCGCGCCCGCGGTGCCCGGCGACCAGCTCCTCGGCTGCGACGCCGACGACGCCGCGCTCGCGGTGACCGAGGCGGCGCGCCTGCACGGTCCCCGCTGGGGCGACCCGACCCTCCTCGAGAAGCGCTGGCTGACCGCCCGGTCACCCGTCGCGATCTCCGAGGTCTACCGCGCCGTGTGGGACGGGTTCGTGGACCGCTTCCGCGCGTCGATCGAGCCCGAGGTCATCACCCAGGGCGAGGCGCTGGGCGCCGGGATCGAGGCCTGGCAGGAGCACCGACCCGCCCAGCTGACCGTGACCCACGGCGACTTCCGGATCGACAACATGATGTTCGAGGGCGCCGGCGCCCAGCGGCGCGTCACCATCGTCGACTGGCAGACCCCGAAGCTCGGTGCCGGCGCCGGCGACGTCGCCTACCTGATCGGCGGGAGCCTGCCGGTCGAGCAGCGCCGGCCCCGCGAGCGCGACCTGGTCCGCCGCTACCACCAGGCGCTGGCCCAGTACGGCGTGACCGACGGCTACCCGTTCGAGGACTGCTGGGAGGACTACCGCCGCTACAGCTGGACCGGCCTGATCACTGCCGTCGTCGCGGGCATGCTGGTCAGCCGGACGGACCGCGGCGACGCCATGTTCGCGACGCTGGCCAACCGTCACGCCGCTCACACCCACGACCTCGCGGCAACCGACCACCTGCGTTGACGCCGACCCGACCCTCCTGACGACCGCCCGGGGTAACCGCGCCGAGATCCGATCGAGAAGACCAGCCGGTACGCTGGGTTGATCCTCTTACCCGGTGCGGCGCGAGGCTACCGACCCCGAGGCAACCGACAGAGAGGGGCAGGCATGGCGACCGAGAGCCGGGGATCGCCGGGCGGCGAGCGCGCGGCGCTGCGGGAGAAGCCGCAGCAGATAGCCGACGAGCTCCGCCGACTGATCGTCTCCGGCGAGCTCGCGGACGGTGCGTCGCTGGGACGCGAACCCGATCTCGTCGACCGCTTCGGGGTCTCCCGGCCTTCCCTGCGGGAGGCGCTGCGCATCCTGGAGGCCGACGGCCTGATCACGGTCAAGCGGGGCGTGCAGGGCGGGGTGATCGTCCACCAGCCGGACCGGCGGATGACCGCCCGCACCGCCGCGCTGCTGCTCCAGGCCCGCAACGTGCCGCTCGGGGACGTCTACGACGCGCGCAGCATGATCGAGCCGGCCGCCGCACGCCTTGTCGCCCAGTCGCGCTCACGCCGGTCCGCCGCCGCGGAGCTGCGGCGGCTCACCGCCGCGCAGCTTGAGGTGATCGACGACCCGGCGGCGTTCGGCCAGGCGAACTCCGCCTTCCACTCCCGCCTCGTCGAGCTGGCCGGGAACCAGACGCTGAGCATCGTCGCCGAGATGCTCGCCGAGATCGTCGCGCGCGCCGTCGCCGCGGCCAGTCAGCCGGACGAGGCCAGGGACACCGCGGCGATCCGCGCGCGCGGGCTGCGTTCCCAGGCCAGGCTCGCCGCGCTCGTCGAGGCCGGCGATGCGAGCGCCGCCGAGGCGCACTGGGCGGAGCACATGAAGGTCGTCGGCCGCATCATGCTCACCCAGCGCCCGAAGACCGTCATCGACCTGATGCAGCACTACTGAGCGACCCCCGGCGACCAGACCGCGGCCCGTCGGCTTCTGCCGCGGCGTCTGCGGGCGTTCGTCAGGAGGCCCCAGTCTTCCCTCTCGCCTTGACGGCGACCGTCAGAGCCTTGGCCGCCAGTGCCTTCCCGGCGCCGCGGGCGCTCGCGGCCAGGAACGTCGCCCAGTCGAAGTAGTCCCGCCACAGCACGACCCGGCCGTCCCGCACCTCGAAGGTGCCGCACACCCAGAACTCCGCCTCCCACGCGCCGGCCCGCAGCACGTCGGTCCGTTCGGTCAGCACGATCGGCCCGTCCGCCGCGATGTGATGGGTGCGAGCCTCGAAGCCGGTGCTGTACCGGACCATCCCCCGCAGCTGCCGCGCGACGGCGGCGCGTCCCCTGGCCGCCGGGAGTGGGACGTTCTGATAGACGACATCGTCCGAGACGAGCTGCAGCGCGGCGTCGACGTCAAGCCGTTCCAGCGCCGCCAGAAAGGCTCGGACTACGGACTTGGGGTCCGAGGCCTCGTCGTCCGTGCCCGGTACGGCCTGCGCGTCTGCCATGACTGCTCCTGCGGAACGTGGGGGGCGGGTGTCGGCTCAGCTGACCGGCACGGGGGCGCGGGGGCCGGCGGCCGGACCGGTGGCACGCAGGTACACGGCCACCGAGACGCAGGTGATGGCGGCCCAGACGCACCACAGCGAGGTGACGGCATCGGTCGCGACCCAGGCGAGCAGCGCGACCGCGGCCAGATTGACGATGCCATACCAGCGCAGGAACCGCCGGCCGGAGATGATCAGCGCACCGCACGTGCTGAGGAGATACAGAACGATCACTGCCGGCCCGGCCTGCAGATGGACGTGATAGACGATGTGGTGCCCGTCGGCCCGGGCCACGAAGGGCCGCGTGACCATGGCCACGCCCAGCCAGGCGGTGCACAGCACACCGGCGGCGAGCGTGACGATCTCCATTGCCCGATGCGCCGCCGAGCGTTCCAACAACAGCACCATCACGGGGATGTACACCGGCAGGACCAGGAAGGCGATGACCAGGTAGACCACGGTCGCGCCCCGCAGGACCCCGCCGCTGACCTCACCGCGCAGCCCCCACCAGACGAACGCCTCGACCAGCGAGTGGCCGGCCAGCAGGAGCGGCAGCGCGGCCAGCGGCCACTGCGCGCGGTCCCGAACGTGGCGGGCTGCGTCGATACCGACCCCGCCGATCACGATGCCGGCCACGACATCGGCCTCCGGAGAGAAACACATTCCGCCCCCATTTGCGCCCCGCGCCCGCCTCTGCCTGCTCTGAGTATCTCGTGCTGACTGCCCACCTCGCGGCCAGATCGGCGCGCGTGATCCTCGCCATTCGGCGCGCGCCGGAACCAGGCTTCGCCGGCACGCGTCGAACGCGGGCAACGAGGAGGGAAACATGAGGATTGTGTCGTTCCGCTCGTCGCCGCGGCTGGCGCCGGCGCGGCCCGCCGGTGCCGCTCGTCGCGACGGGCGGCGTGCTCTTCGGCCGGCGCTGGCCGCGGTCGCCGCGCTGGGTCTGGTCATGTGCGGTGCCCTGACGGCCTGTGCGCGGGCAGGTGGCGCGGCGGAGGCGGGGCCGGCGCGAACCGGGTCGCGGCCGAGCGATGCCACGCCTGCGCCGCCCAGCTGGCGAACGGAGTCGTTCCTGGACGCCGTCGTGGACGTCCCGGCCTCCTGGGGGTTCGACGCCGCGCCGACGAGCGACTGGTGTGTGCCGCTGGGACAGTCGCCCGCCGGGCCCCGACAGCCATACGTCGACACCCGAGGCCCTGGCTCGGCGGTGATGACGATTGGTTGTCCGGGCGGCATGCAGGGGCCCGACCTCAACGGTGGCGGCGTGCCGCCCCCGTACTGGGCCACGCACCTGTGGTTCGCCGCGACGCCGGCACCTGCCGGGAGCGCGCAGGTGCCGGACGGGCGGGTGAGCGGCGACGGCTGGACCAGGATCGTCCGCACGGTCGGCTCGGCGAAGGTGCTCGTCCTGTCGGACGGCGCGCACCTGGGCGAGGCCGAGCGGGTCATCGCGTCCGCTCGCCGGGCCGCGGTCGACCCGCACGGGTGCGCCGCCAGCTCACCGATCCAGGCTGGCGGCTTCGTCAGACCTGCCCACCCGTTCGAGGTCGCCGGCCTGCGCACCGTGGACAGCGCCGCCGTCTGCCTCTACGACCTGAGCCGTCCCGTGGGCACGCCCGGGCTGGTGGCCTCTCGCGCGGTCGGCGGGGCTGACGCGACCGCACTGCTCGCCGCGATCCAGGCCGCACCCGTCGGCGGCGGTCCCAACGCGCCGGAGGACTGCGTGAAGGACGAGTCGGGCGACGCCGCGATCGTGTTGCGGCTGGTGACGGGTGGGGTGGCCCACGAGGCGTATGTCTACTACGACTGGTGCTTCGGCAACGGCATCGACGACGGCACCGCCGTGCGAGCGCTGACCACCGCCGACTGCGGCCCGCTCTGGGCGCAACGCGTCACGCTGTGGGGCGGCCCGAGCGGCCCCTTCCAGGTCTGCCATCGCGAGACCACCCATTCGTGAGGCCACACGCCGCCGGGCCACCCGTGGAAGCGGCCCGGTGGTCAGGCCCGACGGCGGGCCAGCAGGCTGCCGATTCCGCCACCGAACAGGCCGATCGCGCCCAGCAGAATCCCGAAGACGCCGAAGGTCGTCGGGGTGTCCCAGGAGATGGCGGTGGTGAAAGCGAGCAGAACCCCGATCACGATCAGGGTGATGGCGGCCAACGTCCCGATGATGCCCAAGTCGTTCATGCCGGCGGCCTACCCGGCGATCACCCGCGTTAACACAGGCGTCGCGTTCTGGTCGGGCCAGTACTTTGAGCTGGTGAGCGGGACGACCAGCGAGCCGACCGGGTGGCGGCGCCTGCTCAGCGAGAGCAGGCGCCCCACCCGGTGGGATGCCGTCGCCACGGCCGCCACGCTGGTCACCATGACGGCAGCGACCGTCCTGCGCACCAGCGAGCCCACCGCGCCGGGAACGGCGCGTCTGGTCTTCCTCGTGCTGGCGTGGCTGCCGCTGCTGGTCCGGACCTACTGGCCCGAGCCGGTCCTGGCCGTCGTCCTGGCCGTCGAGGCCGGCCAGCTCGTGGTGATGCGCGACCTTGGCGCCGGTCTGGTCGGCGGCCTCGCGGTGGCCGCCTACCAGCCGGTACCGGTCGCCACGATGCTCGCGGTCTACACCGTCGCGTCCCGTCGCCGGCAACGCGACGGCTGGGTCACGGGAGCCGTCAGCGCGGTCGTGCTGCTGGTCGCGGCGCTGCTGTTCCAGGGGATCTCGCTGGTCGGCACGGACGTGGTCATGACCGAGCTCGTCCTGATCGCCGCGGCCGTGGGCGTCGGGGTCCGAACCCGGCAGGACGCCCGCGCCCGCCGGGCCCGCGAGGCCCGCGAGCAGTCCCGCCAGGCCGTGCTGGAGGAACGGCTGCGGATCGCCCGCGAGCTGCACGACACCCTCGCCCACGACCTCGCCCTCGTCGACGCGCAGGCGGGGGTCGCCGACTACCTGCTCGACCTCGACCCACCGGCCGCGCGCCGAGCCCTGCGGGACATCACCCAGCACACCTCGACGGCGATCGACGACCTGCGGGCGACCCTCGTCCTGCTGCGCCAGGACCTCGACGAGACCGACCGCCCCGCCGACGCGGCAGACCCGGATCCGCGGGCCGCCGGCGATCCCACCCGGGACCGCACGCTTCCCCCGGTCCCCGGCCTCGACCGGCTCGACGGGCTGCTCGACCGGTTCCGCGACGCCGGCACCCCCGTCAGCCTCGATACCGTCGGCGAACCGGCGGCCCTCGGCCATCACAGCGACCTGGCGGCCTACCGGATCATCCAGGAGGCGCTGACCAACGCCACCAAGCACGCCCCCGGCGCGCCGGTGAGCCTCACCCTGCGCTGGGCCCCGCGCCATCTGGGGGTCGAGATCCACAACCCGCCCGCGGCCCAGCCCGCCGGCACCCGGAGTGTCGGGACCGGGCACGGGCTGATCGGCCTGCGGGAACGCGCCCGCGCCGCGCACGGCACGTTCGACGCCGGCCCGACCCACGACGGTGGCTACCGGGTCGCGGCCGAGCTGCCCATCAGGGCAAACCACACCGCTGGCGGATCCGCCGTTCCCGGCCCGGACGCCGCCGGGCCTCAGACCACCGGGCCTCAGACCACCGGGCCGCAGACCGAGGAGCCCCAGCCGTGACCGCCCCGATCAGGGTCCTGCTAGCCGACGACCAGGAACTACTGCGCGCCACCTTCAGGCTATTGCTGGACGCCGCGCCGGGCATCGAGGTTGTCGGCGAGGCCGGCACCGGCCGCGAGGCGGTCGCGGTGGTCCGCGCGACCAGCCCCGACGTCGTCCTCATGGACATCCGGATGCCCGACCTCGACGGCATCGCCGCCACCGCTCAGATCACCGCCGACGAGGCCCTCGCGGGCGTGCACATCCTCGTGCTGACCACCTTCGAGACCGACGAGCTCGTCCTCGCCGCCCTTCGCGCGGGCGCCAGCGGCTACCTCGGCAAGGGCGTGGCGCCGAACGCGCTGCTCGACGCGATCCGGACCGTCGCGGCCGGCGAGTCCCTACTGTCCCCCACCGCGACCACAGCGCTGGTCCGACGCTTCCTGGCGAGCCCCCAGGCACGGCTCGACGCCAGGCTTCCCGCCATGACCGACCTCACCGCGCGGGAACGTGAGATCACCGTCCTGGTCGCCCGCGGGCTCTCCAACGAGGAGATCGCGGAACTGCTGGTCATCAGCCCCGCGACCGCCAAGACCCACGTCAACCGCGCCATGACGAAGGTCCACGCCCGCGACCGCGCCCAGCTCGTTGTGTTCGCCTACGAAAACGGCCTCATGACACCGGGCGGCCGGACACCCTGACAGCACCGGCCAGACCCCACTCGCGGCTTTGGTACCTTCCCGTAGCCCGGCCCGCGAACGCCCTGGAATTCCGGGTGTCGCGGCATTCGGCCGGCGCGGTGGCACAGTCCGAGGACGCGAGGAGAAGTATCCATGCTGGCAGCGCCGATTCAGCGATTAGACCGGCGCACGACGCTGACGGCAATCGCGGCGACGCTCCTGGCCGCGCTGGCTACCGTAAGCTGCACCAACGGATCGGGCCCCGCCAATACCTCGGCGGCCTGCGCCGCCCCCGGGGTCTCGCCGCACGAGATCCGGGTCGGCCTCATCTATCCGGACAGTGGCCCCATCAGCGGGGAGCTCGAAGCGGCTCGCAGCGGTGCCGATGCTCGCTTCGGTCTGGTGAACGCCGCCGGTGGCATCAACGGGCGAAAGATCACCTATACCTGGCAGGACGACAACAGCTCGACAAGCGGCAACGGCACCGCTGTGCGGAGCCTCTTCGAGTCGACCTCGGTCTTCGGGCTCCTTGAAGCCTCGATTAACGCGGACGGGGGCGCGGACTACCTCCGGTCGAACCAGATTCCCGCCGTCGGCCTGCCGATCACCAATGTCTGGTCCGACCCGTCGTATACGACGATGTTCTCCTATCCCTCCCTGATCACCGGTGGACCGGTCTCGGATGTCGTGGGGCGGTACGTCCGCGAACACGGCGGCCACCGAGCCATCGTGGTCACGACGGAGACGGCCAGCGGTGTGCAGGGGTTCGACCCGCCGCTCGCGAAGAGCTTCGCCGAGGCCCAGGTCCCGACGACGACGGTCCCGTACAACTCGGCGGTGACGAGTCCCAGCGAGTTCGTCCGCCGGCTGCCCACCGATTCGGATGTCCTCGTTCTCGCGCTCGGTCCCAACGACGTCCTGCCGATCGACGCGGCGGTGAACGCCGCGGGCAACCGCTTCAAGGTGGTCGTGGCGATCGCCGGCTCCGGTGACGCGACGATCCAGAAGTACGGGTCCTCGGTGGCCGGCCTGACGACCTTCTCCACGATCGTGCCATTCCGGGCGAACCTTCCCGCGCAGCAGGACTACCTCAAGGCAGTGGCCACCTATGCGCCCGAGCTCCAGCCGGCGACGCAGGAGGTCGCGTTGGGCACCTACATCGCCGCCGACATTCTGGTCCAGGGGCTGATCGCCGCGGGCGCCTGCCCGACCCGGACCGGATTCATCAACGCCCTGCGCGGAATGCAGAACTACAACGCCGAGGGGATGCTCGCCGGGAAGGTCGACTTCACCAAAACCCACCAGGAGATCAACTGCCTGATCTTCACCCGGGTCAACGACGCCGGCACGGCGTTCGAGGTCGTCCCGGACACCGTTCCCGGTGCGCCGTCCCAGACAGAATGGTGCGGCGCCGGCTCCTGAGCACCGGGCGGGCCGGGGTTACGGGTTGCTCGGCAGAGCGGCGAGGAGCTTCTCGGTCAGGCCGGCCAGGCGGGCCGCGTCGCGCGGGTCGAGGGTCCGGAACGTCAGTGGCAGGTGTGTATTCCGGTCCACCGCGGTCAGCGCCGCGGCCGGAGGTGTGTCGATGAACTGGTGGATGGCGCGGATCGAATCGGGGATGGGCCGTGCCCAGATTCTCGCGGCCGCCCTGATGCCGGCGCGCAGCATGAGAGGCAGTGGGCTGAGGTCCCCGCTTCTGGTGAATCCCGGATGGTAAAGCACATAGCGCGCCTTGCTGTCGCCGTGCTCGGCGAAGGCGACGCCGAGTAGGTCATTGGCGCGGCCGGCCTGCAGCTGCGCGGCGACCATGGCGTAGCCGCGTTCCAGCTGCAGGTCGTCCCAGTGGATGGATCCCTTGGTGACGCCGACGCCCGAGACGTTCACGATGACCGGGGCGGCACTGGCCTCCAACGCGGCACGGAAGCCATGGCCGAGCAGGTAGCGGCTGAGGTAGTAGAGCGCCCAGGTGGCTTCGAGGCCGTCCCGCGTCAGGGTCCGCCGGGGCGCCTGGCGGTTGGCGAACAGTGCCAGCGCGTCGATCGCGCCGTGGTGGTGGAGCGTCTCCTCGATGACGCGGCGGTTGCCCTCGACGGTCGCGAGATCGGCTCGGACGAAGCGGACGTGGCCGGCCGCGCCACGCCCCGCGGCCTCGGCCAGCAACGCCTCGCCCTTCGCCGGGTTGCTGCCGATCGCGACGACCTGGTCACCCCGCTCGGCACGAGCGAGCACGAGGGCGCGGCCCATCCCGTCCGTCCCGCCGGTGACGACGACCACCCGACCGGTCGGCTCCGGGGCGGTCGGCAGTGCGCTGACGGACTCGGACACAGAAACTCCCTCGGTATCTACGATCGGTGCGGCCATCGTCATCGACAGCTCGCCAGGCGCGGAAGAAGGCAGTTTGATGTCCGCTACGCACACGGGTGTGCCCGCCATGGTCAGCGCCCCGCTGCCGAACCCGGTCCCCGCGGCCGAGTACGAGAGCTGCGTCGTGACCGAGGTGCTGCGGTGGCTCGGCGACAAATGGGCGGTGCTCGTCCTCGTCCTGCTCGGGAAACGTCCCTACCGTTTCAACGAGCTGCACCGCGGCATCGAGGGCATCAGCCAACGAATGCTTACCCGGACACTGCGCGGCCTCGAAACCGGCGGCCTGATCAACCGGGAGGTGTTTCCCACGACGCCGCCGGGCGTCGAATACAGCCTCACTCCACTGGGCCGGACCCTGCTGACGCCGCTCTCCGCCCTCGCGGAGTGGGCGGTCGAGCACCAGGACGACCTCGACGCGGCCCGGCGAGCCGCCGGTTGAACGAAGCCCCTCTGCCGGCCCGGCCACCAGCGCGGACAGGCCCTCGCCGGCCGCCAGCGCGAGCCGGCTCCGACTCGATCCCGCTATGGTGGGAAATGGTTGACTCGACAGCGGTCGGGTACCATGCGCCCGAAGGCTCCCGACCGACGCGCCAGACGCGGCATCGTCACCGCCCCGCCGCACCTGCGCCGGGCCCGGCCAGGCCGGCGCACGGCGACCGAGGGGGACGCGATGACAGGGCGCAAGCCGGTGCGAGCCGCGCAGAACTTCTGGCAGCTGCCCGAGGACGATCTCGACGGGCTCCTGCGGCTGGCTCCGCAGGCTGACCGGGTGGAGCTCAAGCTCCTCATCCCGATCGACGGGCACCAGGAGACCTGTGACGTGCTCGGCATCCAGTTCGCCGACGCCCCCGCGCACCGCGTCTACTACCTCGACACCCCGGACCGCCGGCTACACCGCCGCGGCGTCGTGGCCCGGGTACGCAGCATCCGGCACCGTCCGGACGACTCCGTCGTCAAACTGCGCCCGGTGGCCCCCGCCGACGTGCCCTCCTCGCTGCGCCGGTCGAAGGACTTCGTCGTCGAGATCGACGGCATGCCCGGCAGCTACGTGTGCTCCGGGGCGCTGAAGTCCCGCCTCGGCTCCGACGACGTCGAGTCGGTCATGGCCGACCGACGACCGCTGCATGCGCTTTTCTCGGCCCGGCAGCGGGCGTTGCTCGTCCCGCGCCTGCCCGGCGGCGTCACGATCGACGACCTGATGGTCTTCGGGCCCGTCGACGCCCGCCGCCGCAAACTCACCCTGGACGGCTTCGACCGCACGCTGCTGGCCGAGCAGTGGACCTTCCCCGACCGGTCCCAGATCCTCGAGCTGTCCACCCGCTGCGCGCCCGACGAGGCCCTGAAGGCGGCGGCGACCACCGCGGCCTTCCTGGGCACCCGCGGCATCGACCTCACCGGGCCGCAGCAGACCAAGACCCTCACGACCCTCAAGTTCTTCACCGCCCCGGCCGCAGCCGCGCCCTCGGCCACCCGTGAGCCAGAATCGCGGCGCCGCCAGCGGCCCCGCTCCCTCAAGCGCCCGCGCCGTCGCTGACGACCCGCGCCGGGGTCGGGACTCCTGGCACGTCCGGCCGTCGGACGCCACGCGCGGCTACCGTCAGCCGGCCCCGGAACTCGCCGGATACGTTTGACCTTGGGACGCCGGCCGGCCTCGGCGCCTGTCGCCGCGGCGACGGCTCGGCCGGGATCACGAACGCATGGGCTGGAGCGAAGCGATGACGGAACGACTGGACGGCACGGTCGCGCTGGTGACCGGCGCGAGCAGCGGCATCGGCGCGGCGGCCGCGCGGGAGCTGGCCAGCCTGGGGGCGTCGGTCGCGCTGGTCGCCCGCCGCAAGGACCGGCTCGACGAGCTGGCCGCCGAGATCACCACGGCCGGCGGCGTCGCGCTGGCGATCGAGGCCGACGTCACCGAGCAGGCCCAGGCGGTCGCCGCGGTCGAGCGCACGGTGGCCGAGCTCGGCCGGCTCGACACCGTGGTCAACAACGCCGGGGTGATGCTGCTGGGCCCGGTACTCGGCGCGCCGACCGAGGAGTGGGACCGGATGGTCCGGCTGAACGTCCAGGGCCTTCTCTACATCGCGCACGCCGCCCTGCCGCACCTCGTCGCCGCCGCGGACAGCGAGCCGAGGCGCGTCTCGGACCTGGTGAACATCAGCTCGGTCGCCGGCCGGCGCCCCACCGCGTTCTCCGGCGTCTACAACCTGACGAAGCACGGCATCAACGCGTTCAGCGAGGCGCTGCGCCAGGAGATCACCGAGCGCCACGTGCGGGTGTCCCTGGTCGAGCCCGGCGCGGTCGACACCGAGCTGACCGACCACCTGCGACCAGCCGTCCGTGAGGTCGCCCGCCAGCGTTTCGCCAGCGTCGAAACACTCCTCGCCACGGACATCGCGGACGCCATCGCCTATGTCGTGACCAGGCCGCGCCGGGTCGCCGTCAACGAGATTCTGGTGCGCCCGACCGAGCAGCCCGGCTGACGCCCGCTCGCCCCGGCCGCCACCGCTACTGGATGGTGTGGCCGCACCAGAACCCGTTCTGGTCGACGGTCGCCGGCGGTGGCACCGGGGTGAGGCTGCCGCCGACCCGGTCGACCTTGAGGAACTCTACGCAGATGGTGGGCGCCTTCGGCTGGCTGAGGTTCACCGGGGCGATCAGGCCGTTGCCGGTGAAGGCGCCCACCTGCCGCAGGCTCTTGATGAACGCGTCGCGGGTCGGGCAGGCACCGGCGAGCTGCAGGCCCTCGATCATCTCGTCGGCGGCGACATAGCCGTCAAGAGCGAGCTCGTCGTAGGGATTCGCGAGCTGCGGGGCGTAGGTGTGCATCACGTTGCTGTAGGCGACCATCGCCGGCGAGGTCGTCGACGAGAAGCTCGACAGGAATGACAGACCGGCCATCTCGGGCCCGCGCTGCGCGACCAGGCTGTTGTCGATGCTGCTGCCCAGCACGACCCTGAGCTTGACCCCGAGCCGCCTCGCCGCGGCGTAGATGTCCAGGACCGCGCTGGTCGGGACAGCGGCGACGAGCGCGTTCGCGCCGGAGCTCTTCAGCTGTTCGGCGACGCGCGCCGGGCTCATCCCCGTGTAGCTGACCGTGCCGATGACCGCGATTCCCGCGTTTCGCAGGCTCGGCGCGATCTTCGCGTCGAGGTTCTGGAACACCTCGAAGGTCGGGTCGGCGACGATGAGGGCCTTCGTGCCGCCCTGCGCCTGGACGTAGTCGCCGAACGTGGAGACCGCTCCCGGGTTGAACAGGTTGCCGAAGTCGAAGAAGTTGGGATACCTGGTCCAGTCGGCGGTCGTGGCCGCGCCGGTGACCGGGACGTTCTGCACGCTCAGCCAGGCGGCGGAATCGCTGACGACGATCGACTGCGCGATGAGGCCGAAGATCTTCTGCGTGTCGACCAGGTCGTGGGCCACCGCGGAGAACATCGGGGCGTTGGCCTGGTCGTCGCGCCAGACGAGGTCGATGGTTCGGCCGTTGACGCCGCCGTGGGCATTCTGAAGGGCGATTCGGGCCTCGACACCGCTGCGCGTCCCACTGAAAGTGGACACGATGCCGGTCGGCCCGGAATCCGGATAGACGAGCCCGATCTTGATGGATTTCGCCGTCACACCGGTTTCCGGCGTCGGACACGTGCCCGCCGTGGCCGTACCCGTGCTCGACAACTGCCCGCAACCCACGAGAAAGGTCGACGAAACGACCAGCAACGCCGCGAGGGCGGCCGTGGTCGTTCCGGCGCGCAGGCGCCGGAGGCTCATACCGCCATCTCCCTCGCTGGTCACCCCGAGCGCGCCATCGCAGCGTCTTCGTCGGGCCGAGGGGAACGGTATAACGGCTCCACGCGACGTCTTTCCGCCAGGCAGGCATCATCCCGCGACGTTCATCTGCCGGTTTCTCGGCAGTCACCAGAAATGCATACCGGGCATGCGTCGCGACTGATACGCGTTATCGAATGTGGCGGAGGTTACAGCACGGAGTGTAGTTCCGGCGGGCCGCCCCGGATCCTCACTTCTTTGCGGCGGCGCTGGATGAACTGGCTGATCGCGAAACCTACGATCAGAATGACGGCGAGCAGAACACCCTGTTCGGCGCCGGACATCACGCCTCCTCAGTGACGGTGGAAAGGGAATCCGCCGAGGCGCGGGCGACCTCAGCGTCGACCTCGCGCGAGGCGATGGGAACCGCGAACAGTCGAATCGCGACCAGGTAGCCGACGAACAGCACGAGCCCCGGCAGTTGCGACGCCACCGAGGCGTGGAACAGGTCCGAGCGAGAGTGGCTGTAGACGAGGACCACCCGCAGGAGGGCCTCCAGCAGCAGCACGACCCCAAGCCCGAACGTCATGACCTGCTCGACCCGGCGGAACACGCGCGACGTCGTCCACGCACGGTCGGCGGCGCCCAGTCCCTCGATCGCGGGCCACCGCACCGGTCATGATCGCCGTTTCGGCCCTGAGGTGGTCGTAGAAACGCGCCCGGCACGACCATCCCAGGGCCGAAACGGCGATCAAGGCAACGGGCAGCCGGGCTCTGCCGAATCAGCGATCAGGTTTGGGGTTCCGCCGGGGCCGGACCGTCCGGGGTGGCGGGGACGGGCAGGTAGAGGCGGGAGCCGGCGGCGGTGAACTCGGCGGCCTTGGCGCGCAGGCCCGCCTCGACGGCGTCGGCGGAGGCAAGGCCCTGCTCGTCCGCGTGGCGCCGGACGTCGCGGGTGATCTTCATGGAGCAGAAGTGCGGGCCGCACATGGAGCAGAAGTGGGCGGATTTCGCGGGTGCGGCCGGCAGCGTCTCGTCATGGAACGCCTGGGCGGTCTCCGGGTCGAGGGCCAGGTGGAACTGGTCGGTCCAGCGAAAGTCGAAGCGGGCCTGCGACAGGGCGTCGTCCCAGGCCTGCGCGCCCGGGTGGCCCTTGGCGAGGTCGGCGGCGTGCGCGGCGATCTTGTAGGCGATGACGCCCGCCTTGACGTCGTCCCGGTCCGGCAGGCCCAGATGCTCCTTGGGGGTGACGTAACAGAGCATCGCGGTGCCATGCCAGCCGATCAGCGCGGCGCCGATGGCGGAGGTGATGTGGTCGTAGCCGGGCGCGATGTCGGTGGTCAGCGGCCCGAGCGTGTAGAACGGCGCGTCGTGGCACAGCTCGCGCTGCAGGTCGACGTTCTCCTTGATCTTGTGGAGCGGTACGTGCCCCGGCCCCTCGATCATGACCTGGACGTCGTGCTCCCAGGCGATCGTCGTCAGCTCCCCGAGGGTCGCCAGCTCGGCCAGCTGGGCGGCGTCGTTGGCGTCGGCGATCGAGCCGGGCCGCAGCCCGTCGCCCAGCGAGAAGGTGACGTCGTACCCGCGCAGGATCTCGCACAGTTCCGCGAAGTGGGTGTAGAGGAAGTTCTCCTCGTGATGCGCGAGGCACCAGGCCGCCAGGATCGCCCCGCCGCGGGAGACGATCCCCGTGCGCCGGTGCGCCGTCAGCGGGACGTGGCGCAGCAGCACGCCGGCATGGACCGTCATGTAGTCGACGCCCTGCTCGGCCTGCTCGATCACCGTGTCGCGGTACAGCTCCCAGGACAGGTCCTCGGCGCGCCCGCCGGCCTTCTCCAGCGCCTCGTAGATCGGCACGGTCCCGACCGGCACCGGCGAGTTCCGCAGGATCCACTCCCGGGTGGTGTGGATGTCGCGGCCGGTCGAGAGGTCCATGACGGTGTCCGCGCCCCAGCGGGTCGCCCAGACCATCTTCTCCACCTCCTCCTCGATCGAGGAGGCGACGACCGAGTTGCCGATGTTGGCGTTGATCTTCACGAGGAAGTTGCGGCCGATCGCCATCGGCTCGGACTCGGGATGGTTGACGTTCGCCGGCAGGACCGCCCGCCCGGCGGCGATCTCCGCGCGGACGAACTCGGGGTCGAGCCCCTCCCGAACGGCGACGAACTCCATCTCCCTGGTGATCTCCCCGCGGCGGGCGTACCCGAGCTGGGTGACGGCCCGGCCGGGCAGCGCCCGGCGCGCCGGGCGGGTGCCGGTCGCGACCGTGTCGCCGCGGGCCTCGATCCACGCGGCCCGCGCGGGGGCGAGGCCCTGGCGGACGTCGACGAGGACGTCCGGGTCGGTGTACGGCCCCGAGGTGTCGTAGAGGACCACCGCGTCGCCGTTGGACAGCGGCACCTCCCGCATCGGGACGCGCAGGGCCCCATCGGGCCCGGTCAGGTAGGTCCGCCGGCTTCCCGGCAGGGGCTCGGACACGGGGGTGGGGTGAGCGGAACGCTCCATGAGACTTGCTCCCTACGCCGGCATTACCCGGACAGGTTCATGCGGTCGGCGACCCCGGGCCCACGGCCCAGCCGCCCTCTCAGCCCCCTGCGGTGGAAGCTCCCGCGTTGATGCCCGGGAGTGCCCCGGGCAGTTCCACAGCCGACCGGCGCCGACCGACGTCGGCGACCGGTGAGGTCTGTGGCTTACGAGGACGCTACGACAGATCGCCCGCGGTCGCGTCCCAAAGCCTGGTGCTGTGGGACGCGACGAGCGCGCCGATGCGGTCGCACACGTGATCTGGATAGCCGGTAACGTCCAGGAGAGATCGTGACCGGGGCGCGCCCGGCAGGCGCCTGTCCACTCGGCGAGTCGCCGCGCCCGGGCACGCGGTCGGTGACGACCGACCTGGACGGGGGCGGCGAATCCACGTGAGCAGCAACTCCGGCGAAGCCCAACAGGCTCCCGCGCCGACCTCCTGGAACTGGGCGCCGCCTCCGCAGGGCCCACCCGTCGCACCCGCCGGCCCCGTCGCGCCCACTGGCCCCATGGTGCCCGCTGGCCCCATGGGGCCCGCTGGCGCCGTCGCGCCCGCCGCCACCGTCGCGCCGATCCCCGCGCCTTACGCGCAGGTGCGGGGGCGCATCGTGTTCGACAGCGCGTGGTGCGCCCTGCGGGAGGAGCGGACCAGCGGCTTCTCGATGATGGGAATGCGCCAGCTGCTGATCACCGACCTGCCGGCGGTCTACGTGCACGACACCGGCGGGCTGAGCAGCGCGGTCCTCAGCGCCCTGGAGCCCGCCTTCGACCCCACCGCGACGATCAAGCTTGTCGAGGGCAGCACCCGGCTCGCCGTGGACGTCACGTTCCCGGACGGGCGGACCTACCAGGCCACGACCATCACCCCACTGCCGCCGGAGCTGCACGGCGCGCTCACCGGGCTGGCGGGCCGGCTGCTGCCGGACGCGCCGTCGGCGGCGTTCGTCAGCCCGTGCGCCCTGTCCGTGACGCCGCACTACGAGCGGGACCCGACCGAGGACGTGACGGTCAGGAACCCCCCGGCCCCCACCACGCCGCCGCCCGCCGCCGGGCCGCTCACCGCGGCCACCGTCAAGGGCGCCGCGGCCCGGGTCGCGGCCGCCGCCCGCGCCACCGCGACCGGCGGCGGCCAGGCGCCGGCGGAGGATCCCGACGGGGACCTCACCGCCTATGCCGTGATCAAGGACGGCCGACTGGAGCTGCGCTCCCGGGGGCGCGCGCTCATCGACTGGCCGCTCAACCGGGTCGCCGTCGAGCAGTCCTCCCCCACCAGCGTGAGCGTGCGCGGCGGCGCGGTGCTCGACGGCCGGTTCCTCACCGGCGTGACGCTGCACCTCGCCGCCCCGCCGGTCCTCGCCGCCTTCCTGGCCGTCGCGCAGGCCGAACGGCGCGAAGCCGAGACGACGACCATCGGCACGTCCGCCCCGGTCTGGGCGAGCGGGCTGACCGGCGACGCGGCCCGCGGCAGGGCGGACTGCGTGCTCGGCGACACCGTGCTGGAGCTGCAGCCGCGGGAAGGCGCCACGACGCTGACCCGGTTCGACCTGACCGACTCCCGGCTGCGGATGGCCGGCTCGGCGCAGCGGTTCGTCATCTTCGACCCGGAGCACGGCCCGGTCGTCGTCGAGAGCGACTCGGAGGCGTTCGGCGCGCGGGTGGCGGCCCATCCCGGTGTCCGGGCGGCCGCCGAGCGAACGCTCGCGGGCGGGCCCTACCCGGCCGAGCTGGCCGACCGGGGCCCGGTGGCCTGCGCGGTCGCGGCCGGCACGCTGCGGGTGAAGGGCCCCGGCGCGGACCTGCGGGTGCCGCTCGCGCGAATTCACTCCGTCGAAGGCGTCGCAGACGAGGCGCGGGCCAGCCTGCGGGTCGTCGCCCCGGACGGGGACGTGACGGTCGTCGGCCAGCTGGAGCTGGTCCGAGCGCTGCACACGGACATCGCCGCCGGCAACTACGCCACCGAGGACCCGCGCCACCTGCCCGACATGCTGCGGGCCGCCGCGGGCCTGGAGGACGATTACTTCCTCTACACGATCTTCGGCCCGTTCTACGAGCTGCACGCCGCCCTGCTCGGCGACGCGGCCGCGGGCGGCCTGGCCGCGCGGGTCGAGCTGCCGGCCGACGACGAGGGCCGGCTGCGCACCGCCGCGGCGCTGTCGGAGGGCCTCGACGAGCTGCGGCGCCACCTCGACCAGGTCGGCTCGGTGCTGCCCGCCTTCATCCGGCACCGCGACGGACTACTGCTGGCGCCGGTCACCGAAGGACGGCCCGAGCCGGAGTGGCCGAAGGCGCAGGAGGCCCGGCTGCGGGCCGCGTTCGCCCCGGCCCAGCGCGCGGCGGCCGAGACCGGCGCCCTGTCGGCCCAGGTGCAGCGCCTGATGGACCTCGACCCGTCCGCGCTGCCGAAGGCCAACTACGCGGGTGCCGCGGTCGCGCTCGGGGCGGCACTGCTGAACCCCGTGTTCCTGGTCTCCGGCGCGACCCAGGCGTTCAACCAGTACAACCAGCGCGCGCAGCGCTCGGCGCTGATGAGCACGCAGGCGGCGAGCGGCTGGGCAAGCGCCCTCGACCGGTGGAACACGCTGGTCAGCTCCACGCTCCCGGTGCTCGGCTATGTGCTGACCGAGAACCTGTTCGGGCCCCGCTGGGAGGCCGCCCGCCGGCTCGCCGAGGAGCTGGGGCGCGCCGCGCCGGCGGCCCGCGGGCCCGCGATGGGTGGCGTCGCCCGCCGGCTCGCCCAGCTCGACGTGATGCGCCGTTACCCGGCGACCTCGGGTATCCGGCTCACCCGCGGCGAGATCACGCACCACCTGCGCGTCGCGCGCGACGCGGTCAGCACACCCCGGTTCGTCGACTTCTGATTTCCGTCACCCGACCCGCGCGGGAGCCACGATGACCATCTTCGCGAGCCAGTTCGACCGCGCTCGGGTCTACACGGGCAGATACACCGGGCCGCCCGGCGACACGACCTGGCGGACGCCGCCCGGCGCCGCCGCGGGCGGCGGCTTCCAGGCCGCCACCATGGTCGCCGCGCTGGCCGCCGGTGGGCTGGTCGTCGGCCTGGCCGCCGCGGCGGCCTTCGAGGCGTTCTTCGACGGCGACGGAGGCGCGGGCCCGCATCCGGACGCCCACCCCACTCCCCTGGCGGACGCGGCGGACCACGCACACACCGGGGCGGACAGCGTGCAGGCCCACGACGCGACCGTCGCCGAGCCCGCCCATTCCGGCGGCGGGGACGCGGCCGGGCACACCAACGCCTGGGGCACGGGCTGGGGAACCGGTTGGGACCAGGGCTGGGACGCCGAGTCCAGCCACCAGCTGGCGACCGGCGGCCACGCGGCGGCCGCGGCCGGCGGCACCGCAGCGGACCACCTTCAGGGCGCCTCCGGCCAGGCGGCTCATCAGCTTTTCGCCGAGTCCGCCGGGCCCGAGAGCGCCGCCGACGGCCCACACGGCGCCGAGCCGAGCGTCGCCGCGGCCCACGCCGACCCCGCGCATTTCCACGTGACGGGCAGCGAAGGCGCCGACTCCGGCCACCACGACGGCTACGACGCCTTCGCCCACGACGGCTCGGGCTACGACAGCTCCGGCTACGAGGACCACCACGCCGCCGACCAGCACATGCTCACCGCCCACGAGGACACCTGGACCCACGACCCCGGCCACGACAGCGGCCCGACCGGCCACGAAGGCGTCTCCTAACGAGTGGGGTAGCAGAACCATGTAGGCAGGGTGACGTGGTCTACTCGAAGACTCTTGTGGCCGGCCGCGCGGGCGCACCGGTCAGCCGGTCGGGCACAATCGCGGACGGGAGGTCGGAATGCATCCGTTGATCGAGGCGAGACGCACCGAGATCGAGCGACTCTGCCGCAAGCTCGACGTCCGCCGCCTCGACGTGTTCGGCTCCGTCGTCAGCGACGCCTTCGACCTCGACACCAGCGACGTTGACGTCCTCGTGGAGTTCGACGACAGCCAGACCGGCTTCGATTACTTCGGCACCTACTTCACCCTCAAGGAAGGGCTGGAACGCCTCCTGGGCCGAGCCGTCGACGTCGTCAGCATCACCAGCATCCGCAACCCCTACTTCCGCGACCAGGTCATGCGAACCAGGCAGCCCCTCTATGCCGCCTGACCCACGCAAATACCTCTGGGACGCAGCAAACGCCGCAGAACTAGCCCGCACCTTCAGCCAAGGGCAGACGTTTGCGGACTACCGGACGAACGCCATGCTCCGCGCCGCCGTCGAACGCGAGTTCGAGATCATCGGTGAGGCTCTGAACCAGCTCTCCAAGGCCGCCCCGGAGATCGCCGCGACCATCCCCGAACTCGCGCGCATCGTCGCCTTCCGGAACATCCTCATCCACGGCTACGCCACCGTGGACGACGCGCTCGTCTGGCAGGTACTCCAGGAGAAACTCCCCGACCTCGAACGGGTGATCCGAGCACTGCTCGGAGGCGACTGAATCCGCCACCTCCGCCCGAGGCGAGAGACTGCACCTCTATTCCCTCGCGAGTCCGGAAAAATCGACAACTACCTATCGCGCGAGGTGATGCGGCCATGACTGAGTCTGTCAATCCGGGACGCCCGAATGGCCCTAAGGCGCTGGAGCAGAGTTTCCATCGGGCGATGGTGGGTGTCTACGAGCGCGCGAAGCGGGAGGCGAGCTACAACGCGTCCTACTTCCTGCGGATGATCTCTAACGACGGCGGCCTCGCCACCGCGCGCAGTCTGTTGCAGGCGTCCAAGACATCTGACGGATTCGCCGCGCTGTCACAGATAGCGCCCGGAAGGATGACTCCCGGAACTCCGACGCGGAACCGACCGGCCTAGGCTCTCGCCCTTGCCCTTGATCACTGTTTTGGCCCTAATGGGAGCTGCCGGGTTGCCGTGGGGCAGGCTCGGTGTCGGTAGCCGCTGGTGGGTGAGCGCTCTTTG
>NZ_JADWYX010000084.1 GCF_016786355.1 Frankia sp. AgB1.9
GTCGGCGTGGGCGTTCTTGATCTGGCCGACGAGCCGGGTGAAGTCGGTGATGTTGGGGGTCACCTGCGCGCGCAGGACGACCGTGACGCCGGCGGACTGCAGGCTGTCGGACATCTGCCTGCTGAAGATCGGAGCGGTCTCGCTGTACGCGGTGTCGACGAGCGCGGCGCGGGTCCCGCCCTCGCGATGGACGAAGTCGCCCCAGGTGCTGACCGACGGGCCGTCCGCCAGGTAGTAGGACGTGGCGAACATGTTCCGGTGCTGGCCCCAGGAGGGGTCGGCGCCCACTCCGGTCACCGGGATACCGGCGGTCGCCAGATAGTCCGCCGATCCGGCGCCGTCGACGGCGCCCTCCATGACACCGAACACCTTCTGTTGCTCCACGAGCCGGTGGGCCGCCGCCCCGTTGAGGTTGGGGTCCGAGCCGTCGTCCTCGTACGAATACGTGATCTGCCTACCGTTCACGCCGCCCGTGTCGTTGGCCATTTCGAGGCGAGCGTCGACACCCGCGCGGAAGGCCGGGAACGAGGTCGCGAAGGCTCCGGTCTCCGTCAGCAACAGGCCGGCGTGGATCTGCTTGCCAGATATGCCGACGGTAGTGCAGGCTCCGGCGGAGGACGCTCCTGGATGACCACACGCGGTCAATGGAGCCAGGAGAATACCTATCGCCGCGGCCGAACTGGCGGTGCGCGCTAATCGAGGTCTTGCTGTACTGATCATCGGTTCCAGTCCTCATCAAGGCCGGAACCGGGACATGCGCTGCGAAGATCCACGGAAACAGCGTCTGGTGCCGGCTCCGGCAAGGTCAGCCGGGTGGCCTGATCGCCGTTTTGGCTCTCAAATGGTCGTAGGACCGCTGCGGCCACAACCCCGCGAGGGCGAAAACAGCGATCTGCTGGCCTCGAAACGGGGCCAGGCCTGTCAGATGTGGTACTAGCTGCCGGCGGGCTCCGGCTGCTCCCACGCGAACTGGACAGAATGGGCGAACATACCGCCGTCGACCCGGATCTCCTGGCCCTGCAGATAGCGGGCCTCGTCGCTGAACAGATAGGCGACGAGGGACCCGATCGAATCGGCGTCGCCGAACTCGGGAGTCAACACGTTCGCGCGGATGATCTTCTTGAAGTCCTCGCCCATGCTGGTGACGCGGTGATGCATGATCAGGCCGGGCAGGATCGTGTTGGCCCGGATTCCCTGCTTGCCGAACTGGGTGGCCACGGTCCGCATCAACTGGCCGACGCTGGCCTTGGTGATGCCGTAGGCCGTCTTGTTGGTGTCGGCATGCGTCGCGGCGGCGGAGGACGTCCCGACGATGGAGCCGCCCCCTGACTCGATCATGGCGGGAATCGCGTGCTTGCAGCACAGCCAGGTGCCGACGACGTTGACCTGGAAGGCCTCCTCCAGGTCGGCGCGGGACAGCTCGGTCAGCAGTCCGTCCCGGGCGACGAGGTGGGTGGCCGCCGCGTTGGCGTGCAGGCCGTCCAGGCGCCCGAAGGCGTCGAGCGCCGCGCGCACCATGCCCTCGACCTGCGCCTCGTCGCTGATGTCCACCTCGACGGCGATCGCTCGATGGCCGGCCTGGGTGAGCTCCTCGGCGAGCGCGGACGGCTTCGCCTGGGGGATGTCCGCCACGACGACCGCGGCGCCCTCGCGCGCCAGCAACCGGCAGGTGCCGGTCCCGATGCCGCCCGCGCCGCCGGTGACGATCGCGACCTTCCCTTCCAACTTCCCCATCGACCTCTCCATCGTCCGTCGCCTGTCTCGCTCCGTGTGACGAGCGACGCTAGCGCCACGGTCACAACTTGTACATGATGACTTAACTTGTGGACGCCAGTGGCGCCTGCTCGTGGGGGTCGCGCGGCCGGCCGGGTTGGCCGCCTGCGGGTCGCTGGCGAGCACGGTAAGGCGATCGCGGCCGAACGAGGCTCGCCTCGCCGGCGAGGCTCCGCCGGCTGAACTCAAGGCTGTGTCCTTAACATGTGTCGGCGTGCGTGCCAGACTGCCGGCCGGGGCGGTGGTCGCGGCTGCCCGTCGTGTCCGTCGAGAGAGACGTCGAGGAGGGCCTGGTGCCAGGGGACTTCATCAGCTACGAAACGCTCGAGGAAGGCCGCGTCGCGCGGATCATGCTCAACCGGCCCGAGGCCCGTAACGCCCAGAACCGCGGGCTGCTCGTCGAGCTGCACGAGGCGTTTCTTCGGGCCGAGGCCGACGACGAGGTCAGGGTGGTGATCCTCGGCGGCGTCGGGAAGATGTTCTCCTCCGGCCACGACATGGGTTCGCCGGTCGCCCGCCAGGAGCGTGAGCCGGGCCCGGGCCAGCACCCGACCCGGCGGATCAACGGTGGAACCCGCAAGGGCGCGGAGTCACTGATGCTCCAGGAGTGGCACTACTTCTTTGAGAACACCCGCCGCTGGCGCAACCTCCGAAAGATCACGATCGCGCAGGTGCATGGCACGGTGTACGCGGCCGGGCTCATGCTGATGTGGGCGTGTGATCTGATCGTCGCGGCCGAGGGCACCGAGTTCGCCGACGTGGTCGGCACCCGCCTGGGTATGTGCGGCGTCGAGTACTTCGCCCACCCGTGGGAGTTCGGCCCGCGCCGGGCCAAGGAGCTGCTGCTCACCGGCGACTCGCTGTCCGTCGACGAGGCACACCAGATCGGCATGGTCAGCAAGGTGTTCCCGGCCGACGAGCTCGGCGGGCGCACGCTGGCCTACGCGCGTCGCATCGCCGAGCGGCCGACCGTCACGTCGCTGCTGATCAAGGAGTCCGTCAACCAGTCCGTGGACAACATGGGCTTCTACAACGCGCTCAACGCCTGCTTCACCCTGCACGAGCTGAACCATTCCCACTGGGCCTGGGTCACGGAGGGGGAGTGGGCGGTCGGCACGCCCGAGCACGGTGTCCCGGCCTGGAAGGACGCGCCGCCCGTGCGTCCGCGGGAGAAGAACACCGCCGGCGGCGAGCCGGCGTCCTGACCGCGCCGTGCCCGTCGCGACGCGCTCAGGCCTGCGTGGCTCCCACGGGCCGGCCGGGTCGCCCGAAGATCGTTTCTTGACACCTAAAGGCGGGAAGCTTAATCTAAGCTCGCAAGCTTAGTTTAGAGCAGGGCGGCTCCCTTGATTGGCTACGGGGCGCGCGACGCACAGGAGGTCTAACGTGACCGTGCTCATCACAGGTGGTGGGCTGGTGGGCTGTCAGATAGCCCGGTTAGAGCAGGAGGCCGGCCGCGCGCCCGTGATTTTCGACTTCTCGCCTCGGACCGAGGCTCTCGGGGAATTCGTCGATCTTGATCGGTGCACTGTCGTGCGCGGTGACGTGACGAATCCGCTTGAGCTCGTGGCCACGGTGACGGGTTATGGCGTGACCCGGATCATTCACACCGCCGCGTTCGGTGGACTGACCGCCGGGAGCAATACCGCTCCGCTCGCGAGCACGCTGGTCAACACGATGGGTACCGCTTATGTCCTTGAGGTCGCGAGAGTCCTCGGGCTGGAACGGGTCGTGCTGTGCAGCTCCTCCACCCTCTACATGAGCATGGAGGGCGGCGCGGACGAGGGCGAATACGGCTTCGAGGAGGCCTATCCGCGCCCCAACAACGTGTACGCCGCGAACAAGCAGGCCGCGGAGGACCTCGGCAGGGCGTACCGGAAGACCTACGGCCTCGACGTCGTGGCCGTCCGGTTCGCGGCCGTCTTCGGGCCCTGGGGGCCGGGTGGCGGCGGCGGGGCCACGACGGCCATGGAGCGCTGGCTGCGTTCGTCGATAGCGGGCGAGCCGGCCGAGGTGAACATCTCCGGAGCCGACTGGATCTACTCGAAGGACGCCGCCCAGGGGACCTTCAAGGCCTGCTGGGCCGAGGGGCTCGAATCCGAGCTGTTCAATCTCGGCATGGGCCAGCCGTACAGCGCCCGGGAGATCGCCGACGGGATCAATGCGGTCATCCCCGGGGAGTGCGCCAAGGAGTCGGCCAAGGCCATCGACCCGCGGCGGCCCGCGATGAACATCGAGCGTGCGCGCCAGCAGCTCGGCTACGAGGTCGAGTACCCGATGGCGACCGCTGTTCGCGACTACCACGAGTGGATCACCCAGCGATAGGGCGCCGTGGCCGGACCTGACAGCGAATCCTCCCTGGAGTGTGGACATGAGCGAGACCAGTGACCTCTCCGCGAAACTGACCGCGTTAGCCGCCACCGTCGCCGATCTGACGGCCCGGGTTCGGGAGCTGGAGGACGACCGGGCGATCCGCGATCTCCTGGCTCAGTACGGCTACACCGCGGACACCTGCAAGGACGAGGAATTCGTCGAGCTGTACACCGAGGACGGCCGTATCAAGGTCGCGGCCAGCGCGAAGGCCCGCGCGGCTTTCGGGTCCGGAGAATGGGTCCTCTACGAGACCAAGGACGGGGTCCGGGACTTCATCACCCACCCGAAGGGCCACCACAGCCCCGCGCTCTACGGTAAGTCCATGCATCTGCAGGGCAACAACCTGGTGACCGATATCCAGGGCGACGAGGCGGTGGCCAGGGGCTACCAGGTCGCCATCGTCGCCGACGACCAGGGCACGCGTGTTCTGAGCGCCGGCAACAACCAGTGGCAGCTGCGCAAGGTCGACGGCCGCTGGCTCATCAGGGAACGGCGCGGCGCCTATCTGGGTGACGACCATTTCACCAGCAACCTCGACGCGCCGGCCGACGACGAAAGCTAGTCCGCGACCGGAACGCTGTTCTCCTGCCTCGACGCCGCGAGACCGCGGAACTGGAAGAAGACCCTCAAAACAGGCGGTGGCGCCGATGAACGGACGGGAGCGCCCATGAACCTCGACGACCTTATCCTGGTGAGTGTTGACGATCATGTCATCGAGCCGCCCAACCTGTTCGAGGGCCGCCTGTCCGCGAAGTACCAGGACAAAGCGCCGCGCCTGATCGAGCGCGCGGACGGGGCGATGGCCTGGGTGTACGAGGGCATCGAGATCCCCAACGTCGCGCTGAACGCGGTCGCCGGGCGTCCCCGTGAGGAGCTCGGCTTCGAGCCGGCGAGCCTCGCCCAGCTGCGGCCCGGCTGCTACGACGTGCACTCCCGGGTCAGGGACATGGACGCCAACGGCGTGCTGGGCTCGATGTCCTTCCCGTCCTTCGTCCGGTTCTGCGGGCAGCTGTTCATGAACACGCCGGACCGCGAGCAGGCCGCGGCGATGGTCCGGGCGTACAACGACTGGCACATCGACGACTGGGCCGGCTCGTATCCGGGGCGCTTCATCCCACTGGCGCTGCCGATGCTGTGGGACGGCGAGGCGACGGCGGCCGAGGTCCGCCGGGTGGCGGCGAAGGGGTGCCACGCCCTCACGTTCTCGTCGAATCCGTTCGCGCTGGGTCTGCCGAGCGTCCACACCGACTACTGGGACCCGGTCTGGAAGGCGTGCGTCGAGACCGGAACCGTGGTCTGCATGCACCTCGGCTCGTCGTCGCAGTCGCCCACGACGTCCCCGGACGCGCCGATCGAGGTGCTCTACTCGCTGTCGCCGATCAACCTGTTCGAGGCGGCCGCGGACGTGCTGTGGAGCCCGATGTTCCGGAAGTTCCCCGAGCTGCGGGTCGCACTGTCGGAGGGCGGCACCGGCTGGGTGCCGTACTTCCTGGAACGGGTCGACTACATCTACAACCACACCCGCGCCTGGACGAAGACGGACCTCGGCGGCCGGCTCCCCTCGGAGATCTTCAACGAGCACGTGATCTCGTGCTTCATCGACGACGCGGTCGGGATCGAGACCCGGGCGCACCTGAACCTCGACAACGTCATGTGGGAGTGCGACTACCCCCATTCCGACACGACCTGGCCGCACTCGCCCGAGCTGGTGGACAAGCGGCTGGCCGGCGTGCCCGACGCGGACATCAACAAGATCACCCATCTGAACGCCATCCGCCATTTCCAGTACGACCCCTTCGCGCACATCCCGCGGGAGCTCGCGACGGTCGGCGCGCTGCGCAGGCGCGCCGAGGGCTGGGACATCAGCCCGAAGCCCGCCGCGCAGCGGGCCGCCGAGTCAGCGGGCACCTGGCGGTCGCTGCTCAACCGCGGGTGACGAGAGGGAGCGAGGGAGTTCGGTATGGCGGGTGTGCTGGACGGCGTGCGCGTCGTGGAAGTGTCGATGTGGGCCATGGTTCCCGCCGCGGGCGCGGTGCTCGCCGAGTGGGGCGCCGACGTCGTCAAGATCGAGAGTCCGGACGGCGACCCGGTGCGCGCCCTGGTGACGGCGGGAATCACGCCCGACGGGCCTCGCTACACCTGGGAGATGTGGAACCGGGGAAAGCGCGCCATGGCGCTCGACCTGCGGCATCCCGACGCGCAGCGCATCATCCACCAGCTGGTCGCCGATGCGGACGTCTTCCTGACCAGCATCCTGCCGGCGCAGCGGGCCGGACTCGGCATCGACGTCGCGTCGATCCGCGCCGCCAACCCGGCGATCATCTACGCCGCCGGCACGGGACAGGGCTCGCGGGGCCCGGACGCCGACAAGGGCGGCTACGACGGGATCACCTTCTGGGCCCGCAGCGGAGCCGCGGCCGCGACGACGACGCCCGGGGCGGACCCGGTGACCCTGCCGGCGGGCGCGTTCGGTGACGCGACCAGCGGACTCGTGCTGGCCGGTGGCGTCGCGGCGGCGCTGGCGAAGAAGGCCCGGACCGGCGAGGGCTCCATCGTCGAGGGCTCGCTCCTGGCGACCGCGATGTGGGCGATGCAGATGTCGATCACCGGGGCGGCGGCGGCCGGCCTGGACGAGATGCCGCGGACGTCGCGCAACCGTCCCTTCAACGTGCTGGTCAACTCGTATCCCACCGCGGACGGCCGCTGGGTCTCCCTGTGCATGCTGCAGGCTGACCGCTTCTGGTCCGGCTTCTGCGCCGCGATCGGCCGGGACGACCTGGCCGCCGACCCGCGGTTCGCCGACGCCAAGGCCCGGGCGGCGAACGCCGAGGCCTGCGTGGCAGAGCTGGACGCGACGTTCCTGGCCGAGCCGCTGGCGGTGTGGCGCGACCGGCTGGCAACGCAGGAAGGCCAGTGGGACGTGCTGAACACCGTCTCCGAGGTGCTCCGGGACCCGCAGGTCCAGGCGAACCAGTTCGTCCACCAGGTGCGCTACGACGGCGGCCACGAGCTGGCCATCGTCGGCTCCCCGGTGCAGTTCGACGGGACCCCGCCGACGCTGCGCCCGGCCCCCGAGTTCGGGGCCGACACCGAAGCGGTTCTGGAGTCGCTCGGGTGGGACACCGACGCCATTCTCGAAGCGAAGATCAAGGGGGCGGTCGTGTGAGCGCGGAATCCCGGCCCGTTCCCGAGCCCGACGAGGTCTCGCGTTTCTACTGGGAGGGCGCGAGCGCCGGCCTGCTGCTGTTACAGCGGTGCGTGGGGTGCGCGCGGTTCCAGTTCCCGCCGGACATCGTCTGCGTGCACTGCCAGTGCGAGGACCTGGCGCCGACGGCCGTCAGCGGACGTGGCTCGCTGTATTCCTACACGGTCGTCGAACGCGGCTTTCACCAGCGCTTCGTCGACCACCTGCCTTATGTCGTCGGCCTCGTCGAGCTTGCGGAACAGGCCGGTCTGCGGATTCTCACCAACGTCGTCGGCGCGGACCTCGCGAAGCTGGCGGTCGGCATGCCGGTCGAGGTGACGTTCGAGCAGCGGGGCGACGTGGCGTTGCCGCAGTTCCGTCCCGCCGGGGAGAGCGAATGAGCGCGCTGTCCCGCGACGTCGCCATCGTCGGCGTCGGGTACTCGCCGCTGAGCCGAGACGGGACGCCTCTTCCCCGTCGGCTCGCCTATGCGGCGGTCAGCGAGGCGCTCGCGGACGCCGGCCTGCCCGGAGCGGCCGTCGACGGCATCTTCGAGTACAAGTTCGGGCCGGAGTCGCCGGGAGCGCAGGATGTCGCCCGGATGATCGGCGCGCCGAACCTCACGGCGTTCGCCGACATCATGCCGACGAATCCGTCCGGGCTGGCCGGTCCGCTCGCCGGCGTGATGGCGGTTGCGTCGGGTGTGTGCGAGACGGTGCTGGCCTTCCGTTGCCTCACCCGGGCTGCCGGTCACACCGGTGGCGTCCGCACCGGCCCGGACCGGATCGGCGGCGCCGACCAGTTCCTCACGCCGTACGGCTATCTCGGCGGCATTCTGATGAACATGGCGCTGGTCAAGCAGCGTTGGATGGCGCAGTACGGCCGAGGCGAGGAGGATTTCGGCCGCATCGCGGTCAACGCCCGCCGCTGGTCGGCGCTCAATCCCCGCGCCGTGCTGCGTGACCCGATCTCGATGGACGACTACCTCGGGTCGCGGATGATCGCCGACCCGCTGCGGCTGCTCGACTGCGACTACCCGGTCAACGGGGCCGTCGCGACCGTCATCACCACCGCGGAGCGAGCCCGTGACCTGTGCCAACGGCCGGTGCTGATCGACTCGATGGCGTACGGCACCGGCCCCGAGGTGGACTGGATCTTCGGCGCGGACTACCTCTACGGCGGGACGATTCCGTGTGCGCAGCGTCTCTGGGAACGCTCCGCGTTCGGTCCGGCCGACATCGACGTGGCGCAGATCTACGACGGCTTCACCTCCGTCACCTTGCACTGGCTGGAGGCGCTCGGCTTCTGCGGTCTCGGTGAGTCCGGCGACTGGATCGGGAACGGCGACCGGATCGGGCCCGGTGGCGAGCTGCCGATGAACACCGCGGGCGGGCAGCTGGCCGAGGGCCGGCTGCACGGCGTCAGCTTCCTGAACGAGGCGGTGCTTCAGCTGCGGGGGCAGTGCGACGCGCGGCAGGTGCCCGACGCCCGCGTCGCGCTGGTCGCCTCCGGCCTCTATCCGCAATGCGGCGCCATGGTCCTGACGGCCGGCTCGTGACGGCCGACTCGTGAGAAAAGGCCGCGCTGTCCGCTGCCGCGCTGTCCGACGCCGTGCTGCCCGAGACCGCCAGAGGAGACGTTCGTGAGCTGGGAATTCGAGACCGACGCCGAGTTTCAGGCAAAGCTCGACTGGATCGAGACCTTCGTCCGCGAGGAGGTCGAGCCGCTTGATGTGCTTCACCCGCGTGACGTCTACAAGCGGCCGATGGACCCCGACGTCGCGAAGGTCGTGCGCTCGCTGCAGCAGCGGGTCCGCGACCAGGATCTGTGGGCCTGCCACCTCGGCCCCGACCTCGGCGGTCAGGGCTACGGGCAGCTGAAGCTCGCCCTGATGAACGAGATCCTCGGCCGGTCGCACTGGGCGGCGCTCGTCTTCGGGACGCAGGCGCCCGACACCGGGAATGCCGAGGTGCTCGCGCACTATGGCACCGCGGAGCAGAAGGCCCGATACCTGCGGCCGCTGCTGGACGGCGAGATCGTCTCCTGCTATTCGATGACCGAGCCGCAGGGTGGCTCGGACCCGGGCCAGTTCACCTGCGGCGCGGTGCGGGACGGCGACGACTGGGTCATCAACGGTTGGAAGTTCTTCTCCTCGCACGCGCGGTGGGCGGAGTTCCTCGTCGTGATGGTCCGCACCGATCCCGACGCCACCGTCCACAACGCCTTCTCGATGTTCCTGGTGCCCCGAGCGACTCCGGGTGTCCGGATTGAGCGCAACATCGGGCTGTACGGCGAGACCGAGGACGAGGGCGGTCACTCGCTCGTCCACTACGACAACGTGCGGGTGCCGGCGGAGAACCTCCTCGGCGAGCCGGGCCAGGGTTTCGCGGTGGCGCAGACCCGGCTGGGTGGTGGCCGGGTGCACCACGCCATGCGCGCCGTCGGCGTGTGCCAGCGCGCGCTGGACATGATGTGCGAGCGGGTCCTCAGCCGCACGACCCGCGGCAGCCTGCTCGCCGACAAGCAGTACGTCCAGGGATACGTCGCGGACTCGTGGGCGGAGCTCGCGCAGTTCCGGCTGCTGGTCCTGCGGACCGCCTGGAAGATCGACCGTTACAACGACTACTCCCGGGTCCGGGAGGACATCGCGGCCGTCAAGATCCTGGCGCCGCGGCTGATCCAGGACATCGTCGGCCGGGCGATCCAGGTCCACGGAGCGCTGGGCATCACCACGGAGCTGGATCTCGTCAGGATGTTCCTGATCCAGTTCGTCACCGGCTTCTCGGACGGCCCCTCGGAGATCCACAAGGCCACCCTGAGCCGTCGGGTGCTCAAGCAGTACAAGCCGGCGCCTGGCCTGTGGCCGACCCAGCACATCCCGACCCGGCGGTCCGAGGCGGCCGCTCACTTCGCGGAGCGGCTCAAGGAAGTCGACGGCTGAGACCGGGCGTGGGCGAGAACGGGTCAACGTGCGTAGCCGCCTCGACCTGACCGGCCGGCCCACCCTGGTGGTCGGCGGTGGCGGAGCCGGCATCGGCTCCGCCGTCGCGGCCGCCGCGGCCAGCGCCGGCGCGCCCGTCGCCGTGATCACGCACAACGCCGACCACGCCGAGGCACTGCTCGGGCTGGTCAGGGCGACGGGGGTCACCGGCGCGGCGGTGGTGGCCGACGTTTTGGACGAGGGATCGCTGGTCGCCGCCATCGCCCGGCTCCAGGACGAGCTGGGACCGATCAGGAACCTGGTCAACGTGGTGGGCGGCGCGGCGGGCGAGTACCACCGGCCCACCGCGCAGCCGCTGGACTCCTTCGACCGGGTGCTGGAGCGGAACCTGCGTTACGTGCCGGTCTCCTGCCGGGAGGTCGGCGCGGCGCTGCTGGCCGCGGGGGAGACCGGCAGCATCGTCAACATCTCGTCCGGGGCCGCCCGCGGGGCCCCGCTGCTCGGCGCCTACGCGGCGGCGAAGGCCGGCCTGGAGGCGCTGACCCGGTCGATGGCGCTAGCCTGGGGCCCGCACGGCATCCGCGTCAACGCCGTCTCGCCCGGGACGACCCGTACCGGCGACCAGGAACGTGGCGAGGTCGCTCCCGGGATTCCGCTGCGCCGGCGCGGTGAGGCGAGTGAGGTCGCGGCCGCGGTGCTGTTCCTGCTTTCGGACCTTGCCAGCTACACGACGGGCCACATCTTCCCGGTGGACGGCGGCGCCGGGCTGGGTCATCCGGGCGGCGAGCAGATGTCTGCCTTCGCCGGCCGCGACCGCCCTGCCGGACGGTAACTGCCTCGGTTCTCGGCGCGCCCCGATCGTTTCCGGAACGCACCGAGAAGAAGCGCGAGGGCTTACCGGTACATGCCGGCGCCGCCGTCGATGAACAGTGTGCGGCCGGTGATGAACGAACCACTGGGCCCGGCGAGGAACACGACCGTCCCGCCGACGTCCGTCTCCGGGTCGCCGAGCCGGCCGAGCGGAATCTTGTCGATCACGGTCGGCGGCCAGCGGTTCGGGTCATTCGTGGCGACCGGGCACAGCACGTTGACCCGGATGTTGTCCGGTCCCCACTCGACGGAGGCGTGCTTGGTGATGCCGCGGATGGCCTCCTTGGCTCCGGCGTACACCCCTTCGCCGCGCACCCCGCCCTGGGTCCCGGACGCCGACGCGCAGTTGATGACCGCGCCGCCGCCGCGGGCCTTCAGGTGCGGGTGGCACAGCTGCATCATCCGCAGCGACGCCATCGGGCCCGACTCGAAGACCAGGCGCATCTCGGCCTCGGAGACCTCCAGCAGCGGCATCTTGTTCCAGCCCTGGGCGAGGTTGACCAGCGTGCTCACGCCGCCGAAGTCACGGACGACCTCCTCGACCGCCGAGGCGCAGGCGGCCGGGTCCATGACGTCGCAGCGCAGGGCGCGTTCCACCCCGTCCGCGCGCGACGGGTCGAGATCGAGCGCGACCACCGTCGCCCCGGCCTTCGTGAGAGCCCGGCAGACTCCGCGCCCGAGGTCGCCTGCCCCACCCGTGACGATCGCGACGTCCGTGTCCATCTCCTGCGACGCTCCTTCGTTCGACGGCGCGGCCACCGCGGTTTCGGTGCGGTAAGCCGCGGCCGGGAAATCTCAAGATTTAATGCAAATAGCTTATACTTGTTGGACGGTCGGAGGAAGTGGGGAAGCATGAACGCGATCGAGCAGCTGCTGGCCCGGGACCAGATCCGCCAGCTCGCGGAGCGCTACGCCCTCGCGGTTGACGGCAAGGACCTGGACTCCCTTGCCGAGCTCTTCGCCGACGACGTGAGCAATGGCCGCTACGGCCCGGGTCGAGCCGGAGTGCGGACCTTCTACGACAACCGCCTGCGGCTGTTCCACTGCTCGATGCACCTGGTCGGTAATCACGTGATCGATTTCGACGACGACGAGCACGCCCACGGCGTCGTGTACTGCCGGGCGCACCACCACGTCACCGAGCCCGAGCACTGGTTCGACCTGGCGCTGGCGTACTGGGACACCTACGAGCGGTCCGGCGACGGCTGGGTGTTCCGCCGGCGGCGGGTGAAGTCGTGGTACCGGCAGGAGTTCGGGCATCCGGAGCACGGCACCGAGCGGGTGCTCGCCGCCGAGGGGCAGGCCGGCCCGATGCGGGGTAGCCGGATGCCAGAGGGCTGGCCCACCTTCGACGACTACTGGGCCCGACCCCCGGCACCGCTCCCCGGCGACTGAGCGGCCCGCGCGGGGCCTGTCAGTGATCAGGATGTCGACGCGTGATGCTTGGTCCTGGATCGCGGGCCACCGCGCGGGCCTTGATCGCCGTTTCGGCCCTGCGGTGGTCGTAGGAACGCGCCCGTCACGACCACGCCAGGTCCAAAACGGCGATCAAGCCCACGCACGGCCAGGCCCCGCCCCCGACCGTCGTTACTGACCGTTGTTCATCGTCGAGACCACGGCGCGCAGCACTTCACGCTCCGATGGCGGATCGTCCGCCGGGCCGAACACCAGCACTGGCCGTTCATCGCCCAGCGCGGTCACGAACGCCAGCATGCTTGGCACAGCGGTCAGCAGCCGCACGACCTCCGCCGGGCTGTCCCCAGGCCGCGGGCGGACCAGGACGACGAGCCCCGACGCCATGACGCTTGGCCATTCCGCGTCGGCCCCCGCCTCCCACGCCTCGCCGTCCCCCGGGCGCCGCGCTTCAGGGAGACCCACCAGGACCGGGGGAGTCGGGTCGACCTCCGCGCGTGCCTCGGCTTTGCTGTCGCCGGCGATCTCCCGGGCGAGTAGCCGCGTGAGGTAGTCCGCGGGGAAGTCCAGCGCCGCGGAGATCGCGCCGAGCTGCGCGTTCGACAGCTTCCGCGGACCCTGTCCGCTCTGCGCGGCGCGGA
This sequence comes from Frankia sp. AgB1.9, assembly GCF_016786355.1. Taxonomy (GTDB): domain Bacteria; phylum Actinomycetota; class Actinomycetes; order Frankiales; family Frankiaceae; genus Pseudofrankia. Next base: position 13,196 of record NZ_JADWYX010000084.1, read on the forward strand.
GCGCTTCCAACGGGACCTTCGCTTTCGCCGCCAACTGAGGCTGGCCGATCTTCAACGCGTACATACGCGCGTTCACCGCGATCCCGACCCCGGACCAGTTCTCCCAACCGTCCGCCGGGTTGTTACACCCACACAGCGCCAAGGCGGTCACGCCGCCTGGCCGTTCGTCAGCGCGATGGCAGCAGCTCGCGCGAACGGGCGCAACTCCCACACCGCCACCTCGACCCGCCGGCCATTCACGTTCGCCCGCACGTCATGACAGACCAACGGGCGCGTGCGGCGCACCGGCGGACGACCCGCACATACGACCGGGGCCAACGACCCAGCCGGGGCCGCCGCTGCGAGCAGGCCGCCGAACGCGAGGGCCACCGCGGTCGACGCCGCCGATACTTCCCGAGGCCACACCGCTATCGGCCCGACCTCCGGATACGTCGCGACCAGCTCGAACGCCCACCGGACCGACAGCCGCCGAGGCACCAGCACCCCCACGGGCCCCGACGACCGGCCTTCCGGCGACGCGAACGGCCGGGCCATCACCAGCCCATCGCGCCCGAGCGGCGCCAGCGCCGGGACCTCTACTGCGCGGCCGACACCTCCACTCCATTCGATCACTGCCGTGGTCACCATGCCTCCCGTCGCAGACCCCGCGGCCCGCGTCACGAGCCGCCGTCAGGCCGGCCCCGGCCGAGGGCTCGACGCCAGCCCGACCGGAACCGACGGCCTCCACGATTGGTGCCCGGGCGAACGCCGTCAGTGACAATGGCCCGGGCGAAGCGGGCCTTGGCCCTTATCGACCTGTCCAGAGACATGCCGGGCCACTTCGGGCCACTTGCCGGCAACCCGCAGTGCGCCGCTGACAACGCCGCCGGGACAAGCGACGATCAGCGCAGCCCCCGCGCCCGTCGGAGACGCCATGACCCACAGCGCCACCCCACGCACGCACCTTGCCGCCCTTCTGGTCGAGCGCGGCTGGAGCGCGAGCCGGTTCTGCCGCGCCTACCAGAAATGCGCCATCGACCTCACCATCGGCAGCGGTTACCTCGCCGAACGCACCGCAAAACGCTGGATCGCCGGAGAAGTCACTGAACCGCGCGCCCCTGCGCCCGCCGTGCTCAAGGCGATGTTCGACGTCGACTTCGCGACGCTCTTCGGGCCGCCACTGATGCGACCGCGTGACCCAGCCCTCACGCATTCCGGGCCGCTGGTCCTAGCCCACCGGGCAGGTGACCATGGTCTCAGTACAAGCCGCGCGACCGAGGAGGCGAGTTCGACGGACCGACGTGACGCGCTTCGCCTACTGGCACTGGGCCCGGCGGCCGCGGACCTCTCCCGCCGCATCGCCCACGCAGACCCCGACCCGCTCACCCTCGACCAGTACGAAGCAGATCTGCACCGCATCGCCGAGAAGTATCGCGGCACGCCTCACGTCGAAATTGCCACGACCGTCGGAACGCGCTGGACCAGCGCCGAACGGGTTCTCGACGGCCGGGTGTCGCCCCGCGTCCGCGGGCGCATGACCTTGGTCGCGGGCAACCTCGCGTTCTACCTGGGCATGCTCGCGTTCGACATGGGCGACGACGACTCAGCCCGCGCGTTCCTCCACGTAGCGACCCAGCACGCCGACCAGGCCCGGGACCTTTTGCCGACCCGATCGGACGTCGCACTTCTCGCCGGGTCCGTCGCCGTCATGCGTTCATCACTGGCCTACTTCGCAGGAGCGCACGCCCAGGCCGCCGACATCGCCGCCGACGCCCGACCCGCCGCACACCCCTTCACCCGACCCGTTCTCGCCGGATGCGAGGCGCGAGCCGCAGCACTAGCAGGCCGCCCCGAACAAGCCCGCGCCGCACTCACCGACATGCAGGAACACATCTGGACCGGTGGCATCGTGCCGGGCCCCAACCCCGGCGACGACGCCTTCGCCCACGCATTCCTCGCCGTAGTGCTCGCGCACCTCGGAGACGGCATCCGCGCCGAACAACACGCCAGGACCGGCCTCGCCGTCGAACTCGCCACGGCACCAGGCCACTACGTCCAACTCGGCGGGAAGTACACGACGCTCTGCCTCACCTACCTCCGCCGACCCGACCCCGAGCCCGAACAGGCGGCGTTGGTCGCGACCAACGCCCTCACCGTCGTGGACGGCACGCCGACGCGGGGCGTGATCCAGCGCGCAGGCCAGTACTGGCAGGAGATGAACGTCCGCTGGCCCGACCTCCCCGCCGTCCGAGACCTGGGCGAGATCGTCGTGTCCGCCCGCAAGGCCCTACCCGCCGCCCGCACCGCCTGACCTGCCGCGACAGTATCCGAAGATCGCCACCGCAGACTTTCTTTTCGGTTTCAAGGGCGGCCTTCGGCCGCCGCGTCGTGCCACCGCACGCGCCACGCACGGGCAGGACCCGTCAGCCCGCCACGCACGGGGGACCCGCCGTGCGCTGGCGTGCCCGGCACCCCCGCGCGTCGGGCTGCAACCCGCCCGCGCGCGTCGGAGACGTCGGCCCGTCGCTGTCTGGTGTCCGCACGGGCCGCCACTCCAAAAGCTTAGGCCAGCATCCTTGTGGTTAGGGGAGAGACTATGCTACTCCGACTGAATAGCGTCCGATCTGCCCAACGGGACCCACCGAGGTTGCGAGAATTCGAATGCCCGAATCGTACGTCGGCCCAACCGTAGTTAACGCCGTCCTTGCTCCCGCGCGAGCGCTCTATCTCATCGCCGAGGACAACAAAGTCGGGCTCATTAGGGCCGTTCAGGAGGCGAGTAGCCGTTGGGGTGGGGTAACCGAGCCAATTGTTCCCGTCTCGACTTCGCCAGAGAGTGAGAGCCTTGTATCGGATTGGTATCGCCAGGTAGCCGAGGTATCGCAGGTTGACGGGGCCGTTAATATCAATCTTCCAGACGATCTGGCGGAAAGGGCGGCAGCGAGACTCGGCCTTCCACTGACGCCCCTAGCAAGCATTGACCATCGTGGGCCGACAAAATGGACCGCGCATCCGGCGTGCATACCCAGCTCGGCGTCAACTGAGGCATACATCATTTCGACTCCTGACAGGAATCTGTGGGAGATCGTCGGAGCCGGTGACCTAACTGACGATGGTCTCGCCAGCATCGGCGATCTTCCCTTCAAGGTACGGCGTCCAGTAACAGCCGATGAGGTTGCCCGTGCACAGCTGGCCAAAACTACGCTACTTGAAAGAACTCGCGCAAGCCTTGACTGGCACTTTGCGGCAAATGGCCCGTTTGCGACGCCGGCTATCGCTTGGGTCGTTGATGATACCATAATCGGCGATCATATCCATTTTTGGAACCTTCGCGCACTGCAAAGCCTCGACTTCAAAAACCCGCCGATGTTTATTATCCCTGCCACAGGGGTAGATAATTGGATCAACTTCAAGGCTCAGCTGGCTGGGCGACTCGCCAGGCCAGACGAGTTCAGTCCAGATCTTATTCTGGCGAGTAGTCACGTTGCCGAAGAGATTCTAGACAACATTGCGTTGACCCTCGGTCTAGAAAAGAGTGCGGACGAGATCCGCAGTGGACACCGATTTCCCGCAGATCCGAGGCCGAGTCCGTACACCTATCTCACTTTGAATGACGTGCACGCGCGACGTGTCGACATTCGTCAATGGTTTGTATTTGATAGGGCTTGCGGGTTGCAAAAGAAGTCGAGGTCCACCACTTTCAGGACAGGACTCCGATCCGATTCGCGCCCCCGATCAGTTTCGATGGCGCAGGTTACACATTCTTGCGACTGAGTGGCCCGATCTTCAAAGGTTTGCCCCGCCGGGAAGAGATCGGGGAAATGGTGATTCCTGCCGCGACCTGGTCGCGACGTGGGGATCTAGAAATTCGTACAGGGCTCTATTCGGAGTACCGATTTGAAATAACGATTCCAAGCATGGAGGCCGTTACGCGCAGGCTACTGTCTGCGGTAACAGCTGGGTTTGAGCTGTCCGCTCCAGGGCGCATCGCATTGTCACTGCAAGAGGATACGCGCTTGGGCGCAATCCTACTAACACCAGGGGCGTACGAGACCATCAAGTTCCTCACTACCCCGCGTTCAAAGGAGTTGGTGCGGGAGCTGAGAAGCCTACGGCAAGAAGGCGCGAGCGACTCCAAGCTCGAGGAGATCGCGAAAAGATGGGGCGGGCGAGTCGAGCGTCGATATCGCCGACCAGAACACATAGATCAGGTAAAAAGTGAATCGGCTTCGCGTATCCTCGAACAGCTGGCAAGCCTTGGGTGGGCCGAGAGAGGATTCGAAATCGACTGCGGGCACTGCAACGTCCGGAATTTTATTCCCGCCTCGGCTATAGCGGGCCGGGGTCCAGCCGTTTGTCCTGGATGCCGGACAGAACAGCTCTACAGCACTAGATCTGGAGGTCCTGACGTATTCTACCGTCTTGACACTTTTATCGATCGTGCTAGCGACCAAGGCGTCCTTCCTCATCTACTCACTATTGCGGCACTGCAAAGGAGGAACGCATCTACCTGGTTCCTTCCTGGCGCGCTACTAGACTTCGCGGAGGACAAGAAGCCTGAAATAGACATTTTTGGCGTCTACGGTGAGCGGATAATTGCAGGGAGAAGTTAAGTCCTCTGCCGGTGAATTTGACCTGTCTCAGATAAATCGAGATATCAGTCTTTCAAAGCGACTTCGCGCAGACATTTATCTCCTTTCGTGTGCAGCTAATATCCCGCAGGCGACGAAGGACGACGCGAAAGCGCTCTGTGCCGAACAGTCGATTGAACTCATGATCCTAGACCGCGGTGACCTCTATCAATAGCGCGTCGGGAGTGGCAGAAACCGCCGGGCTCTGCCCGTTGGCCTCGACGGCCCGCCGTCACGTGTCGCGGACGAGGCCGAATGTGCCGCCGTCCGCGTAGGACGGCAGGTGCGCGAGCACCCCGCCGTCGGCTACCACGTCGGCGCCGGTCAGGAACGAGGCCGCGGGCGACGCCAGGAAGGCGACCAGGTTGGCCGCGTCCGCGGGTAGCCCGACCCGGGGGACGAGCTGGTGGCGCAGCTTGTTCTGCCGGGCCTGCTCCGACATAGACGGGTACGGGATGGTGCCCAGCGTGACCGCGTTGCACCGCACCCCCGCCCGGCCGTACTGGGTCGCGAGGACGCGGGTGAGGCCGAGCAGCGCCGCCTTCGCGACCGGGTAGGCGCTCAGGTCGGGATCACCGGCGTGGGCGTGGATCGAGGCGACGTTGATGATCGAGCCGCCGCCGCGCGCCACGAGATGCGGGAGGCAGCGCCGGGCACAGAGCAGCGCCCCGCGCACGATGACGTCCTGCAGGGCGTCCCAGGTCGCGAGCGGCACGTCGAGGACCGGGGCGTCGGTGGCGATCAGCCGTGACGGCGCTGCGTTGTTGACGAGCACGTCGAGGCCGCCGAAGCGGTCGACGACCTGGTCGACCGCCTGGCCGACGGACTCCTCGGAGGCGACGTCGACCCGGACGGCGAGGCTGTCGAACCCCGCCGCGGCGAGTCTGCCGGCCTGCTCCCGCGCCCGTTCGACGTCAAGGTCGGCGACCGCGACCTTGGCCCCCTGCTCGGCCAGGGTCGTGGTCATGGCCGAGCCGAGGTGCCCGGCTCCGCCCGTCACGACCGCGACGAGCCCGGCCAGTGGCTGGGACGTCACGTCAGATCACGACGAGCGGCTTGTGCACGTCTCCCCGCGGGAACAGGTCGCCGTCCGGTGGCGTGAGCAGAAGGTCGAGGGAAGGGCTGAAGCGGTCGGCGAGCACCCGTAGCCGGTCGTGGTCGAAGCCCCAGCGCGCGATCGCGTTGCCGCCCAGCAGCAGCCTCGCCTCGTCGGCGGGAACGCCCGCCGCGCCGAGCGTGGCGCGCAGGTACTCCGTCGTGCCGCCGGCCGCGAAGGTGCCCTCGTGGTGGGGGTAGTCCATCCCCAGGCACATCGCGTCGAGCCCGATCTGGTGGCGCGCCTCGACCTCGGCCCGGGAGAAGATCGACGAACCGAGCCAGCACTGGCGCCGGAAGTACTCCGACGGCTTGAGGCGGACGACGTCGCGTACGGCCCGGCGCTGGTAGCTGCCCTGGTAGGAGTAGTCCATCGAGGCCAGGGCCGTGATGACCCAGGCTGAGCCCTGCTCGGTGAAGGCCACCCGCAGTCCCGGGTGCCGCTCCAGGATCCCGCTCCAGACCAGGTGGGTGAGCACCTCGTGGCAGCGGAAGACCATCTCCTTCGAGCACAGCGGCAGGGCGACGACGGGGTCGGGGATGCCCTGGTAGGCCGTGCGCGGCAGCGAGGACGAGATCGCCACGTGCGAGTTCAGCGGCATCTCGAGCTCCTCCAGGAGGCTCCAGATCGGCTCGTGGCGTTCGTGGAAGATCGGCTGGTCCGCGCTGAACGTGGGGAGCAGGATCCCCCTCAGCCCTGACTCCCTGGCCCAGCGGATCTCGGCCAGCGCGGCCTCGACGTCGTCGAAGGACACGACCGCCATGCCGAGGAAGCGGTCCGGGGCGACGGAGCAGAAGTCGACCAGCCAGCGGTTGTGCGCCCGGTTGCCCGCGTCGATCTCCTCTCTCGTCCGGGCCGGCCACCGTGGTCGCTGCCGGCTCGCGCCCTGGCGCATGGTCTGGGACGGCGGGCCGAAGGCCTCGAACGGCATCCCGAAGTCCGGGAACAGCACCTCGGCGACGATGCCCTCGCGCTCCATCTCGGCCAGCCGGCGGACCGGGTCGGAGCAGCCCTCCAGCCGCCCCGGCTCGAAGACGTCGCGCACCCACTGCTCGACGACGTCGGGGTCGAGGCGGCCCCGCAGGTGCGCGGGGTCCATCGGGGGCACTCCGTTGTCGTCGTAGAAGTCGCAGAAGGCGTCGAAGCGCTCGTGCAGCGCGGCGGTCAGGTAGGGCCGGTACTGGCGCATCTTCGGCATGGCGTGGCCGTCGGACGAGACGACCAACGCACGCTCACTCGTGGTCACCATGAGTCACCCGCTTGATCGGAGACCAGTAATTAAGCCACTGTAATCAAGTTGTCTAGAGAGTGTCGAGCCTCGCTCCTCGATCACGGGCCGCTGCTGGGACTGGCGAACAGGTCTGCCCGGCGCAGAAAACTTGCGGACGTTGACTTAATTTGCAAGTATTGCCCGCATCGTCGCGTCGTCCCGACGCGCGTCGGTAGGAGGGCCCGGGACAGTGCCGTTGATCCTTGAAGGAATCCGTGTTCTCGAAGTCGCGGAGTACGGCATGGTGCCGTCCGCGGGCGCCGTGCTCGGTGAGTGGGGCGCGGACGTCATCAAGATCGAGCACGCGCACCGGGGCGACCCGATCCGGGGCCTGTCGACCGCTGGCGTGGCGCCCGGTACCAACGGCTTCACCCCGATGCACGAACCCGTCAACCGCAACAAGCGGTCCGTCGGCGTCGACATCGGCGTGCCCGAGGGCCGGGAGATCATCCTGGACCTCGCGCGGCAGGCGGACGTGTTCCTGACGAGCTTCCTCCCCTCGGCCCGCAGGAAGCTGGGCCTCGAGGTCGAGGACCTCCGGGCCGTGAACCCGAAGATCATTTATGGTCGGGGCAGCGCCCACGGCCAGCTCGGCGACGAGGCGGAGGCGGGTGGCTTCGACGGCCTGACCTACTGGCTGCGGTGCGGCATCGCGATGGGCACCATCCCGACCGGCTGCACGGACCTGACGATGCAGCCCGGGCCCGGCTTCGGCGACGTCCAGACCGGCATGACGCTCGCGGGTGGCATCGCCGGGGCGCTCTTTCACCGGGAGCGGACGGGGGAGGCCCTGGAGGTCGACACCTCGCTGCTGGCCCAGGGGTGCTGGGCGATGATGGGCTCCGTCGTGGCGGTCAACCTGGCCGGCCTCGACGAGATGCCGCGCGACCACCGGGACCGCAAGAACGCGCCGAACCCGCTGATGAACACGTACCGGACGAGCGACAACCGCTGGTTCATCCTCGGGATGCTGCAGCCTGACCGCTACTGGGCCGATCTCTGCACGGCCATCGGCCACGACGAGCTGATCGCGGACCCGCGGTTCGCCGACATCACGGTCCGCACCCAGCACAAGGATCTCTGCATCGAGACCCTGGACAAGATCTTCGGCTCGGCGCCGCTCGCCCATTGGGAGGAGCGGCTCGCGACCCAGGGTGGCCCCTGGTCCTCGGCACAGCGGGTCGGCGACCTGGGGCGGGACAAGCAGGCCTGGGCCAACGGCTACTTCCAGACCGTCGACTACGGCGACGGACGGTCGATCACGCTCGGATCCGCGCCGGTGCAGTTCAACAAGGAGGCGGGAGTCCTCAGCCGCGCGCCCGAGCATGGCGAGAGCACCGAGGAGGTGCTGCTGGAGCTCGGGCACAGCTGGGAGGACATCAGCCGCTTCCGGGAGGTCGGCGCCATCTGACCGAGGCGCCCGGCCGGCAACGCGAAGAGGTGGCATCCCGTCCGCGGGATGCCACCTCTTCTGCGTCAGCCGGTCGGTGCGAGGCGCCGCTATGCCGTCGGGTCGACGCTGTAGAGCAGCGCCGTGCCGATCGTGTGCGCCGGGTCGCCGTACGTCGAGAGTCCGGTCTCGGTCCGCGCGAGCTGGCGCTCGGCGGCCCGTCGCGCCAGCTGGAGGTAGCACTCAAGGACCTGGGGCACGCCGTGCAGCCGGCCCCAGCCCGAGTTGCCGCCGCCGGAATTGAGCGGGAACGGGCCGTCGGCGGCGATGCGGCCGTCCTGGACGAAGCTCCAGGCCTCGCCCTGCGGGCAGAAACCGAGCACCTCCAGCCAGTACCAGGTCTCCATCGCGAACCCGTCGTACAGCTGGACGACGTCGACGTCCCGCGGGCTCCAGCCGCTGTTCGCCCACAGCCGCCTGGCGAGGTCGAAGCCGGGCTCGTAGTAGTCGTCGAGCGCGCCGAGCGTTCCGGGGACCATCCAGGCACTTGGCCGCTGGCCTCGGATTCTCGCCCAGGACGTGATGTAGACCGGCTTGTGGGGGAGATCCCTGGCCCGTTCCTCGGTCGTCACGATGAAGGAGGCGCCGCCGTCGACCGGGATGTCGTTGTCGAACAGGCAGAGCGGTTCGCTGATCATCCGGCTGGACATGTACTCGTCGAAGGTCAGCTCACGGCCGAACCAGTAGGCCTCGGGGATCCGGAGCGCGTTCTTGCGGTTCTGGAGCACCTGGGTGGCCATGTGCTCCCGGCGCGCGCCGTAGCGTCGCTGATATTCGAGGTAGGACATCGCCATTCCCGAGATCCAGCCGACGAAGCCGTAGGGAGCGGTCCACTGCTGGCGCCCGGCGGCCGCCGTTCCGGCGAAGTTGTGGTACCGGCCCGCGGGATTGTGCACGGTGCGGTTCACCAGGACGGTGCTCGCGGCCCCGGCGGCGACCGCGTGCACGGCGCGGGCGAGGGCCGGCGGGAACGAGCCGTCATCGCGGGACCAGACCGGCTCCAGGCCCATGGTCTCGGTCAGGAAGTCGCTGTTGACGAAGTCGTAGCCGGGCCGCAGCACGCGGGCACCCCCGTCGGCCGGCAGGCTGGTGCCGCAGGAGATGCCGTCGATGTCGCCCCTGGTCAGGCCCGCGTCGGCGATGGCGGCGTCCGACATGCTGACCGCCATGCTGCCGATCGGGACGTCCGAGTGCCGGACGCTCCTGCTCACTCCGGCGCCGACGATCGCGACCGCGTGGCGCCCCGCACTGTCAGCTGCCATCTCTGCGTCTCCTCGCATCATGCGTCCGCGACGACCGCGCGCCGGATCCGTCGCCGGTGTGGGTGAGCGGGACGTCGAGCCTCTACCGAACTTCTCTCGACGGGCGGCCGCCCGCGCCGTGGCCATCGTCTCGACGAACGGATCGGGCGGCGCTGGTCGGTCTCGGTGCCGCCCTGCCGGCGGAACGGTTGTGCGCCCTGGGTACGGGAGCAGGTGACGGCCGGCGGCCGCCGCGTGGCGCGCACCACAGTTCCGTCACCCTAGCATGTAGTTAAGGTCTGTCGATTACACAATGGCGGAGATCGTCGCGTACGTCCCGCCGGGCGAACCGCGGGCTTACGACCCTGGCGTTCCCGACTCACCGGCGCAGTCGAGGGGTCGGACCCGGTGGTGGGGCACGGTGGCCGGGGCTCGCTGCCGGGTCGTGCGCGGGTGGCGTGGTGCGCGGTGCGCGCCGTTTGTTCACCTTGACGCCTCCGCGAGGCAGCTCCTAGAATAAGCTCGCCGACTTAGACATGGCCCCTCCGGTTGGCCACGTTGTGGGCGACACCCACGAACCTCCACACCACAATCATGATGGGGAGATCAATGACCACGACCTCTACGGTGGCGCCCTCGGCCCAAGGCGTGCCTGAGCAGACTGGTCTTTTCGACGCCGACGGCCATGTGATGGAGGACGTGCCGGCCATCGTCTCCAAGCTCCCCGACAAATGGCGGGCCCCCCGTGAGCGGCTGCTGAAGAACGACCTTTCGCGCCTGCACGGCATGTCCATCTTCCCGCCGCTGGGCTACCTCTCCACGATCCCGACTCCCGGTCGGTCCGCCCTCGGCAGAGGGCCCAAGGAGACGGGGATCGACCCGGCCTCCTGGGAGTTCTTCCTGGGCGAGGTGGGGATCGAGCGCACGGTGCTCTACCCGACACTGGGCCTGACGGTGGGCCGGCTGCGTGACGCGGAGTACGCCGTGGCGATCACGAAGGCGTACAACGACTGGATGGCGGAGACGTACATCCAGCACCCGTCCGGCAAGTTCCAGGCCGCCGCCCTCCTGCCGCTCCAGAAGCCCGACGAGGCCGTCAAGGAACTGCGGCGAGTGGTCGAGGAGCTGGGCTTCCGCGCCGCCGTGCTGCCCGCTCACGGCCTGCACAACCACCTCGGCAGTGAGATGTTCTTCCCGGTCTACGAGGCGGCGCAGGACCTCGACGTCGGCCTTTCCGTGCACGGCGGCATTCACGACGGCTTCGGCTTCGACGACTTCAACGTCTTCGCCGCCGTCCACGCGCTGGGCTTCCCGTTCGGTCTGCTGATCTCGCTCGGCGGCATGCTGTTCAACAATGTCTTCGAGCGTTTCCCGAGGCTGCGCGTGGCCTTCCTCGAAGGTGGCGCGGCGTGGATCCTCATGGCCGCCGAGCGTTTCTCCGAGTCGTTCGGGGCCACCCCGTCGCTGAACAGCGAGGCGCTGCACCTGCCCGAGGGCACCTCGGTGCGTGACTACCTCAGCGAGCTCATGAAGTCCGACCGCATCGTGATCGGCTGCGAGGGCGGCGAGCACCACCTCGTGACCGCGATGGAGTACTTCGGCACCGCGCCGTTCATGTACTCCTCGGACTTCCCGCACGAGGTCAACGTGAAGTCCTGCCTGCACGAGCTCGAGGAACTCGACGAGCTTCCCGTCGACGCCGCGTCCCGCGCACTGCTGAGAGGCGGTACGGCTCGCAAGTTCTACAAGCTGTGAACCTCGGATGGCATTGGGAGTAGCGCCATGTCTGTGACGACGTCCGAACAGCCCGCCACCCAGAGCCCGACGACGCCCCTGATCGTCGTGTCGGCCGACACGCACATCGGCCCTCGGCTCGAACAGGAGCTGCGCCCGTACTGCCCGGCGCCGCTGCTCGACGAGTTCGACGAGTTCGCCGGCGCGCTGGCCCGCAAGCGGGAGGCGTCGAACAACCAGCTCGGGTTCGGCGGCATGACGCGTGGCGCGGACTGGAAGGTGAGCCGCCGCAACCTGGAGACCGAGGGCCACTTCAACATCGAGGCGCGGCTGCGGGACCTCGACAACGACGGCGTCGCGGGCCAGGTCATCTTCCATGACAGCCAGAACGGCCAGCCGCTCCCGTTCGACCGCTCGTCGGTGTTCAACCGGGACGACATCGACTTCGACCGGCTGAAGGTCGGCCAGCACATCTACAACCAGTGGCTGGCCGACCAGGTCTCCGTGCAGCCCGAACGTCACGTCGGGCTGGCCTACGTCCCGATGTGGGACATCGACGCCGCCGTCAGGGAACTGCGGTGGGCGTCGTCGGTCGGCCTGCGCGGGGTCAACTTCCCGTATCCGCGCCCGTGGATGAAGTCGTACAACTTCCCCGACTGGGAACCGTTCTTCAGCGCGTGTGAGGAACTCGGCATGTCGCTGTGCCACCACGGCGGCGGCGCACCGACGGCCACGGGCGGCCCGGGCATGATGTCGATCGTCAAGCTCGAGGTCTCGAACATGAGCCGGATCTCGCCGCTGTCCCACCTCGTCTTCGGCGGCGTGTTCGAGCGTCACCCGAACCTGCGCCTCGTCCTGACCGAGTCGGTCGGGCCGTGGTGGCCGGCGGTGATGAAGGAGCTCGACAGCGTCTACATCCACGACGTCGCCGAGTACCCGGACATGAAGGACCGAGTCAAGCGGCTGCCGAGCGAGTACGCCGCGCGGCAGGTCTTCGTCGGCGCCAGCTTCCTGGCCCGTTTCGAGGTCGAGGACGCGATGGCGAACGGCTACCTCGGCAACATCATCTGGGGGTCGGACTACCCGCACTTCGAGGGGACGTTCCAGCACGGGATCGTCTCGCCGGAGGGCGACACCGCGACGCGTTCCGCCATGCGGTTCACCTTCGCAGGCCTCCCGGAACACGAGGTGGCCCAGTGCCTCGGGGAGAACGCCGTCCGGGCCTACGGCCTCGACGGCGCGGCGCTGCGGAAGGTCGCCGCGCGGATCAACGCCCCGACCTACGCGAAGCTCAGCGTGCCGCTGTCGACGCTGCCGGACGAGCACGACCGGGGGCATCACGCCTACCGGACCTACGGGTTCTGGGCCTGAGGTGATGGCGCCCCAGGAAGCTGGACGCGATCTCTTGGGAATGGGCCGGCGACGATGACGACGCCGGGACGGCGGCCGTCGGTCGGTGTCCATCCGACGGCCACCGACCTGTCGATGCCCGTGCTGGACCTGGCCCGCGCCACCGAGGCGCGCGGCCTGGAGTCGATCTACTTCCCCGAGCACACCCATGTGCCGCTGGACAGCCTCGACATCACCGCCGACTGGCGGATGTCGGAGCGTTACCAGCGTTCGCTCGACCCGTTCGTCTGCTCGTCCTTCGTGGCGGCGACGACCTCGCTGGAGGTGGGTTCGGCGATCTCCCTGGTCGCCCAGCACGACGCGATCGCGCTGGCCAAGGAGATAGCCACGATCGACCACCTCTGCGGCGGTCGGGTCGTGGTGGGTGTCGGGTTCGGCTACAACCGGCAGGAGGCGGCCAACCACGGGGTGTCCTTCGGCGACCGGGCCACGGTGGTGGAGGAGACCGTCCGCCTCATGCGGTCGCTGTGGACGCAGGACGAGGCGTCGTTCGACGGCCGTTTCCGGCACCTCACCCCGTCGTGGTCGTGGCCGAAGCCCGCCCGGCCCGGCGGACCGCCGGTTCTGCTCGGCGGCCGTGCCACGGAACGCACCTTCGAACGCGTCGTGAGCTGGGCCGACGGCTGGATTCCGATGGGCCAGACGCCAGCCCGGGATCCGAAGCTCGGCCCCGACCTCGATGGTCTGCGTAGCGCCTGGGACAAGGCGGGCCGTGAGGCCGAGCCGCAGGTGCTGTGTTTCTTCCCCCCGGGCTCGGCCGACGAGATGACCCGGGAGCTGGAGCTCGGCGCACGGCTGGGCATCCAGCGCATGCAGGTGCTGCTGGAGGACAGCACCTCCGACGAGGTGCTGCCCGTTCTGGATGACCTGGCGACGGCGGTCGGACGCCTCGGCTCGTGAGGCTCGAACATGTGGCGGCGACCGGCCGCCGGAACGGATGGAGGCGGCCAGGTGCCGGTAGTTCCGATTGACGAGCAGGACCTTCAGCGGCGCGCGTCAGCCGCGGTCGCGGCCGCGGTGCCGGGCGGCGTGCTCGGCCCGCTCACCCGGCTGCAGGGCGGGACGTCGAGCATCACGTACTGGGCGCAGCTCTCGGTCGGGTCGGCGCCGGCCTCGAAGGTCGTGGCCAAGGTGGCGCCGGCGGGCCTCGCCCCGACGAAGAACCGCGACGTGCTGCGCCAGGCTCGGCTGCAGCGGGCCCTGCGAGACACGGGTGTGCCGTGCCCGGCGGTGGTCGCCGAGCACGAGGGCACCCCGCCGGAGATCCCGCCGTTCTATGTCATGAGCTTCGAGGACGGCGACTGCGTCGAGCCGAACTCGCTGCCCGAGGACGAGTCCCTGCCGCCCGGCGAGGTCCGCGCCCGCGAGCTGGACGCCGCCCGGGTGCTCGGCCTGCTGCACGCGCTCGACCCGGTCGCCGTGGGCCTGGGCGACGAGCCCACGGTCACGCCCGAGCAGGAGCTGACCCGGTGGACGAGCTCCCTGGCCGCGTGCGACGAGGACTTCCGGGCCGGCTACGAGGAGGCGCGTGACCTGCTGGAGGCGGCGATCCCGGCCAGGAGCGAGTCGAGCCTGATCCACGGCGACTTCCGGCTCGGGAACACGCTGTCGAAGGGCACCGGGGTCGTCTCCGTCATCGACTGGGAGATCTGGGCTCGCTCGGACCCCAGGGTCGACCTGGCCTGGTTCCTGATGATGTGCAACCCGGACCCGGAGCTCGGGCGCCGGACCAGCGCGGGCATGCCGAGCGACAAGGAGCTGCTCGACGTCTACCAGGAGTCACGCGGCGCCACGGTCGAGGACCTGCACTGGTTCGACGCCCTCGTGCGCTACAAGCAGGCGGCGATCTCGGCGCTGATCAACCGTAACGCCCGCCGCCGGGGCGCCCCGCCGCCGTTCACCGGAACCCCGGCCCTGCTGCGGTCGGCGAGCAAGCTGCTGAACGGGTGACGGGCATGGACCTTCGTGGCAAGGTCGCGATCGTCACCGGCGCGAGCCGCGGCGTCGGGGCGGCACTCGCCGTGGCGCTCGCGCGGGAGGGCTGCTCGGTGGTCTGCGCGGCGCGTTCGACGGCCGGGGCGCCGCAACGGACCCCGGGGACGCTCGACGACACGGTCGAACGGGCGACCGAGGCCGGGCGAGGCTCGGGCGCGGTGGCCATCGCGGTGCCGACGAACCTGGCGGTCCAGGACGAGGTCGTCGCCATGGTCGCGACCACCGTCGAACGGTTCGGCGGGGTGGACATCCTGGTCAACAACGCGGCGATCACCTTCGCCGGCGACCTGAACCAGCCGCTGAGCCGGCACGACCTGACCATGGAGATCAACTACCGGGCGCCGTACCTCGCGATCCGAGAGGCTCGGGTGTCGATGGCGGAGCGCGGCGGCGGTTCGATCATCAACGTCTCGTCGTTCGCGGCGCTCCAGCCGCTGCCGAACATGCTCGCCTACGGCACGTCGAAGATCGCACTTGAGCATCTGACGATGGACGCGGCGCGCGAGCTGTACCCGCAGGGCATCGCGGTCAACTGTTTCCGGATTGACGTACCGGTCGCCTCGGAGGGGTTCGTCGCGAACACCCCTGGCGCGGACCGGACCGGCTGGAAAGGCTCGGACGTACCGGTCGAGGGCATGTTGTGGATGTTGCGGCAGCCGCTCGCGTACTCGGGCCACCGGGAAAGCATGTACCACCTGGGTCTGCGGGAGGGCCTCATGGGCATGGACGGCTATCAGCTGCCCAGCGGGACGGTGCCCCGGACGGAGCTGTTCGACGGGCTGGGGGAGTCCTCGTCGCCCCCGGTCGTGCGCGAACCGGCCCAGGCGCAGGGATGACGGCTCGACGTCTCGGCTGACCTGTTGATCGGGGAGGAAGCTCGTGCGGCTGGGCCTGTACGTCGACATGAGGAACCCGCCGCGCTGGGAGCGGTCGTGGGACCGGCACTACGGCCGGTGGCTGGAGCGGCTGGAGGAGGCCGAGCGTCTAGGCGCGCCGTCGGTCTGGCTGACCGAGCACCACTTCTTCGATGACGGCTACCTGCCGCAGTGCTGGATCTACGCGGCGGCGATCGCGGCCCGCACCTCCCGGCTGCGGATCGGCTCGGCGGTGTCGCTGCTGCCGTTGCACAACCCGCTGGAGTTCGCCGAGCAGATCGCGCTGGCGGATGTCATCAGCGGCGGCCGGATCGAGCCGGGCTTCGGCGTCGGCTACCGCAAGCCCGAATACGTCGCGTTCGGTGGCGACTTCAAGCGGCGCTATCTGGAGTTCGAGGACCGGATCGGCGCGCTGCGGGCGCTGTGGGGCGAGATCCCCGGTGCCGAGCGGACCGTCACGCCGGCGCCGATCCAGCGGCCCGTGCCGATGTGGGGCGGGTTCGGCGGCCCGCGCGGGGCCGGGCTCGCCGGCCGCCTCGGCCTCGGGCTGCAGTCGCTGGACCGGGCGCTGCTGGAGCCGTATCTGGCCGGGCTTCGCGCGGGCGGGCATGACGAGTCGTCCGCGCGGATGGGCCACACCGTGCAGTTCTTCCTGTCGGACGACCCGGAGAAGGCCTGGTCGCAGATCAGCGACCACGTCTCCTATCGCTGGCTTTCGTACAACCGCTACATGTACGAGGGCACTCGGCGCGAGGCGGCCCCGCCCGCGTACTTCGACCCGGACAGCATCCGGGACGAGGTGCTGATCGGGACGCCGGACCAGGTCGCCGCCGCGATCCGGGCCCGGGTGGCCGGGCTCCCGGTGACCGACGTCTTCTTCTGGGCCGACTTCCCCGGTCTCTCCGACGAGCTCATCGACCGGCATATCGAACTCAGCCTCACCGAGCTCGCGCCGCGCCTGGCCGCCGACGACGGCTCGCCCGCCTGACGCCCGGACAAGCCAGGCGGCCAGCGCCAGCCGGTGGTGCGTGGGCTGCCCGACGCACCACCGGCTGGCGAGAAGGCCGGTATTCCGCTACCGCGGATCGCTGTGGGTGGTGACGGCCTCGACGGTCGGAAGGCGGCTGTCGGTGGCCGAGGTCGGTACCAGCCGCCGGATCGCCTCCGGCATCGGGCCGACGGTGAAGACGCCTACCCGCGGGCCGACGGTGACGGTCGCGAACGAGGCCTCGGCCGGGACGCGTGCCGGGAGGCCGAGGTCGTGGGTGCCGGCGGCCAGGGTGGCGTCGAACACCAGCTCGGACGTGCTTGTCGGCTCGGGGGGTGTGAACGTGACGATCCACAGGGCCTCGACGACGACGGGCGTCGCCTCGCGGAGCGTCACCCGGACGGTTCGCGTGGCGGCGTCGTAGCTGATCTCGTCGGCGTCCGGGGTGTGTGCCCAGGTGATCGCCTCGACCTGGGCGGCGATGACCCCGGCCACGCCGGCGAGGCCCTGGACGAAGGTCACCCCGGGGTTACGGCGGGAGATCTCGTCGCGCAGCTGTTCCTTGCGGTCGGGGGGAACCATGCCTCCGAAGACCAGCACGTCGAGGTCAGTGACGTCGTAGTCGTCGAGGACGCGGCCGTACTGGTTGGTCGCGTCCGCGCGATAGCCCCTGGCGTTCAGCATGGTGACGGCGGCCGTCAGCACGCCCGGGCTGCGCCCGACGATGAGGACCCGGGTGGGCGTCGTGGTCATCGTGCGGCCTCCGTGGTGGGTAGGGGGCTGGCCGCGAGTGGCGGCTGGCCGGCGTCGGTCTCGCCCGTGCCGTGGGCCGCGTCCTGCTCGCGGGTGTTCCTGGTGGCCAGCGCGAGGAGTGCCGCGGCCGCGGCGAAGGCCGCTCCGGTCGCCAGGGCGTGCCGCAGGCCGGAGGTGGTGGCCTCCGGGATCGGCGCGCCGGCCGAGCGCAGGTGGTCGGTGCGGGCCGCCCCGACGGCCGAGAAGATGGCGAGCCCGAGGGCGCCGCCGACCTGCTGGGAGGCGTTGAGCAGGGCGGCGGCGAGTCCCGCCCGGTTCGGGCCGACACCCGCGTTCGCGGCGGCGGTCACGCCGACGAACACCGCGCCGATGCCGAGGGCCGTGACGAGCAGGCCCGGCAGCACGTGCGCCAGGTAGCCGCCGTCGACCGGGATCCGGCTGAGCAGGAACAGCCCGCCGGCCGCGAGGAGGGAACCGGCGCAGATGACCGCCCGGCTGCCGACCCTGGCCAGCAGCTTGGAGCCGATGCCGGCCGAGACTCCGACGGCGAAGGTGAGCGGAAGGTAGGCCGCGCCGGCGACGATCGGCGAATAGCCGAGGACGTTCTGCATGTAGAGGGTCAGGAAGTAGAACATCGAGAGCATCCCCGCGAAGCCCACCAGCCCCGTCAGGTTCGCGGCGGCCAGGCCGCGGACCCGGAAGATGCCCAGCGGCAGGATCGGATCCCGCGCGGTCCGTTCGATCAGGACGAAGGCCGCCAGCAGGACGCCCGCGCCGCCCAGCTTCAGCCACGTGGCCGCGGCGCCCCAGCCGTGGTCGGGTGCCTCGACGAGGGCGTCGACCAGCAGCAGCACCGCGCCGGTGACGACGAAGCTGCCGAGCAGGTCGAACCGGCTGGTGCGGTCGGCCGGCTGGTCTCTCGGCAGCAGCCTGATGACGGCCGGGATCACGAACACGCAGGCGATCGGGTTGACGAACATGACCCACCGCCACCCGAGGCCCTCCGTGAGGACGCCACCGAGCAGGATTCCGGCCGCGGAGGCGAGGCCCGCGACGGCGCCCCACACCCCGAGCGCGGCCTCGCGGTCCCGGGTGGCCGTGAACGTGGTCGTCAGCGTCGAGAGCGCCGCCGGGAGCATGAGTGCGGCGCCGACCCCCTGGGCGAGGCGGGCGGCGATGAACACCCCCTCGTCCTCGGCGAACCCGCCGGCGAGCGAGGCGAGCCCCACCAGCGCCGTGCCGACCAGCAGGACCTTCCGGCGGCCGAGCAGGTCGGCGAGCCGGCCGCCGAGCAGCATGAACCCGCCGTAGGTCAGCAGGTACGCCGACGGCACCCACTGGAGGCTCTGGGTCGAGAAGTGCAGCGAACGCAGGATGTGGGGGAGCGCCACGTTCGTGATGGAGGCGTCGACGAAGTCGAGGAACGCCACCGCGCACAGCAGAAGCAGGATGCGTCTGCCATGCCAGCTGTCGAGCGAGGATGCGGCCGGCACCTGACCTCCTATGTTGGTCATGCCAATATTGGCAGCGCCAACATACATAATGTTGGCCGAACCAACAACTGGTAGCCTCGGGGCATGCCCGCGCACCACGAGCAGTCCGGTCGCATCCCGGACCGGGTCAGGGACCGCCCGACCTGGCTCATCAGCCGTGCCTTCGCGCGCTCCACGTCCTTGCTGTTCGCCGGCTTCGAGACTCACGGCGACGGGCTGCGCGGCTATCACTACCGGTTGCTCGCCGCCCTGGAACAATGGGGACCCGCGAGTCAGGCCGACCTCGGCCGCGACACCGGCATCGACCGCAGCGACGTCACCGGAGCGCTCACCGAGCTTGAGGCCCGCGGCCTCGTCGAGCGCAGGCCCGACCCCGACCACGGACGTCGAAAGATCGTCACGATCACCCCGCTGGGCCTCGACGCCCTGCGCCGGCTCGACGGCGTCATAGACGGGATCCAGGAGGCGGTGCTCGCTCCCCTGACAGCGCAGCAGCGCCGTCAGTTCGTTGATCTGATCTCTCGCCTCGGGGATGCGGCCATGGGTGGCGAAGACCGTCCCGAGGGCGGCAACCAGGGCTGACACGCGGATTCTGCTGCCGCCGTGCGGGCCTGGCTAAACCTCACCTGAACGGAGCATGCGTCAGGACAGGGCGGCGCGCATGGTGCTGCCGTGACCGCGTGACGGCGTCACGATGATTGGTCTCAACGGTCAGGACAAAAAATAAGTTGCATGACTCATTGCGAAGAGACTGAAACGGGTTGCCGCCCGGCTGTAAGTGAGTCGAGTATGTGGCCGGAGGCTTCTCAGCGCGCGGCGCCGCTCGCCCACCACTGCCGCATGGACGGTTCCAGGGCGCGGCTCACGAGCTCGGTCCGTTGCCGTCCGGGTGCGCCACAGTAGGCCCACATCATCGACCCGTCCGGGAACAGGCCGCTGACGTCCAGCGTCATTCCGCTGGCGGTCAGGGTGGCGACGTCGCCCACGACGTCGTCGGTCCAGTAGCCGACGTGGTGGACGCCGGAGTCGGCCGGCTCCCACAGGGTCCCGGGGATCGACTGGATGATCTCGATGCGCGGCTCTTCCACCGAGTACGTCATCCGCATCTGGACTGTCTGCTCGCCGGCCGGGGTGACGATCGGGTTGGCGACGTCGACCGGCTCGGCCCACCGGTAGCCGAACACCTTGCTGTACCAGGCGAGTGTCTCGTCGAAGTCGTCGACGATGATCCCGACGTGGTACTTGTCCTCGGGCTTCATTCGCTCTCCGTTCAGTGATCTGGGGTCGTCGGGTCTGGCCTGGCTTGTCGAGGCAAAACGCGCCCGATCGCAGGCACGCGCAGGACTCTCGTGTTAAGTTTCGCGCCTGAAACTAGTCGAGGTCGGCGACAGTGTGAAGAGGTGACGTGGTGACCGAACTTCAGGATCTGGTGAACGCCGGGGAGAGCGCGCAGTCGGCGACCGACCTCGGAAACGGGATCTTCGGCTCGATCGGGGTGGCGAACGCCTACCGAGTCGTGACGCCCGACGGGGATGTACAGATCAACACCGGTCTCGCGACCGAGGCGCCGGAGATCAAGCGGCGGTTCGCCGAGATCAGCGACAGTCCGCTGCGCGTCATCACCTTCACGCAGGGCCACCCGGATCATGTCGGTGGCTGGTCGCAGTTCACCGGTCCCGGGGTCGAGACGATCGCGCAGGCCAACCACCCGGACGTGCGGGAGTACTGGCGGACGCTGCGGCCGTTCTACAGCGCCCGCATCGCCCGGCTGTGGGGACGGTTCCGGACCGGCACGGCTGAGGACCGCAACGCGCGTGAGGCCGAGCTCACGACGTCGTTCGTCGACGAGCACGCCTTCACCCTGGGTGGGCGCAGGTTCGAGCTGTACGCCACGCCGGGTGGGGAGACCCTGGACGCGCTCGTCGTGTGGCTCCCGGATGACCGGACGGTGTTCGTCGGCAATCTGCTCGGGCCGATGTTCGGTCACCTGCCCAACCTCTACACGATCCGCGGCGACAAGATCCGAAGCGCGATGTCCTGCCTGCGCGGCATCGAACGCGTCCTCTCCCTGGAACCCGAGGTCCTGATCAACGGGCATCACAGGTTCGAGGGCGCCGAGAACATCCGCGGTGTCCTCCAGAAGGTCCACGACGCCGTTGCCCACCTGCGCGAACGCACGATCGAGGGCATGAACGCCGGGCAGAGCATGTGGACGCTCATGGACACGGTCACGCTGCCGCCCGAGCTCACCCTCCCGCAACTGCACGGCAAGGTGCCGTGGGTCGTGCGCGCGATCTACGAGGAGCACGTCGGCTGGTTCCGCTACGAGTCGACGACCGAGCTGTACTCGGTGCCGCCGTCCGCGGTCTGGGGGGACGTCGTCGAGTCGGCCGGGTCCGACGCACTTGCGGATCGAGCCCGTGCCCATGCCGATGCTGGGCGGCCGCTGGAGGCCCTGCACCTGACGGACATGGTGCTCTTGCATGAGCCGGTGCACCGGGCCGCGCTTACCGCCAGACGTGACGCGCTGGCTGCGCTGCTCGTGGCGAGCGGGCGGGAGAACTTCAGCGAGGTCAGCTGGCTCGAGGACGAGATCGCCGACGCCGAGCGACGGCTCGGCTGACAACTTGCGGGCCGTGCCCCGATGGAGAGGACGAAGATGAGCGCGGGTGTCGATGACGTCGTTGACGGTCTGGTCGGCCAGGCACGCGAGCGAACCGGACTGACCAACTTAGGTTCCGACTCCTGGCGTGACGGCCTGACCCGGCTCGTCACGTCGGTCGAGTCGTATCCGAACACCCAGGCCACCGGCCGGGCGCAGGTGTACGGGCAGTACATCGAGGCGCTCGCCGTTCGGCTGCGGGTGCTGGACCACCTGGCGGGCCATCCGGAGGTGATGTCGGAGCGGGTCCAGCGGCCGTTGGTGGTGCTCGGCCTGCCCCGGACCGGGACGACGATGGCCAGCCACCTCCTCGACCAGGACCCGGCCCGCCGCTCGCTGCTGAAGTGGCAGGCCGACGAACCTGTCCCGCCCGCGACCACGGAGAACCTGCGGACCGACCCGCGGTGCCTGGCCCGCAAGTCCACGCTCGCCGAGCGGCTGGCCGAGCTCCGCAGCCTGGGTGCCGCGATCCCGCACTGGGACGATGCCGACGACCCGACCGAGGACTGTTTCCTGCAGGCCCACGACTTCAAGTCATTCCTGTGGGAATCGTCGATGCCGACCGCCGACTACTCCGAGTGGTATCTCGGCGCCGACGTGACGAGCGCCTACGAGTACCAGCGATCCATTCTTCAGATTCTGCAGTCGACGGCCCCGGGGATCTGGGCGCTGAAGCTCCCCTCGCACGCCGTGCACATCGACACCCTGCTCGAGGTCTTTCCCGACGCGCGGATCGTCTGGGCCCACCGCGACCCGTTCCGTGCCACGGCCTCCTTCCTGAGCATCAACAAGCTTTCCCGGCCGCCGGTGGCGGGCCCGGACTTCGATCCGGCCACCGTCACACCCTGGGTCCTGCGGCAGCTGGCAGCGCACGTCGAGCGGCCGCTTCGGGCCCGCGAACGGGTCGGAACCGGCCGCTTCTTCGACCTGCATTACGACGCGGTGATGCGCGACCCGATCGGGCAGATGCGTGACCTCTACGACTGGGCGGGCGACACCTTGACCTCGGCGACCGAGGACGCCATGCGCAAGTGGCTGGTCGACCACCCGCAGAATCGCTTCGGCCCGCGGCCCTACTCACTGGACGACTTCGGGGTGACCCGGACAGATCTGGAACCGCTGTTCGACGAGTACATCTCCGCGGTCAACGTCGAGCTGGAAGACGTTCCTTCCTAGCCTGAGCGGATCGGAACAGGAGGCCCCATGGGGCTGGAGTATCACCTCACCGGCCGGCGGATACTGGTCACCGGTGCCTCCAGCGGCATCGGTTCCGAGGTTTGTCGAGCCGCGGTCGCGGCCGGCGCGTCGGTAGCCATGCTGGCCCGGCGCAAGGAGCTGCTCGACGCGCTCGCCGCCGAGCTGGGCGAGCGGGCCATCCCGGTGTGCGCCGACGTCACCGACCTCGACAGGCTCGAGGCGGGAGTCGCGGCCGCGGCGCGCAGGCTCGGCGGGCTGGACGGCGTGGTCGCGGTCGCCGGGCAGAACATCACCGGCTCGATCGCCGGCGGCACGCCCAAACTGTGGCGCCAGATCATGGACGTCAACCTGATCGGCCCGCTGGCCAGCGTGCGCTACGCCCTCGACCACCTCGACGACGCCGCCGAGCGCCGCGACGTCCTGGTCACCGGCTCGGCCGCCGCACTGATGGCCGTGCCCGGGCTGGGCATCTACGGCGCCTCGAAACGAGGGCTGGAGGCAGCGGTCCAGACGTTGCGCCTGGAACTGGCACCCCGTGGGATCAACGTCAGCCTCGTCGTACCCGGGATGTTCGCGACACCCGGCCTGGCCGGTGACAAGAACCACCGCGACGGCGACCGCCTCGACCTCGACATTCCGGTGTTCCTGCCCGGCACCGGCCCGGCGCAGGCGGCCATCCTCGCCCGGGCGATGGTCTACGCGATGAGCCTGCCCCCCGACGTCGCCCTCAACGAGATCATCGCCCGGCCCACCGGCAACGTACGGCCATGAGGAGTCACTCTTGGCGCCGGTCGATGTCGTTCGCGGCAACCCGTCATGGGGGCGGACAGGAGACCTACAGAATGCTCGGAACGTCGACCGCACGTTCACTGATCGAGCCGCCTTTATGACCGCTCAGAGGGATGGTATGGCGGCGAAGCTGCTGTCCAGCAGTGCGCATCTGTCGCATTTGCAGCGTCTGGAGGCGGAGAGTATCCAGATCTTTCGGGAGGCTGTCGCGGAGTCCGAGCGGCCGGTGATGTTGTATTCGGTTGGTAAGGACAGTGCGGTGATGTTGCATCTGGCGATGAAGGCGTTCTTTCCGTCGAAGCCTCCGCTCCCGTTGTTGCATGTGGATACGACGTGGAAGTTCCAGGCGATGTACGCGTTCCGTGATCGGCATGTCGCGAGTCTGGGTCTGGATCTGTTGGTGCATCGGAATCCGGATGCGGTGCAGCGGGGGATCAATCCGTTCGATCACGGGTCGGCGATGCATACCGACATCTGGAAGACGGAGGGTCTGAAGCAGGCGTTGGACAAGTACGGCTTCGATGTGGCGTTCGGTGGGGCGCGCCGGGATGAGGAGAAGTCGCGGGCGAAGGAGCGGGTGTTCTCGATCCGCTCCGCGGCGCATCGCTGGGATCCGAAGGACCAGCGCCCGGAGCTGTGGCGGCTCTACAACGCCCGCAAGGCGCCTGGTCAGAGCATTCGGGTGTTCCCGCTGTCGAACTGGACCGAGCTGGATATCTGGCTTTACATCCACCGGGAGAACATTCCGATCGTCCCGTTGTATTTCGCGGCGCGCCGGCCGGTCGTGGAACGCGACGGCGCTCTGATCATGGTGGATGACGACCGGATGCCCCTGGCGCCAGGCGAGGTGCCCGAGCAGCGCTCGATCCGGTTCCGGACGTTGGGCTGCTATCCGCTGACCGGGGCCGTCGAGTCCGAGGCCTCGACGTTGCTGGAGATCGTCCAGGAGATGTTGTTGACGACGTCGTCGGAGCGCCAGGGCCGGGTCATCGACCACGACTCCTCGGGGTCGATGGAGAAGAAGAAGCACGAGGGGTACTTCTGATGGCGCATGCGACTGACGAGCTCCTCGCGACCGATGTCGAGGCGTATCTGCGCCGGCATGAGGACAAGTCGATGCTGCGGTTCATCACCTGCGGGTCGGTGGATGACGGCAAGTCGACGCTGATCGGCCGGCTGCTCTACGACGCCAAGTTGGTCTTCTCCGACCAGTTGGCCGCGTTGGAGTCGGACTCGAAGAAGGTCGGGACGCAGGGCGGGGAGTTGGACTTCGCGCTGCTGGTGGACGGGTTGGCGGCCGAGCGGGAGCAGGGCATCACGATCGACGTGGCCTACCGGTTCTTCTCCACGGAGCGCCGGAAGTTCATCGTCGCCGACACCCCGGGCCATGAGCAGTACACCCGCAACATGGTCACCGGCGCCTCCACCGCCGACCTCGCGGTCATCCTGATCGACGCCCGCAAGGGCGTCCTGACCCAGACGCGGCGGCACAGCTACCTGGTCTCGCTGCTCGGGATCCGCCAGGTCGTGTTGGCGATCAACAAGCTTGACCTCGTCGACTACTCCCGGCAGGTGTTCGACCAGATCGAGGCCGACTACCGGATGTTCGCCGCGCAGATCGGCCTGCACGGCGACCAGATCGCCGCGATCCCGCTGTCCGCTTTGCGTGGCGACAACATCACCGAGTTGTCGGCGAGCACGCCCTGGTACACCGGGCCGACGTTGGTCGGTTTCCTGGAGTCGGTACAGATCGCCGACACGGCCAACGACGGGCCGTTCCGGCTGCCCGTCCAGTGGGTCAACCGGCCGAACCTGGACTTCCGCGGTTTCTCCGGCCAGGTCGCCGGCGGGATGATCCGCCCCGGGGAGAAGATCCGGGCGCTGCCGTCGGGGCAGGAGTCCGTCGTCACCCGGATCGTCACCGCCGACGGCGACCTCGACGCCGCCTACGCCGGCCAGTCGGTCACCCTCACGTTGGCCGACGAGATCGACGTCTCCCGCGGCGACATTCTGGCCGCCGCCAGCGCTCCGGCCGAGGTCGCCGACCAGTTCGAGTGCCACCTCGTCTGGATGGGCTCCGAGCCGATGCTCCCCGGCCGGCCCTACCTGCTCAAACTCGGCACCCGCACCGTCAACGCGACCCTCGCCCAACCCAAATACAAGGTCAACGTCAACACGTTGGAACAGACAGCGGCGAAGACGTTGGAACTCAACGAGATCGGGGTGGCGAACCTCACCCTCGACCGGGCGGTCCCGTTCGACCCGTACACGGTCAACCGCGACACCGGCGGCTTCATCCTGATCGACAAATACAGCCACGCCACCGTCGCCGCCGGCCTCCTGCACTTCGCGCTCCGCCGGGCCCACAACATCCACTGGCAGGCCGTCGAGGTCAACAAGACCGCCCGCGCCGCCGCCAAGAACCAACGACCCGCGGTCATCTGGTTCACCGGACTGTCCGGCGCCGGGAAATCCACCATCGCCAACCTCGTCGAGAAAAAGTTGCACGACGAGGGCTACCACACCTACCTCCTCGACGGCGACAACGTCCGCCACGGCCTCAACAAAGACCTCGGCTTCAC
>NZ_JADWYX010000085.1 GCF_016786355.1 Frankia sp. AgB1.9
CGGCCACGCCGCCCTTGCCCGGACCCTCCGGGGGTGACGCCCCCGGCCAGGCGGGTGCGGTGTGCGGGGCCGGCCGCGGGGGGGGCGCCCGGCGGACACCCGCGCCGTGAGCTGCTACTTCTCCGGGGGCGCCAGCAGCGTGCGCACGATGTGGTTCGCCGGGTCGATCCGGAACAGGGTGCCAGCTTGGTTGAGCGTGGCGTACACGGCGCCGGACGGGTCGACGACCACCCCGTACAGACCGGTCAGGGCGGCCTCGTCGGCCGCGGTGCCGTCCAGGCCGGTCGACACGCTGGAGTCCGTTCCGGCGAACGTCGTCATGACGCCCTTCGGGTCGATGCGCCGGATCTTCGCGTTGTGCGTGTCGGTGATGTAGAGCGAGCCGTCCGGGCCGAGGGCCAGACCGGTCGGCCCGCTCAGCAGCGCCCGCGCCGCCGGTCCGCCGTCGCCGGTCTCACCGTCCTGGCCTGAGGTGCCGGCGACGGTCCGGATGGTCCCGTCAGGGGTGATCTCGCGGATGGTGTCCAGGTAGTCGTCGGCCACGTAGATCGAGCCGTCCGGGGTGACGGCGAGACCGGACGGGGAGGGCAGCGAGGCCTTCGTCGCCGGTCCGCCGTCCCCGATGGCCGTGGTGCTGGTGCGGCCGTACGCGCCGGCGACGGTGGAGATCAGGCCGTCCTTGGTGATCTTGCGGACCCGGCTGCCCTCGGCGACGTAGACCGAGCCGTCCGGCCCGAGCGCCAGCGCGGCCGGGCCGTCCAGCGCCGCCCTCGCGGCGAGTCCCGCGTCGGCCGTGAAGCCGGCGCCGCCACGGGCCGTCCCGGCGAAGACGAAGGCCCTGCCCTCCGGGGTAACCCGGTAGACCTGGTCGGCGGCATGGTCGGCGGCGTAGACGGTGCCGTCCGGGGCGACCGCCAGCCCGTGCACCTCGTTCAGCACGAGCTGGGCGGCCGGCACGCCGGCGGCGGGGACAGGGGGTGGGCTGGCTGTCGCGGTCGCCGATGGCGTCGTCGCCGTCGTGGTCCGCGTCGTCGTCGGCGCGGTCACCGGCGCCGGTCCGACCCCGGCCACCGCGCGGACCGTTCCGCTGGCTGTGACCTTGTAGACGGCGCCGGTGCCCACGCCGCTGTCGGAGACGGCGACGTAGACCGTGCCGTCCCGGCGAAGCGCCAGCGCGTCGAAGAACGTGCCTCGGTCGATGGTGAGCTGCTGGCCGGCGTAGCCGGGTTTGGCGCCGCCCCCGCCGCCGGCCGTCAGGCCCACCAGCAGGCCGACGGCGAGCAGGACCACCACCAGCGTGACGCCCGCGCCGATCAGGAGGCCCGGTCGTCGCGGGCGGCGGCGGCGCCGGCCGTGCGGCGTCGGCGCGACCCTGGTCGGGGTGAGCGCCGGCCCCGGCGGCAGGTCGGCTGGCGACGGGCCACCCGGCCGCGGCGTGTGCATCGGGTACGGCGGCTGCGCGCCCCACCCGGACCAGTCGGCCTGCCCCGGCGCACCGGGTGGCGTGGGCTGGCCGGGAACGGGGGTCGTCGGTGCGGGTGCTCGGGCGCCACTCGCCGACAGAAACTGGGTCGGCCGCACCGGGTCGTCCGCGGGCCAACCGTTGCGGGCTCCGGCCGGCGGGGTGGTCGTCGGCCCGGCAAGCGTCGGAGACACTCCGGGCGGCGCCCAGCCGGGCGTCATGCCCGGCAGCAGGTCGCCAAGCCGGTGGCCGGCGGCGGTGAGCACGTCGTCCGGCAGCCGCGCCGGGATTCCGGCGGCGGCGAGCCAGCCGGGGCCGAACACGGCCGTCGCCCCGGCGGCCAGCATCAGCGCCAGGTCGTGGGCGCTCGCCGGCCGGTCGGCCGGGTTCTTGGCCAGCGCGGCCAGCACCACGGCGGCCAGCGGCGCCGGCACCTCGGGCATCGGGTCCGGCGGGACGGAGAGATGGTGGTGCAGCAACGAGGGCACCGTCAGTCCGCGGCCGAACACGGGCCGGCCGCAGAGCATCTCGTAGAGCACGACTCCGAGGGCGTAGAGATCGGTGCCCGGGCCGAGCCGGGTGCCCTCGATCTGCTCGGGCGCCATGTACCGCGGCGTACCGAGCAGGCCGGTCGTGGTCACCGTGGTCGACTCGACGATCTTGGCAATTCCGAAGTCGGCGACCCGGGGCATGCCGTCCGCGCCGAACAGCAGGTTGTCGGGCTTGATGTCCCGGTGCAGCACGCCGATCCGGTGCGCCGCTGCCAGCGCCGTCGCCGCCGTCAGGCCGATCGCGCAGGCGGATCGCGGGTCGAGGTTCGCGGGCCGGACCAGCTGGTCGGACGGCGCCCCCGCCGCCGGGCCGCGCGACGGTGTCGTGGACGCGATCCGGGTCCGCAGGCTGCCGCCCGTGAGCTGCTCCATGACGAGCAGGCACAGGCCGGCGTGCTCGACGTAGTCGTAGACGCGCACGATGTGCGGGTGGTCGAGCTCGGCCAGGACCCGCGCCTCCGCGAGGAAGCGGGTGCGCAGGTCGCCGCTGGAGCCGTCCGACCCGTCGAAGGGGTCGGCGCCAGCTGCGGCGCCGGGGTCGAGCAGCACCTTCACTGCCACGGCCCGGCCCATCAGCCGGTGCCGGGCGGCGTAGACGGCCCCGAAGCCGCCACGGCCCAGCTCGGCGCCGATCTCGTACCCGGGAAGCGCGCCGGCGATCAGGTCCGGCGCGGGTGTCGGCGTGGTCAGGGAGCCTCTCCTAGCGCCGGGTGAAGGACGGGGGCCTAGCTGGCCTGGCGAGCGATCACGCTGATCGTGCCGTTCGGGTCGATCCGACGGATCTCCTTGTTGCCGTTGTCGGCGATGTAGACCGCGCCGCTCGCGTCGACGACCACCGAGCTGGGGCTCTTCAGCTGCGCGGCCGTCGCCGGGCCGCCGTCGCCGGTGTTCCCCTCGGCGCCGGTCCCCGCGATCGTGGTGATCACGCCGTCGGGGGTGACCTTGCGGACGGTGTCACTGCCGTAGTTGGAGATGTAGACCGTGCCATCCGGGCCCAGGGTCAGGTCGGGAATCGACAGGGTGGCGTCGGCGGCGTTCCCACCGTCGCCGGTACGGCCGGTCTTGCCGTTGCCCGCGAACGGGCTCAGGATGCCGGCCTTGTCGATCTTCTGGACCGAGTCGCTGCCGAGGTTGCCGATGTAGATCGTGCCGTCGTCGGCGATCACGACGCTGTTCGGGTCGCTGATCTGGGCCGACAGCGCGGGGGTCGGGGTGCCGGTGTAACCCTTCGTGCCGGTGCCCGCGATCGTCGTGATGATGCCGTCCGGCGTCACCTTGCGAATGCGCTCGTTCGTGTAGTCCGCGAGGTAGAGCGAGCCATCCGGGCCTACGGCGATGCCCTCGACGCTGTTGATCTCGGCCTGGGTGGCCGGTCCGCCGTCACCGCTGAAACCGGCCGTGCCGTTGCCCACCACCGTGGTGATCACGCCATCGGGGGCGATCTTGCGGATCCGGTTGTTCGCGGTGTCCGGGACGTAGATGTTCCCGTTCTTGTCGACGACCGCGGTGCCGGGCCCGTTCAGCTCGGCCGAGGTCGCCGGTCCGCCGTCGCCGCTGAATCCCGCGGTGCCGTTGCCGGCGATCGGGGTGACGGTGCCGTCCTTGCTGATCCGGTGGACGATGTTGGTGTCCAGGCTGGAGACGTACACCGAGCCGTCCGTCCCCATGAACAGGTGCAGCGGCGCGAGGTTCGCGACCGTGAGCGTCGGGCCCGCGTACGCGACCGCGGTCGTCGGCAGCCCGCGGGTTCGGTCCGGGTACGGCTCCTGCGCCGTGTTCAGCCCCTCACCGCCGCCGCCTCCACCCCCGCCACCGCGGCTGAAGGCCAGGGCGATGGCGGTCGTCAGGCCCGCGATGAGCACGAACAGCAGCGTCGCGGTGATCAGAGTGGTCCGCAGCGAGAGCCCGAACAGGCCCTTCTTGGGCTGGCCGCGGTGCGGGGCGGGGAGCGGTGTCCGGATCGGCTGCGGGGCCAGCGGCGGCCGCGGCGGCATGGGCTGGGGCGGTCGGGGCTGGATTGGCGGTGCCCCGGCGGGCGGCCAGCCGCCGGCGGCTGGCGGGCGATACCCGGGGGTCGGTAGCGGGGCGGCGGGCGGTGTCGGGCCCGGAGGGGTTGGCTGCGGCGTGGCCGGCGGCGCCGACCAGCCACCGGGAGTGGGCACCGGCGAGGTGCCGGTGAACGGCCGGCCGGTCGCCGGCACGGGCCGGCCAGGGCCCGGCTGGTAGCCGGGACCGGTCGGCATGCCCGGCCGCGGGGGGAACTGCTGGTTGGGGCGCGGCGGGCCGGTCGGGCCGTAGCCGGGGTAGCCCGGCGCACCCGGCAGCGGGGTCTGCGGCCCGGCCGGGCGGGGCGGCCCGACAGGCGGCCCGGAGAACCGCGAGCTGGGCGTCGAGGTGGTGCCGAGCGCGGCCTCACGGATCTCGTCGTCGACGCGGATCTTGACGTCCGACCGGGTCAGCCAGGCCGGGCCGAACGAGGCGACGCTGGCCCTGGCGAGCTCGAGGGCGAACTCGGTGGCGTCACTGAGCCGCGCCGCCGGGTCCTTGGCGAGGGTGCGCATGATGACCCCGGCGACCTGCGGGGGCGCCATCGTCAGCGGGTCCGGCATGACGTTGAGATGGTGGTGGGTCAGCGGCTGCACGCCCATGGGGCGGCCGAACAGTGGCCGCTCGGCGAGCATCTCGTAGAGGACGCCGGCCAGCGCGTACAGGTCGGTCGAGGGGAACAGCCGGCCGCCGAGGATCTGCTCGGGCGCCATGTAACGCGGCGTGCCGAGGATCGCGCTGGCGGTCGTCTCCGCGCCGTCGAAGATCTTGGCGATACCGAAGTCGGTCACCTTGAGCAGGCCGGCGCCGTCGAACATGATGTTGTCCGGCTTGACGTCGCGGTGCAGGACGCCGGCCGCGTGTGCCGTCGTCAGCGCCGCGGCGGCCGCGATGCCGACCGCGCAGACGGTCTCCTGGTTGATCTTGCTGGCCTGGATGCGCTGCTTGAGGGTGCCGCCGGGCAGCAGCTCCATCACCAGCAGGCAGGTGCCCTCGTGCTCGACGTAGTCGTGGACCCGGACGATGTGTGGGTGGTCGAGCTCGGCGAGCACCCGGGCCTCCGCGAGGAAGCGGGCGCGCAGCTCGGGGTCGTCCGAGGTATCCAGCAGGATCTTGATGGCGACCTTGCGGCCGATGAGCCGGTGCTGGCCGGCGAGCACGAGGCCGTATCCGCCCTTACCGAGGTCGCCTTCGACCTGGTAGCCGGGGAGGGCCGCCTCCACCAGAGAACGATCGATTAGCAAGGTCTGGTCCCGTTCGCCGCCGGCCCCGGAGTTGAACGCGGGGAATCTAAAACGCGAAGGCCGCGCCCGGGCCGCAAACGCGCCCTTCGTCGTGTACCCGGCGATACTACGGCCTGGTACCCCCGAGTTCCCCCCTGGTGGGGCGTAGTTGGTGTCCGTCGGATGTCCGACATGAGGTCGGGCGCTGGGGCGCCCGACCTGTCGGGCGCTTCGCGCCCTCCGGCCCTTGGCCTGCGGGACGTGGACGCCGATGGCCGGGGCGGTCCGTGGTCGGTTTCTGGTTGGGTTGGCGGCGTCCGGTTTCTGGCGCGGGGCGAAGTGATCAGGTCCGCGCCCGGGTCGAGCGGATTCCGAGTGAACGTGGTGCGCACGTCGGGGCGCCGTCACTTCTACGGCCAGGGCGGCCGTGGACACTGACGGTGGCAGATCTCAGGCAGGCAGATCTCAGGCAAGAGGTTCGAAGGGCGGTCGCGTGATGTCGAGTTCGGTGCCGAACTCTGAGTCGTCCCCGCTGGGTGGCGAGCCGGTGGTGATCACCCAGACAGCGGAGTGGGCCGCGCTGCGTGCGCATCACGCCGAGCTCGCCGGAACCGGTCTGCGGGCGCTGTTCGCGGCCGAGCCCGACCGGGCCGAGAAGTTGTCCGCGCAAACAGACGGCCTGTTTCTGGACTATTCGAAGAACCTGGTCACGGCCGAGACAATGCGGCTTCTGGTGACCCTCGCCGAACGGGCCGGGCTCGCGGGCCGGGTCGAGGCGATGTTCACCGGTGAGAAAATTAACACCACCGAGCACCGGGCCGTGCTGCACACCGCCCTGCGCGCCCCCGAGGGTGAGACCGTCCTGGTTGACGGCGAGAACGTCGTGCCGCAGGTGCACGCCGTGCTCGCCAGGATGTACGCGTTCGCGGACCGGGTCCGCTCCGGAGTCTGGACGGGCGCGACCGGCAAGCACATCCGGACCGTCGTGAACATCGGCATCGGCGGCTCCGACCTCGGCCCGGCAATGGCCGCCGAGGCGCTGCGAACCTTCGCCGACCGGTCCATCCAGACCCGTTTCGTCTCCAACGTCGACGGCTCGGACATCTGGGAGGCGACGCAGGACCTGGACCCGGCCGAGACGCTGTTCGTGATCTCGTCCAAGACGTTCACGACCCTCGAGACCATCGCCAACGCGAAGACCGCGCGGGCCTGGCTGGTCGCCGAGCTCGGCGCGGACGCGGTGCCGCACCACTTCGTCGCGGTCTCGACGAATGCCGAGAAGGTCGCCGAGTTCGGCATCGACACCGCGAACATGTTCGAGTTCTGGGACTGGGTCGGCGGCCGCTACTCGATGGACTCGGCCATCGGGCTGTCGCTCGCGGTGGCCATCGGGCCGGAGAACTTCGCCGAGCTGCTGTCCGGTTTCCACGCGATGGACGTACATTTCCGCACGGCGCCACTTGACCGTAACCTGCCGGTCCTCCTGGGGCTGATCGGTTTGTGGTACCGGGACTTCTTCGGCCTGCAGACGCACGCGGTGCTGCCGTACAGCCACTACCTCAGCCGGTTCGCGGCCTATCTGCAGCAGCTCGACATGGAGAGCAACGGCAAGTCGGTCGACCGGGCCGGCCACCCGGTCACCGCCGCCACCGGCCCCGTTGTCTGGGGCACCCCGGGCACGAACGGTCAGCACGCCTATTACCAGCTGCTCCACCAGGGCACGACGGTCATCCCGGCGGACTTCATCGGGTTCGTCGCCGCGCCGCACCCGCAGGTCGGCGGCAGCGGCGCGGCGGACCAGCATCTGTTGCTGATGGCGAACTTCTTCGCCCAGACCGAGGCGCTGGCCTTCGGGAAGACCGCGGCCGAGGTCGCGGCCGAGGGCGTGGCGCCGGAGCTCGTCCCGCACAAGGTGTTCAGCGGAGACCGCCCGACCACCACCCTGCTGGCCCCGAAGCTCACCCCGTTCACGCTCGGCCAGCTGATCGCGCTGTACGAGCACAAGGTGTTCACCCAGGGCACGATCTGGGGGATCAACAGCTTCGACCAGTGGGGCGTCGAGCTCGGCAAGGTGCTCGCCGGTCGGATCATCCCCGAGCTCGCCGGGGAGGAGGAGCCGACGCTTGCCCATGACGGCTCCACCAACGCCCTCATCCACCGCTTCCGGGCCGGCTTCGCCGAGACGCTCCCGGCACCCGCTGGCACCTGAGCCCCGGCGTCCCCCGAGCCCCCTGCGTCCCCAGAGCCCCACAGCGTCCCCGGCGTCGGCCGGTCCCGTCCCCCTGCCCGCGTCCGACGGAATCGACGGAGCCGCTGTTACTCTCCGTAACCATTCTATGGACAGGGGATCGGGGATGAGATGCGGGTCGACGCGGGGGCGCTGCGGATGTCCGTGCACCGCGACGCGCGGGGCGGGGAGGACGTGCTCATCGAGCTCGCCGGCGAGCTGGACGCACCCGGGCGGCGCTGCCTGCGCGACCAGATCGCCGAGCTGCTCGGCCGCGGCGGCGCCATCGTGACCGTCGACGTCGGCGGGCTGCGCCGGGTCGACATACCGGGGCTTGCCGCGCTGCTGCGGGCGGATCTGCTGCTGCGGCGGGTCCGTGGCTCGCTGGAGATCCGGTCGGCGACGCCGGCGTTCCTCGAGCTCGTCACGGCCACCGGCCTGACCGGCCGGCTGCGCCTCCTCCCGGCTCCGCCCATCCCCAGGCCGCCGGCCGGAACCGCGGTGCGGTCAGCCAGGGGGGAAGCGATCTTGCCGGCAGATGCGGCGGTGTCGCCAGGGGCAGGTTCGGCCCTGCCACTTGGGGAGGGCGCGCTGCCGGGTGGGGTCGGGGCGGCGGTGGGCGGGCCCGACCCCGGCTCGGCTTCAGGCGTCGGCGGGTGAGACCCGGCCGGCCGACCGGGTGGCGTTGACGAGCGCGAGGGCGGGGTGGAGTTCGGTCGTGCGGCTTCCACCGTCGCTCGTCCCCATCGCGGCGATCAGCGGAACCTCGGCCGCGGCCGGCGGTTCCAGGGTGATCGCGGTGGCTTCGGTGGCCTCGCCGGCGCCGCTGCCGTCATCTGGTGGGGTGCCGGCGGTGCCGCTGGGCACGAGGCGCAATGGCGCTCGTCCCGGACTGGTCAACCACCTCTCCACTGAGTTCATCAGCAGCATGACCAGCATCATGACCAGCGGAAATGCGATCACCAACGCGGCGGTTGGCGCGGTTAGTTCCACCTGAACACCCCCTGAGCCAAAGGTCCGACAAGTCCGAGAAAGTCGCGCGATCGGCGCGGCGGGCCCGGACCGCGACCAGGTACCTCATTCGTTTGGTTACCCGCAGTGGTTACTATGTCACCAGGCGCGGTCGTTCTCACCCATGCAGGGTGGGCCCGTCGAGAGTTGTCCTGTCGCGGGTCCCGCGGATGCCGGAGTGCCCGCTGGTCCACCACCAGTCGCAGCCAACGGACCGAACCCGGTGGATCAGGCTTCGGCGGCATTGGTGGGGGAGCCGGTTTCACGCTCTCACCGACCCGCCGTCCCGGCAGCCCAGAAGGCGGGCTCGTCGGGAAACGCCCTGAGCGCCGGGATGGGCCGGTCTGGAGCTGGTCTCACGCCGGCCCCCGCCCCGGGCTGGGCGCGGCGCCAGGCCGGCTTCGAGCCCGATGAGGGCACGGCCGAGCGCTGGCTGCCACGGGTCATACCGCTCTGCCTGCCCACCGATCGGCGGCTAGAACCTCCCGGTCGGTCCGGGGCCGACCCGGTGTGGAGGAGCTCGCACGGGATCACACCGACCGCCGCAATGCGGACCAACCGGTCCACGCGGTGGCCGGGGGCGAAGCGTCGTACGACGGGCTCGGGGCGCCCGTCGTACCCTGCCCTCACCATGTCTGTGTCGTCGTTCGGCTCGTATGAGGGCCACGCCCCCAACGAGTACGGGCACGATTCCGGCTATCAGCCGGTCGACCCGGTCGCTGTGCCCGGGCCCACGGCGCCGTGGGCGACGGAGGCCGGGCCGAGTCCGGCCGGGCCGGGCGGGATTCCGGGCGGTCTGGCCGTCAGCCACGTGACCGACTGGCGGATGGCCGTCGACGAGCTTGGCCGCCCGATCCCACCCCCGCCGGGCTACGCGTCGCGGCCGGCCCCAGACGGCCCGCAGCCGCCGCCGACGCTTCTCCCGGCGGCACCCTTCTCGCCCGCGGGCCTGTTCCCGGTACCGACGTCCTGGTCGTCGACCGGGTCGCCCACCTACCAGGACGCGCTGTCTCACGAGTCGCTGTCCGACCAGTCGCTGTCCCACCAGCCGCCGCCCGTGTCGATGCCGGCCACCGAACGAGCGCCGTTCGAGGTCACGACGACAGCCGGGCTGGGTTCCGACCGGCCGCGGCTGCCTGGTGACGCCCCGTCACCCGGTCCT
This sequence comes from Frankia sp. AgB1.9, assembly GCF_016786355.1. Lineage (GTDB taxonomy): Bacteria > Actinomycetota > Actinomycetes > Frankiales > Frankiaceae > Pseudofrankia. The sequence goes on from NZ_JADWYX010000085.1 coordinate 9,683, forward strand.
TCGGCGCCGGTGGGCTCCTTTACCGAGCTGGCCGCGTCGCCCTACGGATCACTCCCGGGGGTGTCGCTGCCTTCGGGCGCCTTCGTGCCGGCGTCGGTGCCCGTCCCGGTGGCGGACATCGGGCCGGGCCTGACCGCGCTCGACGACGGCGTGATCGGCGTCGACTTCCCGCCGCCGTATCCACCCCGCCAGACGGACCGGCGGCACGCGCAGGACCAGCCGCTCGTGCCCGGCCAGCCCTTCGTCCCGGACCAGCCCTACGGGCCGAACCACCCCTACGGGCCGGACTCGTACGTACCGGACCCGTCGTACGTCCCGGACCCGCCGTATGGGCCGGACCGGTCGTACTCGCCGGAGCCGTCCTACGCGCTGGATCGGTCGTACGGGGCCGACCCGCGGTTCGGGCCGGACCAGTCGAGCCGGCCTCGACTCGAGGAGCCGTCGGCGCCCCAGCGGCTGGACTACGGGACCGCATCGCGCCCGGTCCAGGGCCCCGCACCGGTGGCGGCCTCCGACTGGGACGTCGTCGGGGACGGCCTGATGGTGGGTGGGTCCTCGGCTGCCGACCCGCCGGCGGCGGCCGGGCCCGCAGCCGTGGCCTTGCCGCCTGGGCTGGCCGACCTCGCCGCCGCGGCCGCCGCGGCGGTCCAGGCGGTGGCCGCCGACAGGGGTGACCGGCCCGCGGACGGGGCGGCTACCGTGCCCATGGCGCTGGAGCCGTATCGCGGCCACCGCCGGATCAGTCCGGAGGACCTCGCGGCGAGGCACACGGTTGTCCGTGAGCAGGTCGACTACGCGTTGGCGGAGATCGCGTTGGCGAAGGCCGCGTTCCGCCGGGCCTGCGAGGACACCGGTCGGCCCGGCTGGCCGTTCCGGGACACCGAGGTGGACCTGATGCGCCGTCCCGCGGTGGCGCACGCGCTGTTCTGCGAGCTGGCCGGCATCGAGCGGCTCCGGGTCTGGGCCCAGGAGCTCTACTGGCTTCAGGAGCAGAACCGCGGCTTCGCCTAGATCCGTCGGGTCGGCCGGCGAGCCTCTTTGGTGCCCTGCTGCTGCCCTCGCGAGCAGTCGAACTCCCGACTTCGGCGCTCCTGCCAACCGGCCAAGGGTAAATTTCACCCAGGTGCTCGGGGGAGGCTGTGATCAATCATGGAAGTGCCAGCGGATCCAAGGCTGTCCGATTGTGCCTGTGGTCATCAGCGGGTCGAGCATCGACACGACCGGCCAGGATCTGACTGCTGCCGCTGCGACTGCGCGCGTTACGGCCACGTCGCCCGGGCTGAGCTTCACCGAGTCGCTCCTGTGACATCGAAGGCAGCGCGGCCGAAGCTGCCGGCCATGGCCGCGGTGAGGCGGGCGCTCAGCGTGGCGGGCTCAGCATGACGACCGTCGTGTCCGGGCCCTCGAGGTTCTCGAAGGCCCGGTTGGCTAGCGCGGCGGCGGTGACGTTTCCCCTGCGGTGGTAGCGCTCGATAGCGCTCGCCAGGCTCACGGCCGCCTCGTCCTTGCGGTCGGCCCGGTGTAGCACCTCGGCGCGGGCCAGCAGCGCGACGGCCTGGCCATCCAGGTCGTCGGTCTGGCCGGACAGGTCGACGGCGGTCTCGGCGAACCGCAGCGCCTCGTCATCCCGGCCGCGGATCGCCAGCAGCCGGGCGTGCACCCCGCACCAGCCGGCCTGCGCGGGCAGCTGGTCGGAGGCGGCCGCGTCCCGGCAGCGGGTGACGTACTTGCCGGCGTCGTCGAGGCGGCCCAGCGCCAGCATGACGTCCGCCAGCGCGGCCGCCCTGGTCGCCAGATACGCCCGCTCGCCCATCCGGGACAGGTGCCGACAGCTGCGGCGCAGCTCGCGCTCGGCGGTGACCAGGTCGTCGGCCAGCACGGCCACCCTGGCGACGACGAACCCGCTGTGCAACGGGTCGAAGCGCGGGCCGCGCACCTCCCAGACGATCTCCTCGGCATCCTTGAGGTGCGTCCGCGCCGCCTCCAGGTCACCGGACATCGCGGTGAGCACCGCGAGCTGGGCGAGCAGCGCCCGGCGCTGACCCCGGTCGTCGCCGGCGGCGTCCAGCGCGGACGTCGCGAGCCCGATCGCCTCGCCGACCGACCGCGGCGTCCAGCTCAGCAGCCCGATCAGCTCGCGGCGCAGTGACTGCGCGGCCCGTGGCACGCCCGAGTCCTCGGCGTGCCCGACCGCCATCTCCATCGCCTTCTCGGCCGCCCCGAACTGGCCGGCGGCCGTGTAGGCGGCGGCCTGGCTGCGGCAGGCGAGCGCGGCCCCGACCTCGTCGCCGTCGCGGACGAAGTCGCCGAGCGCCTCACCCGCCTCGTCGAGGGTCGTCGCGACGAGGCCGTCGGGCTCGGTGGAGAACAGCACCCGCAGGTGGGCGAGCCGGGCGTGCGCCCGTAGCCCGTCCTCGCCGGCGCGGCGTGCCCTCTCGGTGACCTGGCGCAGGATCCGGTCGGCGTCGGAGAGCCGGCCGAACGAGTACAGCGCCCAGCCCAGGTCGATCTCGGCCCGCAGCCGCAACGGCTCCAGCTCCGGCAGCAGCACGATCGCTCGCTTGAGCAGCTGGGCGGCGCCCATCTCGTCGCCCTGGCGGACCCGGTCGGCCGCCTCGATCAGGCAGCTGGCGGCCTGCCGGCCGAGCTCGACGGTCGCCGCGTCGCGCTGGCCGAGCTCGACCCGGTAGCGGTAGGCCTGCTCCAGGTGGTAGCCGACGAGCTCGTCGTGCTCGCCAGGGCCGCCGACCATCCTGGCCTGCAGCCAGCGGGCGAACCGCTCGTGCAGGTCGGCCCGCTGCCGCTTCGACGTCGCCTGGTAGGCGCAGTCGCGCAGCAGCACGTGCAGGAAGCGGAACGCCTCGACGCCGGGCAGGTCGGAACGGTCCGGGTGCACCAGCTCCTTGCGCACCAGGGCCAGGCAGTGCGCCGCGACCTGCGGGCGCTCCTCCGGCTCGGAGAGGTCGACGACCGCGTCCAGGTAGAACCTGGCGCCGACGACGGCCGCCCGCTCCAGCACCTGCCGTTCGGCGGTGTCCAGCCGGTCGAGCCGGGCCGCGAGCAGTGCGGAGATCGTCGGCGGGACCTTGACGTTGCGCAGGCTGCCGGTGGCCGTCCAACGGTCGCCGTCCCGGCGCAGCAGGCCGTCGTCGACCAGCGCGGCCACCATCTGCTCGACGAACAGCGGGTTGCCCGACGCCGACGAGGTGATCCGGGCGACGAGCGCCGGGTCCAGGTCGTCGGAGCCCATCAGGCTACGGATCAGCCGTTGGCAGCGGGCCTCGGTGAGCGGTTGCAGCAGCATCGAGGTGGCGTTCAGCTTGCCGCCGCCCCACTGCCGGCGCTCCTCCAGCAGTTCGGGCCTGCTCAGGCTCAGCAGCAGGATCGGCGCGTCGCGGGACCAGTCGGTGATGTGCTCGATCAGGTCGAGCAGTGTCGGCTCGGCCCAGTGCACGTCGTCGAAGCAGAGCACCAGCGGGCGGCGTTCGGCCAGCGCGTGGAAGAAGGTGCGCACCGCCCAGAAGCTCTCCTGGGTACCGACCTCGGCGCCCCCGAGACCGACCAGCGGGGCGAGCGCGGCGACGACCTCGGGCGCGCCGGCGACGCCCAGCTCGTCGAGCAGCTCGCGCAGCCGGCGTTTGCCCTCAGGGGCCGGCGAGTCGGCGGACATCCCGGTCGCCTGGCGGACCATCTCCATCAGCGGCCAGTAGGCGATGCCCTCGCCGTAGGAAAGGCAGCGGCCGGACAGCACGGTCGCCCGGCTCGCGACGCCGTCGCAGAACTCCTTGACCATCCGTGACTTCCCGATGCCGGCGGGGCCGAGCACGGTGAACAGATGGCAGATCCGTTCCTCGACGACGGCCTCGAAGGCGTCCTGGATGCGCCGGCGTTCCCGGTTGCGCCCGATCACCGGCGCGGCCAGGCTCAGCGACGGCGTCCGGCTGCCGGGGCCGGCCGTGGGGTCGACCAGGCCGAGCAGCCGGTGCGCCCGCACGGGGTCGCGCTTCCCCTGCACCACCATCGGCGGCACGCTGTCGACGGTGACGCTGTGCCGGATCAGCCGGTAGGTGACGTCGCCGATCAGGATCTCGTCGGGCGCGGCGGCGACCTCCAGCCGGGAGGCGACGTTGACCGCGTCACCGGTGACCCCGCCGCCGGCGACGGTGACCTCGCCGGTGTTGATCCCGATCCGGACCCGCAGGCCGATGCCCCAGCCGCGATGCAGGTCGAGGTTGAGCTCCCGCAACCGGGCCCGGATCTCCAGGGCGGTGCGCACCGCTCGCAGCGAGTCGTCCTCGTGCAGCACCGGAATGCCGAAGACCGCGAAGACGGCGTCGCCGATGAACTTCTCGACGGTGCCACCGTGCGCGTAGATGGCCTCCCTGGCCAGGTCGAAGAACCGGGCCATCACCTGCTGTAGCGGCTCGGAGTCGATGTTCTCGGCCAGCCGGGTCGAGTCCGTGATGTCGACGAAAAGCACCGTGACCGTCTTGCGGGTCCCGCTGACCGCGGTGGGGAGGGCGTTCCCGCAGGCGGAGCAGAACCGGGAATCGTCCTGGTTCTGCCGCGCACATACCGGGCACCGCACCATGTGCCGGATGGTAGGCCGAACGGGCCGCCCGACGGCGGGGGATTTCGGCATCGGTCGACTGCGCGGTGATCCGTCCCACATCGGCTCGTCGAGCGGCTTTTCCCTGGCCCGGGGGTGGGGGTTGCCCGGATCGCCTGGTTGGTCGTTCATCCGCGCGAGCCCCGGCGCGGCGCGGCCCATGCCCAAGCCAAGCCGTGCCTCCCGCGGGTGCGGCATTCGGTCGGTACCACCATAGTCAGCGTCGGGCTGCCAGCCCTCGTCAGGAGATGTCGGCCCAGCGCAGGTCGCCGTTCGATTCACGCAGGCAGGCGATCGGACGGCCCGATGGATCCCGCTGGACCTGTCCCACGTCGGAGCTGGAGCAGGCCGTGCCGGACGCCGGCCCGCTCGGCTGCGGCTTGGGCGGGGAGTCCGACCAGGCGCCAAGGCCGGCCGCGCCCGTGGGGACGGCCACCGGCACGCAGAACAGCGTCAGCCCGTTGATCGCCGCCTGCGGCGCCGAGTCCTGGCTTGGGACGCATGGCTCGCCGACGAAGACCGGTGAGGCGGCCACGTCGGGACTGGCGGCCTGCTCGGAGGCGGAGCCGGACGGGCCTCCGCTGGCCGTTCCGTCCGCGGTCGCGCCGCCTGTCCCGCCAGCGTTCGCGCCCGTCGCGCCAGGTGACGGCTCGGCCTTGGTACTCGGCGCCGGGGCTGGGGTGGTCGCGGCCGAGTCCGGCCCGGCGGCGCTCGCGCTCGGGTCGGGCCCGCCCGGCGCGCTGTTCGCGGCGGACGTCGCGGTGCTCTGGCTCCTGTCGTGCCCACAGCCGACGAGGGTGCCGAACAGCGCCGCGGCAACCATCGCCGGCACCACGCTCGCCACCACCGCCTGGCGAACCCGCGCCCACCCGGCCACGGCGCACCTCCTCCCACCCGGCGGACCGGGTTGGCACGCCGCCAGGGCGGACGTCACCCGGTGGCGAGGCGCTTACAAGCTATCGCGTTGCGTAGCGGGGCGTTGACCTGCCCGGCTGCCTCCGTCGGGGTTTCACGATCCAGCTTAGGCACGCCATTGATCGTTGGTTGCTGCTTCGTCTTTCGTCTCGCGATGCTCACCCCCTCCGTGGTGGCTGTGTGTTGCGTCACAGGGGAAGGTCGCCGGGTGCCCGGCTGACCTGTTGTCCCTTGTCTCCGCGCCTGGTTCGTATGTCGATCATGGCCGACGGAGGTCGGGAAGACGGGTTTGCTCCTGGGTTACTCGCTAGTAGCATGGGTACGACGTACTCACCAGTAACAAAGCCGACGGGCCGTGTGCTCGACGTCGGCACGGGCCTGGGGCGGACACGGCGGCGCGGCTGACGGCCGAGCGGCCGGCGGAATCCTCCGGAGCGCATACGACATGGGGGCGGCCATGGGGCACTACCGAAGCAACCTTCGGGACATCGAGTTCAACCTCTTCGAGGTGTTCAAGGTCGACCAGATCCTGGGCACCGGCCCGTTCGCGGAGATGGACCGGGAGACAGCGCACGAGGTCCTCGTAGAGCTCGAGCGGCTGGCCACCGGCCCGCTGGGCGAGTCGTTCGCGGACGCGGACCGCAATCCCCCTCAGTTCGACGCGGCCACCGGGACCGTCCGGCTGCCCGAGTCATTCAAGAAGTCCTACCGCTCCCTGGAGGAGGGCGAGTGGTGGCGGCTGTTCGTGCCCGCGCACCTCGGCGGCCTCGGCGCCCCGCCGACCGTCGCCTGGGCCGCCTCCGAGCTGATCCTGGGCTCGAACCCGGCCGTCTTCATGTACATGGCCGGCCCGACCTTCGCCGGCATCCTCGACCAGCTCGGTACCGCCTCGCAGAAGAAGTTCGCGGCTCAGGCGGTCGAGCGGCAGTGGGGCGCGACGATGGTGCTCACCGAGCCGGACGCCGGTTCCGACGTGGGCGCCGGCCGCACCAGGGCCGTCCAGCAGTCCGACGGCACCTGGCACATCGAGGGCGTCAAGCGGTTCATCACCAGCGGTGACTGGGACATCCCCGAGAACATCTTCCACATGGTGCTTGCCCGGCCGGAGGGACACGGCCCGGGCTCCAAGGGCCTGTCGATGTTCATCGTGCCGAAGTTCATGCCGGACCCCGAGACGGGTGCGCCCGGCGCCCGCAACGGCGTCTACGTCACCAACGTCGAGCACAAGATGGGTCTGAAGGTCTCCGCGACCACCGAGCTGCGCTTCGGCGAGAGGGCGCCCGCCGTCGGCTGGCTGGTCGGCGACGTCCACGACGGCATCGCCCAGATGTTCCAGGTGATCGAGCACGCCCGGATGATGGTCGGCACGAAGGCCATCGCCACCCTGTCCACCGGGTACCTCAACGCGCTGGAGTTCGCCCGTACCCGGGTCCAGGGCGCCGACCTCGCCGCCACCGACAAGGGCGCGCCGCGCGTCACGATCATCCACCACCCGGACGTCCGCAGAATGCTCATGGCGCAGAAGGCCTACGCCGAGGGCATGCGGGCGCTGGTGCTCTACACCGCGTCCTTCCAGGACACCATCGCCGCGGCCGAGTCCGCGGGCGGCGTGCCCGGGTCGCGGGCCGCGCTGTCCGGCGCGGACGGCTCCGCCGCCGAGCGGGCCGCCCGGATGAACGACCTGCTGCTGCCGATCGTCAAGGGCGTCGGTTCGGAGCGGTCCTACGAGCTGCTTGCCAGCTCGCTGCAGATCTTCGGTGGCTCCGGCTACCTGCAGGACTACCCGGTCGAGCAGTACATCCGGGATGCCAAGATCGACACTCTCTACGAGGGGACGACGTCGATCCAGGGCCAGGACCTGTTCTTCCGCAAGATCGTGCGGGATCAGGGCCAGGCACTGACCGCGCTGCTCATCGACATCCAGGCCTTCGCCAAGGGCGACGCCGGCAACGGCACCCTCGCCAAGGAGCGCGACCAGCTCGCCGCCGCGCTTGAGGACGTCCAGTCGATGGTCGGGGCCCTGGTCGGCTTCCTCGGCTCGGCCGCCGAGAACCGCGAAGAGGTCTACAAGGTGGGCCTCAACACCACCCGGCTGCTGATGAGCCTCGGCGATCTGGTGATCGGCTGGCTGCTGCTGCGGGGCGCCGAGGTCGCGGTCGCGGCGGTCGAGGACGGCCCGTCCAGCCGCGACGCCGCGTTCTACCGGGGCAAGATCGCCGCGGCCAAGTGGTTCGCCGCGAACGTCCTGCCCGAGCTGCACACCCGCCGCGCCATGCTGGAGGCGGCCGACCTCGACCTCATGACACTGCCCGAGGAAGCGTTCTAGCCCGCCCCACCGGTCCGCCCGACCGGTAACCACCGGCCGCCTGGTGCTCCCGCACCGGCGGCCGGTGGTGTATCGGCGGGTGTCCGATGGGTAACTGGCTGGATTGCCGATAGCCGCGGCGGTTCCTGCGACAGATCTTGGGTACACGCCGGGCCATGGGAATCATGGTGAGCCTGGTGTTCTTCGCGGTCGGGGCGATCTTTACCTTCGCCATCCGAGCCGAGCCCTCCGGCATCAGCCTCGTCGCGGTAGGCGTGATCATCATGCTGGTCAGCGTCGCCGGCTTCGCCGCGTCGTTCTATCGCGACCTCTGGCGGCGCCGCATCTTCGAGGAGTCCATCGAGCAGGGGACGACGCCGCCGCTGTCCTTCGACGACGAGATCATGGTCGAGCCGACGGCCCCGATCGTGGCCCCCGTCCACGAGTACCCGAACCTGACCGAGCCCCTCTGACCGCCGGCACCCAGGTCACCGCGGGGGCGGGAACCCCTTCGCCTTCCCCCGCATCTACCTCATCGCGCCCCGCGGCAGAAGCTGGACCTGGTCAGGAGGTCCGGAGGGGCCCTGCTGGCTAGTTCGGCAGGACCTGGCTGATCTGGAACGTGTGATCGCCCGTGTCGGTGGGTCGGCTCCTGCCCCGTCGGGGCTGATCTGGGTGGATGAGGGATCGACGAGGGGTCCGGGCGGCTGAAGCTGGTGCTCTCGCGTGGCCTTGATCGCTGTTTGGGCCCTGGGATGGTCGTGGCGAGGGCGTTTCCGCAACCACCCCAGGGCCCAAACCGCGATCATGACGGGCGGAGTGCCTCGCGATACCGGGGCCGCGCGCGGCAGGCCGGCTTCCCGATCACCGGGAGGCCGGATCGGGCCTCACTCTTACCTGACGATTGACCGCGGACGAGGTTCGCCGCCACCACGTAGGACCCCGCGCAGCCTCAAGGCCCCGTATCAGCCAGCAGAGTTCGCAGAGGCGGGAAGGCCTGTGCTTGCCCCGCAATGGGGCTGGACCTCGCTAGGAGGTCCGGAGGGTGCCTCCCCCACGCGTCGCCTTCGGCGCCGCGCGGGGACCCCTGCAATGGGGCTGGACCTGGTCAGGAGGTCCGGAGGGGCGGGAAGGCCTGGTCTAGCTCGTTGCGCATGTCGCGCTTGAGGATGTCGTCGGCCTCCGAGGACGGCTGGCCCTCGAGGAGGAACCGGGCGACGCGCAGGGTCAGATCGACCCGCTCGGCCAGGTTGAGGGCGCCGGTGAAACGACCGCTCGTCTGACCCGCGGACGACGCGGAGTTGAGGACCTTGGCGACAAACTCGTCCGCGGCCATCAGAGCTTCCACGCGCGTCATGTGGGTCACCTCATTTGTCCCGTGAAGCCGGAGCCGTGCTGATACCTGGCTGCGTTCCGCACGTTACCAGGCAGCATCCTGCCACTGTTGTTCGCCCCACCTGTCCCCTTTGCGCCCGCTCCGCGAGCCTTGACCGACATCGCATCGTCTGTTGGGCGGTTGCTGCCTGTTCGTGGGTGAAGCGCCTCTCGCGGCCCTGCTCGCGATGCCCGATCCCGGGCCTGATCCGTGGGGGTCACGGACGATCGTCGGCGCCTGGGGCGCACGGAACGCGGCGCAGTTGATCTCCGCGTTCCGCGGGACGGTGTGCCTGGTTGATCTCCGCGTTCCGCGGGACGGTGGGGGCCTCGGCCGCGATGGGTACAGTGCCCGCCTGGTCAGCCCCAGGCGAGTAGGAGGGTGGGGTCGGTGAGCATGGCGGCGATGTCGGCGAGGACGGCCGAACCGAGCTCGCCGTCGACCAGGCGGTGGTCGAAGGAGAGCGCGAGCTGGCCGACGGTGCGGACCGCCAGCTGACCCTGGTGTACCCAGGGAGCCGGGCGGATCGCGCCGACGGCGAGGATCGCGGCCTCGCCTGGGTTCAGGATCGGCGTGCCGATGTCGACGCCGAAGACCCCGATGTTGGTGATGGTGATCGTGCCGCCACTCAGGTCGGCGGGCCTCGCGCTACCGGACCTGGTCCGGGTGGTCAGGTCGTGCAGGGCCTGGGCGAGCCCGGCGAGGTCGAGCCGGTCGGCGTCCGGGACGTTGGGCACGAGCAGGCCCCGCGGCGAGGCGACCGCGATGCCGAGGTTGACGGCACTGGAGACGACGATCTCCGGATCCCCGACGCCGCTCTCGACCCAGCCAGAGTTGATCATCGGGTGGCGCCGGACGGCGGCCAGCAGGGCGCGGGCGACGAACAGCAGTGGCGTCACCTTCAGGCCGGCGAACTCGGGCAGGGTCGCGATCCGGTCGCGGACCGCCAGCGTCTCCGTGAGGTCGACGGAGACGAACTCGGTGACGTGCGGTGCCGTGAAGGCGCTGCTCACCATCGCCCGCGCGGTCGCCCGGCGCACGCCGGACACCCGGATCCGCCAGGTCCGGCTGGCCTCGTCGAACGTCGCTCCGGCCGGAACCCAGCCGATGGGTTCGGCCGGCTGGTCACCGGGCCGCCCCGCTGCCGGGCCTGCGGCCAACGCGCTGCCGTCGAGCCGGGCGCTGCCGCCGGGCCAGGAGAGGTCGTCCGGCTGGGCGGTGCCATCGGGCCGCGTGACGTCGCTGGGCCGGGCGATGACGTCCGGCCGGGCGACGCTGTCGGGTCGTGCGGTGCCGGCGGGCGGCGCGGTCCGCGGCCCCCAGCCGGGCGCGGGGGCGGGCGTCACTGGCGGGGCGGCGAACGATCCCGCGGGCCTGGCCGGCGCCGACGGGGTGAACCGGGCGTCGGCGGGCGGCGGTGTCGAATGTCCGAGGACGCCGGCGGCCGCCTCGACGTCGTGCCGGCTGATCGTGCCCGCGGGGCCCGTGCCGACGAGCCCGCCGAGGTCGACGCCCAGGTCGCGGGCCAGCCGGCGCACGGGCGGCTTGGCCAACGCGGGCCCGCCTTCGTACGGGTCGCCTGGCAGTGGCGGCGTGGCGGTGGCGGCCCGGCTCCCGGCTGGCGCCGTGATCGCGGCCTGGGCACCGGTGGCGGCTGCGACGCGGTGGTGGCGGCGGCGGGTTCGGCTGAGGCCGGCTGGGCCGCCGACCGCCGCCGCGCGTGGGCCGTAGCCGACGAGCATCGGCTCCCGCTCGCCGCCGCCAGCCACGACGGCCGGCGGCGGAACGGCCGCCGCTCCCGGCGAGCTCAGCGCCGGGTCGGGTGCGCCGCCGGTCCGGGCACCTGCGGCCGGGGGTGAGCCGGCGGCCGTGGCCGGCTCGGCTGTCTCGTCGTCCTCGACGGTGATCAGGACGGTGCCCACCGAGATCGTGTCGCCCGCGGCGCCGTGGGTCGCGACCAGCAGGCCGGCGAACGGGCTCGGCAACTCGACCACGGCCTTCGCCGTCTCCACCTCGACCAGCGGCTGGTTGACCGTCACCCGGTCGCCTGCCGCGACCAGCCACGTGACGATCTCTGCCTCCGCGAGACCCTCGCCCAGGTCGGGGAGCCGGAACTCTCGTCGCGCCACCGTGCCTCCATCCAGGGCTTAGCAGGTCAGGGGCTCAGGTCGGTCTGGAGCTCGCCGATCAGGGGCTCAGTAGGTGAAGGTCCGGTCCACGGCGTCGAGAATGCGGTCGACGTCGGGCAGGTAGCTCTCCTCCAGCCGAGACGGTGGATACGGGGTGTCGAAGCCGGTGACCCGCAGGACCGGCGCCTCCAGCGAGTAGAAGGCCTGCTCGGTGACCCTGGCGGCCACCTCGGCGGAGAGCGAGACGTTCGACGGCGCCTCGTGCACGACCACCAGCCGCCCGGTCCGCCGGACCGACTCGATCACGGGGTCGAGGTCGAGTGGCGAGAGCGTGCGCAGGTCGATGACCTCCAACGAGCGCCCGTCCTCGGCCTCGGTGATGAGCGCCGCGTCGAGGCAGGTGCGCACCATCGGCCCGTAGCCGACGAGGGTCGCGTCCGAGCCCGGCCGCACCACCCGGCTGCTGAACAGCGGTGCCGGCACGCGGGCCGCCGGGACCGTGACCGATCCGGCCGGCGCGCCGTCGTCGGCGATCCCGAGCGCCCCGAGGATGACGGGGTCTACCTCGTCCTTCTCCCAGTAGCGCCGTTTCGGCTCCAGGAAGACCACCGGGTCGTCGGCCGCGACCGCCTGCTGGATCATGACCTGGGCGTCGGCCGGGTTGGAGCAGGTCACCACCTTGAGCCCGGCGGTGTGGCAGAAGTACGCCTCCGGCGACTCGCTGTGGTGCTCGACCGCGCCGATGCCGCCGCCGACCGGAATCCGGATCGTCACGGGCATCCGGGTCCGCCCGGCCGAGCGGTAGTGCAGCTTGGCGAGGTTGCTGACGATCTGGTCGAACGCCGGGTAGACGAAGCCGTCGAACTGGATCTCGCAGACCGGTCGGAAGCCGCGCATCGCCAGACCGATCGCGGTGCCAATGATCGCGGACTCGGCGAGCGGGGTGTCGATGACGCGGTCCTCGCCGAACCGGGCGCGCAGCCCGTCCGTCACCCGGAAGACGCCGCCGAGCCGGCCGACGTCCTCACCCATCACGACGACCTTGGGGTCGGTCTCCATCGCGGCGCGCAGCCCGTTGTTGAGCGCGCCGGCGAGCGTCAGTGTGGGCACGATGCCTCCGGGCCTGGGAACTGCGGCGGAGCGACTGGCCGCCCGCCGTTCAGTCGGGTCGCCGCGCTCGCGGCCGGCGCCTGGGCGGCCGGTTGGGGCGCGGCGCGGGTCTCGGCCTCGGCCGCGGGCGCCGGGGCGCCCTCCACCCGTGACGAGGCCGCGGGTGGGCGGGGCGCCGACGAGGCCGAGCCGGTCGGGCGCCGGGTCGTGGAACCACCCTGGCGAGGGTCTTCCGGGTAAGGGTCGCGCTGGTACTCGTCACCACGGCGTGGGTCGTCTGGGTAAGGATCGCCCGGGTAAGCGCCGGTACCACCCGAACCGCCGTCGTCCGGGCCGGCGGCGAGCAGGCCGGCGAGGTCCGCGCGCTCGGCGGCCAGCTGCCGGCTCTCCTCCACCGTCACGTGGTCGAACAGCGTGAGCGGCGCCGGGTCTGGCAGCGCGAGACACCGGCGGCGCAGGTCGGCGGCGATCTCGTCGGCCCGGGCCGCGATCGAGGCCTCACCCGCCGGGTCCAGCGCGTCCTGGCTGACGAGGTGCGCACGCACCCGGGCGATCGGGTCGCGCCGGGCCCAGTCCGCGACCTCGGATGCGTCTCGGTAGCGGGTCGGGTCGTCCGCGGTGGTGTGGGCGCCCATCCGGTAGGTGACCGCTTCGACGAGGGTCGGTCCGTCACCCGCCCTGGCCCGTTCCAGCGCCCAGCGGGTCACCGCCAGCGTGGCGAGGACGTCGTTGCCGTCGACGCGCACGCCGGGGAAGCCGTAGCCGACGGCTCGTTGGGAGATCGGCACCCGTGACTGGTAGGCGGTCGGTTCCGAGATCGCGTACTGGTTGTTCTGGCAGAAGAAGACGACCGGTGCGCCGAACACGGCAGCCCAGCCGAACGCCTCGTTGACGTCGCCCTGGCTGGAGGCGCCGTCGCCGAAGTACGTGATCGTCGCGCACTGGCCGCCGTCCCGGGTGACGCCCATCGCGTAGCCCGTCGCGTGCAGCGTCTGCGCGCCGACGACGATCGCGTAGAGCGCGAAGCCGTGGTCGGCGGGGTCCCAGCCACCGTGCGAGACGCCGCGGAAGAGCCCTAGGACCGCGACCGGATCGACGCCCCGGCAGTAGGCGACGCCGTGCTCGCGGTACGACGGGAAGGCCATGTCGTCCGGCGCGAGGGCCCGGGCGGAGCCGACCTGGGCCGCCTCCTGGCCGCGCAGCGGGGCCCAGAGCCCGAGCTCGCCCTGGCGCTGCAGCGCGGTGGCCTCCTCGTCCAGCCGGCGGACGACCACCATGTCGGTGTACAGGTCCAACAGGTCCGCGACGCCCACGTCCGCGACGTGCGCCTCGATCTCACGCCCGGACGCCGTCGCCACCCGCTGCCCGCTGGGTGTGAGCAGCTGCATCAGCTCCGTCACGGTCGCTAACGATAGGACGGTCTCCTGTAACGGCAAGCCAGAATCTCACTACTGATCATCGAAGAGTGGGAACGGCCCGGGAGATCCGTGCGGCTGGGGTGCGGGCCTCGGACGCGATCCGCGCCGGCGACAGGGCGCCGTCCGGTGCGGGCCCGGTCGGGTCGGTACGGTGACGGCGTGAGCGGATCCGAGGAACCAGCCCAGCCCACCGCGCGCCCGGCCGCCCGGCCGCTGGTCGACGGCGCGGCACTCGGCCGGGTCGGCGTGTGGAGCGGGCAGTTCGACTTCTCGCCGGCCGGCGTCGTGCGGGAGGCCGTGGCCGAGCTCGACGAGCTCGGCTACCCGACGGTCTGGACCGGCGAGGTCAAGGGCCGCGAGGTGCTGGTGACGGCCGGGATGATGCTCGCCGCCACGGCCCGGATCACCGTCGCGACCGGCATCGCGCAGATCCTGGCCCGCAACCCGCTCACGATGGCAGCCGGTCAGCTCGCCCTGGCCGAGGCGTTCCCGGGGCGGTTCGTGCTCGGTCTCGGGGTCTCGCACGCCGAGCTGATGCAGATCCGTGGCGTGCCGTACACGAAGCCGCTCGGCCAGATGTCGGCCTACCTCGCCGAGATGGACCGGATGGCCAGCGAACAGTACAGAGCAGTGCCGCCACTCGCCGATCCGCCGCGGGTGCTGGCCGCGCTCGGGCCGAAGATGCTTGAGCTGGCCCGCGACCGGGCCGACGGGGCGCACACCTACTTTGTGCCGCCCGAGCACACGGCGGCGGCCCGCAAGACGCTCGGCTCCGGCAAGCTGCTCGTCCCCGAGCAGGCGTTCGTCCTCGACACCGACACCGAGCGGGCCCGGGAGCTGGCCCGGCGACACACCGGCTCCTACCTGCGGCTGCCGAACTACACCAACAACCTGCGCCGCTACGGCTACACCGACGACGACTTCGCCAACGCGGGCTCCGACCGGCTGGTCGACATGATCGTCCCGCATGGTGGCCCCGAGGTGCTTGCCGCGCGGATCTCCGAGCATCTCGACGCGGGCGCCGACCAGGTGGCGATCCAGGTGCTCGACTACGACCGACGCGGCCTGCCACGCCGCCAGTGGCGCGAGCTCGCCCCGGCCCTGCTCGCCCTGTAGGCGATCGGCCGGCCGCCGGGCAACCAGCATCGGCCGGCGGGTCGATGGCAAGTGGTCTGCCGGTGTCTGCGTACCGTGTCCTCTGGCTGGGGAGCCGGAACGGGCAGGGTGGAGCTGCGGTGCCGTCGCGCGGGGATCAGGGCAGGCCGGACGCCTCCGGCACGGGCGTTCGCGCCCCGGAACGCCGCGGTGGCTGGCTCAGCGGACCGGCGCGGGCCGGGGCAGCGTTGACGGCTGTCGGGTTGGCCCTGGCGGGCTGTGGGCTGCTCGGCGGGTCGTCGTCCGACGGCACGGCCGGTGGCGCCGGCGCCTCGACGGGCGTGGCGGACCAGACGTCCGCGGCGACGACGGCGAACGTGCCACCGGGCGGCACGCAGCGGGCGCCGACCGGCGAGCCGGTGACGCTGCAGTTCGCCGGCGACGTGCACTTCGCCGGCTCGGCGGCCGCCGCGCTGAACGGCTTCGGCCCGATCGTGCCGGAACTGTCGGCCGCCGACCTCACCATGGTCAACCTGGAGACCGCGATCACCGACGGCGGTGACCCGGCCGACAAGGAGTTCACCTTCCGGGCCCCGTCCCGGGCGTTCACCGCGCTGCGCGAGTCCGGGGTCGACGTCGTCACCATGGCCAACAACCACGCGATGGACTACGGCACGACCGGCCTGCGCGACACCCTCGGCGCCGCCCAGGCGGCCAACTTCCCGGTCGTCGGCATCGGCACGGACGACACCGCCGCGTTCAGGCCGTACAAGGTGACGATCAAGGGTCAGCGGATCGCGATCATCGGGGCGACCCGGGTGCTGGACGACAACCTGGCCGCCGCCTGGACGTCCGGGCCGGGCAAGCCGGGCCTCGCGTCGGCGAAGGACATGACCGAGCTTCTCGCGGCGGTACGGGCGGCGCGGGCGGACGCGGACACCGTCGTGGTGGACCTGCACTGGGGCGTCGAGACGCACAGCTGCCCGGGCACCGACCAGACCGGGATCGTGCCGGAGCTGGTCGACGCCGGGGCGGACATCGTCGTCGGCTCGCACGCGCACGTGCTCGAGGGCGGCGGCTGGCACCCGTCGGGCGCGTTCGTCGACTACGGCCTGGGCAACTTCGTCTTCTACTCCTCCGGGATGGCCGCCAACACGCAGAGCGGCATCCTGCGCCTCACCGTCAGAGGCCGGGCGGTGACCCAGGCCCAGTGGCTGCCGGCCCGGATCTCCGGCGGCCTGCCTCGACCCGCGACCGGGGTGGACGCGCGGCAGATCGTGGGCACCGTCGGCTCCCTCCAGCAGTGCGCCGGCCTCAATGCCAACCCGCCCACCTGGGGCGCCATCCCCGCGGTGCCTGCCTCGACCAGCCTGCCGGCGGCGGCCCCGACCCACGGTTAGTGCCGCGTCGACTGCGAGCAGCGGTTCAGCACGCGCAGGGTTCCGGTGCCGGGGTAGTCGAAGGGCTGGGCCGCGCACCAGCCGGCGGTGCGCAGGCTCGTGAGCTCGCCGGCCGTGCCCGCGCGGTCGTAGACGAGGACGAACAGCAGCAGGCGGCCCGGCCTCGGCCCAGAGCGGCCCGCTAGCGCGGTCCGGGCCTCGCCCCTGCCGACGGCGGTGAGGAACACCGTGGCACCGGTGGGCACTCGCGGCCCGATCTGCCCAGACCGCCCCGCTGACGACGCCAGGAAGGGCCGGTCCGCGCTGACGTCCATCGCGTACAGCCAGCCGGAGCGGGCCAGCCGGCCGCCGACCACGACGACGTCGCCCGGGCGGTAGAGCCGCCGGGTCTGCGTCGTCGCGTCCACCATGAGCGCCACCGGGCGGATCTCGGCGCGGTCCCGCCACAGCGGCGCCAGCGCGCTCGCCGACGCGACCGGCGCCGCCGTGAGCACGACCAGGACGGCGGCCAGTGCGACCCGGGCGATCTCGCGTCCGGGCCGCCCGAGCCGAGACCAGCCGGACGCGGCCAGCCGGCAGCCCCGGACGAGCCAGCCCAGGCCGAGCCGGCGAGCCGTCGAGGCCCGCCGCCGGACGTGGGCCAGCCGGGCCAGCGGGTCGTCGGCCAACACGCGGCGGCCGAGGCGGTCGGCGCCGGTGGCGACGACCGTGACCAGCAGCGGAACGAGGAACAGGTTCGTGCGGTTGGCGCCGAACGGCCAGTACCGCCCGGCGCTGGCGACCAGGGCGAGCAGGAGCGCGCCGAGCACGGCCGCGACCACGTAGCCACCGTCGTCCGCCGTCGCCGGGCGATCGGACGGGCGGTGCGCGCCGCCGATGCCCAGGACCGTCCGGCTGATCGTGCTGCCGCGGACCAGCGCGGCCGCGCCGACGAGGAAGGCCACGGCGGCGGCGGGGGCGAGCAGCCAGGCCGCCGCGAAGGTCGCGTCGGTGGCCGGGTGCACGAGGTTCGGGTCGTAGCGGTCGACGCCGGTCGGGGCGCCCCCGAAGATCCGGACCAGCTCCCCGCCGACGAACCGCAGGCCGCCCAGCGGGCCGCGGCCGGCGAGGAACTGGGTGTTCCAGAACTGGCTGGCCCGCTGGCTGGACTGGTGGCCGATGAACAGCCACGTGTGCAGCCCGCAGATCGCGACCGCCGGCGCCGCGGTGGCGGCGGCCCACAGCCGATGGCGCCAACCGACCCGCCAGCTGCCGTAGCGGTACCCGTAGCCGGCGGTCACCACGTCGACGGCGGCCAGCGGGATGATCAGGAGCGCCGCCGGCACCGAGAACAGCGCGACCAGCCCGGCGGCGGTCCGCCAGCCGAGTCGTGGGCCCCACGTGGCGGTGCTCGGCGCCTTCAGCCACAGCCAGACGATGACGACCGACGCGAGCGCCTCGACGCTGTACGGCTTGAGCTGGGTGCCGAGGTCGACGACCACCCCGGACAGCCCCAGGCTGGTTCCCGCCAGTCCGGCCGCGACCGGCCCGGCGAAGCGGCGGATGAACGCGTAGGCGACGACCGGCAGCGCCACCAGCGCCACCAGCTCGGGAACCCGCAGGACCCAGGCGTGCCAGCCGGCGACGTCGCCGACGAGGCGGACGAGCACCGCCCAGCCGAGGGCGGACGGGGTGTTCGCGTGCGCCAGCTGAGCCCAGTACGTCGACGGCGGCGCGGACAGGAAGTGCGGCCGCCAGATCTCGTCGTACCAGAGCGGCCGGGCCAGCACGGTGTGCAAGACCGCCAGAACGGCGACGACCGCGCCCGCGAGCGCGGCGGGCACGGCGATATCCACAGGCCGCTGGGGACGCAGCCGTCGCCGCGCCTGCGCGGCCGGCAGGGGGTCGGCGTCGGCGCCGGGGCCGGTTGAAGCCCCATCCGGGGCTACCGGGCCAGCTACGCCCGGTAGCCGCTCCTTGGTCGACTCGACGCTGGCATCCACAGTTGAGAGAGGCTTATCCACAGACCTTGTCCACAGAGTGCATACGGCTGTGGAAATCCTCCCTCAGAGTGTGGATGACGGGTCGTCCGGGGCCCCGCCTGGCCCTGACTCGCTAGCGCTGCGTGTACGTCGACAGGAAGTGGTCGATGCGGCCGATCGCGGCGGTGAGATCGTCGACGGTGGGGAGGGTGACGATCCGGACGTGGTCGGGGTTCGGCCAGTTGAAGCCGGTGCCCTGCACCAGAAGGATCTTCTCCGCCCGCAGCAGGTCGAGGACGAACCGCTCGTCATCCTTGATCGGATAGACCTCCGGGTCCAGCCGCGGGAACGCGTACAGCGCGCCGCGCGGCGGGACGCAGGTGACCCCTGGGATGTCGGCCAGCAGCTTCACGACCGTGTCGCGCTGCTCACGCAGCCGCCCACCCGGGAGCACCAGGCTGCCGGCGCCCTCGTCGTTCGCCAGCGCCGCGACCACCGCGTACTGGCCCGGGACGTTCGCGCACAGCCGCATGTTGGCCAGGATGTTGAGTCCCTCGATGTAGCTGCTGGCGTGCTGGCGTGGGCCGGACACGACCATCCAGCCGGCCCGGAAGCCGGCGAGCAGGTAGGACTTCGACAGCCCGTTGAAGGTCACGCAGACCACGTCCGGCGCGAGCGCGGCGGTGGAGACGTGCTCGGCGTCGTCGAAGAGCACCCGGTCGTAGATCTCGTCCGAGAAGAGCATCAGGTTGTGCTGGCGGGCCAGCTCCACCAGCGCCTCGACCGTGGCCCGGTCATAGACCGCTCCGGTCGGGTTGTTCGGGTTGATCAGCACGAGCGCCCGGGTGCGCGGGGTGATCTTGGCGGCGACGTCCGCGATGTCGGGGGCCCAGTCCGCGGACTCGTCGCACAGGTAGTGCACCGGGCGGCCGCCGCAGAGGCTGACGACGGCCGTCCACAGCGGGTAGTCCGGCGCGGGCAGCAGCACCTCGTCGCCGTTGTTGAGCAGCGCCTGGAGCGACATCATGATCAGCTCGGAGACGCCGTTGCCGAGGTAGACGTCGTCCGGTCCGATGCCGGCGATGCCCTTCCGGCGGTGGTAGTCGACGACCGCGGCGCGGGCGGCGGGAAGTCCCTTGGAGTCGCTGTAGCCCTGTGCGCTCGCGAGGTTCTCCATCACGGAGGCGAGTACCTCGGGCGGCGTGGAGAAGCCGAACGGAGCGGGGTTCCCAATGTTCAGCTTCAGGATCCGCTGGCCTGCAGTCTCCATCCGGGTCGCCTCGTCGAGGATCGGACCTCGGACGTCGTAACAGACGCCGGCGAGCTTGTCGGACTGGGTGAACTCCATGCCATCCAGGGTAGGCGGGCCGTCCACGGGTTAATGCACGCCCAGTGGCTGCGTAGGGCTGCACCACCCGCGATGAGGGGGGATTCGAGGGCCCGTACCGCCGCATTCCGGGCGCCGATATTCACCCGCAGTGAGCGGTCCTGCGTCCAGGGGCACCACGCTTCGTGCGGAGACGACGGTCACCCTCCGGTGAGCGGCCGAACTCCAGGTCAGCGGGCTGCCGAGTCCCGGTCAGGGGGCTGCCCGGTTCCAGGTCAGGCGCCGAGGATGCCCGTCTTGGTCGCGCTCGGAGTCGGCGTGGGCGGCGCCTCGGTGGACGGGACCGCGGTGACCGACGGCGGCGGGCTGCTCGCGGGTGGTGGGGGCGGGGTGGTGGCCCCGGCCGGGGTGGTCGGCGCGGTGGTCCGGCGGACCGTCGTGCTGGAGACTGTCGGCCGCGGCGTGCCGGAGGGCGTCGCGGGCGGCGCGGCCGGGGTGGCGCCGGCCGAGGGGGCCGGCGGCGAGTAGGTGGCCATGGGCTGCCCGACCCGGGTGGCGAGCGCGGACCACTGTGCGTCGCCCTTGGTCAGTCCGTCCCGGATGCGCTGCTCGATGGTGGCCTTGGGTGCCGCGGTGCCGTCGAACAGGTTCCCGCAGGCGGCGACGCCGTTGCCGTAGCCGTCGAGGCCGCCGTCGAACAGGTCCTGGGCCGCGCTGTCCGGGCCGGGGGTGAGCGCGCGGGCCTCGGTGACGGCGTCGGCGAGCGAACTGCAGACCGGCTGCAGCGCCGATCCGTTCTGCCCGGCCAGGTCGGTGCGCACGGCCGCGACGTCAAGCGCGATGAGCTGCCGGATCGCCTGCGTGCCGACGTACCAACGAGTCAGGGCGTCGCTGCTGACGGTTGACGCCGCGAACGAACTGCCACCGCTGTTCGTCGTGGAGTCCGCGGGCTTGGGGCCGGCACAGGTCGTCAGCACGCCCGCCACCGCGATCAGGATGGCGCCGGCGAGGGCGAACGGCTTCCACAGCTCGCTGGGTTCCCCGTCGGCCTTCGCACGCAGGCTCAGCCGAGGGACCGCCATCCGAACGTTCTCCTTCGAGTCACCGGCGTCAGCCAGTAGCGCGTACGAGTCGGCACGATATCGCCGGTTACGTCAGTGTCCGACGGGGAGGGTCGATTGGCGCACCCAGTGTTCTTTCCCACCAGGTGGCGATCTACTGGTGGATTGACCGACTTGGCCCTCGGAGGCCGATCGCCGGGTATACAGGTGCCGGTCGTCCTGGGACCCCGTAGCGGCCGAGGTGAGAAAGTGGATGGTGTGTCGACCGTGAACCGCAGCCAACCGAGCGACGAAGCGACCGGGCCTGGTCCGGCGGCTGCCGTCGGCAGGGCCACGGCCGGCCGAGGCGCCGCGACGCGGTCGACCCGGCAGGGCGACGCCGTGTCCGCGGCGCTCGCCGCGACCAACGCGTTCACCAGCGCGCAGGAGCTGCACGCCCGGCTGCGCACCGACGGCCAGCCGGTCGGGCTGACCACCGTCTACCGGCATCTGCAGGTGCTCGCCGACCGCGGCGAGGTCGACGTGCTGCGGCTCGACGACGGCGAGACGGTCTACCGCCGGTGCAACACCGACACCCACCACCACCACCTGGTCTGCCGGATCTGCGGGCACACCGTCGAGGTGGCCGGCCGCGAGATCGAGCACTGGACCGAGCAGGTCGCCGCGGCCGAGGGCTTCACGGACGTCGCCCACACCGTCGAGATCTACGGACGCTGCGCCAGCTGCGCCGCCGCCGGCGCCTGAGCGGTCCGGGCCTCGGCCCGCAGCCACGGAGCGAGCAACAACGAGCCGGCGAACAGCGCCGTGACCGTCAGCACGATCGCGCCGCCAGCCGCGATGTTCCACTGGGCGCTCACCGCCAGGCCGACGACACCGGCGAACACTCCCAGCACCATCGAGAGCGCCGTCATCGGGCCGGTGCGCACGCACCACAGCCGCGCGGTCGCGGCCGGGCCGACGACCAGCGCGATCGCCATGATCGTGCCGACCGCCGGGACGGTCGTGACCACCGCCAGCTCGAGCGCGACCAGCACGACCAGATCCAGGCGTCGGGCCGGGTAGCCGCCGGCGGCCAGTGCCGTCGGGTCGAAAGCGCCGAGCAGCAGCTCCTTGCGCAGCGCGGCGAGCACGGCCAGCACGAGGACCGCCGTCACGGCGCTGACCACCAGGTCGGACTCGTCGACGGTGAGGATCGAGCCGACCAGGAACGCCGTCAGATCCTTGGTGAACCCGTCCTGGGCCGACATCAGCGCGACGCCGAGAGCGAATCCACCGGACAGCACGACCCCGGTCACGCTGGAGACGTCCCGGCCACCTCGCCCGGTCGGCGCGGCCGACGGCAGCGTGCCCGCCGGTCCGCCGCGCGCCCCCGAGACGAGGGCGACCACGCCGACGATGACGAGCCCGAAGACACCGGCGCCGAGGACCAGCGGTACCCCGAGCAGCGCGGCGAGCACGACGCCCGGGAACGTCGCGTGGGTGAGCGCCACGGTGAGGAAGCTCAGCCGGCGCAGCACGATGTGCACCCCGACCGCGCCGCAGAGCAGGCCGACGAGTGCGGCCTCGGCCAGGGCCCGGCGGGTGTACCCGTCGCCGAGGGTCTGCCAGAGCATCACGGGGCTCGCCCTGCCTCGGGATCGGCCGTCAGCGCCGCGGCCCGCGCAGCCTGGTCCGTCGCGGGATGGCGCCAGTCCTCGATCGGCAGGTGAGACACACCGGCGCCCGCGCGAGGCTTCGCGATCTTGGCACGGGCACGGACCGAGGTGGCGACCAGCGCGAGCAGATAGCCGGCGACGAGGACCAGCACGACGGTCGCGCCGGTCGCCAGCCGCACCCCGTGGTCGACGGAGATCTTGTAGCTGATCAGCAGGCCGGCCCAGCCGCCGGCCATCCCGAACGCCGCGGCGATCGCGGTGATCGCCAGGATCCGGTCGGACAGCAGCCGGGCGGCCGCCGCCGGCACCACGATCAGCGCGATCACCAGCACCGTCCCGACCGCTCGGACCGCGGCGACGACGACGAGCGCGATCGACAGGTTGAGCGCCAGATCCAGCACGACGACCCGGTACCCGGCCGCCTGCGCCGCCTGCGCGTCGAATGCGACCAGCAGCAGCTCCTTGCGCAGCGCGACCAGCAGCAGCAGGACCACGGCGGCGACGACGGCCGTCGTCTCGATGTCCTGCGACCGCACGGTCAGCACCCGGCCGAACAGGAACGCCGTCAGATCCGACGTGTAGGACGACCGGCGCGAGACCAGCACGACGCCGATCGCGAAGAACCCGGTCAGCAGGATCGCCAGCGTCGCGTCATCCTCGACCCGCCTGGTCGCCGCGAGCAGCGTGAACAGCGCGGCGGACAGGCAGCCCACCACGAGCGCGCCGGGGAAGATCCCGGGCTGGCCGCTCAGCAGGAAGCCGATGACGACCCCGGGGAACACGGTGTGGGTCAGCGCGTCGGTGAGAAACGCCAGCCGGCGCAGCAGCACGAACACGCCGACCACGGCCGCGACGCCACCGAGCAGCAGCAGCTCGATCAGCGCCCTGGTCAGGTACGGCCGCTCGAACGGCGCGGTGAGCAGGTCGATCAGCGTCACGGGCGGGCCACGATGACGCCGTGCGCGCCGAGCTCGACGGCGGCACCGCCGTAGGTGGCGCGCAGCAGCTCCGGGGTCAGCGTCGCCGCCGGCGGGCCGAAGGCGAACTGGTGGCGGTTGAGCAGGCAGACGTCGTCGCAGGCGAGGTGCGCGAGCGCGAGGTCGTGCGTCGAGATGACGACGGCGGTGCCCGCGGCGGTCAGCTTCGCGAGCGCGGCGAGCAGCGCGTCCTGGGAGACGGCGTCCACGCCGTTGAACGGCTCGTCCAGCAGCAGCAGCCGAGGCGCGGCCGCGATCGCCCTGGCCAGCAGGACCCGCTGGCGCTGCCCACCGGACAGCGTGCCGAACCGGTCCTTCGCCCGGTGGGCGAGACCGACCGCGTCCAGCGCGGCCGCGGCGGCGGCCCGGTCCTCGGCGCCCGGCCGGCGCACCCAGCCGATCCGCCGATAGCGGCCCATCAGGACCACCTGGCCGACCGAGACCGGGAAGTCGGCGTCCAGGGTGTCGGCCTGAGGTACGTAGCCCACCTCGCGGCGGGCCTTGGCCGGCGTCTGGCCCAGCACGGTGATCGAGCCGGAGACCACCGGGACCAGCCCGAGGATGGCTCGGATCAGGGTGGACTTGCCGGCGCCGTTCGGGCCGATCAGCGCGACGGTCCGCCCGGCCGGTACCCGGCCCCTGACCCGCTCCAGCGCGGGGACGCGGCCGTAGGCGACGGTCGCCTCGGCCAGTACCAGCGCGTCCGGTCCGCCGCCCTCGTCCGGCTCGGCGAGGCGGGTCGGCGTCGCGGGCGCGTCGCCGACCAGGCGGCCGTCGGAACTCATGTCGGCCACGGTATGCGGTCGGCGACCGACCGCTGCCGGCCGGCCTGCCCGGTGGTGGTGAGCGGTGGCCACCGGACCAGGGACCGCCGCGCTCACCGGAGGGCCTTCACGATCACGTCGGTGTTGTGCTGCTCGGCCTTCAGGTAGGTGTCACCCGCGGACCCGGCCGGGCCGAGCGAGTCGGCGTACAGCGAGTCCTCGCCCGCGATCACGGTCACCCCTGCCTCGCGCCCGATCGACTCGGCGGTCTTCGGCGGCAGCGACGACTCGGAGAAGACGGCCTTGACCCCGGTCTTACGGATCTTGGCGACGATGTCCTGGATCGTCTTCCCGGACAGCTCGGCCGACGTGTCGAAGCTGGGCATGATCGATCCGACGTAGGTGATCCCGTAGCGGGCGGTGTAGTAGCCGAACGCGTCGTGGTTGGTGACGAGGAGCCGCTGGCTGGCCGGGATCGTGGCGATCTCGGCCGCGTCCCGGCGGTCGAGCGCGTCGAGGGCCACCAGGTACGTCGCCAGGCTCTTCTCGAAGGCCGGCGCGTGGGCCGGGTCGGCGATCGCGAAGCCCTTCTCGATGTCCGTCACCATGATCTTCGCGTTGCGTGGGTCGTGCCAGATGTGTGGGTCGTGCTGGCCGGTCTCGGAGCCGGACCCGGCTCGCAGCGGCACACCGTCGGCCATCACCACCCGGGTGCCCTCGAACCCGGACGCGGAGACGGCGTCGTCCAGCCACGACTCCAGCCCGGCGCCGTTGGTGACCAGCACGTCGGCCTTCGCGAGCGCGTCGAGGTCGGCGGGCGACGGCTCGAAGTCGTGCGGGTCGACGTTCGGCTTGATCAGCTGGGTGACGGTGACCAGGCCGCCGCCGATCGACCGGCTGAAGTCGCCGGCCTGGGTCGTCGTCGCGACGACGCGCAGCTTCCCGGTGGACGCGGCACCGGACCCGCCGCCCTGGCTCGAGCCACAGCCGGCCAGCGCGACCGACGCGGCCAGGCCCAGGACACCGAGCACCCCCGCCGCGATCCGGGCGGGGCGCCGCTCTGCCCGGCGGCCGGCGCGACGTTCGGCTCGATCGGGGGAGGAGCACACCCCGTCATGGTTTCGCACGTTCGTAATGAAAACGGTTTCGGATAACGGTGTCAACCTGGCCGCTTCGGGCCGGGCGTGTCCGAGCCAGGCGACGTCGAGCGATCCGGGGGTGTCCGCTGGTCGGCCGTGCACGACACATGCGGCGGATACAGGGGAGATGTCCGGGAACCGGCGGAGATGGGCATAGGGTCACGGTGTTGTGAGCCCAGTCCTCGCCTCGTCCCGAGCCGGGAACTTCGTCCGCGCTCTCATCGTCATCGGACTGATCACGATTGTCTTCCGTGAGCTCTACCTGCTGTGGTACTTCCACACCCCCGCGTGGACGTCGCGGCCGAACGAGATCCGCTACTGCCGCTCGTACTACGAGCGCCGCGACAGCCCGCCGGACGTGTCCACGGCCGACATGGAGTCGCTCGCGGGCGGCCGGGTGAAGCAGGTCATGCGCTCGCCCGTGCTGCGTCCCATCGCCGCCTACAAGCCGGCGAGGGCCTGCCCGCGCTACGTCTTCGCGAAGGTCGGCTCGGACCGGTTCGTCGTCTACACCTTCCCGACCGGCTGACGACCGGTCACCGCGCCGGGCGCGGGATCGTGGCCTCGTCGGCCGGAGGCACGCCGGGATGGCCGGCGGCGAGCACGTACACCCGGGCATGGATGGACGTCCGCTGCTGCAGGGCGGCCCGGACGGCACGGTGTAGCCCGTCCTCCAGGTAGAGCGCGCCATCCCATTCGACGACGTGGGGGAACAGGTCGCCGTAGAAGGTCGAGTCCTCGTCGAGCAGCAGATCGAGGGCGAGGACCCGCTTCGTCGTGACCAGCTGGTCAAGCCGGACCTGGCGTGGCGGGATCTTCGCCCAGTCGCGCTGGCCGAGCCCGTGGTCGGGATACGGGCGACCGTCCCCGACCAGCTTGAAGATCACCTGTACCTCCTTCGCCGTCTCGTCTACCCACGCACACCGGGTGGCCGCGCGTCGACAACCGTCCCAACCGGCCGGAGCCGGCGCGGGTGGCGGCGCACCTTGCTCGGCGACGCCACCACCACAGCCTAGAATCCCGCGCCCGCCCCCTCGCGCACTACCACTCTCCGGCCCGCGGTTGCCTAGGCCTCGAGACACGCGGACGGCATTGGCGTCGCGTTGCCGTCAGCCGGCGTGCGTCCTCGGCACCGAGGCATGTCGAGGGCTCGACCACGGGCCGCTCGCACCCACCCATACGGCCCGTGGTCGCGGATCAGCCCGCGAAAGCGCTTGACCTACGTCGCGCAGCCCACTTAAGTAAGCCTAACTTCATGACTTGCTCTGGGTGGGAGGGGCCTGATGGCCGCGGAGGAACCGGACGACGACACGATGCCCCGGCTCGCGATCCACGCGCGGACCGTGCTGGCCGGCGCCCGGCACGCGCTGCTCACCCTGCCGGGGGCGCGGGTCTGTGGCTGGACCGGCCTGATCGACGACGGCGGCGAGCCCGTCCTGCTGGTCGGCGCCGGGAGCCCGCCGACCCTGACGGCGGGTTCCCGCCGCTGCCGGCTCGACGTGCCCGGGTTCACGGGCGAGCGGCTCGTGCTCGGCGGCCAGCTGCGCACGATGCCAGGCAGCGCCGAGCAGATCGCCCGGCGGATCGCCGGGCCCGGGCTGCGCCCGACCATGCCGGACTACGACGACGACGGGCTCGTCGCGCTCGCGCTGTCGGTGGACGAGGTGCTGCTCTGCCTGCCCACCCCGACCGAGCCGGGCGCGCGCCGCCGTGGCAGCCGGGCCGGGCGCCGGGCCAACGCGCTCGCCGGGCGGCGCGAGCTGGGCCGCGGTGCCGAGCCGCGGTGGCCGTCGACCGCGTCCGGCCGCCGGATCGAGCTGGACGCGTACGCGCTGGCCGAGCCCGATCTCATCACCGCCTACGCGCCCGACCTCATCGAGCACCTGAACACCGCGCACGCGGGCCAGTTGCGGCTCATCGCCGCCGCCCACGGCCGCGCGGTCGCCGCCGAGGTGCCCGGCGGGGCCGGGTCGGCGGCGCCGATGCGCCCGGCGGACCTGGCCAGCGTCGCCGGCATCGCCGTCGGGACGCTCGACCGCGACGGCCTGACCCTGTGGCAGGTCGACGAGGCGGGCGCTCACGAGCTGCGGGTCACCTTCCACGACCCGCTGACGGAGCCGCGTTCGCTGGGCCTCGAGCTGCGCCGCCTGCTCACGGAGCCGTCCCGGTAGGCCGTCGGCCATCGCGGCCCTGGTCACCGGTCACCGGACGGTGTAGGTGACGGCGGTGGCGTACTCGTCGAAGTCGTTGATGCGCACGGTGATGCCCATCCGCCACGAGCCGGCGAGCGGCACCTGCGCGTCCTGGGCGATCAGCTCGCCGGTGCCGGCCGCGACCATCGGGACGTCGATCGGCCCGACCTGGGCCGCCGGCAGCGACAGCGTCACGGACGCCTCCACCAGCCGCTGCGGCTGGCCCTGCGGGTCGCGCACCCGGACGTCGACGGTCTCCAGACCGGTCCGGGTCGGCGAGACGCGCACGTCGACCGTGAGCGGTCCGGCGGTCGTCGTCGTGTGGAACGGCGGCGCGTACGTCGTCCGGCCGGGAGCGTGGTTGACGAGCGCCGCGGTGACGGCCAGCACCGCCAGGCCGATCACGGCCTCGACCATCACCCCGCGTCGCAGCACACCCAGCGCGCCCTGGGTCACCCTGCGGCGGCCCTCCTCGTCGAGCTCGTCCTCGGCGCCGTCGTCGGCCTCGCCGGTGGCCTCGGCGTTGGTCGCGTCGGTCTCCGCGGTCATCGCCAGCGCGACCGGGCGGAAGTGCCGGATCACCCACCGGTTCGACAGGAAGCCGACCCCGAGCATCGCCAGCACGAACCACAGCTTGTAGAGCAGCAGCCGGCCGTAGGCGGTGTCGAACAACGCGCCGACCGCGCCGAGCTCACGCCAGCTCTGGTAGACGCCGGACAGAACGATCAGCCCGACCGCCGTCATGGCGACGCGTGACCAGCGCGGGAGCACCTCGGCCAGCTCCGCCGCCCGGTCGTCCTCGACCGGGACGACGTCGGCGTCGTGTTCGTCGAGGTAGGCACGGGCGGCGGCGAGCGCGGCCTCGTCGTCCAGCTCGCCCTCCGCATCGCCTTCGTGCGGGCTGGACTGTCGGACGATCGCCTCGGCCCAGTCGGCGTGGTCCTCGCCGTCGGACGGTGCCGGGCGGCGGCGGTCGAGCAGGCCGGTGGCGAGCACCGCCAGGCCGCCGAGCCAGACGGACATCGCCAGCAGGTGCGCGGTGATGCTGGCGGTCGCCAGCCACGCCCACGAGCCGACCCCGCCGTGACCGGTGAGTGCCGTCGTCGCCGCCACCGCGACCGCGAGCCCGCCGAGCTCGGCCCTGGTCCAGGCCGACGGTCGCCACCCTGGCTCACCGGTCCGCGCTGGCTGCCCGTCGGGCCGTGCGGGGGTGGCCGCGAGCAACGCCCGCAGCAACGGGACGGCCAGCAGCAGGGCCAGCAGGCGGATGAGCGTGAGCTTGCCGTACCGGTCCGCCAGCGTGGAACCGAGCGGAGCCCAGCGGAACAGCGCCGACAGCCCGAGGTCGTCCCCGTACGGGCCCTGCAGGAACACGCAGGCGGCGGCCCCCACGAACGCGGCGACCCACCCCGCGACGAGCAGCCGGCGCGGCGCGAGCCGGCGCAGCCCGGCCGGCCACAGCACCAGTAGGAAGAAGCCCGCGCCCAGCAGCACCGCCATCCCGCCGAAGGCGACCAGCCGCGCCACCCCGAACACGAACCCGGTCACCGGCGAGCCGGGCTGGGCCGTGTTCGCCGCGGCGGCCTCACTCGCCGTGGGCGCCCGGCCGATCCCGAACGCGTACCCACCGGCGACGGGGTGGCTGTCCTCCGAGATGACGTGCCAGCTGACCAGGTACGTGCCCTTCGGCAGGTCGGGCTTGAGCGCGACCGTGACCTGGGACGCCGTCGGGCCGCCGTGCGCGCCACCGGTGTCCACCCGGGTGCCGCGGGCGTCGATCACCCGGACCGACGTCGAGTCCGACCGGACCGACTCGCTGAACCCGAGGGTCACGGTCGCCGGCGACGTCGCGGCCGCCGTCCCGCCGGCCGGCGTCGCCCGCTCGAGGATGGCGTGTGCCCACGCGGGCGACGCCCCTACGCCGACGAGGGCCAGCACGGCCGTCACCGTCAGCGCCGCCAGCGTGCCCGCCCGCTGCCGCCGCCGTACGTGCGCCGTGCCGGAGTTGCCGCTCATGCGTCCAGTCTCTTTCTGTCAGGCGCCCGGCGGGAAGACCGGCCGGGGCCCGGGTGGAGAAGGTCCGTCGGCGGCGGCCGGGGGCCCCGCCCCCCGCGGCCCGGGCACCCCCCCCGGGGGGGGCCGCGGCG
>NZ_JADWYX010000086.1 GCF_016786355.1 Frankia sp. AgB1.9
CGGCCCCCCCGCGGGGGGGGGCGGCGCCCCCGCGCCGGGGGGGCCCGCGGCGCCGGGGGAGCGGGCGGGCCGGGCCGGGCCCGCGGTTCCGTTCCGCGGGCCCGTTCCGTTAGGCGCTGGTGACGGTGGCGCCGTCGGGCATCGCGGGTTCGTCGCCACCAGCCCGTGATCCGTCCTGGTCGTCGGCGACGAGTCCCGTCGCGTCGGCGGTCACGATGTGCTCGGCTGGCACTGCATGCTCGCCGGGCACTGCGTGTTCGGCGAGCCCGTTGCCGGTCGGATGCGCCGGCAGGGTCGGTGCGTGGTACCCGCGCGCGTTCGAGGGCTCCATTCCAGGTTCGGGCAGCGCCGCGAGCAGCCGGCGGGTCTGGGCCGCCTCGCTGACCGCCTCGGTCGCGGTCGCCGCCCTCAGCGCGCGCAGGTAGGCGTCCCGGCCGCCTTCCAGGTCGCCGCTGGAGGCCAGGCAGGTCCCCAGCGCACGCCAGGCGAGCACCTGGGCCCGAACGTCCTCCGCGTCCACCGCGACCGCCCGGCGGGCCACCGCGAGCGCCTCCTCCGGCTGGCCCGCGTCCAGCAGGGTCCCGGCCAGATGCGCGTACGCCTGGCGGCGGGGGAACAGCAGCGTCGCCGGCTCGCTCGCGGACAAGGCCTCACGCAGCAGGGCGATCGCCTCGCCGAGCCGGCCGCGGGCACGGGCGATCTGGGCACTGAGCACCTTCGCGCCCAGCTGGGCGTGGGGGCGCAGGTCGAGGCTGCCCAGCTCGGCCATCGAGGCCTCGGCCGCCTTCTCTGCCTCGTCGACCCGGCCCGCGTCCAGCAGCGTCAGCCCGAGCATCAGCGACGCGAGCGCGCCGACGAGCGTCTGGCCGGCCTCGTTCGCGTCCGCGCAGGCCGCGGCCAGGAACTCCGCGCCGACGTCCGGCTCGCCGGCACCGCGTGCGGCCAGGCCCTGGGCGACCTTCGCGAGGATGCGTCCCCAGCTGTCACCGCCGCTCTCGAACAGGGCCGCGGCGCGGCTCGCGTCGGTACGCGCGGCGCTGATGTCGCCGAGCTCCGCCGCCGCGATCGCGCCGATCGTCAGGCAGACGGCCATCCCCCAGCGCTCACCCATCGACTCGCCCGCGTCGACCAGCCCGCGAGCCAGCGCCCGCGCCCTGGCCAGCTGGCCGCTCAGCAGCAGTACCAGCGCCTCGGTGCCGCTGCACCAGCCGATGCCGCCGGCGTCCTCCAGCCGCTCGAAGACCTCGGTGGCCTGGCGCAGGTGGCGCTCGGCCTGCGGGTAGTCGCCCCGGGTCGTCGCCGACCAGGCCAGGTGCTGCAGCGCCCAGCCGACGCCGCGCGGGTCGTCGACCCGGCGGGCCAGCTCCAGGGCCTCCCGGTAGAGCTCCTCAGCCACCCGGATCCGAGCGGCGCCGTACTCCAACGTTCCCAGCCGGCGCAGCGCCGCGGCGGCGGCCCGGTCGTCGCCGGCGGCGCGGGCCGCGTCCAGGGCCGTGCGCAGCGCCCGGGTGGCGAGCTCCGTGCGGCCCTGCTTCTGGCGCAGCTCACCGAGGACGGCGTAGGCGGACGCCCGGCGAGCCGGCTGCGTCACCCGCAGAGCCGGGCGCAGCGTCCGCTCGGCCTCCTCCAGCCGCCGCAGCGACACGAGCGCCTCAGCGTGCAGCACCCTGGCGACGTTCTCGTCGTCCTCGTCGATCACGCCGCGGCCGAGTCGCCTGGCGTCGGCGAGCTGATCGGCCGCGGTGCGGTGGTCGTCGCGGGCCAGGGCGGCTCGGGCCAGCCGCAGCAGCGCCCGGAAGCCGGGCTCGCGCGCCGACCAGGCCGGATCGGTCGGCGGCAGCGCCATCGACGACGCCAGGTCGAACGCCCGCAGGGCGTGGGTGGCGACGAAGTTCGACACCTCGCGGGACGAGCCGGTCATCGCCGTCACGCCCCAGCGGGCGGCGGTCGAGTGGCGCCGCGCCCGTTCGACCTTCGGCAGCCCGGCGTAGGCCACGTCACGGGCCATCGGGTGGACGAAGCGCCACAGCTGCTCGCCGGCCCGCGGCGAGCGAACCAGCTGGCGTTCGGTGAGCCGGTCCAGCGCGCGGGCGACCTCGGGTCCTGGCAGCTCCTCGACGGACGGCAGCGCGGCGGCTGGGAACCGGCTGCCGAGCACGGCGGCGGCCCGGAGCACGGCCTTGTCGGTCTGTTCGAGGTCGTCGATCCGGGCCGCAAGCACCGACTGGACCCCGGCCGGCATCGCAGTCTCCGACAGCTGGCCCTCCAGCACCCAGCGCGGGCCGTCCTGGCCGGTCGGCTCGGTCGTGGCCTGCCTGCGCAGCTGGTCACGGTCGATCAGCAGGTTCAGCAGCTCGGCGAGGAAGAACGGGTTGCCGTGCACTCGGTTGAGCAGGGCCGCTCTGGTCTGTGCGCCGAGCGCGGCACCGCCGAGGAAGTCGTTGAGCAGCCGAGACGCGGCCTCCTCCGGCAGCGGCGTGAGCGCCATCCAGTGCGCACCGGGAAGGTCGGTCAGCCGCGGGCCCTCCCGGTCCAGCAGCGTCAGCATGATCGGGCCGACGATCCGCGCCGCCAGCCGGCGCAGTGCCGCGGTCAACGGGCTGGAGGCCCATTCCAGGTCGTCGATCACGACGATGAGCGGGTGCTCGACGGCGAGGGCCGACAGCATCAGCGCGACGGTGTCGACCGCGAGGTCGAAGGAACGCTCGCCGGTGGACGTCTCGCCCTGGTTGCTCTGCCGGCCGGCCGGGTCGCCGGGAGGCGCCTCGGCGGGGGACGTGGCCCGCCGGTCGGTCGGGACGCCGAGCATGCCGAGCAGCCGGTCGGCGAGCCCGGCGGGCAGCCTGGCCCCGGTGATCGGGTGCGAGAGCCGGCCGACGGTGCGCCGCACCCGGTCGGCGACCCGGTCGAGGCTGTCGCCGTCGACGACGCCGCAGGCGCCGCGGATCACGTCAGCCAGCGGCGCCAGGCTGCGGCCGTCGCCGTGGCGGACCGTGCGCCCCCACAACACCTGGGCGCCGCCCTCCTCGCGGGCCCTGGCCGCGAGCTCGCCGGCGACGCGGGTCTTGCCGATGCCGGCCTCGCCGGTGACCACGGCGATCGTCGGCGCGCCGGACTCGACGGTCTCGGTGAACCAGGAGTACAGCTCGGTGAGCTCCCGGTCGCGCCCGACGAAGGTCGCGTCGTCGCCGAGGCCCGGCCGGGCCACGTTGGACGGGCGCAGGCTGACCAGCTCGTAGGCCGGGACCGGCTCGCGCTTGCCCTTGAGGGTCAGGTCCGGCAGCTCCCTCCAGGTAGCGACCGAGCGGGTGGCGTGCATGGTCTCGCGGCCGGCGTAGACCGCGCCGACGGCGGCCGCCCCGGACAGGCGCGCGGCGGTGTTCACGGTGTCGCCGACGACCGTGTAGGTCATCGAGGCCTGGACGCCGGCGAGCACCTCGCCGGTGTTGATCCCGACCCGCAGGCCCAGGGGGCTGGAGTCGTCCTCGCTGTCGGTGACCAGACGGCGGACGGTCTCCTGCATCGCGGCGGCGGCCCGCACGGCGCGCTCGGGGTCGTCCTCGTGCGCGGTCGGCGCGCCGAACACCGCCATGATCCCGTCGCCGGCGAGGTTGTCCACCCGGCCGCCGACGTCGTCGACCTCCTTGGACAGCGCGGCGAGCACCAGGTCGGTCACCTCGCCGACGCGCTCCGGGTCCCGGTCCTCGGCCCACGAGGTGAAGTCCGACAGGTCGCCGAACAGGACCGTGACCACCCGGCGTTCAGCCGACTCCGGCCCGGACGCGAGCTGGGTGAACCGCAGGCCGCAGTGGAAGCAGTAGCGCGCGGCCGGCACCGCCGGCGTCCCACACCGCGGGCACCGCAGCGTCCCCCCATGGGTCGGGACGATCACCATTGCTGACTGGCCTTACGGACTGTGCGCTGCACTGGCGGGCCCCCTCCAGTCGGCAATTCTAGTGGGCGGGTTTCGACCCACTTGCGCGCTCGCCGTCCCTGCGTTGTCGGACGCCTGACCGGTCGACACACCAGGTTGGCCACGTCCAAGCCCTCCGTGGAGAGAGCGACGGGCCGCCGCTTCTCGGGTACAAGGTCCCGGCGACTCTCGGATCGAGGCTTTCCCACTGTGATGCCGCTCACACCATCTTGCTCCCGGTCAGTCCGTCAGGTCCCAGGAGCCCCACCTTCGTCGTGATGAGTTGGCATGACGAGGCCGGGCGGTCGCCTCAGCCGTTGGCGCGGAGGTATTCCAGCTGGGCGCGGACGGAGAGTTCGGCGGCCGGCCAGAGGACTCGGTCGACGTCGGCGTAGACGCGCTCGACGACGGCCCGGGGGGAGGCCTGTGCCGGGCCGACGCCCGCTGCCGTGAGGGCCGCCCGGACCTGGTTGAGCCGCTCGGCCCGGTGGGCCAGGTAGTACGTCGCCGCCGCGCGGGCGTCGGCCAGCTCGGGCCCGTGGCCGGGCAGCACCCCGAGACCAGTGGGCAGGTCGGCCAGCCGGTGCAGGCTGGCGAGGTAGTCGGCCAGCCGCCCGTCCGGATGGGCCACGACGGTGGTGCCGCGGCCGAGGATCGTGTCGCCCGTCAGCACGGCGACGGGCTCGTTGCCGCCGGCGTCCGGGACGTCCCCGAACAGCAGGAAGGACAACGAGTCGGCCGAGTGGCCCGGCGTCGCCAGCACCCGCAGCTCGATCCCGGCGGTCGCCACGACGTCGCCCTCGACCAGGCCCTCCGAACCGAGCCGGTGCGTCGGGTCCAGGGCTCGGACGGGGGCGCCGGTGAGCTCGTGCAGCGCCGCCGCGCCCTCGCTGTGGTCCGGATGGCCGTGGGTCAACAGGATCGTGGTGACGGGGCCGACGGCGGCGATCGCGGCCAGGTGCTCGGGGTAGTCCGGGCCCGGGTCGATGACGACGCAGCCGTCGTGGCCGGGGGCGCGCAGTACCCAGCTGTTGGTGCCTTCCAGCGTCATCGGGCCCGGGTTCGGGGCGAGCACGACGGCGGCCAGTGGGTTGACCTGCCGCGGGGCCGAGGCGGGGGGCGGCGGACCCGCCGGGCGCGGGCTCGGCTGGCTTCCGGCGGTCATACCTGCTCCGGAGTGGTCGACGGGATCATGAGGGCAGCATCGTTCGGGCCGGCGGTCCAGGCGCTGTGCCCGGGCCCCGCGGCGGTGGCCGCGATGATCGCCTTGGCGCTCGCGGGGTCGGCGGACGGCGCGGCGGTGGCGTACTCGGGGTCGTGCGGCAGCAGGAAGTGCACGGCGCCGTCGGCGATCACGATCTTCGGCATGATCGGGACGATCGCGCGGCCGGGCGCCGCGGCCAGCACGTCGGCGACCTCGGCGTAGTCGAGCAGGTCGGCGAGCATGGAGGCCGTCGGCGGCAGCATGGCCATCAGGCCGGCGGTGTGCCGCTCCAGCGCCTCGACCGGGCGGATCCACTCCATCCGGTCGGCCTCGCTGGACAGCTCTCCCGGCGTCTGGCCCGGTGGCAGCGCGGCCATGAAGAACCGGGTGTCGTAGCGGCGAGGCTCGACCTCGGGGGTGATCCAGCGCGCCCAGGGGGCGAGCAGCTCCGCCCGCAGCGCCAGACCATGGCGGGCCAGCAGCTCGCCGAGGCCCAGCTCGCGGCGTTCCATCGCCCACCGGTCGGCGAGCCAGCCGGGGCCGGTCAGGTCCAGCGGCCGGTCGGCGCCCTCGGCCGGACCGGCGAGCAGTACGCCACACTCCTCGAACGTCTCCCGGACGGCCGCGCTGACCAGGGCGCGGGCCAGCTCGGGGTCCGGCTCCAGCGTGCCCATCAGCGCACCGACCGGCGGGCCACTCCAGCGCACGTCGACAGCGCTGTCCGCCGGGTCGACCCGGCCGCCCGGGAACGCGAACACCCCACCCGCGAAGGCCATCGTCCGGACCCGCTTGACGACGTACGCCTCGATGCCGCCCGGAGCGTCGCGCAGCAGCACGACCGTGGACGCGTCCCGCAGCGGCGCCACCGGGCCCGCATTGGCCGCCAGCACCCCACGCGGCGACGACAGTGGCATCGGCCGCCTGAACAGGGCGATCAGCGCCGCTTTGTGATCAACCACGTCTTCGATGGTAGGGACCGCCCGTCCGACGTGCCCCCGTTGCCGGCCCTGCTCACGGTGCCGGCGGGTCAGTCGCCGTGGGTCAGTCGCCCGTGGGTCAGTGCGATCAGCTCGACCTCGACGGGCGCGCCGAGCGGCAGGGCCGCGACGCCGACCGCGGAGCGGGCGTGCCGGCCCGCGTCACCGAAGATCTGGCCGACCAGGTCGGAGGCCCCGTTGATCACCGCGGGCTGGCCGGTGAAACCCGGGGCGCTCGCGACGAACCCGACGAGCTTGACGATGCGGCGGATCCGGTCCAGCCCACCGGCGGCCTCGGCCGCGGCGGCCAGCGCGTTCAGGGCGCAGATCCGGGCCAGCACGGCCGCGCGCTCCGGCGTCACGTCGGCGCCGACGAGCCCGGTCTCCGGCAGGCTGCCGGCGACGAGCGGCAGCTGCCCGGCGGTCCACACCGTCTCGCCGTCGAGCACGGCCGGCACGTACGCGCCGGCCGGCACCGGGACGGGCGGCAGCTCAAGGCCGAGCTCGCGCAGCCGCTCACTGGGGACGCCTGTGGGATCGCTCACGACGCCTCGTCGTCGCCTGGTCCGCCTGCCCGCGCGCTCACGCCGTCGGCTCGCCCTTCGGGCGCTTGAAGTAGGCGACCAGACTCTCCGGGTTCGGGCCCTGGATGACCTGCACGAGCTCCCAGCCGTCCTCGCCCCAGTTGTCGAGGATCATCTTGGTCGAGTGGATCAAGACTGGGACGGTGACGTACTCCCACTTCTGCATGGTCCCGGACTCTAGTGGGGACCCCGCTGACCGCCCCGGTGCGGGACTGGCCCGGCCGGGCCGGGTTGTGAAGTCGCGGCGTCCGGGCGGAAGGCGCGGGCCGACCCGGGTACGTTCGAGCCGTGAGGGCCTCGGATCGCGACCGGACCGACAGCCACCGGACCGACGGTGAGCCCGCCGCCCGGCCAGGGCCAGCGGCCCGACACGGGTCGGCGGTGGCCAGGCAGGCATCGGAGGCCAGACAGGTATCCGAGGCCAAGGGGCCATGGCTGCGCCGGCTGCACGTGGTGACCGGCAAGGGCGGCACCGGGAAGACGACGGTCGCCAGCGCGCTGGCGATCGCTCTGGCGACCGGCGGGCAGCGGGTGCTGCTCACCGAGGTCGAGGGCCGCCAGCAGATCGCGCAGGTCTTCGACACCCCGCCGCTGGCCTACCGCGAGCGACGGGTGGCCAGCGCCCCGGGCGGCGGCGAGGTGTACGCGCTCGCGGTCGACGCCGAGGAGGCGTTGCTCGAGTACCTGGAGATGTTCTACAACCTGCGCGGCGCGGGGAAGGTCCTCGGCAAGATCGGTGCCATCGACTTCGCCACCACGATCGCTCCGGGCGTGCGGGACGTGCTGCTCACCGGCAAGATCAAGGAGGCGGTGAACCGCCCGGACGGCACCCGCCCGAGCGGCCTCGCCTACGACGCCGTGGTCCTGGACGCGCCGCCGACGGGCCGGGTGACCCGGTTTCTGAACGTCGCGCACGAGGTCGCCGGCCTCGCGAAGATGGGGCCGATCCGGTCCCAGGCCGACGGCGTGCTCAAGGTGCTGCACTCCGGGCAGACCGCCGTGCACCTGGTGACGTTGCTGGAGGAGATGCCGGTCCAGGAGACCGTCGACGCGGTCGAGGAGCTGCGCGCCGCGAACCTGCCGGTCGGCGGGGTCGTCGTGAACATGATCCGTCCGCCGATGCTCGGTCAGGCCGACCTGACCGCCGCCCGCGCCGGGACCCTCGATCTGGAGGAGCTCGCCGCCGGGGTGAAGGAGGCCGGCGTCGAGCCGACCGCCGAGCTGGTCGGCGAGCTCGCCCGGGAGGCCGCGCAGCACGCGGAGCGGGTCGCGCTGGAGGCGGCCCAGCGGATCGCGGT
Organism: Frankia sp. AgB1.9; assembly: GCF_016786355.1. Lineage (GTDB taxonomy): Bacteria > Actinomycetota > Actinomycetes > Frankiales > Frankiaceae > Pseudofrankia. The sequence goes on from NZ_JADWYX010000086.1 coordinate 7,977, forward strand.
CGAGGCGCTGGACCGGCCGGTGTACGAGCTTCCGCTGGCGGCCGACGGGATGGACATGGGGACGCTCTATCGCTTCGCGGAGATGCTGCGCGCGCAGCGGATGGTCGCGTGAGCCCGGCCGTGACCGGCGACGGCGGCCCGCCCGCGCGGCCGAAGCGGTCCGCGCCGCCGGCCAGCCGGGCGAAGACCCCGGCGGCGAAGAAGCCCGCGACCAAGGCAACCGGTACCGCCAAAGAACGTGCGGGCAAGGACGACCCCGCCCCCGTCGTCCGGATTCACGCGCGGGTGCGCCCGCAGCCGGCCGGCGTGCCGCGCCTCGACATCGACGAGCTGCTGGCCACCGAGCGGATCATCGTCTGCTGCGGATCCGGCGGTGTGGGCAAGACGACGACCGCCGCCGCGCTCGCGTTGCGGGCGGCCGAGCAGGGCCGGGCCGTGGTCGTCCTGACGATCGACCCGGCGCGCCGGCTGGCGCAGTCGATGGGCCTCACCGAGCTGGACAACACCCCGCGCGAGGTGCTCGGTGTCGACCGGTCAGCGGGCGGGCGGCTCGACGCGATGATGCTGGACATGAAGCGGACGTTCGATGAGATCGTCCTGGCGCACGCCACGCCGGACCGGGCGGACCAGCTGCTCGCGAACCCCTTCTACCAGTCGCTGTCGTCGTCCTTCTCCGGAACGCAGGAGTACATGGCGATGGAGAAGCTGGGCCAGCTGGACGCGGCCGACGACTGGGATCTGATCATCGTCGACACCCCGCCGACCCGCTCGGCCCTGGACTTCCTGGACGCGCCGAGCCGGCTGGGCGCGTTCCTGGACGGCCGGCTGCTGCGGCTGATGCTGGCGCCGGCGAAGGCCGGCGGGCGGGCGTACGCGAAGGTGCTCGGCGTCGGCTTCGGCGTGTTCACGAGGGTGCTGACCAAGGTCATCGGAACCCAGCTGCTGACGGACCTCAGCCAGTTCGTGACGGCGCTGGAGACGATGTTCGGCGGTTTCCGGCAGCGGGCGGAGAAGACCTATCGCCTGCTCGGCGCTCCGGGCACGTCGTTCGTCGTGGTCGCGGCCCCCGAGGTCGCGGCGCTGCGGGAGGCGAGCTACTTCGTCGACCGGCTCGATGCGGACGGCATGCCGCTGGCCGGCCTGGTGATCAACCGGATGCACCAGAGCGAGGGCCGGGTGCTGACGACGGAGCGGAGCCTGGCCGCGGCGGAGAACCTGACCGAGCACGGGGAGCATCCGCTGGCAGCCGCGGTGCTTCGGGTGCACGCGGACCGGCTGCGGCTGGCGGAGCGGGAGTCGAGGCTGCGCGAGCGGTTCACCTCGGTGCACCCGGACACGCCGCTGGTCGAGGTCGAGGCGCTGGCCGAGGACGTCCATGACCTGGCTGGCCTGCGCGAGATCGGCGATGCCCTCGCGGGTGACGTGCGTCTCACTCGCGCGATCTGAGAAACCTGGCGCCCGCCTGACTCAAACGTGTTATTGCGTCGGGGGCGCATTTGTGAATTGTCCGCATACGGCTACTGAAGGTGAGCAGCCTCGCGGGGTTTGTCCCCGGATCCCGCGCGCGACGCTGCGCCGGGGTCCGTCGGGACGGTGTTCGGGCGTGGTGCTGTCAGCCGGTCGAGGTGGTCCGGTGGTCCGCCTGGGCGTCGGCGAGCAGCTTCCGCCAGGAGCGGACGTCCGGGCGGCGTCGCAGCAGCGCGCGGCGTTCCCGTTCGGTCATGCCACCCCACACGCCGAACTCGACGTGATTGTCGAGAGCGTCGGCGAGGCACTGGGTCCGCACCAGGCAGCCGAAGCAGCGGGTCTTCACCCGGTTCTGCGCGGCGCCCTGTACGAACAGCTCATCCGGGTCGACGTCGCGACACGCGGCGAGCGCGGTCCAGTCGCCATCGGCGATGCCGCTGACGAGACGGGTGGTTCCGCCACGGCGAGCCGTGGAGACGGCCGGAGTTGGGCTTCTGGTCATGCCACCTGCCTTTCGAGAGAGACCGTGGTCAAGGGACCCGTGCGGGTGACGTGGCGTCGTTGGCGTCGTGCGAAACCGTACGGAGTGCGGTGGCCACGGCACAGACCCCACTCGGGTGGTTATCCGGATGACTAGTCCGGGCCATTGATGTCGAACCAGACTGTAGGTCTGTAGATCACATCTGCGTGTCGTTCGTGTGACAGGACGGTCCTGTTCTGAGTTCGTTCGTTTCTCGCCTGTTGCATCACCTCTCACCGGTCAGGTCGGCGCTGCCTCGGTGGCACGTCCGGGCGTTGACCTGCCCGGATGCACACCGTCGGCGACCGGTCGACCGCCGACGCGGACGCCGGGGCCGCGGTTCGTGACCGGCCGGCGGCCGTTGTGCGCAAGGTGTTGATTGCCGCGGAATGGGGGTGAGACCGCCGCGGCGTGCCGTCGCGAGCGTGCGCGCGTCACTGGTTGGACAGTCGGGCGAGGTAACCTCAGCCCGCCGCCCGCTGGCAGCGCGCGCCACTGGTCCGTGCATGGGTGGAACGATGAGGCCTGCGGACGTCGATGGGCAAGTGGTGTGCATCCGTGGGGGATCGGTCTGGGGGGCGGACGGAGGTTCCGAACCATGTGGGCACACACGTGAAGCCCCGCGCGAAGGCCGGCGGCAGTTCTCAACGTCCGGTCCGCGCTGGTCGACGGGTCACTATTCGACGTCTTTCCGGCGCGCTGTTCGCGAGTGCCGCCGCAGGGCTTGTCATCGCGCTTCTCGCGGCGCCGTTCGTCGGGCTGGTCGGCATTTCGGCGAAATCCGGGGCCGACGAGTTCCTTGCCCTGCCGGAGAATCTGACAGTCGGCCCACTGGTCGAGCCGTCGACGATTCTCGACGCCCGTGGCAACGTCATCGCGACCCTCGTCGGCGACCAGTACCGCGAGGTCGTGCCGCTGTCGCAGGTGCCACAGGTGATGCGTAACGCCATCATCGACATCGAGGACGCGCGTTTTTACCAGCATTCCGGCGTCGACTACAAGGGCATGATCCGTGCCTACGTGGCCAACCGGAACAATGGTTCGGTCACCCAGGGCGCGAGCACAATCACCCAGCAGTACGTGAAGAACGTCCTGCTGCAGGAGGCGACCACTCCGGAGGAACGCAAGGCGGCGACCGCCCAGACCGTCGACCGGAAGCTGCGCGAGGCGCGGTACGCGCTCTACCTCGACCAGCACCTGCCCAAGGACAAGATTCTCGAGGGCTACCTGAACATCGCCTACTTCGGCGACGGGGCCTATGGCATTCAGGCCGCCGCCAAGCGGTACTTCAACGTCGATGTCTCCCAGCTGACGCTGCCCCAGGCCGCGACGCTCGCCGGGCTGGTGAAGAATCCGACGGCCTACGACCCGATCCAGCACCCCCAGTCCGCCCAGGATCGGCGCGGCCTCGTCCTGGACGCCATGCAGTCACACGGCCACATCAGCGTCACCGACCTCGTGGCCGCGAAGGCGGCTCCGCTCGGGCTCAACCTGCGGCCGCACTCGGCGGACTCCTGCGCCGACTCGACCACGCCGTTCTTCTGCGCCCAGGTCCGGCAGATGCTGCTCGCCGACCGGGCCTTCGCGCCGAGCAGCGAGGCCGCCAGCAAGCTGCTCTTCGATGGCGGGCTGACCATCCACACGACGCTTGACCCGGTGGCGCAGGCGGCAGCGGACTCGTCCGCCCGCACGATCGTGCCACCGGGCAACCGGGTCGCCGCCGGCGTGGCGATGGTGCAGCCGGGCACCGGCGCCGTCCTCGCGATGACCGAGAACCGCGACTACGGCGCGACCGACGACGGCCAGCCGCCGCCGACGACGACCGACTTCGTGCACACGAAGGAGGTCTACCCGACCAAGGAGACGTCGTTCTCGCCCGGCTCGACGTTCAAGATGTTCGCGCTCGCCTCGGCGCTGGAGCAGGGGCTGCCGCTGTCGACGACGTTCATGTCGCCGGCCTGCTACCACTCCGACCAGTTCCCCAACCCCAAGCCGAACGACTGCTACGCGAACGCCGACCCGAGCGAGGCCGGGCCCTACTCGCTGACCACCGCGACCTGGAACTCGGTCAACACCTACTACGTGCAGCTCGAGCAGAAGGTCGGCGTACTGAAGATCGCCGAGATGGCCCGCCGGCTCGGCGTGAGCTCCTGCCGGGTGCAGCCGCAGACCACCAACTTGCAGACCAACTCGCCCTGCCACAAGATCGACGGCGTCGGCTCGGTCGACGGCTCGTTCGTGATCGGCTCGAACGAGATCAGCACGCTCGACCTGGCCACCGCCTACGCGACGATCGCCGCGCACGGCGAGCGCTGTGACCCGGTGTTCATCACCTCGATCACCCAGCAGATCGGTGGCGCCGACCGCCTGGTGAACTACACGAAGCCGGGCAGCTGCGAGCAGGTCCTCAACCCGACCGTCGCCGACACCGTGACCTCGGTGCTCGAAGGCGTGATCAGCCACGGCACCGCGACCGGCAACGGGCAGATCGGCCGCCCGGCCGCCGGCAAGACCGGCACCGCCGAGGACTTCACCACCGCCTCCTTCGTCGGCTTCGTCCCGCAGCTGGCCACCGCGGTCACCCTGGCCGACCCGCGCGGACCGCAGTCCTATCCGCTGCGCAACGTCCTCGGCTACGCGCACGTGTACGGCGGCGACCTGCCGACGAAGATCTGGTCCAGCACGATGCGCCAGACCCTCGACGGGCTGAAGCTCCCGGTCGAGGCGCTGCCACCACCGGACAACACCCAGCCGGTGCTGCCGAACGTCGTCGTGCCCAACGTCGTCGGCGCGCTCGCCCCGGCCGCGGTGGCGTTCCTCCAGTCGCAGGGATTCTCGACGCAGGTCCGGGGGAACCCGAACAGCGTCGTCCTCCTCCAGTACCCGTCGGCGGGCAGCCAGGTACCCGCCGGGCAGACGATCGCGCTGGTCACGCCCGGCGGCTCCATCGCCGGCCTGGCCGCGCTGGACCCCGGCGGGACCCAGACCCAGGGCCAGGACCAGAACCCGACTCCGACCCCGACGGCCGGTACTGGCACCGGCCGGCGAGGCGGCCGGCCCCCGACCGCCGCCTCCGGCTAGGAGACTGCCGCCGGCGGCGCCGGGCCCGGTCACGTTGGGTCCGGTCGCGCCGGGACCGGCGGCGCCGGGCGAGGCTCGCGTCGGGCGAGGCTCGCGGCGTCAGGCCATGAGACGCGCCTTGACGAGGCCGGCGACCTTGCCGCCGTCGGCGCGGCCGGCGACCACCGCCTGCACGGCCTTCATCGCCGGCCCGATCGCCTTCGGCCCGGCGAAGTCGCCGTCGGCGAGCACCTTGTCGACGATCGCGGTGAGCTCGTCATCGCCGAGCTGCTTGGGCAGGTAGTCGGACAGGACCTCACCCTCGGAACGCTCCCGGGCGGCCTGCTCGGCGCGGCCCGCGCCGGCGTAGGCGTCGGCAGCCTCCCGGCGCTTGCGGACCTCCCGGGTCAGCACCTTCTCCACTTCGTCGTCGGTGAGCTCGTGGGCCGACTTGCCGGCCACCTCGGCTTCCTTCACCGCCGAGATCGCGAGTCGCAGCGTCGACGTCCGCAGCTCGTCCCGTGCCTTCATCGCCGTCGTCAGGTCGGCGCGCAGCCGCTCCTTCAAGGTGTTCATGATTCCCGCAGCCTAGGTTCGTGCCCGAAGTCCGGTCACCTTCATTTTCGCTGTAGCCGCTGCGGGCGGCAGCGCGCAGGCCGGTTCGCGCGACGGTGGCTGATCCGGGCGCCGCCGGTTGGAGCGGCGACGGTGGGTGAGACTGGACGGATGCGAGGAGAAACGCGGACAGTCTGGCCGGCGGCGCGCCGGGTGGCCGGCGGGCTGGCGATGCTCGGGGCCGCCACCGTCGGGTACGGCGTCTACGAGCGGGACGCCTACACGCTGACCAGGCGGGAGGTGCCGGTCCTCGCGCCGGGGGCGGCACCGCTGCGCCTCCTGCACCTGTCTGACCTGCACGTGACGCCCGGTCAGACGCGCAAGTTCGACTGGCTGGGGGAGCTCGGCCGGCTGGTGCCCGACCTGGTCGCCATGACCGGCGACGTGCTGTCGCACCAGGACTCGTCCGCGCCGCTACGCCGGGCGCTCGCGCCGCTGTACTCCTTTCCGGGGGTCTTCATCCCGGGTAACAACGACTACTACGTGCCGAAGCCGCGCAGCCCGCACCACTACTTCAAACGGCACCCCGGCGGCCCGCACAAGGGGCCGCCGCTGGACTGGGACGGTTTCGCCAAGGACCTCGTCGCGGACTCCGGCTGGCGTGACATGACCCACGTGCACGACGTCCTCACGATCGGCGGGCGGCGCCTGGACGTCCGCGGGATCGACGACGCCCGGTCACGGCGGGACCGGGTGGCCCTGGTGGCCGGTCCGCCCGAGCCGGAGGTCGACGTCGTGCTCGGCCTCTCGCACACGCCCGAGCCGCGGGTCCTGGACGCCTTCACGGCCGACGGCGTGCAGCTGACGCTGTCCGGGCACACCCACGGCGGCCAGATCCGACTGCCGTTCGTCGGGGCACTGGTCACCAACTGCGGCCTGGACCCCAGCCGGGCCAGGGGCCTGTCCCGGTGGAGCGCCGCCGGCCCGAACGGGGTGCAGCGGATGTCGTGGCTGCACGTCTCCGCCGGCCTGGGCACCTCGCCCTACGCCCCGATCCGCCTCGGCTGCCGCCCCGAGGCGACCCTGCTCACCCTCGTCCCCGCCAGGTAGACCGTCGAGGGATTGGGTGGGCCAGGTCAGCGCGACCCATCGGCCTCGACCGCGGATCCATCGGGTATGCTGACCATCGTTGGTCAGCGGGGTGTGGCGCAGCTTGGTAGCGCGCTACGTTCGGGACGTAGAGGCCGTGGGTTCGAATCCCGCCACCCCGACCAGCAAAGGACCGCGATCAGTGATCGCGGTCCTTTTTGCTGTCCGCGGCGCCCAATGCCGGAGATTGTGGAGGCCGCAGTTCATCCTGGGTCACAATCCCGGCATGAGCCTCGCTTTTCTGGTGACCTCGTTGGCGATCGTGGCGACGCCGGGGACCGGGGTGGTCCTGACCGTCGCGGCCGGCCTGCGCTCGGGGCGACGGGTCGCGGTGGTGACCGCGCTGGGGTGCACGCTGGGGATCGTGCCGCATCTCGCGGCGGCGGTCACCGGGACGGCGGCCCTGCTGCGGGCCGGCGGCCTCGCGTTCGAAGGCCTGAAGATCGCGGGCGTGTGCTACCTGCTGTACATGGCCTGGTCGACCTGGCGTGACCAGGGGATTCTGGCCCTCGACGAAAGCGCGCCGCCGGTGTCGACGGCGCGGACCATCGGAAACGCGGTGCTGGCCAACCTGCTGAATCCGAAGCTGACCCTGTTCTTCTTCGCGTTCCTGCCCCAGTTCGTCAACCAGCGCGGCGGGGGCGCGACGACGCGGATGGTGGAGCTCGGCGGCATGTTCATGGCCATGACCCTGGTGGTGTTCATCGGCTATGGCCTCTTCGCCAGCTACCTGCGCCGCCACCTGATCGACCGGCCGAACGCCGTCCGACGGCTCCAGCGCTTCTTCTCGCTCAGCTACCTCGGCCTCGGCGCCAAACTCGCCACCACCCACCGCTGACCGCCGGCCCCAAACCGCTCATGATCGCCGTTTCGGCCCTCGGGTGGTCGTGAAATGGCTCGGACCACGACCATCAGAGGGCCGAAACGGCGATCAATCGACGGTGAACGGCACCTCTGGGCGTCCTAGGGGGCGACGGTCGTGGCCCCCTCCTCCTGCCAGAGGGTAAAGGTCGAGTCGCCCGAGTAGTCGGCTGCCAGCCTCTCGGCGGTTGAGGTGCTGACCACGGGAGCGGTCAGGGTGGCGCTGGCGTTGCCGTTGGCGTCCAGCGGTACCTCGACCGGATCGGTGTAGCCCCCCTGGTAGAAGGCCACGGTTCCGGTGGGGGTGCCCGTGACGCCGGGAACGGGCGTCACCTTGGCCGACACCGGGAATTGCTGGCCGGAGGTCACGTGGGCCGGATAGGTGAACGTGACGAATGCGTTCTGGGCGAAGCCGATGCCGCCCGTGATGGTGCTCGGTGCGTAGGTGGCATCGCCGCTGTACACCGCGCTGAAATCGCAGTAGCCCGGTGCCGGCTGCCCGGTCCAGACGGCCGCGCCTTTACCCGGAAGGTCGCCGTCGCCGACCGGGACAACTCCTAGCTCGACGCCGTGGTTGTACAGGGTGATCGTTCCGGTGGGTCGTGGCTCCTGAAAGGTGACCGGCCGCACCGCGGAGGCGATTTCGATGGTGACCGTGCCGTCCTCGCCGTACCTGAAGCGGTACGCCTTGATAAGGCCCGAGGTCGGCGTGCGGGTCCCGGCCGGCTGCGTCGGGCTGGCCGAGGTCGGCGGGGTGCTCCCGGTCGGAGTCGGCTTGGTGGTCGGGGTCGGCGTGGGTGTCGGGGTGCCGGTCGACGGCGTGGGCGTCGTGGTCGGGGACGAGGTGGCGACCGGGCCGCTGCCACCGGGGCCGACCGGCGCGCAACTCGTCAGCAGGGCGGCGCAGGTCGCGGCGGCGGCGACGGCGACCGTCGTGAGCCGAGCGTTCCGGTAATGCGTGAGTCCTCGCGACCGCATACACATCTCCAGGTCAGCCGGTGGGAGCCGGCGGACGCCAACGCGTCACGGGCGGCTCGCGGACCGGGTGGAACCGGTCCGAATCGGCCCGGGGCGCACACGCTACTGATGGCCGTGCGCCATTCAAGGCCCGGCGGGCAGGTTTGTGCCGCCGTGGTGTCGCGAACGGCAGTCGCGTTTGCTGAGGAGGGCGGTTGTTCAGCTGGCCCGCGCGTCGAGATCCGCCGCGCGGCGGGCTCAGCCGTCGTGCCGGGGCGGATTGGCGGACGGGCGGATGAGGCCGGTCTCGTAGGCGAAGACGACGGCCTGGACGCGGTCTCGCAGCTCCAGCTTGGCCAGGATGCGGCCGACGTGCGTCTTGACGGTCGCATCCGAAAGGACCAGCCGGGCCGCGATCTCGGCGTTCGACAGCCCGGCCGCGACCTCCCCGAGCACGTCGCGCTCCCGGTCGGTGAGGCGGTCGAGCCGATCGGCTCCGGCGGTTCGCTGGCCCGCGGCGCCGCCGGCCGATCGGAGAGGACCGCCGTCCGCCGAGGCGTCCGGGTCAGGAAGATGGTGCGCGAAGGCGTCGAGAAGGCGTCGGGTGACGTTCGGAGCGACTACGGCGTCGCCCGCGGCGACCGTGCGGATCGCGGTGAGAAGGTCGGCCGGCGGCACATCCTTGAGCAGGAAGCCGCTTGCCCCGGCGCGCAGGCCGGCCAGCACGTACTGGTCCAGGTCGAACGTCGTCAGGATCAGCACCCGGGATGCGCCGCCCGCGGCGGCGATCCGTCTCGTCGCCTCGATGCCGTCGACACCGGGCATCCGGACGTCCATCACGACGACGTCGGGGGAAAGCTCGCCGGCCAGCATCGCGGCGGCGGCGCCGTCGCCGGCCTCGCCGACGACCTTCAGGTCTGGTTGCGACTCGATCACCATCCGGAATCCCATCCGCAGCAGCGGCTGGTCGTCCACGAGCAGCACGGTGATCGTCATAGGCGCGGCGCTCCCTCGGGGTGTCGGCTGGCCCCGGTCCTCGGCGGCGTGGCGACCGCCTGTGCCGGTGGCACTCCAGGCGCCTGGCCGGTGGCCAGGGCGGACGCGGCCGGTGGTGGTCCCGCCGGCGCGACGATGCGCGCGGCCACCCGCCACCCGCCGGCCCCGGGGCCGGCGACGAGGGTTCCACCGTGGAGCGCGGCGCGTTCCCGCATTCCCGCGATCCCCCGGCCGGGTGACCTCGGCCCCTCGGCCACCGACCGGTCCGACCCCTCGTCGGGAGCCGACCCGGTGTCGGTGATCTCGATGTCGACGCCGCTGGGATCGAAACCCAGCCGGACCACCGCGTTGGCCCGTGGCCCGGTGTGCTTGAGGACGTTGGTCAGCGATTCCTGAACGATCCGGAAGACCGTCAGCTCAGCGTCGGCTGGCAGTTCACGGCGCTGGCCGGTCACGAGGAACCCGACTGTGGGCCCGGCGTGCCGGACCTGCTCGATCAGCCGGTTGAGGTCGGTGATCCGCGGCTGGGGCGCCCTGGCCGGCTCGTCCGGGCGAAGCCCACCGTCCAGGCTCGATCCCGCGGCGTCGCCCCAGTCCTCGAAGGCGTCGAGACCCGGGTCGCCGGCTGGCCAGCTCGGGCTGAGCGCGCCGTCGGTGCCAAGGCCGGCGTCCACCGGTTGGGCGAGGCCGACGTCGTCCCGCAGGACGCCGAGCAGGCTGCGCATCTGCGCGAGCGCCTCCCGGCCGGTGGCCGACACCGATTCGACCGCCTTGGTCGCGCGGCGCACCCGCTGGTCCTCGGCGTCCGGCGCGTCGCCGAGCAGGTCACGCAGGGTGTAGCCGGCGCCGTCCGCTAGCGCGATCATGACGGAAAGGTTATGCGCCACGATGTCGTGCATCTCGCGGGCGATCCGGGAGCGTTCGCCGGCCGCCGCGAGCCGCGCCTGCTGGTCACGTTCGCGCTCGGCCCGGTTGGCGCGGTCGGTGATCGAGGCGACATAGGCCCGACGGGTGTTCGCGTTCACGCCGAGCACCCCGGCCGCGACCGCGGCCGGCAGGAAGACGAGGGCCACCCCGACCCGGTCGACTACGCGGACGTGCGGCAGCCGGACGCAGAACCAGAGGATCCAGGCCGTGACGGACGCGGCGGCGGCCGTCGTGGCCCGCCGTGAGCACCACTTCGCGAGTGTGTAGAACTCGATCAGCAGCGACGTGTACGTGCCGAACGACGGCACCCAGAGCAGGATCTGTGTCAGCGACACGAGGGCGCAGACGACGAACGTACCGAGCGGGTAGCTGCGGCGGAGGCACAGCGGCGCCGCCGCCGCGAGGGTGAGCAACAGGACCGCGCTCGCTATCCCGTGTGGCTGCAGTCCCAACGGAACCAGCGCCAGGACGCAGACCGCCAGCGCCAGCGTCGAGTCGACGAGGACGGGGTGGGCGCGTAGCGCCGTCCCGATCCGGCTGTGCCGCATCCGGCCGAAGACCACGCCGGGAACGTCCGGGGGGTCCTGCCGCACCACCAGCGCTGCCGGCCCGGCCCGGCCGCGGCGCCAGTGGCCGAACGATTCCATAGGACCCATCGTGACGCCTTCGAGCTCGGTGGGGCGGTTTGGCGGGAACGGCCGGTCCGGCGGGCCCAGGGCGCCGCCGGACCGGTCCTGGACGATTTGTCACGGACCGGTCCTGGACGACCCGTCGAGGTCTTCGTCAGACATCCCGCCGGGCGAGGACGAACGCGGCGGCGATGAGCCCGACGACGGTGTAGACGGACATCACGACGAAGCACAGCCCGGGGGAGAGCTGATGGGTGACGCTGGGCGGGCTGGTCGAGGCCATGCCCTCGCCCAGGAGGGTCGGCAGGAAGCGCGCCGCGGACTGCCAGCTCTCCGGCAGAAGGCCGAACAGGATCGGCAACCCCAGCAGGACTCCGAGCAGCGCCGACACCGCGCCGGCCGTGTGCCGCAGCAGAGCGCCCAGGGCGAGGCCGAGCAGGCCGACCAGTGCCAGGTACCCGGCGGCGCCGAGCACCGCGCGGGCGGCTCCGGGGCCGGCCAGCGTGACTCCGACGCCGTGGTTCGACAGGGGCACCTGGCCGACGAGGAACGAGATGAGCGCGGCCACCAGCATGAGCGCGAACGACGCCGCCCCGAAGACGGCCACCTTGGCCCACAGCACCGGAAGCCGCTTCGGCACCAGGCCGAGCGTGGCCCGGATCATGCCGGTGGCGTACTCGCCGCTCATCGTCAGCACCCCGAGCACGCCGATCGGGATCTGTGCCAGCAGGAGCCCGCCCAGCGACTGGAACACCGGGTCCTGGTCTCTGGACTGGACCTCGGCCGGGGTCCAGTGGTGTGAGGCCTGCAGGCAGAGGGGAATGCCGAGGCCGATGAGCAGGAGGACCGCGGAGCCAAGCGTCCAGCCGGTCGAGCGCAGGGACCGCAGCTTGACCCATTCGGAGCGCACGACCCGCAGCTGTGTGACATCTCCCGTGCCCACGCCGAGCCGGGCGTCCGCGATCGTCGTGGTGTTCATCGGTTCCCTCCGCGGGTCGACGGCGACGTGGTGGCGAACTCGACCGCGTCGCGGGTGATGTCCATGAACGCGTCCTCCAGCGAGGCGAGGCGCGGGCTTAGCTCGTAAAGCGTGATTCCGTGCACGCGGGCCAGCTCGCCGATCCGTTCGACCGGGAGGCCCGCTACCTCGATCGAGTCGGAAATGGTCAGTTGCAGCGGGATGCCACCGACCGCCCCGGTTGCCGGGTCTCCGGCGGTGGTGGGCGAGAAGCTGACCGTCGCGCCCGCCTGGGCCAGAAGCTCGGCGAATTCCGCCGCCTGTGGGGAGCGGACGTGGACCCGGCTGCTGGAGGCGGCGCGGACGAACTGCTCGACCGTCGTCTCCTGGATCAGTCGGCCTCGGCCGATCACGACCAGGTGAGTCGCGGTCAGGGCCATCTCGCTCATCAGGTGCGAGGAGATCAGGATGGCCCGACCCTCCGCGGCCAGCCCGCGGAGCAGATCCCGAATCCAGCGGATTCCCTCGGGGTCGAGCCCGTTGACCGGTTCGTCGAGGATCAGCGTCGACGGGTCGGCGAGCAGCGCGGAGGCGATTCCCAGCCGCTGGCCCATGCCCAGCGAGAAGCCGCCGGCCCGCTTGCCGGCCACCTCGCGCAGGCCGACCAGGTCGATCACCTCGTCGACCCGTCGCGTCGAGACACCGTGGGTCGCGGCGAGCGCCAGGAGGTGATTGCGCGCGTTGCGACCGGAGTGGATCGACCGCGCCTCCAGCAATGCGCCGACATGCCGCGCCGGCGCCCGCAGTTCGCGGTAGGGCCGGCCGTCGACGAGCGCGATGCCGCTGGTCGGCCGGTCCAGACCGAGAATCATGCGCATCGTCGTCGACTTGCCGGCGCCGTTCGGCCCCAGGAATCCGGTCACGACCCCCGGTTGAACCGTGAAGGAAAGGTCGTCGACGGCGACCTTTCCGCCATAGCGTTTGGTGAGTCTCTGTACCTCGATCACCGGAGCACCTCGCTCATCGAAACCTCGCGTACCTCGTCCTCGTGCCGGCTGCATTTCCGCCTGCCGGTCGGCTTTGCTGGTACAGAACGGTAGGGATCTTCGAGGCCGCTGCCGACGCCCGTGCGGCCGATCTTTGGCCCGGCCCGCGATCCTCCTGAGGTCGTAGGACGTACGCCTTGAGAGGTACGCGGGCTCCACGCGGTCGGTCCCGACGGATGATCGGGTGCGGCCGGTCCTGCGGATAGGGGTACGGCTGGGCCTGCCGGATGGCGATACGGCCGGGCTTGCCGGTCAGCGGTACAGTGCGGCCTCGGTAGCGACGGCCGGAGGAGGTGAGTCCCATCAACGTCCACGCTGGGTGGGTGCTCTCGTCCCGGTGTCGCGGGTCCGGTCCGCGGCGGTGAGCGGGAGGGCCCATCGGGAGATCCGGAAAGGCTCCTGATGTCGCTTTCTGAAATTTCTCCAGACTCTTCGGAGTCTTTTTCGTCGCCGATTCCGGCCGAGCCCGCCCGTGAGGGGCTGATCGCCCGGCTGCGAGCCGCCGGCTGTGTGTTCGCCGAGGACGAGGCCGCGCTGTTGCTCGCTTCGGCGGGTGACCCGGCCGAGCTGGAGCGGATGACCGCGCGACGGGTCGCGGGCCTGCCCCTGGAGCACGTCCTCGGGTGGGCCGAGTTCGGTGGCCAACGAATCGCCGTCGACGACGGCGTCTTCGTTCCGAGGCGCCGCACCGAGTTCCTCGTCGACCTCGCGACGGACCTCGCGGCGGACTCGCCGCGGGGGACCGTCGTGGTGGATCTGTGCTGCGGATCGGGCGCGCTCGGCGCCGTCCTGGCCACGCGCCTGGGCGCGGCCGGGACGGAGCTGCATGCCGCCGATGTCGATCCGGCGGCCGTGCGCTGCGCCCGGCGCAATCTCGCCCCGCTCGGCGGGCAGGCCCATGAGGGCGACCTCTACGCGGCCCTGCCGGCAGGGCTTCGCGGGCGGGTGAACATCCTGCTGGCGAACGCTCCGTACGTGCCAACGGCTGCGATCGGCCTGCTTCCGCCCGAGGCCCGGGATCATGAACCAGCGGTCGCGCTCGACGGTGGCACCGATGGACTGTCCGTCCTCAGGCGGGTGATCCAGGGAGCCGGCGACTGGCTCGCCGCTGGCGGCCATCTGCTCGTCGAGAGCAGCGACGGACAGAGCCCCGACCTGGTCGCGGCCTTCGCCGGGGTGGGGCTGTCCATTCGGGCCGTTCATTCCGACGAGCACGACGTCACCGTGGTCATCGCGACCAGACCGGCCGATCGCTGAGATCACGTTCGTCCAGGTCGGGCCGACGACCAGGGCGGGTCCGGGCCGGATCCGCCCTGGTCAGGACTCTGTGACACGTTTTCGGCGTGTCTGCGCTGGGTGGTGCAACGGGGCGGGCCCGTAGCGCGTGTGTCTGGGTGAGACCTTGTGAAGGGCCGCCCATGACAAGCGATGCCGCTGAGTTTGCCGAGTTCGTCGCCGAACACGGCGACGGGCTGCTCCGGTTCGCCCGGTCGCTGACCGGGGACCGACATCGGGCCGAGGACCTCGTCCAGTCGGCGCTGGCCAGAACCTACGCGCGCTGGCCGAGCGTGCGCCGCCGTGACCCGCTCGCCTACGTGCGGCGCGCGGTCGTGAACGGGCGGATCAGCGGATGGCGACGGCGTTCCTCGACGGACGTCCTCGGTGCCGTGCCCGACCTGCCGGCGCCCGACCGACCAGACGACGACGTCGTCGAACGCCTGCGGATGCGAGCCGCGCTCGCCGCGTTGCCCACCCGGCAGCGGGCCGTGCTGGTGCTGCGCTACCTGCTCGACGTGCCGGACGGCGAGATCGCCGCCGCCCTCGGAACGAGCGAGGCGACGGTGCGCAGCCAGGCCCACCGCGGCCTGGCGAAGCTACGGGCCCGCCTCGGCGAGGCCGCGGCGCCGGCGGGCACCGCGGTTTCGCCCGCTGGCCGGGCGGCTGCGAACCCATCGGGACGCCCCTCGGTCGGGCTCGGCGGGCGCTGACCCTCATTGCCTCTGCCACTGGTGCTACTTCGTTTAGGGACGGGAGAGCATGCTTACTGCCTCAGAACAGGCGACAGTGCGCGCCTTGCGCGACGCCTTCGCGGACGCCGACGCCGGCCCCGCCGATCCGGCGGTTCTCACCCGGCTGACGGCCCGGGCCGCCCGGCGTGGACGGGCGCTGCAACTACGCCGGCGGGCTGGGGCCGCGGCGCTGCCGATCGGCGTCGCCGCGGCGGTCGGCGCGACGGTGCTCCTGCCGGGTGGCAGCGGCGTCGGCCCGACCCGGCCGTCGACTACCAGCGAGGCTCCGATCGGCCTCGGTCGCCCGGATGCTTCGGCGCACGACCTCTTCCTCGCGGCCAGCGTGCGACGGCTCAGTTCGCCGGCCGCCGACGGGCCGGTCTACTGGTACCGCGAGGTCTACCTGATGCACACCGTCCCGGTACCCGGCGGCCCGATGCGTGAGAGTCGGGGCGAGCAGTACGTCGCCCGCTCGGACGCGGGTGACCTGAGGACCGAGGTCACCACCGACGGCAGGACTCAGGTCGAGACGCTTCACGGGGATCAGGCGAAATACAGCATCAACGGTCTCTACAAGGCCGGCTACGAGCAGAACGGCCTGGCGGACTGGGTTCGGCTCTACACCAAGGCCGAGATCCGGGCTTTGCCCGCCGATCCCACCGCGCTGGCCGCGATCATGGACGAGGGGCTCGCGCCTGACGTGCCCGTGGCCGCCGAGGCGGCGAATCGGCTGGGTGTCGTCGTCAGCCTGATGTACACGCCCGTCACACCAGCGGTCCAGGCCGCCGCGTTCCGGGTTCTCGCCGCGACGCCGGGCATCACGGCGGTCGGCGTGGTGACCGACCCGCTTGGCCGCACCGGGACCGGGTTTGACGCGGTCCTCCCGAAGGAGGTGGGCGGCCAGTCGTTTCGGCTGATCCTGGCCGACGACGGCAAGGTGCTGAGCCTGAACACGACGGTCCCCGGATCTGGTGAGTCCACCTGGACGGCCTTCGAGGACAGCGGCTACCGCGTGGACCTCGGCTAGCTACGAGGCTGGGTCCGGACGGTGCGGTACGGGGTTCCCTCGGGAGGGCCGAACGTGATGTAGGCCGGCCCAGCTTGACCTGGAACGCCGCTGATGGGTTGTATCGGCCAACGTGACATGGCGCTGGCGCGGCACTCCGGTCTCGCCCATGCCCATTTCCCCGGGAGATGCCGGTACCGACCTTCCAGTCGACTCGGGGGATCAAGACGCCCGGTCCACCGCCGTCGCCGTCGTAGGTACCGATGGCCAGGCGTGCCGCGAGGAGATCCGGCTGACCGGCGTTACTCGGCGCTATGGCGACGTCGTCGCGGTCGATCGGGTTGACCTTGATGTTCCACGCGGGCGACGGGTCGCGGTCGTCGGACCGAGTGGATGCGGGAAGTCGACGCTGCTTGGCCTGATCAGCGGGCTTGACGAGCCGGACGCGGGCATCGTCGATGTACTCGGAGCAACCGACCCGGCTGGCCGGCTGGCCCGGTGCGCGTGGATGCCGCAGCGAGATCTGCTGCTGCCATGGCGATCCGCGCTGGCGAACGCGGCGGTCTCGCTGGAGAACCGGGGGATCTCGCGGCGTGAGGCCCGAGCGGTCGTCCGGCCGCTGTTCGCCCGGTTCGGGCTCGCGGGGTTCGAGGAACACCGGCCGCGGCAGCTTTCCGGAGGCATGCGGCAGCGGGTCGCCTTTCTGCGGACGTTCGTCGCAGGCAAGGAGGTCCTGCTGCTGGATGAGCCGTTCGGGGCGTTGGATGCGATTACCCGGGCGGACGCGCAGGACTGGTTGCGCGCCGCCCTGGAGACGGAGCCACGCACCGTCGTGCTCGTCACCCATGACGTCGAGGAAGCACTGCTGCTTGGCCACGAGATCGTCGTTTTGACCGGCAGGCCGGGCCGAGTGGCCGCCAGCTACGCCGTCGACCTGCCCGCCGCCACCACTCGCCGGGAACTGCTTGCCACCCCCGAGTTCATCCAACTGCGCGACCAGGTGCTCGCGGCCCTGGAGCAACGACCATCGGCGCCGGAGCCGGTCGCCCGCTTGGAATCCGGCGTGGATGGCAGCCGCGACGCCGTGCGACGGGTTGAGGGCTGAATCGATGTCATCAACGGCGCAGGCAGCGGCCCGGACCCGGAACCGGACGGCAGGGCGCGAGGGAAGGCTGGTCCGGGTCCTCCGGCGGTATGGCCCGGCCGCGGTTGTTCTGGTGGCGATCCTGGCTGCCTGGGAGCTGGCCACCGTCGTGTTCGGCGTCGAGGACTACATCCTGCCGGCGCCGAGCGCGGTCGTCCGAGCGCTGGTCAACCGCTGGAGCGGCACATTGGCGAGCGCCACCTGGGTGACCCTGACGGAGGTCCTGCTCGGGTTCGCGATCGCGGTGGCCGCCGGGCTGCTGACCGCTTCCTGCCTGCATTTCTCCCGGATCGCCCGGGCGGCGCTGTATCCCTGGCTGATCGGCTCGCAGACCGTGCCCGTGGTCGTGATCGCCCCGGTTCTCGCGATCATCTTCGGCTACACGCTGACGCCGAAACTGATCCTGGTCGCACTGCTCTGCTTCTTTCCCATCGTGGTCGCGACGTTGGACGGTCTGGCGGCCGTGGACCCGGACCTCGTCCGGCTGATGCGCACCCTTTATGGCAATCGCTGGGCCATCTTCCGACGAGTGGAGCTGCCGGCGGCGCTTCCGTCCATGTTCACCGGGCTGCGGCTGTCAGCGGCGTATGCGGCGACCGCCGCCGTGTTCGGCGAGTATTCCGGTTCCTCCGACGGCCTCGGGCACGTGATGCGCCAGGCCGTTCCGCAGTTGCAGAGCGCGCTGGTCTTCGCCGCGATCGCGCTGCTCTCCGCGATGTCTGTCGCCCTGTTCGTGCTGGTCACCGTCCTGGAGCGGTTGCTGGTCGGCTGGGCTCACGAAGGGAAGAAGGTCCGATGAGAGCACACCGATCTCGGCTGCTGACCGGCCTGGGTGCCGCTTCGGCGCTGATGGCCGGAGTACTTGTCCTGACTGCCTGCGGCGGGGGCACCAAGTCGTCTGACGCCAGTGGTGGCGCGCAGACCCGCAAGACGACCGTGCTCCTGGACTGGGATCCGAACCCGGACCATGTCGCCCTCTATTCGGCCCGCGCGGCCGGCTACTTCAAGGCCGCCGGTCTCGACGTCACGCTCCAGGCGCCGTCCGACCCGTCCGACCCGACCAAGCTGGTCAGCACCGGAAAGGTCGACCTCGGCATCTCCTACGAGCCGGAGACCATCATCGCCGGGTCTCAGGGCCTGGACGTCGTGTCCGTCGGCGCGCTGGTCCCCACCGCGCTGACCTCGATCATCGCGACGGACAAGTCCCGCGTGCACGCCATCTCGGACCTGGCCGGCGCTCGCGTCGCCACGGCCGGGCTCGCCACCCAGGACGCCTTCCTCAAGACGATCCTTGCCCAGAACCACGTCGACGCCGGATCGGTGAAGAAGGTCGACGTCGGCCAGGACCTGATTGCCGCGATGGTGACCGGCAACGTCGACGCGACCCTGGGCGGCTTCCGCAACGTCGAAGCGGTCCAACTGGCCGCCCAGGGCCTGAAGCCGACGGTCATCCCGGTCACTGCGGCCGGGGTGCCGAACTACGCCGAACTGGTCGTCATCGCCAAGGCGAGCCGGCTGAAGTCCGATCCCGCCTATCAGAAGCTGGTCCGGGACTTCCTGGCTGCACTCGCCAAGGGCAACGCGGCCGTCCTGACCGACCCCGCGACCGCCTCCGCGACGATCGCCAAGGTTGCCGAGGGCTACGACCCGGCGGTCCTGCCCAAGATGGTCGACGCGACCGTTCCCCTGCTGCGTAACGCGGCCGGCTTCGGCCACCAGGATCCGGCCGCCTGGCAGAGCTTCGCGGACTGGATGTCGGCTCAGAAGCTCATCGACAAGCCGGTGAAGGCCGCCGACGTCGTCACCAACAGCTACCTGCCGGCGGGCTGACCGGCGGCTCGGGCGCGCCGGGACGCGATCGATGGCCCGTGGACACCGCTCTCCGTGGACCTCCGCCCAAAACGGCGATCACTAGCCGCAGGCGATGGCGCGAACGGCGCCGATCTCGGGAGAGGGCAGAAAGGTCAGCCGGTGTTCCCGGCTGTCTGGCAGCGCGGGTCGTTCGGCGCGATCGCGACCGAGCCGTAGGCGCTGTCGGAATGGTAGACGACGTAGACCATGTTCGGGCCGTCGCATTTGGCCGAAACGTTGCTGAAGCCGTCCGGCATGTTGATGAGCCGGGCGGGCTTGTCGTCGTGGCTGGAAACCGGCGCGTCGCGGCCGACCTCCCGGGCCTTCTGCGAGCAGCCGGTCGCCGTGGCCACGATTGCGGCCACCGCGAGAAGCGACGCGACGACCACGCGGATCCTCATGGGTCTTTCCCCTCGTCCAGTTCACGGTGCTCGCCCATGTTGGCGAGAACCGGAACACCGAGTCCCATTTTGTCCCGATTGCGACATCGGACGTGCCCGGAGCGCCGACCGTCGGGTGTGGCGACGGGCCCGTCTGGTTGCCGGCCGTGTCGCCGGAACGTCAGCCGGTGGCGGTGTCGTCGTAGTCGCGAAGAACGAGGCGGGTGACGTCCTCCAGCTGGCGGACGAGATCGGGGAAGGTGAGACGCCCGGCGGTCCAGGAGGCCAGCCCGGACGCGAGCGTCGCATTGATCGCGATCGTCGCGGGGCGGGCCACCTCCGGCGGCACACCGTTCATCAGGGCGGCCATCACGGTCCGGTTGTCGTCGGCGAGACCGGCGAGCTCCTCGCTCGCGAACGGGTCGCTGGCGACCTCCACGTGCGTGACGAGCCGGGCAAAGTTCGGGTGGCGCTGGAAGGCCCGGATCTCCCGGTGCAGAAAGCCGACGACGCGGGTGCAGGCCCCGGCGGGCTGCACGGCTCCTGAACCGCTTCTCCCATGGTCACGGGAGACCTCGCCGCGTACCCGGTCGGTCAGCCGCCGCTGCCAGTCGGCCCAGGCGGCGGCCAGGAGGTGGTCCTTCGACGAGAAATAGCGGTACGCAGTCCCGAGCGCGACACCGGAACGTTCGGCGACATCGCGCATCTGGAGCTGGTCCGGCGGCACCTGGTCGATCATTTCGATCACGGCGTCCGTCAGCCGCCGTCGTCGCGCGAGCTGCGCAGCCGTCATCGTGCTCACCGGCTGCGGCAGCGTTTCCTCTTTCGCCACCTTCCCAGGCTACCTGGAAGCCGGTTTCAATCCCGCCGGCAGGCCTGCCGCGCGGTATGGGGTCGCTCCGCGCGCGCCATTGCCGAGGCTCAGGTCACACTCGAAACGGAGTTCTAGCGACCGGCCGAGCACGGATCGTCCGGCCGGTCGCGACACTTGGGGCGTCATCCGCGCGGGAGGCCGAGAACGCGTTCGGAGATGACATTGAGCTGGATTTCGATGGTGCCGCCGCCGATCAGGTGTGGCGGGATGCTGAGGTACTGGTGGACGGCGGCCGCCGCCGGACCGTCGGCACTCGCGGCCGCCGGGCCGAACCAGCGCAGGACACGCGTCCCCACGTCGGTGTTCAGGAAACTGGCCGCCACCTTCGCGACGCTCGCCTCGGCGCCCGGCCGCAGGCCGGAAAGCGTGCGCAGCGTGGAGCGCAACGACATCGCCGACAGCGCGAACGCGAGGGCGTACAGGGCGCCGATGTCGCGGCGCACGTCGCCGGGATCGGTCACGAGCTCGCCGGAAGCCGCGAGCGCGGGCAGGTCCATGCGCAGCTCGCGCATGCCGCCCATCGCCACGCGTTCGTTGCCGAGGGTCGTGCGGGCCAGCGCCCAGCCCTTGTCGGGCTCACCGACGATCCGGTCCTCCGGCACGAGGACGTCGGTGAAGAAGACCTCGTTGAACAGGTAGTTGCCATTGGCCTCGCGCAGCGGGCGCACGTCGATGCCGGGCGTCTTCATGTCGACCAGGAAATACGAGATGCCGCGGTGCTTGGGCACGTCCGGATTGGTCCTGGCCAGGCAGATGCCGTAGTTCGCCCGTTCGGCCATCGAGTTCCAGACCTTCTGGCCGTTGAGCCGCCAGCCGCCCTCGACCTTCTCCGCCCTGGTGGACAGGGCCGCGAGGTCCGAACCAGCCCCGGGCTCGCTGAACAGCTGACACCAGGTGATCTCGCCGCGCAGTGTCGCCGGTACGAGTGTCGCCTTCTGCTCGTCGGTGCCGTGCGCGAGGATCGTCGGCATCGCCCATTCACCGATGATGGTCTTCGGCTGGGTGACACCGGACCGTTCGTATTCCTGCTGGATGACGAGCTGCTCCAGCGGTGTCGCCGCGATCCCGTAGGGGCGTGGATAGTGCGGGAGAACCAGCCCCTCGTCGGCCAGCCGGCGCTGTTGATCGGCCGCGGGAAGGCTTGCGACCTCGCTGAGCACCGAGGCGATCCGGGCCCGGAACGCCGGGTCCTCGTCCGGCAGCTCAAGCGTGAAGTCGCGGGTCAGCCCGCCGGCGGCGGCCGACTGTCCAACGGTTTCCCGCGGCGCGCCGCCGACCAGCTCGCCGAGCCGGTGCTCGAAAGCCGAAACAGGCCCGAGCAGGCTTTCCAACGCCATCGCGCGCCGCCAGTACAGGTGGGTGTCGTGTTCCCAGGTGTAACCGATGCCGCCCAACAGGGTGACGGTGTCCAGGCCCAGCTCGGTGGCGCCGGCGAGGCACAGAACGGCCGCCTCGGCGGCGGCGAGCGCGAGTTGCTCGTCGCCCTGCTCGACGGCGCGGGCCGCGTCCCAGGCGGCGGCCGACATCGTCTCGACCCGGACCAGCATCCGCGCGCACCGATGCTTGATGGCCTGGAACGAGCCAACCACCTGGCCGAACTGCTCGCGCACCTTGACGTACTCCACACCGGTGGTGAGCAGCCAGCGAGCGACGCCGACCGCCTCGGCGGCGAAGAGGACGACCGCGAGCGTGCGCGCGGACTCGGTGTCGAGGGCGACCACCTGTTCGGCGTCGATCCGGACCCCGTCGAGCCGGATGCGGGCGACGCCGCGGGTCAGGTCGACGGCGGTGGCCGGCTCGACCCGCAGCCCGGGGGCGTCCGGGTCGGTGACGAACCACAGCTCGCCGTCGTCGAGCCGAGCCCCGAGCAGGAGCAGCTCCGCACCCGCCGCGCCGAGCACCGGGACGCTCACGCCGGACACGGTGTAGCCGCCGTCGCCGGCCGGCGTCGCGCGCGGCCCGGCGGCGGCCAGCGCGCTGGCACCGCGGGTTCCGGCGGCCAGCCCGGGCAGATGCCGCTTGCGCAGGTCATCGCCACCGTGGCGGGCCAGCAGCGCGCTGGTCAGCACGGTCGGGAGCAGATGCCCGGGCACCAGGCCGCGGGCGGTCTCCTCCAGCGCGACGGCCAGCTCCACATAGCCCGCGCCTGCGCCGGCGAACTCCTCGGGCAGGTGCAGCGACGTCAGCCCCAGCTCAACCAGCCCGTCCCAGTACGGAACCGGTTTGCCGACCGCGTACTGGTCGAGCTCGGCGCGGGTCGCGGTGGACGGGGCATGGCGGGTGACGAAACCGCGCACGGAGGCGGCGAGCGCGGAGTGCTCCTCCGTCAGACCAATCGACACTGCGACTCCTCGGGATCTCGGCGTTCGGCCGCTCGGGTCTCGCCGCCGGCGGTGGTCGCGGCGCGTGGCCCGAGCGAGGGGGAAAGGCCTGCTGGGGGATGGAGCGGCTTACCCGTCGAGCTTGAGGACCTTGCGGGCGTTCTCGTGCAGGAACTTCGGCCACACGTGGTCGCGGAACGGCACGGTCGGCATATCCGTCATGATCCGTTCAAGCGTGAGGCCCATCGGGAAGTACCCGGCGTAGAGGATCTTGTCTGCGCCGCGGGTGTTCGCGAAGTCGACGATCGCCTTCGGGTAGTACTTCGGCGTGAAGGCGGAGGTCGAGTAGTACAGGTTCGGCCACTTGAGCAGCAGCTTCACGGCCAGGTCGGTCCACGGCTCGCAGCCGTGCCGGGTGACGAAGACGAGGTCGGGGAAGTCGAACATGACCTGGTCGATCAGTTCGACCCGCTGCGGCTCGAACTTCAGGCGCGGCCCGGGGACACCGGCGCAACAGAACACCGCGATGCCCAGCTCGACGCACTTCGCGTACGCCGGGTACATCTTCTCGTCGTTGATCGCGACCTGCGGGAAGGTCCCGGACGGGAAGGCGCCGACGGCCCGGATGCCGTACTCCTCGTAGTCCCGGACGATGGCGCGGACGGTGCCCATGACGTCGTTCGGGTCGTTGATGTTGCCACTCGGGACGAACCGGTCCGGGAACTTCTTCAGCGCGACGCGGGCGGACTCGCCGGCGCACCCGATCAGGCCCTTCTCGACGCCGAACCGGTCCATCTCGTGCAGCGTGACGCTCACCGGGTCGTCGGTCGGCAGGTCGTGCGGGACGTTCTTGAACATGTACTCGGCCGGGAAGGCGAACTCCTTGGACTCGGTGTCCTTGAGCTGCCGCCGGATGAAGTCGTACTGCGAGGTGCCGGGCTGCGGGAAGCCGATCATCGTGTCGATGATCGGGACTCCGGTGGGGAACGCCATCTCACATCCTCGTCGCCAGGTGCCAGGCCGTGGCGCGGACCGCCGGCCACGATCGAGTCGAACCGGAGCGGGCCCGGCTCGCCGGCCGGTGCCCGGATGCCTCGACCGCCTCTGCGCTCGCACCAGCCCGTCCAGCCTGGGCCTAGTCTGAAATCCGGTTCCATGACAGTCAAGGGTTGCCGTACTGGCAGGCCTCGTGGCAGCGAAACGTAGTTCTACCCGGGTGCCCGCCGGAAGCATCGGCCAGGCAGACGCCACGGGCCCGGCCGCATGGTGACGCGGCCGGGCCCGTGGGCGCTGGATCGACCCGCGTGGGCCGATCGATTGGGTCAGTAAGCCCTGGCCACCAGGCAGACCAGGTCGTCGGTGTCGTCCGTGCCGGCGGGCAGGGTGCCGTCGGCGTTCTGGATGCAGCGCACGGTCAGGGACTCGGCGGCGAGGCGGGCCTCGCCCTCGTCGCCGACCAGGCGCCAGGGGAGCCGGGCGAAGCCCGTGGCGGCCGCCTCGATCGCGTCCGCGAGCGAGGTGACGTCGGCGGTCCGGGAGTCGCGCAGCGCGAGGGCCTGCTGGTAGAGGTCGGCCTGGACGTCGTCGAGCAGCGCGGGGACGCGTGCCGCCGCCTCGGCGAGCGGGGCGGTGATCTTCTCTCCGGTGTCGCGACGGGCCAGGGTGACGTTGCCGACGGCCAGGTCACGCGGACCGACCTCGACGCGGACCGGCACGCCCTTGAGCTCCCAGTCGGTGACCCGGCGGCCGAACGACAGCCCCGGCCGCGCGTCCAGCGCGACCCGCACCCCGGCGGCCTTCAGCGCGTCGACGACCTGGGTCGCCGCGGCCACGACCTTTTCGTCGTCCCGGACCGGCAGCACGACGACCTGGGTCGGGGCCAGCCGCGGCGGGACGCGCAGGCCGGCGTCGTCACCGTGGGCCATGATCAGCCCGCCGACCATCCGGGTGGACGAGCCCCACGAGGTGGTCCAGGCCAGGTGACGGGCTCCGTCGGCACCGAGGTAGTCGATGTCGAAGGCGCGGGCGAAGTTCTGGCCGAGCTCGTGGCTGGTGGCCATCTGCAGCGCCTTGCCGTCGCCCATCATGCCCTCGCAGGTGAGGGTGTTGATCGCGCCGGCGAAGCGCTCCTTGCGGGTCTTGCGCCCGACGAAGACGGGCATGGCCAGCACCGAGACCATGAAGTCCTGGTAGACCTCCAGCGCGATCCGCCGGGCATAAGCCGCGGCATCGGGGCCGTCCACGTGCGCGGTGTGGCCCTCCTGCCAGAGGAACTCGCTGGTACGCAGGAACAGCCGTGGCCGCAGCTCCCAGCGGACGACGTTCGCCCACTGGTTGAGCAGCAGCGGCAGATCGCGGTAGCTCTGCGTCCACTTGGCCATGTACTCGCCGATGACCGTTTCACTGGTCGGCCGGACGACGGCCGGTTCCTCCAGCTCCTTGCCACCGCCGTGGGTGACGACCGCGAGCTCCGGGCTGAACCCCTCGACGTGGTCGGCCTCCCGGCGCAGGTAGCTCTCCGGGATCAACAGCGGGAAGTACGCGTTGACGGCGCCGGCCGCCTTGATCCGGGCGTCGACGTCGGCCTGCATCCGTTCCCAGAGCGAGTAGCCGTACGGTCGGATCACCATCGACCCCCGGACCGGACCGTTGTCGGCCAGCTCGGCCTTCGCGATCACGTCCTGATACCAGCGGGGGAAGTCGTCGGAACGAAGCGTCAGTACGGCCACGCGTCCACGATATTGCCCGCACCCGTCGTACGAGCGATAGCCCTGCGTGGCCGGACCAACCGGCCGCGCGCGGACCGGTGAGCGCTACCCCCGGTCGTCGTCGCGGCCAAGGTCATCGCGGGGTTCGGGCATGCTCGAACCGGCAAGCCAGAGCGCCGCGTCGGCGGCAGGCCCGGCCGGCTCGCGGAACACGAGAGCGACGTCGCCGGCGCCGCGGTGACCGACCAGGGCCGCGGCCGGGGGCATCAGGATCATCGCGGCGGTGACGTCGGCTGCCGTCGCCCCAGGCGAGATCAGAAGCTGGTGCTCGACCGCGTTCCCCTCGCGGGCGGTCGTCACCACGGCGAGCGAGCGAGGCAGCTCCGCGAGGTGGCCGGGCTCGGGGTCGAGCTCGCCTCCGGTCCTGAGGTCACCGGCGCCGGCGGCGGTGTCGTTCATTGACGTCTCCTTCTGCCTGCGGGCACCGGCCCCGTGCTCGGTCGCCGCGCGGCCGCTGCCGGTCGGAGTCGTCATCGTCTCCATGACCTGCGGCTACCTGACGCATGCTGTCAGCAACAACGGCGTTGCTGTGCAGCAATCAGCCCGCACGGGTGATCAGTGAAGGGTGATCTCGGGGCGATTGGGGCGCTGGGCAGCGCTTGGCCCACGTTGGTTGCGTTGCGTAGTTACCCGGCCATCGCCTGGTGTGTCTCTGGAAAACGGGCCCGGCGTCTGGTCGCGCGGTCGGCGCGGGCTGGTCGGCCGTCGACGGAGGTGGCGACCGGGACGCCCTGCGTAGTCCCACAGTGGTCTCCGTGGAGGTGAACAAAACCGAACGGTTACCGTTCGTAGTCGTTTTTGTGATCACCTGGCCTCGATGCCAGAGGATCACCGCATACGGGTAGCTGTTCCGGTGTGTGTCTGGTTTGTGTTCGGGTTTGTTCATTCTGGGTTCATCGTGGCCGACTTCGATGTTCCATCGGCGGTCCGGATCGGACTGCTGGGGGCAGGTGCCTTCGGGCGCCATTCAGAAGGGCTACTCGTGAAGGTAGGCAAGCGTCAGTCCGCCGCCGCCGGCATCGCCGTCGCGGCGCTGCTCGGGGTCGCGGCTTGTGGCTCGGACAACAACAGCGGCGGTGGCGGCTCGACTCCGTCGGCCGCCGGCACGTCGGCCGCGACGATCAGCTGCGCCACCGGGAGCGTCAGCGGCTCCGGTTCGTCGGCGCAGAAGAACGCCATGGACCAGTGGGTCAAGGACTACACGGCGAAGTGCAGCGGCGCGCAGATCCAGTACGCGTCGGTCGGCTCCGGCGCGGGCCGCACCGCCTTCATCGCCAAGCAGGTTGACTTCGCCGGCTCCGACTCGGCGCTCGCGGACCCGCAGAAGGCGCAGGCGGACGCCGTCTGCACCGGCGGCTCGGCCATCGACATCCCGACCGTCGCCGGCCCGATCACCCTGATCTACAACCTGTCCGGTGTCTCGACGCTGAAGCTGTCGCCGTCGCTGGTCGCCAAGATCTTCTCGAACACGATCACCAAGTGGGACGACCCGGCGATCAAGGCTGAGAACGCCGGCGTCTCCCTGCCCAGCACCCCGATCCAGTCCATCCACCGGTCGGACAGCTCGGGCACCACCGACAACTTCTCCAAGTTCCTGCACGGTGCGGCTGCGGCTGACTACCCGACCGACCACAGCTCGGACTGGAAGGCCCCGGGCGGCCAGGGCGCCAAGGGTAGCGACGGCATCACCTCGGTCGTCAAGTCGACCGCGGGCGCCATCGGCTACGTCGAGGAGTCCTACGCCGACAACGCCGGCCTGCCGACCGCCGAGATCAAGAACGCGAACGGCGAGTACGTCAAGGCCAGCACGGACGCCGCTTCGAAGGGCCTGTCGACCGCCACGGTGGCCGACGGCAACGACCTCAAGGTCACCTTCGACTACACGTCCAAGGTCGCCGGCGCGTACCCGATCTACCTGATCTCCTACGAGATCGTCTGCACCGCGGGTCAGGACCCGGCGAAGGCCGGCCTGGTGAAGTCCTTCCTCACCTACGCCACCTCTGACGCGGGCCAGTCCTCGATCACCGACCTGGGCTACTCCCCGCTGCCCTCGTCGCTGGCCACCAAGGTCCGCGGCGTCATCGCCACCCTCCCGTAACACCGAACCAAGCGGCTACCTGACAGGCGCGGGTCCGTACCGCGTTGACGGTTGTCCGTCCGGCCGCGACCGGGGTGTCCTCACCCCGGTCGCGGCCGGGCACATTGATCCAGCTGACTAGGAGGGGACGATGACGACAGAGCCGGCCATCGAGCCGGGCGGTCCTGCTGGGCCGGGGGGGACTGAAGGCATCGAGCCACCTCCTCCCATCACGCCCGAGGGCGGCAAGGCGAAGGTCAGCCTCGCCGACTCCCTGTTCAAGAACCTGACCCGCGCCTGCGGCGTTGCGCTGCTGCTTCTCATCGCAGCCATCGCCGTTTTTCTCGTTGTGAAGGCCACCGGCGCGCTGGGCGCGAACAAGGGCAACTTCTTCACCACGAAGAAGTGGAACCCGAACGACGTCCCGCCGGTCTTCGGCATCGCCGCGCTGCTGTCCGGAACGGTCATCACCGCGGCCATCGCGATGGTCCTCGCCGTGCCGGTAGGGGTCGGCATCGCGCTGTGCATCACGAACTACGCGCCGCGCCGGGTCGCCGACCCGATCGCCTACGTGGTGGACCTGCTCGCCGCGGTGCCCAGCGTCATCTACGGACTGTGGGGCCTTGTGGTCCTGGTGCCGCACATGATCGGCATCGAGTCCTGGATGAACCAGTACATGCTGTGGTTCCCCTGGCCCGAGCTGGCCGGCGTGATCATCGGCATCGTCGTCCAGCGTCTCGTGGGCCGGGGGACCGTCGGAGCGTTCGCGATGTCGGGCGGCACGCTCGGCTTGTTCGTCGGGATCGTCGCCGGCATCGCCAAGGCGCCGGACAGCATCGGCATCTTCAACACGCATGGCGCCGGCCTCGTCGGCCGAGGCATCTTCGTCGCCAGCGTCGTGCTGGCCGTGATGATCCTCCCCACGATCGCCGCCATCTCGCGTGAGGTCTTCCGTCAGGTGCCGACGGCGCACAAGGAGGCGGCGTTGGCGCTCGGCGCCACCCGCTGGGAGATGATCCGCACCGCGGTGCTGCCCTACGGCAAGCCGGGCGTGATCAGCGGCGCGATGCTCGGCCTCGGCCGCGCCATGGGTGAGACCATCGCGGTCGCCCTGGTGCTGCCGGCGTCGTTCAACATCCCGTGGCGCGTCCTGACGCCCGCCGGTAACACGATCGCCGCGAACATCGCGAACGCCTTCGGCGAGGCGAACGACAACGGTCGCGGTGCCCTGATCGCCTCCGGTCTGGTGCTGTTCATCGTCACCATGATCGTAAACATGGCGGCTCGCGCGGTCATCGCCCGGCGCGCCGAGTTCTCCGGGAGCGCCACGTGACCACTGCGACCGCCGAGGCGCCGGCCGGCGCCCCGTCCGACGACCATCTGCACCTCAAGGGCAACCAGCTTCCGGCGTACGCGCTGCCGGCGGTAGCGGTCGGCGCGATCGCCGTCGCGCTGGTGCTGTACTTCGCCACGTCGATCCAGGGCAAGATCCAGACCGGGCTGATCGCCATCCTGCTCTACGGGATCGGCCAGACGGTCGCCTCCACCCTGGTGGAAGGCAGTCGTCGCGCCGTCGACCGGTTCGTGCGGACCATCATCTTCGGCACGCTGCTGCTCGCGCTCATCCCGCTGGTCGCGGTGCTGCTCCAGGTCATCCTCAAGGGCGCCAGCCGGCTGGACATCAGCTTCCTGACCCACTCGATGGCGGGGATCAGCGCCCGGGACGCCGGCGGTGGTGTCTACGCGGCGCTGATCGGGACGCTCGAGCAGATCGGCATCGCCAGCCTGATCTCCGTCCCGTTCGGGGTGCTGGTCGCGGTCTACCTGGTCGAATACGGCCGGCGGAACCGGCTGAGCCGGACGATCAGCTTCTTCGTCGACGTGCTGACCGGTCTGCCGTCGATCGTCGCCGGCCTGTTCATCTTCGCGTTCTACATCCTGTTGCTGCACCAGCACCAGACGGGTTTCGCGGGCTCGCTCGCCCTGGTCATCCTGATGATCCCGACGGTGGTCCGCTCGACCGAGGAAATGCTCAAGCTCGTCCCGAACGAGCTGCGCGAGGCGAGCTTCGCCCTCGGGATCGAGCGGTGGCGGACGATTATGAAGGTCGTCATCCCGACCGCGCTGCCCGGCATTGTGACCGGCGTCATGCTGGCCATCTCCCGGGTGGCCGGCGAGACGGCGCCACTGCTCCTTACGATCTTCGGCAACGACTACATCAACTCCAACCCGTTCGTGGGTCACCAGTCGTCGCTGCCGATCTTCATCTTCACCGAGGCCACCAAGCCGCAGGCGTCCGCGATCGCCCGTGCCTGGGCCGGCGCGCTCACACTGATCATCTTGATCATGCTGCTCAACCTCATCGCCCGGCTCGCGTCGCGCCGGGCCAAGGTCTGACGGGCCGGGGAAATGCTCAGCCCGATTCCGTCCCGGACACACCCCGAACTCACCGTCGTGTCGAGCGAGCCCCGGCGGCTCAGGTAGCAGAGGTAGCAATGGCCACCCGAATCGATATCCAGGGCATCGACATCTTCTACGGCAAGTTCAAGGCCGTGTCGAATGTGGAGCTCGCCATCGAGCCGAAGAACGTCACCGCGTTCATCGGCCCGTCCGGCTGCGGCAAGTCGACCGTGCTGCGCACCCTCAACCGGATGCATGAGGTCATTCCAGGCGCGCGCGTCGAGGGCAAGGTCCTGCTCGACGGCGAGGACCTGTACGGCCCCGGGGTCGACCCGGTCAACGTGCGTCGCCGGGTCGGCATGGTCTTCCAGCGGCCGAACCCGTTCCCGACCATGTCGATCTACGAGAACGTGATCGCCGGGCTGAAGCTCAACGGCGTCCGCAAGAAGTCGCTGCTCGACGAGCGGGTCGAGGAGTCGCTGAAGGGCGCGAACCTCTGGGAAGAGGTCAAGGACCGGCTCGGCCGGCCGGGTGCCGGGCTTTCCGGCGGCCAGCAGCAGCGGCTCTGCATCGCCCGCGCCATCGCGGTCGAGCCCGAGGTGCTGCTCATGGACGAGCCGTGCTCCGCGCTCGACCCGATCTCGACGCTCGCGATCGAGGACCTCATCCAGAAGCTGAAGAACAGCTACACCATCGTGATCGTCACCCACAACATGCAGCAGGCCTCCCGGGTGAGCGACGCGACCGCGTTCTTCTCGCTGGAAGCGACCGGTCAGCCCGGCAAGCTGATCGAGTACGACAAGACCACCAAGATCTTCAGCAACCCGGCGGAGAAGCGGACCGAGGACTACATCTCCGGACGGTTCGGCTGAGCATGTCCCTTCCCGTCGAGGCGGGAGCTCCCGTTGTGCCGGCCGCCGCGGCTCCAGCCCCCGCGGGGGGCCGGGTGGTAGTGGCCGCGC
>NZ_JADWYX010000087.1:0-7880 GCF_016786355.1 Frankia sp. AgB1.9
GACGACCTCGGCCCGCTCGACAGCCTGTCGAACGCGCTCGTCGCCGTGGAGGGCCTGCTGCCCCCGGTCGACGGCCCCGGGGGGGGCCCCCCCGCCCCGCCCCCCCCCCCCGCCCCGCCCCCCGTCGCGTACGGCGCAGTGGCCGCACGCGACGGGGTCCGGGCGGCTAGGTCAGCCGCCGATCAGCTTCGACGTCTGGCCGAGGACGGTCAGCTGGCCGCCCTTCACCTGGTAGATGTAGAACGACGCGTCGGTGACCTCACCGGTGGGCGTGAACTTGATCTGCTTGGTCAGGCCCTTGATGTCGAGCTTGCCGAACGCGGCGGAGACGGACTCGCGGGTCGCCCCGGTGCCCAGCTGCTTGAGCACCGCGATGATGCCGTTGGTCGCGTCGTACGCCTCGGCCGAGTAGGTGCCCGGCTCGGCGCCACCGTTGGTGCTCTTGTACGACGTCACGAACGCGGAGGCGTTCGGGTCGGCGCCGGCCAGGAGGCACGGGCAGCTGATCAGGGCGCCCTCGGCGTTGGCCGCGCCGGCCTGCTTGATGTACTCGGGGTCGAGCGAGCCGTCACCGGACATGATCTTGCCGGTGAAGCCGGCGCTCTTGAGCGCCTTGCTCAGCAGCGCGAACTCGGCGTAGTAGCCCGAGTAGTACAGGACGTCAGGCTTCGCCGCCACGATCTTGGTGGCCTCAGCCGTGTAGTCCTTGGTCGGGTTGATCGAGTCGTGCGTGAACTTCGTGCCGTTCACACCCAGCTCGGACTCGATGACCTTGGACAGACCGGTGCCGTACTCGGACGCGTCGTCCAGCGAGTAGACGGTGGTCGGCTTGAGCACCTTGGAGATGTAGTCGGCGGCGGCCTTGCCCTGGCCGGCGTCGGTCGCGATGACCCGGTAGAAGGTCTTGAAGCCCAGTGTGGTCAGCGTCGGGTTGGTGGCCGACGGGCTGACCGACAGCAGGTTCGCGTCCGTGAAGAGCTGCTCGCTGGCCTTGGTGGCGCCGGAGAACATCGGGCCGACCAACGCGATGACGTCCGAGTTGTCGACCAGCTTCTGGGCGGCGGTCGGCGCGACGGCCGGGTCACCCTGGTCGTCGGACTGGACGAGCTTCAGGGTGAACGGCAGCGACGAGTCCGCGTTCGCCTCGGCGATCGCGGTCTTCACGCCGTCCAGGCCGTTGATGCCCAGCTGCTGGTTGTCACCGGACAGCGGGCCCTGGAAGCCGATCGTGAAGGTCTTCTTGCCACCGCTGGACGAGCCGCTGCTGCCGCTGCTGCCACAGGCGGCAGCGGTCAGCGCGACCGCCGACGCGAGCGCCAGCGCCCCAACGAGCCTGCGCCTTTCCATCAACTTCCTCCTACGTGTGCCGGGCATGACCCCCAGCCCGAACGCCGCCGCTCCCGCGTCCGACGCCCGGCCATCAGGCCAGCCACCCCAAGGACGCGAGGAGGCGCGCGCCCGGCCGTGGTGATCGGAACCGGTGCGGTCTCCCCTGCTCCCAACGCCCGCGACCAGCGGAACCGGAAGATCTCCGACTCCGTGGTGCAGTCCGCGCCGAGTTGGCGGAAACCTAGCCAACCCGAGCGCGGGCGGGTAGGGCAGTTGAGGTCTTGTTACACGTAGGACACATTCCAGGCGCTTTCGCTACGCATCCGTTCACAATGCGCGGCCCGCGGCCCCCGGCTAGCAACACCAAGGGACCAGCCCGCGGGAACCAGGCCGCTCCCTCAGGAGCCCAGGCGGACCAAGCAATCACCCAGGGCGATGGGCACGACGGCAGGCTCGCGCCAGGCGGCTACCAGGCAAGGGACGCGCGGCGAACCAGCCCGGCGACGGCGACCGAGACGCGAGAGAGATGAATGACAGCTGGATGACGCGACACTGTCGGCGGATCAGCCGCAGCCGCAGGCACCACCGCAGCAGCCGCCACCGCCACCGCCGGCCATGGGAGCCGGGGCGCCCATCGACATCGACGAGCCGCGGCTGACCGCCACCGCCGAGAAGACCCGCGAGGTCTCGACATGACCGGCGGGGCAGGGCACCGCCGCGGCCGCGTCCTCGGTGATGCCGCGGCGCACCTCGAACGAGGAGTCGCAGACCCGGCAGCGGTAGTCGTAACGAGCCATGGGTCTGAGGATAGGGAACGCAGGCTCCCGGTGTCCGCCGGTCCTCGCGTCAGGGCGACCGGCGCCCGGCCGACCGGCGCCTGCGCCGCGTGCCATGGGTGGGCGGCGGGCGGTTCGCCATGATCGCGGCAACCGGCGGGATCACCATCGCCACGAGGGCCATCGCGATCGCGGCCGGCACGGACACCGGCCGGACGACCGTCCCGGCCAGGATGAACAGCCCCAGCGCCACGGTCATCATCACGAGGTAGCCCCGCTTCACCTCGCGGCTGACCCCGGGGAAGGCGGGAGCCGGTGGGCCGCCGGGCGCCCCGCCTTCGGCGTCCGTCGCCGCAGGGGCGCCGCTGGTGGCGAGGTACTCGTCGTAGCCGGCGCGACCGGCCGGGTCGCCGAGGATGTGGTACGCGGTGGTGAGCCGTTGGAAGGCGGCGGCATTGCCACCGGCGTCCGGGTGCAGCGCCCGAGCGGCGTGGCGGTAGGCGGCCCTGATCTCGTCCGCCGTGGCGGACGGCGGGACGCCCAGGAGGTCGTACAGCGTCGTCCGCCTGGTCATGGCGGCCTCCTCTCCCGACCTCGGCCTCCCGTTGATCGAGGATCACAGAACGCGACCCGGGATGTGGCCGAATCACAGCGACAAAAGAAGGCCGTCTCGACCCAGGAGTGGGCGATAGTGGCCGGCTTGTCGCACTTTGTTGGCACGAGTTGCCGACGGCACGCAGCTCATCGCCTTCTGCGATGAGACACCAGGTTGGGCCGTTGTGTCGGACGCCAATGCGCAAATGCGATGCTGAGAGTTGCCGAATGCCCACGGTATGCATCAGTGGTGACCGTGGGCGGTGAGCCGGACAGGCCTCAAAGCGGACGGAGCCATGGCGGATCAGCTGCATGACCTACCGCTACCGGGCCAACGCCCCACGGCGTCGGACCCACCCGACCCACCCGTGCCATCCGCACCATCCGCACCGGAAGACTCAGCAGCGCCAGCAGAAACACCTGCGGCCGCCGACACACCTGTGCCGGCACCAACGCCGGAATCCGGAGGTATCGGCGAATCCTCCGGCGACGAGGCGCGGGAGCTCGCGGGGGTCGTCACCGAGTTCGCCCGACTGATCGGGGACGCGCGCGCGGCGGCCAGGCTCACGGTGACAGGCCCCGCCGACGTGCTGCCAAGCCTGTACCGAGTCACCGTGGCCGCGACCGTCGCCGTCGCGGCCGCCGCGCACGGCGCCGCCGAGCTGTGGGCCGCACGGTCGGGGGACGACTGCCCTCCGGTCTCCGTCGACACCCGGCACGCCGCCGCGGCGTTCCGCGGCGAGCGGCTGCTGCTGATCGGCGGGCGGCCGGCGCCGAACCCGTCAGACCCGCTGACCGGTTACTACGCGACCCGGGACGGCCGGTGGATCCAGGTGCACTGCAACCTGCCGCACCATCGGGTCGGCGTGCTGGAGCTGCTCGGCGCCCGGGCCGAGCCGGCCGCCGTCGCCCAGGCCATCGCCCGCCATGACGCGGCCAGCCTGGAGGCCGAGCTGCAGTCGATGGGCATGTGCGCCACGATGGCCCGCGCCGAGCGGGAGTGGTGGGCGCATCCGGCCGGGCGCGCCGTCGCCGGGCTGCCGCTGATCGAGATCGAACAGCTCGACGAGGGCGCGCCGCCGGCCGGCCCGGCCGCGATGGCGCGGTTCCGTGGGACCACGATGCCGCCGGCGCCGGCGCAGGCGCTGTCGGCCCAGGCACAGGCGGTCGCCTCCCCTGGCCGCCCGGCGGCCGGGCTGCGGGTCCTCGACATGACCCGCGCCATCGCCGGCCCGGTCTGCGGCCGGGCGCTCGCCTCGTTCGGCGCGGACGTGCTGCGGGTGGGCGCGGCGCACCTGCCCGACAGCCGGACGCTCCTGATCGACACCGGCTTCGGCAAGCGGGGCACCTTTCTCAACCTGCGGGTCGCCACGGACGCCCGCCGGCTGCGCGAGCTCGTCGCGGCAGCGGACGTCGTCATCCAGGCGTACCGGCCGAAGGCCTTGGACCGGCTCGGGTTCGGGCCGGAGGACCTGGCCAGGATCCGGCCGGGCATCGTCTGCGCGACGATCAGTGCCTACGGCCGGCTCGGGCCGTGGAGCGGGCTGCGGGGCTTCGACGGGCTGGTGCAGACGGCGTCCGGGGCCGCGGTCGAGTCCGCGCGGGCGACCGGTTCGAACCAGCCGGAGCCGCTGCCCGCCTCAGCGTTGAGCCACGCCACCGGGCACCTCGCCGCCTATGGCGTGCTGGCCGCGCTCGCCCGCCGGGAGGGCGTCGGTGGCAGCTGGCACGTCCGGCTCTCGCTCGCCCAGACGGGCCGCTGGCTGATGGGCCTTGGCCAGCGGGACACGCTGGCCCTGCCCGGTCTGAGCGACGCCGACGTCGAGCCGTTCCGGCGCACGATGCGCAGCGAGTTCGGCGAGCTTTCCTACATCGCCGCGCCCGGTGTCGTCGGCGGCGCCACGCGCGGGTACGACCGCCCGCCGAGTTCGCTGGGCGCACATTCCCCGGGCTGGGCCCCAATCCGCTGAGCGCAGTGGCTTGGCGCGCGCCGCCCGGGCGGAACCGAATCGCTTGCGCGACCAGGTGGCGCCAGATCGCCACATTCGCACCTTACGCCTTGTCCCTTTATGTCTCAGCTGCCTTGCTTCTTGTCTGCCGTCGCCGGATTTCCGCACGTCCGATTGGGTCGGAATTCCGATCTGGCTTCCGACGCACGCGGTTCCGGTCGGCCCAGCACTGGGGTTAAGTGCGGGAACCGTGCTCGGGGTGGCCGGCCCGGCTGCGCTCGGGAGCCGAACCAGCGTCATTGCGAGACGAGACCGAGTCGTCCGAGTTGCCGCGGCGACGGCGCGCGCGTGTGCGGGTACCGACGTCAACCTGCCGCTCACGCTGTCCGGCCGCCGCCGCGGCGCGGTCGGCGAAAAGACGCTGTCTGATCAGGTTCAGGGTCTGCTCGCGTTCTGTCTGATCAAGTCCGGCCGCGAGGGTGTGAAACAAACCACCAGAAGCGGGTCGCCGGCCGTTTTCACTCGTCGCACCCATGCCTGGATGCGTACCCGGTCATTCGACGGCTATTCCTGTTACCTTCCGTGCCCGCCCTGGTCGGGCCCGCTCCTGCCGGTTGGCCCGACGGCAGGTGCGTCGCGCGATTCGGTCCCGGCCGGGCGAGCCATGGCCGCCGCCGCGGCCGCGCTCCGGCCTGACGGCACCGCCGGGCTGGGCCGGCCCGCGGCCGGCTCAGCCGAGCCGGGCCACCATCCAGGCAGGTGGCGCTGCCCTGCCGGCGATCGACGCTCCTCGGGGCCGTCCAGCCCCGCCGCGACGACCTGGTCGAACGTCGGCACCGTCCAGTCGGTGCCCGGCCGGCCCAGGATCACCCGGGTGGCCACGCACAGCGCCCAGACGGCGAGCACGGCGCCGACCGCCATCACGTCCAGGCCACCTACCAGCCAGGACAGCCCGAGGATCACGGTCGCCAGCACGAGGCACAGCGTGATGAGGCCGAGCAGGTTGCTGACGCGCGGCAGTCGTCCCGCGTCGTGCGAGTTCCTCAGGTCCGCCGGGCGGCCCGACCGGCCGGCGGGACCGTCCGGCGGACGATCCGCCGCATTGGTCGCCGGGCTATTGGTCGCGGAGGTGTTGGTCGCGGGGCCCTCGGTCGCGGGGCCCTCTGATGCGGGGCCACTGGGCGCGGAGCCATTGGTTACGGGGGCTGCGGGAGAGCTCGGCTGGCGGGTCGGAAGCAGTCCGCGGACCAGCCGTCGGTCGCCCGCACCCGAGTCGCGGCGTTCCATGCCGCGCTCCTGCCCGCCGTCGCCGTCGTAAGACGGGACAGGGACCTTCAGCCCGGCCAACCTAGCCAGGTCGTGCCAGGGGCGCGGAGCCCGGCGCTCGATCCGCGCCGTTCTCCGCGCCCCAGGACTCGTCATGATCGAGATTTCGACGGCACCGGTACGCCGTCTCAGTACCGGGTCTTCTCCACATGGGCGCCGCTGTGGACGGCGCGCCAGAGCTCGCCGACGGAACCGAACTGGCCGCGCTTCGGCGCCTGTCGGATCTCCTCGACCACGTGATCGGGAGCGTTGTGATCGCGCAGGTGGCCCATGACCTCGTCACGGTCGGCCGGGAAGACGGCCCGGCTGAGCCAGCGGGCCAGCTCGGAGCGTTCCTCGACGTCGCTGAGGCTCATCCCGCGCGGAGCGCTACCCCGGCCTATCCCATCCGGGCGGTCCAACGCCACCGGAACCTCGTCGGTCGTCGGCTCGGGCGACCTCCACTCGGCGGCGTGGGTCTGCCTGCGGGCTCGGACGTAGTCGCGCACCTCGTCGGCCATCGCCTCATCGAGCTGCGGGCCGTGCTTGGCGCTGCCTCGGTCCATCGGCTGCTCCCGTCACGTGATGCCTGGCCTTATGCCTCGGCGTCGAGGGTGCCTGGGGCCACGTGGCCGCTGGGTCGTCCTGGACTCCTCTCGGGAATCGGCCCCGAGCCCGGACCGGGACCTACCCGGACGGGTGTCGGCAAAGCACGGGCTGCCAGGCCTCGGATCCACGGAGCCAACTGGCCAGAGACGGCGATCCGGACGCGGCGCTCTGAGCACCGGGACCGATGGAGCAGTGGCCCATCAGACCGGATCGACCCGGTCCGGCAAGGACAGTCGGGCATCAACGACCGTGTCGGCCACAAGACAGTTCGTTCGGGTTCTTCCGACGCAAGGAAGACGGCACTCGGTGTCAAATTAGCCGCACGCATGGCAAGTCGGGGGTGAAAGCGGAATTGTCGGTACTTTTGCGGCCCGCAGACCCCGTTCTCGACGGACTTGGCACCGCTTCTCCGGCGATTCCGCCACAGCATGGCCTGATGCGGATGATTATGATCTCATCCCATCAAGACCGCGGGCTGGCAGCCACCGACCTAGACCACGGACCGACGACCACGGACGAACGACCACGGACGACCGAGCCGCACCGGCGCCACCGCCAGCCTTCGGATCCTCGAATCCATCCGAGCGGCTCCGATCCCCTGTTGCCTTCGACATCCCCGGCCCTTCGCGGTCCTGGTCCTTCGATGTCCTCGGCTCGAGACGCGCCATCCGGTGCCCGACGTGAACGGACACAGACCCTGAACACGCACACACTTCCCGACCATTCGGCAGGGAATGGTGGACGGACCACCGTGTCGGTACCGTCCGGAACTGCCGTCGACGGCGCCGCGGACCTGTCGGCCAACCCAGGCCACCTGGCCCGCCGGCTGCAGCAGGTCATTCACCAGCTGTGGACGGCCTCGGTCTCCACCGACACCACGCCGCCCCAGTTCGTCGTCCTGAACAGCCTGCGGGCGGCACCGGACATCGACCAGCGCACCCTCGGTGAACGCGCCTGCCTCGACCGCTCGACCGTCGCGGACGTGGTCGCGCGCCTCGTCCAGCGCGGCCTGATCCGCCGGGTCCGCGACCCACACGACGGCCGGCGCAACGTGCTCCGGCTGACCACGCGCGGGGAGGGCACTCACACCGAGGTGGCGCACCGCGCGCAGACGATGAACGAGCAGCTGCTCGCGCCGCTGTCCGGGGACGAGCAGCTCACGCTCGTCGCCCTGCTCAACCGGGTCGTCGACGCGCACCCCGCCGGCCGTTCCGGCGGGGCCGAGGCCGACCCGGACTGACCGGACGCTGGGGCGAGCTGTGTCGGGCTGACCTGTCAGCCCGACGGCGGCGGCGCGGCCCCCGCGGCCTCGGTCCCG
>NZ_JADWYX010000087.1:7890-38034 GCF_016786355.1 Frankia sp. AgB1.9
CGCGGGGGGGGGGGGGGGGGGGGGGGGCGGCCGCCCCCCCCCCCCCCCAGGGCGGCGGCGCGCCCACGGCGTCCTCGTTCCCGCCCAGACCGCGCGGGACGCGGGACGCGGCCGGCTTCGACCGCGTCCCCGAGCTGTGGTGCCTAGGCGTCCTGCGTCGTGGCTTCCTGCGTGGCCGGGGTGGCCGGCTTCGGCGGCTCCGGGCGCCACGAGCTGCCCAGCAGAGCGGCCGAGCCGAGCACGCCCATGGCGACGGCGATCAGTCCGCCGAGCCAGCCATCCAGGTTGTCGTCGATCGTGGCCAGGTGGTCGATCGAGGCGTACCCCGGGCCGAAGGTCGCGATCGCCGCGCAGACAACCGCGATCATGAGCACGTACTCGTAGCCCTGGCCGGGCTTGAAGATGAAGAAGCCGTTCTTGCGGTGCGCCGTCATGCCGGCGACGATCATGATGCCGACGATCGCGCCCGCGCTGAACGGCGTCAGGAAGCCGGCGGCCAGGCCTGCGCCGGCGGCGAGCTCCATCAGACCGCTCGCCCAGGCGTGCACGATGCCCGGCTTGAGACCCATGCTCGCGAACCACCCCGCGGTACCGTTGATCCCACCCGGACCGAAGATGTGGTTGTAGCCGTGCGCGACGATCGTCAGACCCACGACGATCCGAAGCACCAGGTCCGCGGTGTCCGCTGCGGTCACGAGAACTCCCCTCTACTGCCATCCGCGCGTGAACGCGACACACGAGCCCATCTGCGGGGAATCTATAGTTTGTGGGCACTCACTCGCTCGTGGTACCGCCCGGGGTAACACTGCCGCGACAATTCGAGGCGCCCTGGTCACCGCCCGGTTCCGGCCCGTGAGCTGACGCCGCTCAGCGCAACCCCCGAGTCGGCGCAACCCCGTGAGCGCACCCGGCTCGGCGCAACCTGCGAGCGGCCCCGGCTCGGCTCACCTCGTGAGCACCCGGCTCGCGCCCCTCATGAGCACACCCGGCTCAGCGCCCCTCATGAGCACACCCGGCTCAGCGCCCCTCATGAGCACACCCGGCTCAGCGCACCGGTGGAGCCACTTGAAGCAAAGCATGAACCTCGTCGTCGGTGGGCGGGGCGAAGTCGCGGTAATACCCGCCGACGGCCATGAAGTCCGGCGGAGTCAGGGGGCACACCAGCTCGTCCACCTCGGCGCGCACCGCCAGCGCCCCGTCCGGAGACGCGACCGGCAGCGCCGCGATCACCCGCCGCGGACCGGCTCGCCGGACAGCCCGAGCGGCGACGACCATGGTCGCCCCCGTGGCAAGGCCGTCATCGACGAGCACGACCGTCCGCCCGGCGAGCGGCGGCGGCGCGCGGCCCTCCCGGTAGACGCGCTCGCGGCGCGCCAGCTCCGCCGCCTCCCGGACGGCGACCGCCTCGATCGCCTCAGCGGTCAGGCCGAGCCGCTCGACGGCCCGGGTGTTCAGCACCCGGACCCCGCCGGTCGCGATCGCGCCGAGGGCGAACTCCGGCTGCCCCGGCGCGCCCAGCTTGCGGACCCCGATGGCATCGAGCGTCGCGCCGAGCCGACGCGCGACCTCGGCCGCGACCGGGACTCCGCCCCTGGGCAGGCCCAGCACCGTCACCGGCCCCTCGTCGCCGGAGGCGCCCCGAAGCCCGGCGCCCCGGCGGGAGCCGGCCGTTCCGGCGATCACCTCGGCCACCAGGTCGCCGAGGATTCGCCCCGCCGCCCGCCGATCCGTGTAGCCGACCATGCGCACGGCGTACCCGGGGCTGGTCCGAGCACGCCCACCAACCCGGCCGCTGGCCGGTTCGATCTCCGCCGCGGCGCCGGCCATCAGCTTGGGCCAGTGGAGGCGCCGTGCGCGGCGAGGTAGGCCACCGACTGGCGGCTGGCGAGCTGGACCAGGTCACCGAGGGTGAGGTCGAACTCGTCGAAGTGCAGGCCCCAGGTCGGCAGCGTGTCGAGCGTGGGAAGGGCGCGCTGGTCGACGAACGCGGGCCGGACGGAGATGTCGAGCCAGGCCCTGTTCCCGGACTGCCGGCAGTTCGCGGACAGGAAGTCCGGATAGGTCACGAATCCGGTCGACGCGACCGGCAGGTCGGTGGACGACAGCCCCGGGAGCAGGTCACCGCCGTCCGGCGCCCCGTCCGGCAGCAGCCCGGCCGTCGGCAGGTAGGGCGCCAGGGTGGCCGCACCGCCGCCGAGGGCCGCCGGGTTGGTACAGAGCGTCTGCAGGTTCAGCGTGCCCGCCGGGGCGGCGACGCCGCGGGACGGCGCGTTCGGCTGGCCGAACCAGGCATCCGCCGGTGGCGCTCCCTCGTACGCCGAGTACGCCACGACGCAGCCGAACTCGTCATGACGCTGGCAGGCCGGGATCTGGGCGAGGTCACCGCCGACGAGCGAGCCGTGGCGGACCCGCACGTCGGCGCCGACCAGCAGCGCGGAGACGAGCAGCGCCCGCTGGCCCTCGTTCGGCTCGATCTCGTCATGCAGCAGGCGCAGCAGCATCTCCGCGCCCTGATCGTCGCCGATCAGCACCACCGGCCGGCCATGGTTGTCGTTCGCCAAATAGTCGTTCCACGCGGACTGGACGTCCCCGAAGGCGAGCTGGCGCGCGCTGTCGGACGGGCCGCCATGCTGCAGCCGGGAGACGACCGAGTACTGCTCGTAGACCGGGGCGAACACCCGGCAGTCGGCGCCGAACCGGGCCGCCTGCGCACGGACGACCGCGACCTCGGTGTCGGTCGCCTTCAACGGGGCATTGGCCAGCGCGACCTGCGAAACGGTCGGATAGACGTAGAAGCAGTCAACCGGCGGGTTCGTGGCGGCCTGGTAGGTATCCGTACCGGTCGGTCCGGCGGGACCGACGACGGTCGCGTCCAGGTTGGTCGCGCAGTTGTCGTCGATCGTCCCGGGTCGACAGACCCAGACCGTCGGGTGAGCGACGACGAGGCTCGCTCCCGTTGTCAGCGCACCCGGCGCCGTAGCCGGGCTGTGCGGCTGCCCGCACGCGGAACCCAGCAATACAGTCACGACCGCGAGCAGGCCGAAGCCTTCCCGTCGCCTCGATCGAGGACTCTGCGTCCTCGACGCCGTCAGGCCAACGGGAAAGGGCTCATCAGCCGGGCAACGGCGCATTGAGACCTCAGATCATCCGAGCATGCCGACGCGGACCCCCAACACGCCCACGGACCGTTTTTCCGACCGTGGCCGCCCGTCGATCACCGCGTTGCGGCACAGTATGCACCGTTACGCCCCCAGGCGCCCCCATGGGTATTGCGACAATCACGCCGGTACGTCCGCAGGCCTCCGGATTGACGTCTTTGCGCACGCCAACGGACCGCGACCCCGAAGCCGCCATCCGCCACGCCAAGATCGCCGTCTTGGCCCCCGGGTGGTTGTGGTCGGGGGCGATCCACAACCACCCGAGGGCGAAAACGGCGATCTTGGCGTGGCGGGGTGAGGTTAGGCGGCGGCGCCGGGCTTTGTGGGCTTGGTGAGGTCGTAGAGGGTCTGGCCGCCGATGGTGACGGCGGTGAAGTTCTGCTGCACCCAGGACGAGATCTCGCTGTCGGAGCCACCCCCGCCGCGCAGGCCACCGCCACCGAAGCCGCCACCGCCCAGGAAGTAGTGGATCTTCTTGGTGGCGACGTCCCGTTGGAACTCGGCGAGGGTGATCGCCGGATCTCCGCCGGAGAAGCCACCGATGGCCATGACCGGCTTGCCGCCGGTCGCGAGCTCCAGGGTGGCCGCAGACTGGGAGTTGGCCACCGCGGCGACCCAGCGGTACCCCGTGGCGCCTTCGGTGAGCAGGGTCGTGACCGCCGCGTTCGACGAACCGCCCTCCGGCCCGCCGAAGCCACCGCCGAACGACCCGCCGTTCGGGCGGGCGACACCACCGGGAAGGCCGCCGCCCGGATTCGAGCCACCACCCTGGGCTGAGCCGCGACCCTGATTCGCGCCGCCACCCTGATTCGCGC
Source organism: Frankia sp. AgB1.9 (assembly GCF_016786355.1). Lineage (GTDB taxonomy): Bacteria > Actinomycetota > Actinomycetes > Frankiales > Frankiaceae > Pseudofrankia. The sequence continues at coordinate 11,864 of NZ_JADWYX010000087.1, forward strand.
CGCCGCCTGGGAGCGCGCCGCCGGGAGCCTGCCCGCCGAAGCCACCGGGGAAGCCGCCCTGGCCGAAGCCCTGACCGCCGAACCGGTTCTCGTCGCGGCCGGTGCCGCCGGTCGCCCCGCCCGCCGCCCGGGCGCCGATCGCGAACGGCGCCCCACCACCACGGTTGCCGGGCCCGGCCAGCGGGGTCGCGCCCGTGTGCGCCGTCCCAGCCGTATCCAGGGCATACGCGGTCGGTCCGGCGAGCAGGCTGACCCCCGCCAGCGCCGCGATCCCGACGGTCGCGGCCGAGGTCCGCCCCCGCGTGGCGAACTTGTCCAGCGCCGGCAGCGAGCCACCTCGCGCCGGGCGCCGAGGGCTGCCCGAATCGTCCAGCGCCGACGACGAGCCGTCGGCCGGCGCCGGGTCCGGCACGTCAACGTCCGCGGCGGCCGGGCGGCCAGCGGCGACCAGCGTCAACACCGCCGCGAGCACCCCCGCGACCAGCACCGGCACGCGCAGCCAGCTCTCCCAGTCGATCCGGCCGAGCAGCCGGTAGGCCCACCAGCCGCTCACCCCGAAGCTGGCCGCCAGGAAGAGCCGGGAGATCAGATCTTCCCGGTCCCGCCACATGACGAGGGCCCCGATCGCGACCGTCGCGCCGACCGACGGCGCGAGCGCGATCGAGTAGTACTCGTGGATCGTCCCCTTCATGTAGCTGAACACCAGTCCTGAGCCGACGAGCCAGCCGCCCCACAGCACCAGCCCGGCCCGGGCCAGGTCGGTCCGGGCCGCGCGGCGGGTCGCCCACAGGCCGCCGACCAGCAGGATCAGCGCGGCCGGCAGCAGCCAGGAGATCTGGGCGCCGAAGTTCTGGGAGAACAGCCGGCCGATGCCGGCCGAGCCGCCAAACCCACCGAAGCCGCCACCACCGCGGCCGGCGGCTCCGTTGCCGCCGGGGAATCCGGGGAGGTCCCCCGTCGCGGCGCGGCGGGTCACCGCGTCGCGCAGCGCACTGGTCGCGGCGCCGCCGCGGGGCGCGCCGCCCCGGTTCCCGTCGCCGCCGAAGATCCGGCCGAAGCCGTTGTAGCCGAAGGCGAGGCCGAGCTCGCTGTCGTTCTGCGAGCCGCCGACGAACGGCCGGGACCCCGAAGGCCACAGCTCGACGGCGGCCACCCACCAGCCGGCGCCGACCACGACGCCGAGCCCGCCCAGCAGCACGTGCCCGACCCGGCGCAGGAACGCCGGCGGCGCCGCGACCAGGTACACGAGCGTGAACGCCGGAAGCACGAGGAAGGCCTGCAACATCTTGGTCAGGAACCCGAACCCGATGGCGACGCCGGCCAGCAGGATCCACCGCCACGAACCCCGCTCGACGGCCCTGGTGACGCAGTAGCCGCCGACCACCATGGTCAGGACGAGCAGCGCGTCCGGGTTGTTGAACCGGAACATCAGCGCCGCGACCGGGGTCAGCGCGCAGAGCAGCCCGGCGAGCAGGCCGGCACGCGGGCCGGCCACCCGGCGCACCGCGGCGAACAGCACCCCGACGCTCGCGACCCCGCACAGCGCGTCCGGCACGAGCATGCTCCAGCTGGAGAAGCCGAAGATCCGCCCGGACAGCGCCATCAGCCACAGCGAAGCCGGCGGCTTGTCGACGGTGATGTAGTTCGACGAGTCCAGCGAGCCGAAGAACATCGCCTTCCAGCTCAACGTCCCGGCCTGTACGGCGGCGGCGTAGAAGGTGTTGCCGTAGCCGGACGCGCCGAGGTCCCACAGGTAGAGGACGGCCGTCGCGGCGAGCAGCACGAGCAGCGCCGGCTGGACCCAGCGAGGATCGCCCGGCCGCCCGCGCACGAGCTGGACGGGCCAGTTTCGCCAGCCGGTAGGCCCTGATCCAGGCGGCGGGGCCGTCGTGGCATCGGCGGCGAGCACCGGTTCCACGGGCGCGAGCACACCGGAGGCGGTGGGCACGGGCACCAGCTCGGCCGCCTCCGCCGCGGCCCGGCCGTCTCCGACGGGCTGCGACGGGATCGCCGGGACGGCCTGGACGGCCTGAGCCGCCTGATCGGCGTCCGCCGGGTCGGGGCGGTCGCCGCTGTCGGCGGCAGGGACGGTGGTCATGGGTCGATCTCCAGTGATCGAAGGCGAAGAGGCGGGAACGGCGCCGTCATCGGCGCCGCGCGTCCGGCCTGGCAGCGGCGGTCGCGCGAACTCGGCGCGCAGCACCCGCACCGGCAGCCGGCGGGTCAGCAGGCCCCGGGCCACCCGGACGATCCCGCGCAGGTCGGCGAGGGCGGTGGGGACGATGGCCACCCGGCTGTCCGGGTCGTCCACCCAGTCGACCGGAACCTCGTGGATCCGCAGCCTGGACCGTTCGGCCAGCACGAGCAGCTCGGTATCGAAGAACCAGGCGGTGTCCTCGACGTACGGGAGCAGCCGGCGCGCCACGTCGGCGCGGACCGCCTTGAACCCGCACTGGGCGTCCGAGAAGCGTGTCCGCAGCGTGACGCGAAGCAACAGGTTGTAGCACCGGGAGATCAGCTCACGCTTGGGCCCGCGCACCACCCGGGCCCCCGGCGCGAGCCGGGAGCCGATGGCGACGTCCGAATGCCCGGAGATCAGCGGCGCGACCAGCGGCAGCAGCGCGCCCAGGTCGGTGGAGAGGTCGACGTCCATGTACGCGACGACGGTCGCGCGGCTGGTGGACCAGGCCGCCCGCAGCGCCCGGCCGCGGCCCTTCGCCGGCAGCCGGGTGGCGCCGACGCCGGGCAGCCGGGCGGCGAGCTCCTCGGCGAGCGCCCAGGTCCGGTCGGTGCTGGCGTTGTCGACGATCGTGATCTGAAAGCTGAAGGGGAAGCCGTCGAGCAGGAACGCGTGCAGCCGTCGCACGCTCGGGCCGACGTCGGCCTCCTCGTTGTGGACCGGGATGACGATCTCGACCGCCGGGCGGTCACCCAGCCGGGCAGTCACCAGTTGGGGTTCGACCGGCCGGGGCTCGACCGGCTGGGGCTCGACCGGTTTGAGCCTGGTCGGCTGGGCCGGCGCGGGCTCCAGCGGGCCGGGCGCCCGTGCCGGTGCCGACGATGCCGCCGAGGGGAGAGCGGCGGACGTCGGCACCGGCGTCCCGGGGACGACCGGCAGGGGCCAGGCCGGCACTGGGATGGGGACGACGCCCGGGGTGCCTGACACGCGTGGCGCCACCCCCGGCCGCCGTTCCCATCCCATGCTCGACAGCTTGACCGCGCCGGTTAGGACGAGCCTTGCCGCAGGCTTGGAATCTCCTGAAGTCCAGCTATCACAGAGCGTCCATCAATGGCATAGCCGCGCTTTTCCGACTACGACACCGGTGTAAAAGAAAATTGACCGGACAACGCCGGCGGCCACCCGGCGGATCCGAACAGCCCGAGCGGATCTGGGCCGGAGGCCCGGACCGGCCGAAGCCGCTCCCGCGCTGGTGACGCCGCCCGTCTGTACGGCTCGGCCGAAATCAACCGAGTACGTCCGACCAGACGTCAGAACAAGGCCCCCGCCGGCACGCCGGATGGCTCGTGAATGCGACCGGACGTGACCGCCAGCGGCGCCCCGGTGCCACCCCACCGTGCCTGGACGATCTCGGCGGCGATCGCCACCGCCGTCTCCTCCGGGGTGCGCCCGCCGAGGTCGAGCCCGATTGGCGAGCGCAGCCGGGCCAGCTCGGCCTCGGTGAGGCCATCCGCGCGCAGTCGCTCCAGCCGGTCGGCGTGGGTGCGCCGCGAGCCCATCGCGCCCACGTAGGCCGCGGGCGACCGCAGCGCCACCCGCAGCAGCGGGAGGTCGAACTTCGAGTCGTGGGTCAGCACGCAGATCACCGTACGAGCGTCGATCGCGACCCGTTCCAGGTACCGGGACGGCCATTCGCAGACCACCTCATCGGCGTCCGGGAACCGCCTGGCGGTCGCGAAGACCGGCCGCGCGTCACAGACCGTCACCCGGTAGCCCAGGAACCGGCCGATCGAGACGACGGCTGCCGCGTAGTCGATGGCGCCGAACACGAGCATCCGTGGCGGCGGCGCGAACGCCTGCACGAAGACCGTGACGGCGTCGGCGGGCAGCCCCGCCACGTCCGACAGGCCGTCGGCCGCCCGGCCCGACCACGCCTGAGCGGGCTGGGAAGCCGGGGCGCGGCTGCTGGAGGGGCCATCCCCCAGCCCGTCCCGGTTGGCCGCGTCGACCGGCGAACGTTCGCCGCGGGGGCCGTAGTGGCGGACGCCCGTGCGACCGGCCGCGAGCATGCCCCTGGCGTCGTCGATGACGGCGTGGTCGAGGCCGGGCGACCCCAGCGTGCCGACCACCCGGTCCGCCCAGACGGCGAGCTGTCGGCCGAGACCGCCGGGCCCGCCTGTCGGGCCGCCCTGGCCTCGACCGGGACCGGCATCGGAAGCAGGGCCGGCCAGGATGGTGACGAGGGCGACCGGGACGTCGGCCGCGAGGGAGTCCAGCGTCTCGAACATCGGCTCGCTGGTCGGCGCGACGAGGATGTCGATGATCCCGCCGCAGGTCAGGCCGACGGCGAACGCGTCGTCGTCCGAGATCCCATAGGTCGTCAGCACCGGTACACCGGTCGCGAGCACCTCGGTCGCGACGTCGTAGACGGCACCCTCGACGCATCCGCCGGACACGCTGCCCAGCGCTTCGCCGGTCGCGTCGACGGCCATCACCGCGCCCGGCTGCCGCGGCGCGCTCCCGCGTACCCCGACCACGGTCGCGACGGCGAACGGGGTCCCGGAGCGCCGCCATCCGCACAGTTGCTCGGTCAGCTCACGCATCGCGCGCCACCCCTTGTCGTTCGCCCCCGCCCGGCCCCGGAAGCCAGGCGCCCAGGCCCACGCCATTGGCCCGTATGTCCAGATTCGCGCGGCGGGCCGCCAGGTGCACGGTCTTGGTCGCTACCGGCCCGGGAACAGGCCTGCCCGCAGCGACCGCGGCGGCGTGATGAGACCCGTTCCAGGATAGAAACGATGCGTGGAGGTCGCTGGGCTGCTGCTGGCCGCGGGCGCCGGGCGACGCCTCGGCACGCCGAAGGCGCTGGTCGACTGGGACGGCGCTCCGCTCGTCGTGCGCGGGCTGCGGCTGCTCGACGCGGCCGGGTGCTCCCCGCTGCTGGTCACCGTCGGCGCCGCCGCCGACCAGGTCGTCGACGTCGTCCGGCCGGCCGAACCCAGGGGTGGCGTCAAGATCGTCCGGGTCGAGGGCTGGGCCGAGGGGATGGGCGCCTCGCTGCGCGCGGGCCTCGCCGCGCTCGCGGCCACCGCCGCCGAGGCCGTCGTGGTGGCCCTCGTCGACCAGCCATTCGTCGAGCCGGACCTGATCAGACGGCTGATCGCCACCGCCGCGGGGCCGGCGTCCGCGGCAGCGGCCCAGGCAGCCGGCACAGCGGCCCCGGCGGCCGTCGTCGCCGGCTTCGATGGCAAACCGCGCAACCCGGTACTGCTGCGCAGAGCGATCTGGCCGAACGTCGCCCGCCTGGCCCAGAGGGACGTCGGCGCCCGGGCCTGGCTGCGCGCCCACCCCGACCACGTCACCGTGGTGCCCTGCGACGATCTGGGCACGCCCGACGACATCGACACCCCGGCTGACCTCGCACGCCTCGTCAGGCCTCCGGAGACGGGCTCCCGGCACTCGGTTGCCCCGGAGTAGTGCGCGTCGCCGCTGAGCCGCGGCACAAGCGGCTGTAGGACGGGGCAGGGCCTGGCAGGAGTGCCGTGGGGCGGACGCGGGTCAGCCAGCCAGGCCGGCGGCTCGTCGCCGGCCAGCGCGGGTGCGCTGGGGGTCGGGGCTGACCGCGTCCGGGAACCTGCGCAGGTACTCCCGTTCTAGCTCCAGCATCCGGCGGGTGTGGGTCTCGAAGGCGTCTTCGCTGCCCTCAAGGAAGGTCGCGTGCCGGGTCCGGTGCAGTTGACGCACCTCTCGAACGAGAGCGGCGTCGGACAGGTCACGGCCGGGGATGCCGTCGGGACGGTGGCTCATGTCGACGCTCTACCCAGCCCCCTGAGCCACGAACCGGACCTGCTGCTCACGCACAGGACAACTTCTGACACTCAAAGTGACTGCAGCGCGGGCGGCCGTCAGAGTGGCTCCGGGGCCGGGATCGGTGGCATCGGGATGTCGGGACCGGGCACGGGAGCGGGGTACGGGTCGGGCACCGGGCTCGGCGGGACCGGATCGGGCACCGGGGCCGGCGGGGTGGGATCGGGGTCCGGCCCCGGCGGCACCGGGTCCGGCGGCGACAGCGGGTCTCCCGGGCGCGGGCCGGGGCCGGGCGGCGGCAGCACAGCGTGGTCGCCGGCGTACGCCAGGCGCTGGGCGAGCATGGTGGAGCTCATAGCGGCCTCCTTCATGGCACCTTCCCAGCGTGCACCGGTCCCGCCGGTCCCCAAACCTCCGCGGGGAAAGCGCGGGAAGTCGCCGAAACCGGCGAACCGGCCGAAACCCGGAGCGATCGCCGCACCGCCGTCGGCCCGACCCCGGGCCACGACGTCGGCCCCAGGCGATGTTGGCGGACGACCGGCGCCCGTGGCGGGCACGTAGGGCCTCTGTACCCGCGCGAAGAGGGCAACGACGTGCTCGGCTAGGATCGGTCGGACAAGTCGACCTCCAGGCGACGATGCCGGCCGACGACAGGCAATCCAGCACAGCCAACCCAGTGCGGATGGTGGGCCGGCCTTGGGCCGAGCTTGGGCCAACCGAAGGGGTTGGGGAGGGCAGACAGCAGCCCGACGCGGCTGACCGGCCGATAGCGGACGGCAGTCACGACGGACTGGCAGAGGTTCGTTCACCGGCGGCTCGTACGCGAGGCCCGGCGACAAAGACGACGGAGGGCGCGGTGGCTGAGCCGATCCTCGCGATCGACTACGGCACCTTCCGGGCGTCCGCGGCGTACGTGGCCGACGGCCAGGTGGAGCTCGTCCGCGAGACCGCCAGTGGCGCGGTTTCGTGGCCGTCGTCGGTGTTCGCGGACGGGGACACTCTGATCGTCGGGACGCTGGCGGAACGCCGCAAGCGGATCTGGCCCGCCGCCTATCGCGGCGAGATCAAGCGTGACCTGCGCCGCGAGTCGCCGGTCACGCTCGACGGGCGGACCTATCCGCCGGCCCGGCTGGTCACGGCCACGATGGCCGCCCTCAAGGCCGAGGCCGAGGCCCAGTTCGGCGACTCCCTGCCGCGTGCCGTCGTCACCATCCCCGCGGTCTACGACCCGTCCGGCCCGCTGCGCCGGCTCATGCTCACCGCGGCCGAGGCGGCCGGGTTCGTCGACGTCGACCTGCTCGCCGAGCCGGTCGCCGCGGCCTGGGCGCCGCTGGGCGCGCACCGCCCGCGCCCCGGTGACCTCGTGCTCGTCTACGACCTCGGCGGCGGCACCTTCGACGCGGCCCTGATCGCCGTCGGCTCCGGCGGCCGGCATGAGGTGATCGGCCACTCGTCACTGCACGACTGCGGCGGCCGCGACCTCGACCAGCTGCTGTTCGACGAGATCCTCAGCCAGCACGGCCGCAGCCTGGAGCCGCTGCTCAACCCGACCGGCAGCGGCGAGGTCTTCCAGACCGCCGCCCGCCGGACCCGGCTCGAGCTGGCCGACTTCGCCCGGACGCTCAAGCACCAGCTCACCGACGTCCCGCTGGTCGAGGACGTGTTCGGCCCGGCCGGCCTGCTCGTCGGCATCGACCGGGAGCGGTTCGTCCAGCTCGCCTCTCCGACGCTGGCCCGCACGATGGCCTGCTGCCAGCACCTGCTCGACGCCGCCGACATCCCGGCGGAGAAGCTCGGCGGGGTACTGCTCGTCGGCGGTGGCTCGCGGATGCCGGTCGTCCAGGACATCCTCACCGGCAAGCTGGGGGTGGCGACCGACTGGCCCGGCCAGCAGCTGTTCGTCCCGCCGGAGCCGGAGCTCGCCGTCGTCCGCGGCGCGGCGGCCTGGGCCGCCTCGGTCTCCACCAGGCGCACCGTCGCCGCCCGGCCGAGCCCGGTCGTGCAGCCGGCCCGCTGGGAGATCCCCGGCGGCACGGCGACCATGGTCCGGTGGCTCACCGAACCGGGCGCCCGGTTCGAGGCCGGCTCGGTGCTCGCCCGGGTCCGGCTGTCCGACGGCTCGCTGTTCGACCTGGCCGCCGAGGCCTCCGGCAGCCTGCTGCACACCCACGCCAAACCGGGCACGTCGATCACGGAGCACGACTGGATCGCCACCACGCTGCCGACGTCCCCGGCGCCGCTCGGCCAGCGGGCCGGCAACGGCGCGGCCGGGGGCAGCGCCGACCTGCGCGGCGGCGGCATGGAACGGTCGGCCCGGCCGGCCCACCACGTCGACGTCTCGCTGCGCGCGACGCTGACCGGCCATGACCGCGACGTGACCAGCTGCGCCTTCTCCCCCGACGGCCGCCTGCTGGCCACCACGAGCAAGGACGGCATCCAGCTCTGGGACGTCGCCACCGGCAGGGTCGAGGGTGAGCTGTCCGGCCCCGGGCGCAAGGGCTCCGTGCCGAACAGCTGCACCTTCTCGCCGGACGGCAAGCTGCTCGCCATCACCGGCAGCGACAAGACGACGCGGCTGTTCGACATGGCGACCCGGGCGGAGACGACGGTCTTCTCCGGACACAAGGGCCCCGTCTACGGCGTCGCGTTCTCCCCCGACGGCACGCTGATCGCGACGACCAGCACCGACCGGACGGTCAAGCTGTGGGGCGTCTCGACGGGCAAGCAGATCGCCACCCTCTCCGGCGAGCACCGAGGCTCGGTCTACGGCTGCGCCTTCTCCCCGGACGGGCGGCTGCTGGTCTCGGCCGGCGCCGACTCGATCCTGCTGTGGGACGTGGCGATCGGCGAAAGCATCATGAAGGTCCCCGGCCACACGAACTTCGCGAACGGCTGCGCCTTCTCGCCCGACGGGCTGCTGCTGGCGACGACCGCCAACGACGGCACCCGGGTCACCGACGTCCCGACCGGCACGACGACGATGACGCTCGGCGGGTCGGCGCAGAGCTGCGCCTTCTCCCCCGACGGCCAGCTGCTGGCGACGGCGAGCACCGACGACGTGGCCCGGCTCTGGGACGTCTCCACGGGAGTCGAGGTCGCCACCCTCTCCGGCCACAGCAGCACCGTCATGAGCTGCGCGTTCGCGCCCTACGGCCTGCTCCTGGCCACCACCAGTACCGACACGACCGCCCGCCTCTGGGAGATCATCTACACCCGTTGACCCTAACGGTTGACCGGTACGGGCGGATGTCTGATCGTTGACGGGCCGATGCCCCTGTTCTGGCGCGCTGATGGCCGGGGCGTGGCCGATTGGCGGTCCCGGGCGCGTGGCCGGGTGGTGAGTCGTCGCACGTTGGCCTGGTCCCTCCAGTCGCCGGCGGTCAGAATGGGCGGGCCCGGCCTGCTCGACCGTTCCAGCCACCCGGTGAGGAGCACGCGTGCAAAAGGTCCTGGTCGCCAACCGGAGTGAGATCGCGGTCCGGGTCTTCCGTGCCGCCCACGAGCTCGGGCTGCGCACCGTCGCGGTCTACACCCCCGAGGACGTCTCCTCCCTGCACCGGACCAAGGGCAGCGAGGCCTACGAGCTCGGCGGGCCGGGGCATCCGGTGCGCGGCTACCTGGACATCGACGAGCTACTGCGGGTCGCGAAGCACGCCGAGGTGGACGCGCTGCACCCCGGGTACGGCTTCCTCTCCGAGTCCGCGGCGCTGGCCGAGGCGTGCGGCGCGGCCGGGATCACGTTCGTCGGGCCGCCGCCCGCGGTGCTGCGGCTGACCGGCGACAAGGTCGCCGCCCGCAACGCGGCGATCGCGGCCGGCCTGCCGGTGCTGCGGGCGTCGACGCCCCTGCCGAACGGCGACGGCGCGGTCGCGGCGGCCGAGGAGGTCGGCTTCCCGCTGTTCGTGAAGGCGTCGGCCGGCGGCGGTGGGCGTGGCCTGCGCCGGGTGGCGCGCGCCGCGGACCTGCCGGACGCGGTCGGGTCGGCGGTCCGCGAGGCGGCGGCGGCGTTCGGCGACGGGACGGTGTTCCTGGAGCAGGCGGTCGACCGGCCGCGCCACATCGAGGTCCAGGTGCTCGGAGACAGCACGGGCGCGGTGGTCCACCTGTTCGAGCGGGACTGCTCGGTGCAGCGGCGCCACCAGAAGGTCGTCGAGATCGCGCCGGCGCCGGCGCTGGACCCGGCGGTCCGGGACGGGCTGTGCGACGCGGCGGTCCGGTTCGCGAAGCACGTCGGCTACGTCAACGCGGGAACGGTGGAGTTCCTGGTCGGCGCCGACGGCCGGTACACGTTCATGGAGATGAACCCGCGTATCCAGGTGGAGCACACGGTGACCGAGGAGGTCACCGGTGTCGACCTCGTCGGCGCCCAGCTGCGGATCGCGGCCGGCGAGACCCTCGCGGACCTCAACCTGAGCCAGGAAACGATCACGCTGCGCGGCATGGCCATCCAGTGCCGGGTGACCACCGAGGACCCGGCCCAGGACTTCCGCCCCGACACCGGGACGATCTCGTACTACCAGTCGCCCGGCGGCCCCGGAGTCCGCCTCGACGGCGCCACCTACGCCGGCGCCGAGATCAGCCCGTACTTCGACTCGCTGCTGGTCAAGCTCACCTGCCGGGGCGTCTCGTTGGAGAAGGCGTCCCGGCGGGCCCGGCGGGCGCTGCGCGAGTTCCGGATCCGCGGCGTGCGGACCAACATCGAGTTCCTGGCCCGGCTGCTGGCCGACGAGTCGTTCCTCGCCGGGGGCGTGACCACGTCGTTCATCGACGAACGGCCGTGGCTGCTGGCCGGCGACGGCGGCGCCGACAAGACCAGCCGGATGCTGGCCCGCCTGGCGCACTCGACGGTCAACGGCTACAAGCGGCCGGCGACGGCCGCGTTCACCGATCCCCGCAAGCTGCTGCCCGCGCTCCCGACGGCGGACGCGCCGACCGCCGGGTCGCGTCAGCTGCTCGTCGAGGTCGGCCCGACGGAGTGGGCCCGGCGGCTGCGCGCCCAGGAGCGGCTCGCCGTCACCGACACGACGCTGCGCGACGCGCACCAGTCGCTGCTGGCGACCCGGCTGCGCAGCTTCGACATCCTCGCCGCGGCGCCGTCGTTCGCCCGGCTGACGCCGAACCTGCTCAGCCTGGAGTGCTGGGGCGGCGCCACCTACGACGTGGCGCTGCGGTTCCTGTCCGAGGACCCGTGGGAGCGGCTCGCCGCGCTGCGGGAGGCCGCGCCGAACATCTGCCTGCAGATGCTGCTGCGCGGCAAGAACGCCGTCGGCTACACGCCGTACCCGGACGAGGTCGTGCGGGCCTTCGTCTCCGAGGCGGCCGCGACCGGCATCGACCTGTTCCGGATCTTCGACGCCCTCAACGACATGGAGCAGATGCGCCCGGCGATCGAGGCCGTCGTGCACACGACGGGCGCGCTCGCTGAGGGAACCCTCTGCTACACCGGCGATCTGACCGACCCCGCCGAGCAGATCTACACCCTGGACTACTACCTGCGGCTGGCCGACCAGCTCGTCGAGGCCGGCTCCCACCTGCTCGCGATCAAGGACATGGCCGGGCTGCTGCGCCCCGCGGCCGCGACGAAGCTGGTGACGGCGCTGCGCGAGCGGTTCGACGTCCCCGTCCACCTGCACACCCACGACACGGCCGGCGGCCAGCTCGCGACCCTGCTCGCGGCGGTGAACGCCGGCGTCGACGCGGTCGACACGGCGGCGGCCGCCATGTCCGGCGGGACCAGCCAGCCGAACATGTCCGCGCTCGTCGCGGCCACCGACCACACCGACCGGGCCACGGGAATCTCGCTGGGCGCCCTGTCGTCGCTGGAGGCGTACTGGGAGGCCGTCCGCGACCTCTACGCCCCGTTCGAGGCCGGGCTGCGGGCGCCGACGGGGGCCGTCTACCGGCACGAGATCCCCGGCGGCCAGCTGACCAACCTGCGCCAGCAGGCGATCTCACTCGGCCTGGGCGATCGCTGGGCGGACGTCACCGAGTGCTACGCGATCGCCAACGAGCTGCTCGGCAAGCCGATCAAGGTGACGCCGACCAGCAAGGTCGTCGGCGACCTGGCCCTCTTCATCGCCTCGGGCAACGTCGACCCCGCGGTGCTGCGAGCCGAGCCGGAGAAGTTCGACCTGCCGGCGAGCGTCCTCGGCTACCTGGCCGGCGAGCTCGGCACCCCGCCGGCCGGGTTCGCCGAACCGTTCCGCGCGCGCGCGCTCGCCGGGCGCCGGCCGGAGCCGCCGAAGGCCGAGCTGGAGCCCGACGACCGGGCCGCCCTGGCCGGCGACGGCCGCCGGGCCGCCCTGTCCCGGCTGCTGTTCCCCGGGCCGTGGCGCGACTACGAGAAGGCCGTCGAGCTGTACGGCGACAGCTCGGTGATCCCGACGGAGGCCTTCCTCTACGGCCTGCGGCCCGGCGAGCAGGTCAGCGTCTTCCTGGAACCGGGCGTCGAGATCATCGTCGAGCTGGAGACGATCGGCGACGCCGACCGGTCCGGGGTCCGGACCCTCTACCTGCGGGTGAACGGCCAGCCCCGGCCGATCCGCGTCCGGGACGAGTCGATCACCTCGGTCTCGGCGGCGGCGCGGCGGGCCGACCCGAACGACCCCACCCAGATCGGCGCCTCGTTGCCGGGCATCGTCACCTTCTCCATCAAGGTCGGCGACACCATCGACAAGGGCACCAAGCTCGCCGTCGTCGAGGCCATGAAGATGGAAGCGGCCGTCACCAGCCCGGTCGCCGGCACCGTCGCCGAACTCGCCCACGACTCCGGCGACTCGGTCGAGGTAGGCGACCTCCTCGCCATCATCAAGCCCTGACCGGCGCGCCCGGCTAGTGCCGCTCGCCGCCAACGTCGGCCCCGGTCCGCATGATCGTCGTTTCGGCCCTCAGGTGGTCGTAATCCGAACTCGATCGCAACCACCAGAGGGCCAAAACAGCGATCATGCACGTGGGTCCCACCAGGTGTGGCGTCCAGCTGGGTCCGGTGGAGCTTCGCCGAGCGCCGACGCCGCCTACAGGGCGGGGATCGGGCAGGGCTTGGCGGTGCTCAGGGGGATCGTGATGGTTTTCGCGGCCTTGGTGTCGGCGTTGATGGTCAGGCAGCGGCGACCACGGGGTGAAGTGGCGATCTTGAAGCCGTAGCTGACGCCCGGGTTCCAGTACTCGTTCTGGGTTACCGACTCACCCGGTGCCAGCGGGATCCAGGCGCTGCGGGTGTTGATCTGAGTGCAGGGAGCGTCCAGGCACAGGTAGACGATGACCCGCGTCTTCGCGTCGTTGACGAGGGCGTACGTGTTGAAGTTGCCGTCGTCGCTGGGGTCGGTCGCGTGCGAGCCGGAGGTCGAGCTGCCCGTCAGCCCGAGCCCGAGCGCCATCACCCCGGCGAGCACGACCGCGCCGAGCACCAGCAGCAGCCGATTTCCCTTCCGACCCATGACCGCCATCATGCTCCGCCGACCGCCGCGGCCGCCGCGGGCGTGATGCTCCCGACCCATCGGCCCGGATCCGGCCGCTGCGCCCGAGAACGGTGCGGCTCGCCGGATCCGGGCCTGACGAGGCCTCGGCACCTGGTCAGGCGGCGGGTCAGGTGCCGGGTCAGCAGCCGGGGACGCTGGCGTCGACGAAGACGGCGTTGTCGGGGCCTGAGGTCGCGCCGTTGTTGTAGAAGTTGTCGGCCGGGGCGTAGTACTCACCGTTCCAGGGCGAGGAGGCGATCTTGTACCACCAGGTGTCTCCGCTCTCCACCTTGAAGCCCTGCACCCGGCACGAGACCTCAACGGCCTGGTGGACGGCGATCCGTTGGCCGTCCCCGCTCGCGTTCGAGTAGTTCTTGAAGGTTCCGCTTCCGGTGTTGGTGGCGACCTCGGTGTGCGTCGTCGGCGGTGGAGGCGGCGACGTGGCCGGCGGGGTCGTGGCCGGCGGGGTCGTGGCCGGCGGGGTCGTGGCCGGCGGGGTCGTGGCCGGCGGGGTCGTCGCGGGCGGCGGCGTCGCGGGCGGCGTCGTGGCCGGCGGGGTGGTGGCCGGCGGGGTCGTCGGAGGCTGGGAGGTCGGCGGCGCCGGGGAGGGCGTCTCGCGCGCGGTCCCGCTGTAGATCGTCACCCCGTCACCCGGTCCGTTGTCGTGGATCTGGACCGAGTTCGTCGGGTCCGGGGTGTGGCCGATCTCGAACAGGCAGCTCGAACCGGGCGCCAGGGTGCGGCCGGTGCACTGGTCCGTAGCGAGGTCCACGTTGCCGGTCACCGTGATACCGCTGATCTTCAGCGCGGCCGTGCCGGTGCTGGAGACCTGGTAGACGGTGCAGTGCGCGCTGGTGCAGCCCAGCCCGCTGACGATCGCGACCGACCGGTTGGGCTGGCCGACCGGCTCCGTCGCCGGCGCCGTGGTCGGCGGTGGGGTGGGCGCGGACTGGGCCGGCCGCACGGTCACGTTGGTCCGGGTCTGGGCGTAGCCGCCACCGGCGAGCACGGCGGTCACCCCGACTGTGTAGCTGCCGGGCGCGGACCACATGTGCCCGACGTCGACGCCGCCGCCGGTCGCGCCGTCACCGAAGTCCCATTGGGCGCCGGTCACCTTGACGCCCGAGCCCGGCGCCGGCTCCACCCGTAGCCGCAGCGAGCTGCCGACGTACGCCACGTTGCTGGAGACCGCGATCTGGACGGGCGACAGCTGCGGGGCCGTCGCCGCCGCGGACGGCTGGGTCGGCCGCGGACGCGGCGAGGGCGCCCGGCCCGGCGCCGACGACCGTGCCGCCGCGGGCGGGCTCACCGGCTGGTTCGCCGGCGCGTTTCCCGGCTGGTTCGCGGGCGGTGCCGCCGGACCGACCTGGCCCGAGGAGACCTGGCCGCCAGGCTGGGTCCGGCTGTCCTTGTGTACCGTCCGGGTCACCCCGTCGGGGCCGATGACGCCGGCCATGTCGCTGCCCGGATCGTTGTAGAACATCAGCGAGCCGGACGCCACGAGCTCCAGCAGGCTGCTCGGGTTGTCGAGCACCTTGGCCTGGCTGACGACCCGCCGACCGGCGACATCGACGACGATCACCTCGCCGGTCGACCGGTCGGGGATGAACACCCGGCCGGCGGCCGCCCGCGGCGGGCCAAGGTCGTCCCCGGGCCGCGTCACCGCGACCGCGTCGGTGCACGTCCCGGCGTTGAGATCGCTGATCAGCAGCAGGCCGGTGCGGGCGTCGACGACATACACCTGCCGGGCGTCCGGCGCCCCGACGACGTCGACGGCGCTGACGTCGGCCTGGCGCTGGACGCACTGGCCCCGGCCGCCGAGGCCGTCGGGGCCGATCGGCCGGATCTCGCCGGTGGCCAGGTCGACGGCGACCGGCTGCCCGCCGGCGTCGACGAGTCGGGTCCGCCCCGGGTCAGTGAAGGCGCGCGGCCAGGTCCTGGATCCGTCGGCGTCGATCCGGACGAGCCCGCCGGTGCCGTCGACCGCCCACATCCGGGCGAGCCCGTCGGCGGCAGCACCCTCGTCGACGACGGCGCCCGCCTCGGGCATCGTCGCGGGAGCGGCGATCGGGACAGCGCGGTCGGGACGCAGGGTGCGCGGGTCCGCGCCGCTGTTGAGCCCGGTCGCCCGGTTCAGGACGAAGACCCTGCTCGGCGTCGGATAGATCTCCAGTCGTTCGTCGCCGCCCGCGGCTCGGCCGGCGGGGACGAACGGCACCCGCGGGCCGGTCTCGAACGTCGCGCCGTCCACCCGTTGCACGAGCCCGCCGGCCAGGGTGGCGTAGGCGTCGGCGCCCGACTGGACGACGGCCGTGAGCCCGGTGAGGTCGACCCGGTGGATCACGGCGACGGACGCGCCGTCGACCAGGTCCGCCTGCTGGTGGCGCAGGTCCAGCAGCCAGGCCGAGCCGTCCTGGAGGTCCTCGGCGCGGCCGGACAGCGTCGCGTCCGACCGCCACACGGCGACCGTGACGGCGGTCCCGGCGAGGAGCAGGGCCAGCAGCGCGCCGGACAGCAGCCGGCGCCGGGCCGTCGTCGGATGGGTGGCCATCGCGCTCCTCGGTCCCCGCAAGCGTCGGTCGGTCGACATCATCGACCGCCCGACGGCGTGGTGGTCAGGCCTGCGTCCTGGTCAGGCAGCCGGGTGGTCCCCGGCCAGGGCGGCTGGCCGGTTCGCGGCCTCGGCGGTTGGCCCGTGGCGGGCCTGGCGGACAGGCCGGCGTCCGGCCTGGTCGGCGCCGGGGCGGGCGAACGGTCCCGCCCGCGCGGTGGCGGCAGCAGCGGGCGCGGGTCGAGCCTGGCTCGGGCCGACCGCGCCCAGCCGTTGCGGCGGCGCAGCTCACGGCTGATCTCGTCGGCCAGCAGCCAGGCCTGCCCAGCGTCGGCGGCCGCCTCGCCGGCCGGACCGCCGTAACGGGCGCGGGCGGCGAGCACGGCGAGCCGGCGCAGCGGCCCGCTCGGGGCCGCGGTCGAGGCGGTGGCCGGAAGCTCCAGCGCGAGCCAGACGATCTCCCGATGGGTGAGCGCGGCCGAGCGCGGCACGCCGAGCTCGGCGAGCCGGTCGCGTGCCTCCCGCCAGGCACCGCGGACCCGGGCCGCCGGCGCGCCACGGCGGCGGGCCAGCCGCCGCCGCGCCTTCTCCGCGACGATCGCCAGCAGCGCGAGCAGGAGCAGCGCGACCGGCCCCAGCGTCGCGGCGAGCACCGGGACCAGCACGGAATGGTGCGCGCCGCCGGCGCTCAGGTGGCCGGTGTCGTCGAGGCCCGGGTCGACCCGGGGCAGCTCGGGCAGCTTTGTGTCAGGCAGCGGGCCGGTGCTCCCGCCGCCGATCGGGGTGGTCTCCTGCTCGGGCGCGAGGCGGCGCAGGTCGTGGACGTCGGTGGGCTCGAACGGCACCCAGCCGAGGCCGACGAGCAGGACCTCGGGCCACGCGTGCGCCTGCCAGCTGGTCACCGTGAACGTGCCGTCCGCCGCCTCGGTCCGGGCGTCGAGCAGGTAGCCGACGGCCACCCGGGTCGGGAAGCCCAGAGCGCGGGCGAGCACCGCGAACGCGGCGGCGTGCTGCTCGGCGTAGCCGTGGCCGTCGCCGGGCTGCTGGCGGCTCAGGAAGAGGGCGAGGACGCCGTAGGAGTGGCCGGGGCTCGCCGACAGGTCGTAGGGGTAGTCGTCGCGTAGGGCCGTCGCGAGGGCGGTCAGCCGGGCATAGGGCGTCCCGGCCGTGCCGGCGAGCGTCCTGGCCTCGGCGTCGAGCCAGGACGGCTTGTCCGGCAGCTGGCGGTACCGGTCGGCGAGCGGACCGGTCCCGGGCGTGGCGGCCCGCAGCTGAGCGGCCGTCGGCACGGGCACCTGGGTGGTCAGCTGGACCCGGTCGCCCGCGACCGAGCCGCTGAGGCCGGCCAGCGCGCCGGAGCCCGGCTGGTACACGAGCCCGCCCGCGCCGCCGGCGAGGGCGGGCCGGTATCCGACGGAGGTCGGCTGGCCGAAGGTCGGCAGCAGGCCGCCGTCGAGCGCGGCGACGGTGACGTCGGCGCGGACGCTCGCCCGGGGGACCGCGTCCGCCAACGGGTCGTCGGCGGCCGGGAGCGCGCGGTCGACGCGGACGTACCGGTCGTCGTCGCGCCAGGTCGCGCCGTCGAAGTCGCCGAGCGCCGCGATCCGGACCCGGTCGACGGGAGCGGCCGGCTTGCCGGTCGCCGGGTCCGCGCGCGGGGCGGCGCCGGTGTTCGTCATGCGAACGGTGAACAGGTCGCGCGGCTCGGTCTCGGTCAGCTGCGCGCGGACGCGGACGAGCGGGTTGAGGCTCGTCTCGGACTGCGGCGCCGGGTACCAGTGGTCACGCGGGTCGAACCGGGAGGCCACCGGGACGAACCGGCCGATCACCGTCGCGAGCAGCGCGACGGCCACGACGATGACGAGCCCGACCGACACCGGCCCGGACCGGACGCGGCGCGGCCCGCCCGCGCCAGCCGGCGGGCGCTGGGCCGTCCCGGCCGCGTCGCCGGCCGGGCTCGCGAGGCCCGCGGACGCCTCGGCGACCGCCATCGAGCGGCGGGCCGCTCGCGGCGCCGCCGCCGCCATCCCGAGCGCCACGAACGCGCCCGTGAGCAGCACCGGCGACGGATGCCAGCCGGCAGCGGGTGCGTCCCGGCCGGCGGAGCCGACCACGACCAGCACCCCGACGAGCCCCAACAGCGGTCCGACCAGCGGCAGGAGCGGATTGTCCCCGCGCACCACCAGAACGACGGCCAGGAACGCGGACACCCACAGCAGGGCGCCGAGCGGCACCAGCAGCAGCGCCCGCGGCTGGGCTGGGACCGCTGCGGCAAGCAGCCCCGGCCAGCCGTCCCGCAGCCCGCGCACGAGCGGTCCGACGTGGCCCCCGGTGGTCGCCAGACCGTAGGCGATCCCGCTGACCAGCCCGGCGACGCCGACCAGCTCGGTGCTCGCCAACCGGCGACCGGCGGTCGCGCCGACCAGCGCGGCGAGAGCAACTGCCCCGAGCAGGGGCGGCAGGTAGCCGGCCGCGTCGAACAGCCGGCCCGCGACCAGCACGGCGGGCAGGCAGGCGAGCGAGACCAGAACCGTCTGGCCGATCCGGCGCGGCCGCGCCGTCTCCCGTCGGCGCGCCGCGTGGTCACCGGCTCTCCCCGGGCCGAGACCGCCGGGCCGCCCGGGGCCGGCGGCGGGCACCAGCCGCGCGGGACGGGTCGGCAAGGCGCGACGGGGACGCGGGGCGCGCGGCCGCCACCCTCGGGACGCCGGCCGGTCACCCGCGGCGTCGTAAGGCCCAGGCCGGCCGCGAGCCCGTTCGGACCGGTAGCTCTGGGCGTGGTCACTCATCGGACCGCCCTCGCCGTCCAGGCCGCGGCGAAGTCGTCGCTGGTACGGACGTTGACCACGAGCGCACCGTTGATCCGCGGCCCCCGGCCGCCCAGCGGGTCGCCAACCATGATCAGTGTGGCCATCGTGAACCGAGCGCGCGCCGCCGTGACGGCGGCCAGCTGGCTGCCCGCGGGCTGGCCGGTGACGGCACCGAGGGCGACGCCGGTCTCGCCCGGGGCCATCCCGAGCAGCGCAGGCAGCCCTGGGTCGGTGGTGCTCGGGGTGACGCCGGCGAGCAGGTCGAGTGCCTGGTCGACGGAGTCGGTGCCCTGGCCGGGCGCGACCCGGTCCCCGCCGGTGGTCCGCAGCTGGACCGGGAAGCGGTGGGTGTGGCTCGCGACCACGAGCGAGGCGGCGACCCGGACGGCGTCCTCGAACGAGTCGTCGGCGTAGGGCCCGGCGCTGGTGTCCAGCACGACGAGCATGGTCGGCTCGTTCGGCACCACGTTGTGCCGGACCATCCGCGTGCGGGTACGCGCGGTCGACGGCCAGTGGATGAGCCTCGGGTCGTCGCCCCGGACGTACTCGCGCAGGGAGTGGAACGCGACACCGCCGCGCGGGGCCGTGTCCGAGGTCGCGCCCTCCAGGTCCGGCGAGCCGCCGGTCGGCAGCGGCGGCACCGGATGCACCCGCGGCCGGACCCGCAACGTGGACCGTTCGGGCAGTGCCCGGCCCGTGTACACCAGCCGCAGCGGGTCGCTGTGCGCGATCACCAGCGGGCCGATCTCGTAGACGCCACGGCGTGGGGTCGGGATCGGGTAGGTCCGCTGGGTCGTCCCGCCGGCCGCGAGCGCCGGCAGCGCGACGCCGACCTCGGCGCCGGCCACCCGCTCGGCCGCCTGGATCGGCGGGCAGCGGCGCCCGGAGACGTTCGTGACGGTCAGCAGGGCGTAGGCCTCCTCACCCTCGACGACCCGCTCCGGGTGGATCTCCCGGGAGATCGCCACGTCGGGCGCGGCCAGCAGCCACGCGCCGGCGACCAGCAGGGCGAGCGCCGCGGCGGCGGCCACGACGACCAGCTCCGGGTAGCCCAGCAGGACCCCGGCGATGCCGAAGACCACCGCGATCGCCGCGACCGCGACCCCGGATCTGGTGATCATGTTTCCTCGCCGCCGGCGACGGGCCGGGCGTCGGACGGGGTCCCACCCGCCCGTGGCTCGGTCAAGGCACCCGCGCCGAGGCGAGGATCCGGCCGAGGATCGACTCGGCCGTCGCTCCGTTCAGCTCGGCCTCGGGCCGCAGCAGCAGCCGGTGGCCGAGCACGTACGGGGCGAGCGCCTTGACGTCGTCGGGGGTGACGAACGTCCGGCCGTCGGTCGCGGCGTAGGCCTGCGCGGCGCTCGCCAGCGCCAGGCAGCCGCGGGGGCTCACCCCGAGCCGGAGCTCCGGGCTGACCCCCAGCCGCGACTCGGAGCGCGGCCGGGTGGCGCGGGCGATCTCGATGATGTACTCGACGACCGGGCGCTCCAGGTGAACCCGGCGGGCGATGCTGATCATCCGCCAGACGTCGGCGGCGGTGATCACGGGCCGCAGATCCTGGACCGAGTGGCCGGACGCCCGGCTCAGCACCATGTCCACCTCGGCGTCCCGGTCCGGGAAGCCCATCTCCAGCCGGGCCATGAACCGGTCGATCTGCGCCTCGGGCAGGTCGTAGGTGCCGCCGTGCTCGACCGGGTTCTGGGTGGCGATCACCAGGAACGGCCTCGGCACCGGATGGGTCTGCCCGTCGATGGTGACCTGGCGTTCCTCCATGACCTCCAGCAGCGCGGACTGGGTCTTCGGCGACGCCCGGTTCACCTCGTCGGCGAGCAGCACGTTCGCGAACGCCGGGCCCGGTCGGAACTCGAACAGGTTCGTCTGCTCGTTCCAGATCGAGACCCCGGTGATGTCGGTCGGCAGCAGGTCCGGGGTGCACTGGATGCGGCGCATCGCGCCGCCGTGGATCGAGCCGGCGATCGCCTTGGCCAGCGAGGTCTTGCCCACGCCGGGGACGTCGTTGATGAGCAGGTGGCCCTCGGCGGCCAGGCAGGTCACCGCCAGCTGGACGACGCCGCGCTTGCCTCGGATGAGCCGCTCGACGTTGCGGACGATCGACTCGGTCTGCGCGGCGAACCACGCCACGTCCTCGTAGCTCGCGGGAAGCTCCGGCACGTCTCCTACTTCTGGTCCATGGGGGAATGGGGACGGATCCGGCGACCGGCTCCGGATCGCCTCGCGTCACGAGGCCTTTCGAGCACCGATCCGGTCGGGCCTCGGGCCGTGTGGGGGCACCGTCCGAGGACCGGGCGCGACGTGGCCGCGCCGGGCAGCCGGCTAGTGGAACATGACCACCGCCAGCACCACGACGGCGACGATCAGCGCGACGCCGGCGAACACCCGCAGGGCGCCACGGCGCGCGGCCAGCCGGAACCCGGGGTCCTCGCCCGTCCGCGCCCGCACCGCACCGGTGTCGGCCGACGACGCGGCCCGCGGTCCGGTGGACGAGGCGCGCGGCGGCGGGAGCCACGCCGGTCCCGGCACGACGGCCGGCAGCGGCGGCCGGACCTGAAGCCTCCGGCCGGCCGCGACGGCGACCTCGGCCGCCGGCTCGGCCAGGCGCTCGGGCGCGTCCGGCGGCACAGCGACGGACGGCACCGCGACGGGCTGCAGAGCGACGCGCTGCACCGTGACGGGCTGGGTCGCGGGCGCGCCGGCCGCGCTTCCGGCGTCGGGCCGCTGAGCTGGCCGGGTGGCCGGCGGCTCGCCGGGTGGCCGCACGGCGGCGGCGAGGTCACCGGCGAGGACGAGCCGGACGTCGGCGCGGGCCAGCCAGTCCGGGCCGAGTGCGGCAGCCGCGGCGGCGGCCAGCTCGAAGAAGAAGGCGCGCGCGTCCTGTGGCCGGTCGGCCGGATCCTTACGCAGGGCTCGCAGCACAACCCGCGCGATCGGGTTCGCGACGCCGATCAACGCCGGTGGCTGCACGTTCTCATGGCACTGCCGGTGCGACTCCCAGGTGGCGTCGGCCCAGTGAAAGGGCGGCCGACCGGTGAGCAGCTCATACGCGACCAGGCCGAGCGCATAGATATCCGTGGTGTTCCGCAGTGCGTCGGCCCGGAACTGTTCCGGCGCCATGTAACGCCAAGTGCCGACCGGCCAGGTCGAGTTCACCACCGAACCCTCGAACGCACGCGCAATCCCGAAATCCGCGAGTTTTGGCTGGTCATCGGCGGTGAACAGGATGTTCTCCGGCTTGACGTCTCGATGAAGAAGCACGTGGTGGGCCGAGTCCAGCGCGGCGGCCACCGCGAGCACGACCGCGCACGCCCACTCGGGCGTCACCCTCCCCTGGCGCAGCCGCGTTCGCAGGCTTCCGCCGGGCAGCAGCTCCATCACGATCGCCGCGATCTCGTTGGTGGCGCTGCCGTAGAGAACCTTGACTATGTGCGGATGATCAAGCTTCGTCGCGAGGATGCTCGCCTCGTGCCTGGCGTCCCCAACCGCCTCGGGCGGCAGTACTTTGACCGCGACGGCGCCGTACACCCAGTCCTCACCGCGTAACACCACACTGGAGGCGCCTCGACCCAGCGGCTCGTCGAGCAGCCGCACGCTGGGCAACGCCGTGCGGACCGCAGCCCAATCAAAAAGCATCACGCACCCGCCTCACGCACGGATGCCCCCTGACTCTGACAAAGGCATAACCACAGCCTGGCGCACCCACTCGGCGCCCGCGGGCGCGGTTCACGCGACGATTATGGCGCGTATCCCGGCGCACGGGTCCACCGACCTACAGAATCACGCTCGCCCGAAGAAGACGCCTCGTGATTAGCCGAGGATCTCCAGCGCGAGGACCGCGGCCAACGCCACCAGCAGCACGAACGCCAGCACGCTGACGATGACCAGGTTGCGCCGGTCGTTGTTCGTCGCCGGCAGGGCGGTGCCGCCCACCTGGCTGGCCTGGTCAGGTAGGCGGCCGGCCGCCGGCCCCCCGTAGCCGGCCGGCGGCGGCCGCGGCGGTTGGTAACCGGCCGGTGCCCAGTCCGGCTCTGGGCCGCGCGCCGCCGCCCAGTCCGGCTCCGGTCCGCGCGCCGCAGCCCAGTCGGGTGCCACCAGGGCACGCTCCTGTGCGGCCGGCAGACCCGCGCGCACGGTCTCATCGTCGGGCTGCCAGACGTGCCGCAGTACCGGAGCCGGTCCCAGATTCGGTTGGGGTCCTTGGTCCGGCGGCGCCGTCGCTCCGGCATCCGGCGCGGCAGCGGCCGTGGCCGTGGCCGTGGCCGTCACGACCGGCCCGCTGACGGGACTGGCCGGTGGCCTGCGGCTGGAGCGGGCGGCGACGCTGACGTCGTCGTCCAGGTCCGCCCTGGTACCGGCGCGGGCGAGCCAGTCACGGCCGAAGACGGTCCGCGCGGCGCCGGCCAGGTCGAGCGCGAAGGCCTTGGCCGACTGCGGCCGGTCCGCCGGGTCCCGGGCGAGCGCCGTGAGCAGCACCCGGCCGATCGGCGCCGGGATCCGAGGCGGGATCACCGGCACCAGGTACTCGTGCGCCTCCCGCATGGACGCGTAGTTCAGGCCGGGAAGCACGCCGAACGGGGTCCGGCCGCCGAGCAGCTCGTAGCCGAGGACCCCGAGGGCGTAGACGTCGACCGTCGGGCGTGGCTTGCCGCCGGCGAGCTGCTCGGGCGGCATGTAGTGCGGCGTTCCGACGATCGTGCTGCTGGTCGGCGACGCGCCCGCCACGATCTTCGCCACCCCGAAGTCGGTCAGCTTCGCCCGGCCGTCGGCGGCGAACAGGACGTTCTCCGGCTTCACGTCGCGGTGCAACAGGCCCCGTTCGTGCGCTGCCTGGAGGGCCCCGGCGACCGCCAGCACCACCGCGCACGACCATTCCGGCGCGAGGACCTCCTGCGCGATCCGCGAGCGCAGGTCGCCGCCGGACAGCAGCTCCATGACGATCAGGTCGATGCCGCCGGCCCGGACGAAGTCGACGACCCGCACCACGTGCGGATGCTGCAGCTCGGCGAGGATCCTCGCCTCGCTGCTCAGACCGGCCGGGCCCAGGCTGGGCAGCACCTTGATCGCGAACGGGCGGCCGACCGCGTTCTGGCCGGCCAGGACCATGCCGTAGCCGCCGCGCCCGAGCTGCCGCCCCAGCCGGTAGCCAGGCAGCGCGGCCTCGATCGCCGCCCGGTCGACGATCACGCTGCCCCACCCTCACGAGCTACCCGCCCACCCTGCCGGCAGGCCGCTGCGCTCATGCTCTCGCGGAGATCCTTCACCTGCCACACCGAGGTCACCAACGTCCCGGGGGCGGCGGCCGGGTGGTGGCCGCCCCCGGTCGTCATCGCGTCGGACTGCCGGGGGCGCGCTGGTCCGGGGGTGGCCGCCACCCGGTCGCGTCCGGCCCCGGCTGGCGTCGCACGACCGTCTGTTCGTCGGTCCTGTCGGCGGACGCACCTTCCTCGGAGCCAGCCGAACCAAGTGTCGGGCCCGGCTGCCCGGCCACGGCGGCGGGCCGCCGCAGCCCACCCGACACGCCGACAGGGACCGGCTGCTCCGCCGCGTCCGGCTCGGTCCGCGTCGGCAACTCGGATCGGGGCCGGGGCGCGGCGAACGACATCGGGCCACGCATCCCGCGCGCGGCCAGCGGGACGGCCGGAACCGGCCCGCCCGGGCCCCGCCCGACCGGGAACAGCGGGCGCGGGTCGAGCAGCGCGCCGAGTCGGCCCCGCGGCAGCACGCCGTCCCGCAGCGCGGCCCGCAGCTCGTCGACGCACAGCCAGGCGGCCACCGCGTCGTCCTCGGCCGCACCCGCTGGCGAGTACAGCGCCAGGTCGGCGAGCACCACAAACCGCTCCAGCGGCCGGACCGCCGCGGCCAGGACGGGCCGCTCGGCGACCGCCCAGACGACCTCCCGCCGGGTCCACGCCCTGGCCCGCGGCACGCCGCGCTCGCTGAGCCGGTCGCGTACCTCCCGCCAGGCGCCCTCGACCCGTTCACCCGCGTCGCCGCCGGACCGTCGACGCCACCGGCGGCGCGCCTTCTCCCCGATAATCAGCAGCGGCACGCCGAGGATCACCACGAGGGCCAGGACAGCGGCCAGGATCGGCCAGGCGAGCCCCAGACCGCCGTGCCCGCCGGAACCACCCTGGTCGGCTCCGTCGTCGATCGCCGGCGCGACCAGCGGCGGGGTGAGCGAGGAGCCGGCGGCCGGCGCGTTCTGCGTCCCGCCCGACGGGTTCGCCGGCGGCGGGGGCAGCACCCTGCTCAGCTGGGTGGTGTCGGTCGGCTCGAACGGGACCCAGCCGATCCCGTCCAGCAGTACCTCCGGCCAGGCGTGCGCCTGCCCGGTCGTCACCTCGTAGGCGCCGTCCTTCGTCATCCGCTTGCTGTCGAGCAGGTAGCCGACGGCGACCCGGGTCGGGAAGCCCAGCGAGCGGGCGAGCACGGCGAACGCGGCGGCGTGCTGCTCGGAGTAGCCGCGGTTGTCCCCCGGGTCCGTGCCGGCCAGCAGCCGGTCCAGCACGCCGTAGGAGTGGCCGGGGCTCGCGGACAGGTCGTAGGGGAAGCTCGCCCCGTCCCGCAAGAAGGCCTGCAGCGCGACCAGCTTGTCGTACGGCCTGGCCGCGGCGGCCGTCGACCTGGCGGCGGTGTCCGACAGGCCGCTGGGCAGGCCGGCCGGCAGCGTCACGTAGCGGGCGGCCAGCGGCCCCGTGGCGGGCAGCGCTTTCTCGAGCTGGTCATGGGTCGGGGCGGGGACCTGCGCGGTCAACGCGTAATGGTCGCCGGCCCGGGGCGTCGCGAGCGCGACGAGCGTCCCTGCCACCGGGTCGTACGCCGTCCCGGCCCAGCCGGCACCGGTCACGCTGCCCGGCGCGCCGAGCGTCGGCAGCAGGTCACCATCGAGGCTGCCGACCGTCACGTCGGCGCGCACGTCGACCTGCCCGACCGTCGAGACGACGGCGTTGCCGGCCGTCGGAGTCGGCAGCGTGCGGTCGACGAGGACGAACCGGCCGTCGTCGCCCCACGTCGCCCCGTCGAAGTCACCCAGCTCGGCGACCCGCAGCCGGTCGGTCGGCGGCTTGCCGGACGCGGTCACGAGCCGGACCGTGAAGACGGTCCGCGCCGGGTTCGCCTCAAGCTGGTTGCGAACGCGGCCGAGCGGGTTGAGCAGGGCGACGTCCTGGACCGGCGGGTGGTAATGGTCGCGCGGGTCGAAACGGCCCCCGCCCGACGGGACGAGCGCGCCGGGCCCCCGCGCGGCGAGCCGCGCGCCGTTGGCGGCCAGCAGCGCGAAGGCCGGCACGCCCTCGGGGCCCGCGGCGGCGAGCAGGCCGGCGACCCGGCGGACCAGGCGACGGCCGGTGCTCGCC
>NZ_JADWYX010000088.1 GCF_016786355.1 Frankia sp. AgB1.9
CGCACCTGCTCCGCTCTCGGGGCGGCGCGCCGCGCCGTGGGGGGGGGCGGCGGGGGGGGGGCGCCCCGCCGCCCGGTCGCCGTCGCGAGCTCCGGCAGTCCGTGGACACACGGCCCGCACTGGCCGGCGCTCTGCCCGGCGAGGTAGCTGGTGATCCTGGCCGTTTCCGCCAGCCCGCAGGCCTGCGCGGGCAGGAGGTGAAGGAGACCCGGTCCGGGGCTCGCGTCCCAGGTGGCCAGGCCGGTTCGCGTCATCGGCACGCGGTGTGCCCGGTCTGCTGGCAGCCACGCCCCGCCATATCCGCCGACGCGTGCCGCGCCGAGCGGCTCGGTCGCCCCGCCGGCGAGCCGGGCGATCTCGCCGATCGTCATGCCGATCGGCGCCTCGATGACGCCTGGGGACCGGACGGCGCCGGACACGGTGACGAGCATGGTGCCTGGTTCGTCGGAAGTACCGGTGGACCTGAACCAGGTGGCCCCACGCCTGGCGACGAGCGCGAGGTGGGCCAGGGTCTCGGCGTTGCAGACGACGACGGGGTGGCGCAGCCTGCCGGTGCGGCCCTCGCCGCGGGAGGCGGGAGCCGACAGCGGGACGAGCTGGTGGAACGGCGCCGCCTGGCCGCCGTCGATGACGGCGGCGACCGCGGATGCCTCGCCCGCAATGAAGCTGCGCGGGGCCAGCCGGAGGTCCGGGGGACGCCGGTCGATCTTCGCGGCGCGGCGTTCCGCCAGCGCGCGGGTGACGGACCGCGCCCCCGAGCCGGGTTTGGCATAGACATGCGCGTCGGTCGCGGCGACTGCCTCCACCACGAGTGCGAGTCCGTCGAGCACGAGGTGCGGGGCGGTGGCGAGCAGCCAGGCGTCCTTGGCGCTTTCCGGCTCGCCCTCGGCCGCGTTCGCAATCACGATCGGCGCCCTCGACGGCTGGCCGCCCGCCCGGGGTCTGCCACTCGAGGGGATCGCGGCGGCGAGCTTGCGCCAGACCGGAAAGCCGGCGCCGCCCCGGCCGGTGAGCCCGGCGGCGCGCAGCTCGTCGAGGAGCCGGCCCGGCGCGCCCTGCCACGGCACAGACCCGTGCCGCGCGAGGTGGTCGTCCAGATCTCGCGCTCCTGCGTCGAGAAGACGGCCGGTCGTCGGGCGCGGCGGCTGCTCTGGCCGCGCAGGCAGGTCATCGCGACGATGACCGGAGAGTGGATCGCCGGGCCGGACGGTCATCTGGGTCATCTCGTCCACCTTCCAACGGTGTGAGCCTCCGCGCCGCCGGGACGGCGTGGCTGATGGGGCCGCGCCGCCGGCGGCCGGGGCGGCCGGTCGGGAAGGTGCAGGCCGGCGGCGAGCGAGCCCGACGGGCGGCGGCGATGGAACGAGTCCGAGCAGCGCCAGCACACCGCGAGCACCACCGTGACTGCGCACCCGCCGGCGACCGCCCGCAGCCAGCCAGTGCCGGCGTCCGTGCCGGAGCCGAGGGAGTGCGCGAAGGCGAGCGGCCAGACCGCATAGGCAGCCCAGTGCACGCCTCGCCAGATCCGGGCACCGATCCTGCGGCG
Source organism: Frankia sp. AgB1.9 (assembly GCF_016786355.1). GTDB lineage: Bacteria > Actinomycetota > Actinomycetes > Frankiales > Frankiaceae > Pseudofrankia. The sequence goes on from NZ_JADWYX010000088.1 coordinate 1,547, forward strand.
CAGCAGACTGGTCACCACCAGCGCGAGCAGTACGTCGGCGGCGCACGTGCCCAGCCCCACCCAGAACGGGCGGTAACCGGCGCCGAACGGGAGAACGGTGTCGAGCGCGCCCAGGTGTGAGAACGGGTCGAGTACGACGGTCACGACGTGCACCACCAGCAGGGCGACAGCGAGCAGGCTGGTATTGCGATGCACCGCGGCGACGGCGAAACCCGGCAGGCCGCCGGCTCGGCGGCCCGAGCGCGCGACGATCCCGAGCACCACCGTGAGCGTGAGCACCAGCAGCAGCGTCGTCCCGGTGGCGCGGGCGGCGTACCAGAGCTCGGCGTGGCTCATGGCCTGCCGCCACGAGACATCGATGTCGCGGCTTGACGCCGTTCGCGGTCCGTGACGGCCGGCTCGGCCTGCCGCGCGGCGGCGGCCGGGAACGGCCTCGCGGCCAGGGGGGCGACTGGCTCGTCGGCTGGCCAGCCGGTGAGGGTCAGGACAGATTTGTCGCGGCGCACCAGCCGGGCCGGCAGGCCAAGCGCGTGCAGCCAACCAGTCGCTGCAATGCCTCTGACCACGGATGCTGTGCTCGCCGTGTTCGCGGCGAGGCAGCTGCGGGCGGCGACGGTCACCGTACGCCAGACCGGGTCCGCGGGGCGGCAGGTGCGCGGGTCAAGGACATGGTGCAGGACCCGGCCCTCGCGCAGCCAACGTCGCCCGATCGTGCTCGACGTGGCCAGCGCGGCGCCCGGAGCGAGCGTCACCGTGCTGGCCGGCTCACCAGGGCGGTCCTGCGCGCGCACCCGCCAGCCGCCGGGCGGCGCATCGCCGGCTGTCGCAAGGTCGCCCCCAAGACTGACCAGTACGCCGACACCGAGCCGTTCGGCGACCAGGGCCGCGCACCGGTCGGCGGTGTGTGCCTTCGCGGTCGCTCCCAGATCGAGCTGGACGCCCGGGGGGACGGTCAGCCACTCGCCGTCGAGCACGATCCGCCGCCAGGCCGGCCCACGGCGCACCGTCGAGCGGGGTGGGGCGCTGGCGGCGGGCCCGTCCAAGCCATCGTCGGTGGTGGGGCCCGGGGCGCAGCCGTCGTGGCGGATCAGGGCAATGTCGCGGTCGTACCCGAGGGTGGCGAGCAGGTCACCGAGCGTCGGATCAACGTCGCCGTCGGTGGACTCCGCCGCGTGCAGCGCGACGGCGACGAGCTCGGCGAGCAGCGGGCTCACGAGCCGCGGCGAGCCACCCGCCCTGGCGATCCGGCTCAGTTCGGAGTCGTCCCGAAACCGGCTGGCCGCCGCGTCCACCGCGGCAAGCTGATCGGCGACCAGCCGCCTGGCCTCGCCAAGCGCGGCCGGATCCGTGACCACGACACGCGCCTTCGTGCTCCACACCTGCCACTCGGCCACCGCGGTGGCCGGGTCTGGGTCGTCGGTGAGCATGTCAGCTGCCGCTCGTCTGGCCGTGAGTACTGCCTCCACTGCCACCGCTGGAGACCAGACCGCTTCCGCTGGACGTCGAGCCGCTGCTCTGGCTCGTGGACGTACCGCTGCTCTGGCTGGTGCCAGTGCCGCTGCTCGTGGCCGTGCCAGTGCCGCTGGATGTCGCGGTGCTGGTGGTCGCGGAGGAGTGGCCGTGCGCCAGGATGCCGAACCCTAGGACGGCCGCGGCGCTGACGCCGACGAGGCCGGTGGTGACCCGCGCGGTCCGACGGAAACCGTCCTCGCGCGACGGCCCCTCGCCGTACGGCTGACCGTTCCCACCGGGTGGACGGATGTAGCTGTCTCCTGCCATGACATAGACCGTGCCGGCGAAGGCTGGGAGATCCCTGGGAGATCCCTGTGCATAAGACGGGAATCGGCGTCGTCGCCGCAGAAAGCCACTCTCGCGGGACGCGCCTGCCGCGGCGGTCGTCGCCTACCAGTTCGATCGGTCGAGCCCGCCCGACGATCCGCCCAGCCAATTCCGGCCAGTTGGCAGGTGCTCCCCTGGACCGGACCGGGAACGATACGGCGGTGTTAGATCGGCGCCGCGACGGCGCCGCCCCGATGCGAACGGGCCACCATGACGGAGGCGGAGCCGTGCCGGACAACGACCCGACAGCACCGGCGATCCTCGACCATCGCCCGCTCCGCGTCCACCGCTGGCCTCCATACCGGTGGCGGCTGCGGCACCGAGGGCGATCGCCCGTCGCGCCTCGGCGGCCGGCGCGAGTCCGGGAGGTGGCACTACTCGCGGTGACCTTCGTCGGGCTGGCCACTGGCGCGGCACTCTGGCTTGCTGGCGCGCGCGGAGCAGCGGACCTCGCGTGGGCGGTCACCACGGTGGCTGGCCTCGTTCCAGCGGCTGGCGGTGTCGCGGTCAGCCTGTGGCACCGGCGACCCGGCGTCGACGTGATCGCGGTACTCGCCCTGGTCGGAACGCTGGGTGTCGGCGAGTACCTGGCTGGCGCTCTGATCGCCGTGATGGTAGCCACCGGACGGCTGTTGGAGCGGTGGGCTGCCGGCCGGGCCGAACGCGCGCTGCGGCAGTTGGTGGCGCGGATGCCTCACACCGCGCTCCGGCGCGCGGGTGCGGAATACGCCGTGATCGAGGTCGATGAGCTGGCCGTCGGCGACCTCCTGCTGATCCGCCCGGGGGAGGTGGTGCCGACGGATGGTCGCGTCGAGACGGGGAGCGCGGTCCTCGACGAGTCGACTCTGACCGGCGAGTCGATACCGGTTGCACGGGGCGCGGGGGACCCGGTCAGTAGCGGTGTGGTGAATGCCGGTGGCCCATTCGACCTGCGGGCCACGCGGACGGCGCGAGACAGCAGCTACGCCGGGATCGTGCGGATGGTCGAGGCGGCGGGTGCCGACACCGCGCCGTTCGTCCGCCTCGCCGACCATTACGCGTTGCTCTTTCTTCCCGTGACGCTCGCGGTGGCGGCGCTGGGCTGGGTGTGGTCCGGGCAGCTGGCCCGCGGGGTCGCGGTGCTCGTCGTCGCGACGCCCTGCCCGTTGATCCTCGCGGCGCCGGTCGCGATCGTCGCAGGGCTGTCGCGAGCGGCGCAGCGTGGCGTGATCGTCAAAGGCGGCGGCGTGCTGGAACGCCTTGCCGCGGCCCAGGTGGTCCTGTTCGACAAGACCGGCACCCTCACGGCCGGCCGGCCAGCCGTGACCGACATCGTCACGGCCGACGGCTCCCAGGGCACCGAACTGCTGCGGTTGGCGGCCTCGCTCGACCAGGTCTCGCCGCATGTCCTGGCTGCCGCCGTGGTCCGTGCCGCCCGGGAGCGCGGATTGGCCCTCACCATGCCGAGTGAGGTCGACGAGGTCGCCGGCGCCGGCATCCGCGGCCTCGTCGACGGGCACCGGGTCGCCATCGGCAAGGCCGCCTGGATCGGCCTGACCGAGACCACGTCTGGCGCCGCCCATCGTCGCGACCAGGGCGGGCAAGGCGAAGGGTCACGGAGCCGGAGCTGGATCCGCGGCGTACGACGCCGCTCTGCCCGCGATGGGTCGATCGCCGTCTTCGTTGGACTGGACGGCTGCCCGGCTGGCGCTCTGCTGCTCGACGATCCGCTCCGCGCGGACGCGCCCCGCATGATCCGCCGGTTGCGGGAGGCTGGCATCACCCGAACTGTCATGGTCACCGGAGACCGCAACGAGGTCGCATCATGCGTGGCCGAGGCTGTCGGTATTGATGCCGTTCTCGCCGAACGTGGACCGGCCGAGAAGGTCGATGCGATCCGGGCCGAGGAACGCGACCAGGTGACGGTCATGATCGGTGACGGCGTGAACGACGCCCCAGCACTCGCCGCGGCGTCGGTTGGCATCGCCGTCGCCGCGAGAGGAGCGACCGCGTCCTCAGAGGCGGCTGACGCCGTCCTCGCCGTCGATCGTCTCGACCGTATCGCTGAAACGATCAATATTGCCCGCCGCTCCCGGGCCATCGCCCGCCAAAGCGTGCTGCTGGGTATGGGCATGTCCCTGCTCGCCATGGGGATCGCCGTGATCGGATGGCTGCCCGCGGCCCCGGGCGCCCTGCTCCAGGAGGCGATCGATCTCGCGACCATCCTCAACGCCAGCCGCGCACTGCTTCCGGGGCCTGAGGCCGAACACCCGGCCAGTGACCGGCAGACCGAACTGACCAGGCGGCTCGCCGCCGAGCACAGTCAGATGCGTCCCGAAGTCGAGCGCATCCGCTCCGCCGCCGCCTCGCTGGGCGGCCCGACACACCGGGACCAAGCGCTCGCCGAGGTCCGTGCCGTCCATGAGTTCTGCGTGCGGGACCTGCTGCCCCACGAGGACATCGAGGACCGGGGGCTGTACCCCATGCTGGAGCCCGCCACCGCGCCGATGAGCCGTGCTCACGTCGAGATACATCGCCTGGTGCGCCGTCTCGGTCAGCTCCTCACTGACATCGATCTGGACGGACCCGAGAATGGTGATCTCGACCCCGACGACGCCCGCGAACTTCAGCAACTGCTCTACGGGCTATATGCCGTACTCCGGCTCCATTTCGCCCAGGAAGAGGAGGGCTACTTCACCCTCGCCGACACGACGCCACCCGCCGGCTAGCAGGCGGCCCGTGGCGACCTGTTCCTGGTCGCCGCGAAGACAGGCTGGCCGCCCGAACCGGTCACGGTTGGGCGGCTCGTGTGGAGCTTCGTTTGGTCGCTGTCCCACTTGGCTGTGGGATTGCGTGGGACCCGGCACGTCGGCCCGGCGCGCCGGTGGAGAATGCGAGGCATGTCGGCCACCGCACCAGTGGCGCTGGTAGGCCGTGAGTCCGAGACGGAACTCCTCGCCGGTCTGCTTGAGCGCATCCGCGACCAGGGCGGCGCGCTGGTGGTGCGCGGCGAGGCCGGAATCGGCAAGTCGGCCTTGCTGACGGAAGCGGGTCGGGTCGCCGCGGCGCGCGGGCTACGGGTCCTGACGGCGGCGGGCGCCGAGTCGGAGGTGCAGCTGGCCTTCGCCGGGCTGCACCGACTGCTGCGCCCGCTGCTCGCGTACGTTGACGAGCTGCCTGGGCCGCAGAGTGAGGCGATCCTGGCGGCGTTCGCGACAGGCGAGGCCGGAGCCTCGGACTTCTTCCTCATCGCGCTGGCGACGCTGAACCTGGCCGCGGCGGCCGCCGCCCGCGCGCCGGTCCTGCTGATCGTCGAGGACGCCCACTGGTTGGATCGCGCGAGTGCCGACGTGCTTCTCTTCGTGGCGCGCAGGCTGACCTTCGAGCCGATCGTGCTGCTGGCCGCGGTGCGGGACGGCTTCGAGAGCTCGATGGACAACACCGGGCTGCCCGAGCTGCCGCTGAAACGGCTCGACGACGCGGCTTCGGCGACCCTGCTCGACTCCCGGTTTCCCGATCTGCGCCCGCCGGTCCGGGCCCGGATTCTGGGGGAGGCGGGCGGCAACCCCCTCGCCCTGGTCGAGCTGCCTGTCACCGTGGCGGGGACGGGCGCCGCCGAGGCGCTGCCGGCGTGGCTGCCGCTGACGACCCGGCTGGAGCGGGCCTTCGCCGAACGGGTGTCCGGGCTGTCCGTCGCCACCCGCACGCTCCTGCTGGTGGCCGCGCTCAACGACGGCGACACCCTGGCGGAGACGCTGGCCGCCGGCGCGCTCGTCGCCGGCGAGCAGCTCAGCCTGGACGATCTGGCGCCCGCGCTGGCCGTCCACCTCGTCGACACGACCGGGGAGAGGCTGCGCTTCCGGCACCCGCTCATGCGTTCGGCGATTCGCCAGCGCTCGACCATCGGGCAGCGGCAGCGGGTGCACGCCGCGTTGGCGCGGGTCCTCGCCGAGGACTCCGACCGCGGCGTCTGGCACGCGGCGGCGGCCAGCCTCGGCCCGGACGAGGTCATCGCGGCCGAGCTGGAGGCCGTGGCGACCCGGGCCCAACGGCGTGGCGCGACGACGGAGGCCGTCGCCGCGCTGGAGCATGCCGGCCGGCTCAGTGAGGATCCCGGCCGCCGGCGCGAACGGATGCTGCGGGCGGCCGAGTGCGCGGTCGAACTGGGGCGCCCCGACGTCGTCGTCCGGCTGCTGCACGAGGCCGGGCCCGACGAGGTCTCCGAACGGCACCGGGCCCGGCGGATGTTGATCGGTGGCGGCTTCGACGACGGCATCCGCGACGCGAACGACGGGGCGGTGGTGCTCGCCGAGGCGGCGACGCGGGTCGCCGCGGACGGAGACGTCGCTCTCGCGCTGCGGCTGCTGTGGGGCGCGGCCCTGCGGTGCTTCTGGGCTCAGCCCGGTCCCGAGGCGTCGGCGCGGGTCGTCGCCGCGGCCGAGGCGCTGCCGGTCGACGAGCTCGACGCGCAGTTGCTGGCGATCTTCGCGTTCGCCGCTCCGATCGAGCGGGGCCGGGTCGTGATCGACCGGATGCGCAGGTCGGCCGCGTCCTGGAACGGCGACGCCCAGACGGCTCGGATGCTGGGCGACGCGGCCCTGTTGGTCGGGGCCTGGGACCTCGCCCTGCAGTTCTGCACCGCCGCGCTCCCCGAGCTGCGGGCCCGGGGCCGGCTGGGCCTGCTGGCGAGAGCCCTCGGGGCGCAGGCCTGGAGCGCGGTCCGCCTCGTCGACCTGGGCGTGGCGATCCCGGCGGCCGAGGAGGCCAGCCTGCTGGCCCAGGAGACCGCGCAGCCGCTGATGTACGCGACGGCGCAGTCCGCCGCGGCGCTGCTCGCGGCGGTCCGCGGTGACGAGGACCGGCTGGCGGAGGTGGCGGCCGAGGCCGAGCGGGTAGCCATCCCGGTCGACGCCCACCCGGTGCTCGCGACCGTGCAGCTCGCCCGCGGTCTCGCCGCCCTTGGCGACGGCCGGCACGACCACGCCTACGAGCAGCTGCGCCGGATGCACGACCCGGCCGATCCGGCTTACCACGCGGGGCTGCGGTGCCACGCCGTCGGGGAGCTCGTCGAGGCCGCCGTGTACAGCGGGCAGGGCGACGCGGTGCGCCCCATCGTGGCCGAGATGGAGGAGATCGCCCGGGCGACGCCGGCGGCCGCGCTGCACATCGACCTGCGCTATGCGCGTGCCCTCCTGGCCGCCGACGCCGATGCCGAGCCTCTTTTCCTCGCCGCCCAGAACGCCGAGCTGGTCCCGTGGCCGTTCGCCCGCGCCCGGGCGCAGCTCGCCTATGGCGCCTGGCTGCGCCGGCAGCGGCGGGCCGCCGACTCGCGGGCGCCGCTGCGCACCGCCCGCGAGACGTTCGACGCGCTGGGCGCCGTGCCCTGGAGCGAGCGCGCGCGCCAGGAGCTGAGGGCCTCCGGCGAGGTGAGCCGTGGCCGTGCCCCCGACGCGCGCGACCAGCTCAGTGCCCGCGAGCTCCAGATCGCCCAGATGGTCGCCCAGAACCTGACCAACAAGGAGATCGCCCAGCGGCTCTACGTCTCGCACCGGACCGTCAGCTCGCACCTGCACCGGATCTTCCCCAAGCTCGGGGTCACCTCACGATCCGCGCTGCGGGCCGCGCTGGAGCCCACCGCCTGACCTGGGCCGTTACAGCCCCTGCTTGCGCAGCCAGTCCAGCGACGCGTCCGCGACCTCGCGCCAGCCGTGGTCGATCGTCAGCGAGTGCCCACGGTCGGCGAAGTCGAGGATGTCGGTGACCGCGCTGGAATGGCGGTACTGCTTCAGCGTGGCCCGGGTCACCACTTCCGGCACGGTGTGGTCCTTACCGCCGGCGATCAGCAGGAGCGGGCCGCGGCCCTCGTTCTTGGTGTTGACCGCGGCCGGCGAGTGGGGGTCGAAGTTGGCCGCGGCGGCCTCGAACAGCGGCTTGCCCGGCGCCGGGATGACCCAGGTGTCGAAGAGCTGCTGGGACTCGTCCTCCGGAATGGTGTTCCCGAAGGCGTACCGGAACTGCTCCGGGGTCAGCGGGACGGTCTTGTTCCTGTTGCCCGGGTTCTTGAACACCGGCAGCGTCGCGCGCAGCGCCGAGAGCGGCAGCGGCAGGACGCCCTTGATCTGGGCGGCGTCGATCGCGACGGCCGCCGCGGCGAGGTCCTGGCCGAGCAGACGCTGGGCGATCATCCCGCCGAACGAGTGCCCGACCAGGATCGGCTTCACCGGCAGGTGCGAGATGATCTCCGCGTAGTGGGCCACGACGTCGTCGATGCCGTGGCCGGCCATGGCCTCCGAGTCGGCCCTGGCCTCGTCCACCGTGTCGGGGTCGCCGGGCCAGCCGGGGGCCGAGGGGGCGTAGCCGGCGGCGCTGAACAGGTCGATCCAGGGGCCCCAGGACGAGGCGTGCAGCCAGAGCCCATGGATGAAGATCACGGGAGTCGGGGTTGCCATGCGGGCGCTCCTTAGCGGCTGGACGTCCGAATCCGTCGTGGAGTCCGGGACGTCTTCTGACCGGAACGGTAGGGCAGGACGAGCGGTGGTCGCGTACGTCAGATGACCGCATCGACCGCGCCACCGGTTACCCCGGGGACGCCGGGGGGCCGGTCACGGTCACGTTCGTCGTTCGAGTTCCGAAGGCGCCGCCGGCGTACTGGAACTCCAGGAAGACCTCGTACGTGCCCGGTGCCGTGTACGTGTGCGTCGCCGTGCTCGCGGTCTGCCAGCCGGTGCCGGGGGTGCCGTCGCCGAATCCCCAGTCGTAGGTCGCGCCGGCCTGGCTGGCGACGACCTGGGCCTCGACCGTGAGCGGAGCCGGGCCCGACGAGGGCGTCACCGTCCAGACGGGGTCGACCACCACCTCTGACGAGTTGACGTACTTACCGCCGACCGCGTCGGTCACCGTCACGTTCAGCGCGTACTGGCCGGGCGCGGTGTACGTGTGGGTCACGGTCGCGCCCGTCTGTGGGCCGACCGACGCCGTGCCGTCGCCGAAGCCGAACGTGTAGTGCAGGGTCCCGGTGCCACTGGAGGCGGACGCGTCAGCGGTCGCCGTGAGCGGAGGGCCCTGGTCAGCGTCCGGGTGCACGTCGACCCAGGCGGCGCCGGCGGGCTCGACGAGGACCGAGTTCTCGACCGTGTCCGTCGCCCCGGTGGCGTCGGTGACGGTCAGGCGTACCGGGTAGGTGCCGGTCGCGGCGTAGTCGTGTCTGGCGGTGACGCCGGCCTGCGGGCCGACGACGGCCGTTCCGTCGCCGAAGTCGAACGTGTACCGCAACGCTCCGGAGCCGCTGGAACCGGTCGCGTCCGCCGCGACCTCCAGCGGAACCTGCTGACCCGACGACGGAGTGGACTGCTGCGCGAAAAGGGCGGCCTTCGGTTTCGCCGTCGGAGTCGTCGGAGTCGTCGGGGTGGTCGACGTCGGCGGCCTCGGCGTCGATGACGACGGCGGTGACACCGGAGTCGTCGACGGGGTGCTGACCGGCGGCGCCTGCGCGGTGACCGTGATGACGGTCGAAGCGGCGGTCGACGTCCCGTCCCGCAGCCGGATGGCCGCGCTGACCTGGTAGGTGCCTGCCGCGGCCCAGGCGTGGCTCACCTGCACGCCGGCACCGGTCGCACCGTCGCCGAACGTCCAGGCGGTGCTGATGATCCGCGCGTCCGACGCCTGGCCGTTCGCGCCGACGAGCACCGCGTGCAGGGTGAGCGGGTCCCCTGTCCGCGCCCGCGCGGCCGAGACCTCGATGCGCGCGCCGGGAGCCGCGGTGGCCGGTGTCTGGCCACCGGGGACTGGCGCGACGGTCGTCGCCGGCCCGGGTCCGACGGTGGACCCGCTGTTCGGGGGCTCGACGTTCGGCCGGCGCGTGAGCGTGGCCGTCGGCGTCGGCCCCGGCGTCACGGATCCCGTGGGACCACCGCCGTCCGTGGCGGTAAGCGGGTCGGGCCCATCGCTTGGGCCGCTTGGGCCGCCGGCGGACGAGCCGGAGTTGGCCGGGTCGTACTTCTGGACCGCCCGGACGGTGCCGTCGAGGGAGATGATGCCGGCGCGCGCGGTCGACGGGTCGTTGAAGAACGTGGTCGAGCCCTGCGACGTCAGCTCGAACAGCGTGGCGGCCGGCAGCACGGTCGGGCTCGCGACGATCCGGCCGCTGGCCAGGTCGGCGACGATCACCTGGCCGGTCGTGTAGTCGGGGACGAAGAGGCGCTGCGCGGTCTCGACTGCCTGGCCCAGCCGGTGGCCGGCGACGCCGAGGTCGATGGCACGGCCGCAGCGCCCGGTGGCCAGGTCGCTGATGAGCAGCACACCGCGCCGGCCGGACGTGACGTAGACCTGATCCGCGCTGGTAGCGGGGACGACGGACACCGTGGTGTCACCGGCGGCCGTGTCGACGCAGGCGGCGGGACCGTCGGCCCCGGAGGCCGTGATCCTGACGGCGCGCCCTGCGGCGAGGTCGACGGCCACCGGCCGCCCGGCGGCGGTGACGAGCCGGGTGTCGGCCGGGTCGACGGCGCGGCGCCGGATCGTCGTGCCCGACGGTTCGACGTGGGCGAGGTCGCCCGTGGTGGCGTCGATCGCCCACAGGCCGTTGGTGCCGTCCGTGACGACGCCGTCGGCGGGCATCCTGGCGGACAACGACGCTGTATAGCGGGTCGTCAGCCGCGCCGGGTCGGCGGCCGTGACGAGGCCGGTCGTCCGGTTCGCGATGAACAGCGTGCTCTTCGTCGGATAGACGGTCAGCGGCTCACCCGGGCGACCCGCTCTGACCCCGGCCGAGACGCGGTAGTTGGCGCCGTCGACGCGGCGGACGGTGCCGCTGCCGGTGTCGGCGACGACCTCGTCGGCTCCCGACTGCGCTCCCACGAGCTGTCCGGCGCCCAGCGCCACGTGGGTGATGACGGCGCCGGTATTGCCGTCGACCAGCTCTGTCTCGCCGATCGTCGGCGACAGTAGCCAGGCCGAGCTGTCCTCCAGGCTGACGGATCGGGCCGCGGCGCCCGCGCCGTTGCCCGCGACGACGCCGAATGCTCCGGCGACAACCAAAACGGCCAGCAGTAGCCGCGGCGCCCAGCGGAGAGCGGGGCCTGCCGCGAGGCGAACCCGCGACGCGCCCGGCCCTCTTGTGCTGCTCACGGTGCCGTCGCTCCCGTTTGTTCCCGCGACCCACTCAGGATGCCGCCGCCGTGCGGCCATGGTCGCAGCGTGGGGTCATTGTCGCAGTACGAATCGGTTCCGGCGCAAGAGTCCAGTCGGCCAGCCGACCGCCAGGAGGCCGCCTTCTGGTCGCGAAACGCGAACCGCGCCCCTGGCTGGTCTATCGGTGGGGCCTGGGCCGGCGCGCCGGCGGTCAGCCGTGGAAGCGGTCGGGATCGGCGGCGGCCCAGTCGGTGGCCCAGTCCGCCGGTGGCTCGGCGAGGAGCTGGCCGGGCTCCAGCCAGGTGTAGAGCTCGGCGTAGCTGCGGGTCGTCACATGATCGACCCGGCGCATGATGTGCGTCGGGCGCAGGGCGTCCGGGCCGGGGCACCCCATCGACGCGATGATCTGCGCCGCCTGCGCGACGGTCGCCTCCTGGTAGCGCCGGACCCGTTCGCTCTTGTCCGGGACGTCGATCGCCTTGGCGCGGGCCTGGTCCTGGGTCGCGACCCCGACCGGGCACAGGTTCGTGTGACACCGCTGTGCCTGGATGCAGCCGATCGCCATCATCATCGCCCGCGCCGCGTTCGTGTAGTCCGCGCCCTGCGCGAGCCGCTTGACGATGTCGGTTCCCGTCGCGACCTTGCCGCTGGCCCCGACGCGGACCTGGGACCGTAGGCCTACCCCGACCAGCGCGTTGTGGACGGCGATCAGGCCTTCGGTCAGCGGTGTACCGACATGGTCCTCGTACTCCAGCGGCGCCGCGCCTGTCCCGCCTTCCGAACCGTCCACCACGATGAAGTCTGGTGTGACCCCTTCGGTGAGCATCGCCTTGCAGATCGCGAGCAGCTCCCGGCGCGAGCCGACGCACAGCTTGAACCCGGCCGGCTTGCCGCCCGCTAGCTGGCGCATCCGGGCGATGAACAGCACCAGCTCGCGGGGCGTGCCGAAAACCCGGTGCGACGAGGGGCTGACGCACTTCTCACCCCGGGGGACGCCGCGGGCGTCGGCGATCTCCGCCGTCACCTTGGCCGCGGGCAGGACCCCGCCGATACCGGGCTTGGCGCCCTGGCTCAGCTTGAGCTCGACCATCCGCACGGCCGGGTTGGCCGACTTGTCCGCGAACAGGTCCGGATCGAAGTCGCCGTCCTTGGTGCGGGCGCCGAAATAGCCGCTGCCGATCTCCCAGACGACGTCCCCGCCGCCGCGCAGGTGGTACTCGGTGAGACCGCCTTCTCCGGTGTCATGGGCGAAGCCGCCGAGCGCCGCGCCGTGGTTCAACGCGAGCAGCGCGTTCGCGGACAGCGCCCCGAAGCTCATCGCCGAGACGTTCAGCAACGCCATGTCGTAGGGCACCGTGCAGTCGGGGCCGCCGATCCGGACCCGGGGCTGCGCGCCGTCCGGCACCGCCAGGGGGACCGTCGAGTGCAGGAGGTACTCGTAGCCGACCGCGCCGACGTCGCGTTCGGTCCCGAAGGCCTGCTCCCCGTGGATGCCCTTGGCCCGCTCGTAGATGACCGTCCGGACATCCCGGTCGTACGGCCGCCCGTCGAAGTTCCGCTCGATGAAGTACTGCTGGATCTCCGGGCGGATGCCTTCCAGCAGGAAACGCGCATGTCCGACGACCGGGTAGTTCCGCAGGATCGCGTGCCGCCGCTGCGCCACGTCATGCACCGCGACGACGGTGAGGGCCCCCGCCACCCCGGCCAGGACCCAGCCGGCCCACCCCACCGTGAGCCCGATCGCCACCCCACCCGCCGTCAGCAGCGCCAGCGAGCCGAGCGTTGCCGGCCTGAACATCGAGTTCCTCCATCCAGGCCACGCCTGCGGGCGTCGGCGCCAGCCGTCACCTTCCCGCAAATTCCGGCCCAAACCCACTCCTAGCGCCAACGTTTCGACCACACCGCTACTGGGGAATCGAGCCGGCCACGCGGGGTGGCCGGGGCGGAACGCGCCGCGATGACCGGATTAGCCGCCACGGAGCGGGGCAGGGTGAGGATCATGACGAACCGCCGGGCGGCCACTCCGGCCCGACCGGCCGCAGGCCGGGATCGAGCAGCCGATCGCCATTCCTCGCGAACGGCGGGCCGTCACGAAATGACGTTCCAGTCCATATCGCGAGACCGGTTTTTCTGAATACCCAACACACAGGAGACTTCGATGAGCATGGTCGACAAGGCGCGGAACACCCTGCAGCGGATCATGGGGCGCGGCAAGCGGACCACGGGCCGGGTTATCGGTGACCGGGACCTGGAGGCCCGCGGCGCCGGGCAGAAGGCCGGCGGCGACATCAAGCAGGCAGGCGAGAACCTCAAGGACGTCGTGCGCTGACACCGATTGCCACGAAGGAGAGGCCAGCCCCTCCGGGCGACTCCACCTTTCCAGCGAAACCAAGGCGCCGGGCCGATGGGCCGGGCGCCTTGGTCGTTGGAGGGCTTTCTTGCCGGTGAGGACGCCACCGGCGTTTTCGCCGACGAATTCGCCCGTCACATAGCACAGCCTCGCCGAGGCCGGGAGCGCAAGAAACGAACCGAGACAGGAGAGGGGGTGTGAATCTCACTTAGCTGAGTACTCTGGTTACGTGCTCTCGCAGATGAGGTGGCGACGCTCAAGGTGGCCACGCTGACGGCGCGGCGCGATGACGCCCGCCGCAACCGGGAGACGATCCTGCGGGTCGCCGACGGGGCGTTCGCGGACGGCTCCGACGCCGTGCCCCTCGACGAGATCGCTCGTCGGGCCGGGCTCGGGCGGGCGACCGTCTACCGCCACTTCCCGGACCGGCACGCGCTCGCCGTCGCCGTGGCGGCCCAGAACCTCGAGGCGCTGCGGGAGGTCGTCCGCGCGGAGGGGGACGACCGCTGCGGATTTCGAGACATTCTCGGGATGGTGTTCTCGACGCAGGCGTCCATGCGCCCGCTGGTCGCGCTCATGCTGGAGTTACCGGTTCGGGAGCAGCTTCAGTACACCGAGGCGCTGATCGAGGCGCTGACCCCGCCGTTCCGCCAGGCCCAGGCCGACGGCGAGCTGCGTCCCGACGCCGAGCCGGCCGATCTGGCACTGGTCATGGCGATGATCAATACTGCCGTCGACGCGGTGCCCGTCGGCATCGATCACGGTGCCGCCCTGCGGCGCGTCATCGCGATGATCCTCGACGGTCTTTTCGGGCCGGCTACGCCGGTCGATGATCAGGATCGGGCGGCTGATCCGGAGGAGTCCGAGGCAGCCAGATCGCTGTGTCGGACGCGTCGGTTCGTCTGAGGTCGAGGTAGGAACGCAGGCTGGCGAGCGCGGGGTGCGGATTGTCGCCACGCCAGATCAGTGACAGCGGGTAGATCGGGGCCGGGTCGCGGACCGGTATCCGCCGCAGGTCATAACTGTCCGGCCACAGATACCGCGAGTTCGCTCCGACCAGGGTCGACAGTTCGGCGGAGTCGGCGATCTCGTCCAGGAGGGCCTCGTTTCCGAACACGGGCCCGACCATGTCGATCGTGAGCCCGAAGGCGGCAGCGAGTTCGTCGTAATACGCGGCCACCTCGGTCCCACGGGCCACGCCTGGCATCCAGATGCGATGCCCGGCAAGCTGGGTGGGCCGGACGGCGCGAGCGTTCGCGAACGCGTGCCGGGGGCCGACGAGTAGCTCGTGCGGCTCGTCGATCACCCGGGCGGTCCTGATCGCGGCTGGCAACTGTCGCGCAGGAGTCGCGAGGGCGTGGAACGTCGCGTCGACCGTCCCGGCCTCGACGGCGCGGATGGCGGTCTCCGTGTCGCCGGCCAGGGTCACGACGTCCAGCTCGAGGTCGGGGTGCCGCCGGTAGAAGTCCTGTAGGAGCACCGCCGGCGCGATCCGCCGGTTGACGACGTCGACACGCAGCGCGCGCCGACCGGGACGCACGGAGGCGTCGGCCCGAGCCTCCACCCGCAGTAGCTCCCGGGCGTGCGGAAGGAAGGCCTGGCCGTCGACGGTGAGCTCGGCGCCGCGGGCCGTACGGGTGAACAGGCGCACCTCCAGGTCCCGCTCCAGCGCGGCAATCCGCTTCGAGACGCCCTGCTGGGTGATCGACAAGAGGACGGCGGCCTCCTGGAACTGGCCCGCGTCCGCGGCCGTGACGAAGGTGCGCACGGCGTCGAGATCCACGCATCGGACCTTACTGACCCAACAACGGGTTGTGGCTCGCCGAGAGTTCGGTTGTTTGATCGCTTTTTACCGGCTTGCTTTGATCGGGTCGCTCAACGATGGGTTGTACCCGGCGGAGATCTGGAGCCTTGGTGGCGCGACGGTCCTTGGGTCGGCGGTTCGGCTGGCTGTGGGCGGCCTACGCCGTCAGCGCGTATGGGTCGGGGCTGGCGCTGGGCGCGTTTCCGCTGATGGCCGTGCTGGTACTCGGAGCCGGCCCGGCCAAGGTGTCGGCGCTGTCCGCGGTCGGACCGGCCATGGGTGCCCTGATCGCGCTGCCGCTCGGGCCGTGGGTGGAATATCGGCGCAGGCGGCCGGTGATGATCTCGATGGATCTGGCCCGGTTCGCCGTCCTGATGACGGTCCCGGTCGCCTATGCGTTCGGCCGGCTCAGCTTCGCCCAGCTGCTGGTGGTCTCGGCCGTGGTCGCGACCGCCAAGATCGCTTTCAATGCCGCCGCCGGCGCCTACCTGAAGGCGCTCGTCCGGCCGCGGGACCTGCTGGTGGCGAACGCGCGGTTCGAGTCGACGAACTGGAGCTCCATCGCCGTCGGGCCACCGCTGGGCGGGGCGGCCATCGGAGTGTTCGGGCCGGTCATCAGCGTGGTCGCCGACGCGCTCAGCTATCTGCTCTCCGCGCTGGGGATCACCGCGATTCGTGGCCAGGAGGAACGCCCACGGCGGACCGAGAGCAGCCGAATTCGGGCCGGCGACCTGCTTGACGGCTGGCGGCACATCCTGGCCCATCCCGGGCTGCGGGCGCTCTACGCCAACACCTTGCTCGTCAACGGGTTGATCTCGGCCACCGAGCCGCTGCTGGCCGTGCTCCTGCTCCGCCAGCTCGGGTTCCCGCCGTGGCAGTACGGTCTCGCGTTCGCCGCCCCGTGCGTCGGCGGCCTGGTCGGCTCACGCCTGGCCCGCAGGGTCGTCACCCGCTACGGCCAGGACCGGGTCCTCCACGCGGCCGGCATGCTGCGAGCCGTCTGGCTCATCGGCCTTGCCTTCATCCGCCCAGGCCTCATCGGCCTCGTGACTGTGATCGCCGTCGAGTTCGCCATCATCGTCAACATGAGCCTGTTCAGCCCGGTGCTCGCGACCTACCGGCTCGAACACACCCCGAAAGACCGGATCGCCCGGACCCTGTCCGCCTGGTCGATCGGCAGCGGGCTTTCCATCGCCCTCTTCACCGCTCTCGGCGGGCTACTCGCCGACGCGACCAGCCCACGGACGGCGCTCACGGCCGCCGGAGTGCTCGTCCTCGCCAGCCCGCTGCTGCTGCTGCGCCATCGGGAGAACTTCGCACGGGTGCCCGAACCGGAGCTGCCAGCAGCAAACTCCCAGCCACAGGCCGCCGTCGTCCCCCGTTCATGATCGCCGTTTCGGCCCTCGGGTGGTTGCGATCGAGCCTGGATCACAACCACGTCAGGGCCGAAACGGCGATCATGCCCGCTGAGGGCCCGCTGGGTGCCCCGCTGAGGGTCAGCCGATGTCGCGCGCGGGCTGCGCGGCGGCGTGCCGGCCGGCCCGGTAACCCATCACCATGCTGGGGCCGACGCAGGAGCCGCCACCCGGGTAGGTCCCGCCGAGGACGGACGCCGCGGTGTTCCCTGCGGCGTAGAGGCCGTCGATGATCGGCGTCTCGGTGCCCAGCACGCGGGCGTCGGCGTCGATCTTCGGGCCGCCGCTCGTCCCCAGCGTTCCCGGCCACTGCAGGATCGCGCCGTAGATCGGCCCGAGGACGGGCTTGAGGCTCGTCGTGTCGGGGCCGGTGGCGGAGCGGACCTGCTGGGGGTCGCCCCAGTCGGGGTCCTCGCCCTTCTCCGCGAACTCGTTGTAGCGGGCCACGGTCTCCTCGAGGGTGTCCGGGTCGACGCCCATCTTCTCCGCGAGCTCGCGGATGCTGTCCGCCACGAGGAGCCAGGACGGGGCGGGCTGGCCGTTCGGCCCGACGATGACGCCGTCGACGACATGGCCGCCGAAGACGCCCTTGCCCTCCCACTTCGCCGCGCCGAAGACGCACCAGCCGGGCGCCTTGTTCGTGAAGCCAGGGTTGCGCTGGTCGAAGAAGTTGAAGGGGTGCGAGAAGTCGTTGTACGTGTAGCCGCCGTGCATGAAGCGCTTGCCCTGCTGGTTGACGATGATCGTGCCGGCGCCGAGGCCCATCTCCATCTGCGGCAGCGGGTTGCCGTCGCGGCCGATCTCCCAGGGGTCGTGCATGACGCCGTAGCTGAAGAAGGACGTCATCAGGCCGAGCTGCGCCCCGGCGCGCATCGCCATCCGGTGACCGTCCCCGGTGTTGGTCCACGGGGTACACGGCTTCACGTCGTAGCCGAGGAAGGTCTTCACCATGTCCTCGTTCCACTCGAACCCGCCGGTGGCGAGGACGACGCCCTTGCGCGCGCCGAGCCGCTGGAGCGCACCGTCCTCACCGGCGATGACGCCGATCACGCCGCCGGCCTCGTTCGTCACCAGGTCGCGTCCCGGGGTGGACCAGCGAACCGAGACACCGCGGTCGAGCAGCGCCTTCAGCAGCGGGGCGACGAGGCCGCCGCCCTTGGCCCGGTATCCCTCGTTGCGGCGCCGCAGCAGCTCCTCGCGGGGCACGACCTCGATCGCCTCGGCGTAGGCCACCTCCGGCGGCTTCACCCACGGGCTGGGGTTCACCCGCGCGGCCCACTCGGCGCCGAGCTCGGCCACCGCCGGATAGGGCTGGCAGGAGACCGACCGCGGGACGTCCTTCGTGCCGGGGATGCGGCCGGGGACGACGGCGTAGTAGTCGGGTAGCCCCTTGTGCGCACGGGTCACGAGCCCGGTGTGGGTCTCCAGGTAGTCCAGTGCCTGCGCGGCGGTGTCGACGTAGACCTCGATGAGGTGCGGGTCGTAGGCACGGCCGTCGGAGAGGCGGGTGACGTAGTCGATCGCCTCCTCGCGGGTGTCCTGGTCCGCGATATGCCGGTTCACCGGGATCCACATGTCGCCGCCGGAGGCCGCCGTCGTCCCGCCGATGTACTCGGACTTCTCGACGACGCAGACGCTCGCGCCACCGTCGGCGGCGAGCAGGGCCGAGGTGAGGGCACCCGCGCCGCTACCCACTACGACGACGTCGAAGACCTCGTCCCACACTTGTGCGCTCATGCCCCGGATTCTCGGTTTCCTGTACCGACCGGTCAAGATGTGCGGCCGATGCGGTTGCCCGCACCCCCGGCTCGTCGCCCTGGGTCGAGACCCGGCGCCGGTGCGTGTTACCTCGGCGCCATGCGTGTAGATCACCTTCAAGGCCCGTCGCGACGCGGGGAGCGGCCGACCACCTGGCGTCGGACCCCGCCTGCCGTGGGTACCGAGCGGTCCACAGGGTAGCCCAAAGGTGCTAGTCGATGGTCCTTTGGACCTAGGACTACAGTCCGGCAACCTTATTCGCAACATCACCGGAGCCTGCCGTTTTCCGACTTAACGGACAGAAGCGGCCGACCCCTGTCACCTAGGTGCCATTAGGCGCAGTTCAAATCCTCGTTACGTTCTGCGCCATTCCGGCCCCCCAGCCGGGATGGCGCCCGAACCCCCTCCGGGCGGCCAGCGACGAGGAAGGTGCTCGCGACGATGGCATTGAAGACAGGAACACTCATCTCGTTCGTGGCGATGGCCGCGGCGGCGACCGGCGGTGGACTCGCCGGTTGTCCAGGGCCGAGCAGCGGGTCGGGCTCGAACCCGGCCAACCCCGCGGGCTGTGCTGACGTCGAGGTGGTCTTCGCCCGCGGCAGCGGTGAGCTGCCCGGCCTCGGAATCACCGGCACCCCGTTCGTCAGCTCGCTGACCTCCGATCTGGCCGGCAAGTCGGTGACCTCGTATGCCGTGAACTACGCGGCCGATCTCGCCCAGACCTCGGCCGGAGCCGGTGCCACGGACATGTCGAACCACGTCAGCTCGGTGGCCGCCAAGTGCCCGAACACCGAGTTCGTCCTCGGCGGGTACTCGCAGGGCGCGAGCGTCACCGACATCGCGATCGGCATTCCCACGTTCCTGGGCAGTGGCACGACGATCCCGACCAGCCTGGCCCCGCGGGTCGCCGCCGTCGTCGTCTTCGGCAACCCGCTGGCCCTGTATGGGCAGCACATCCCCACCGCCAGCTCGCTCTACGGCTCGAAGGCCCAGGAGTTCTGCGCGGCCGGTGACCCCGTCTGCGCGAACGGCGCCAACGGCGTGGCTCACCTGAGCTACCCGACCAACGGGATGACCACGCAGGGCGCGGCCTTCGCCGCCGCCAAGGTCAAGGCCTCCTGAACCGCCCGGCCTGGCGGCGCGGCGCGGCGCCCAGCGGCGTCGTGCCGCCGGCCGGGAGCACGCGGGCCCATACCCTGGCGTAGTGACGCCGGAGGATCTCGCCAACCTCGCGCACCTGCGTCGCGCCCGCGATCTGATGGACCGTGAGTACGCCCGCCCGCTCGACGTGGCGGCGCTCGCCCGTGCCGCGCTCATGTCGACCGCGCACTTCTCGCGGCAGTTCCGGGCCGCGTACGGGGAGACGCCCTACTCCTACCTGATGACCCGGCGCATCGAGCGGGCGAAGGCGCTGCTGCGCCGGGGCGACCAGTCGGTCACCGACGTCTGCATGGCGGTCGGCTGTACCTCGCTCGGTTCGTTCAGCGCCCGCTTCACCGAGCTGGTGGGGGAGACACCGACGGCCTACCGGGCCCGCGACCATGGTGCGCTGGCGGGCGTGCCGGGCTGCGTCGCCAAGGACATGACCCGCCCGAGCCGGCGACCGAGCAGGATCGGAGAAGCGCGCGGGCCTGCGGTTCCTTAGCGTTGCGGCCATGGAACTCACCTTTGCCCGCTGCTTCGTCCAGATCAACGACGCCGACCTCGCCCTGGCCTTCTACCGGGACGCGCTGGGCCTCGAGGTACGCAAGGACGTCGCCAACGAGGGCTTCCGCTGGATCACCGTCGGTGCCGCGTCGCAGCCCGGTGTCGAGATCGTCCTGACGAACTTCGTGCAGGGCAGCCCGTCCGACGTCGACGTCATCGCCGCCCTCGTCGCCAAGGGTGCGATGGGCGGCGTCCACTTCCACACCGACGACCTCGACAGCACCTTCGAGAAGGTGCGCGCCACGGGCGCCGAGATCGTCCAGGAGCCGACCGAGCAGTTCTGGGGAACGAAGGACTGCGCCGTGCGGGACCCCTCCGGCAACCTGGTACGCATCGACCAGCTGCCCGCAGCCTGAGAATCCCCGAGCCCGGCCGACAGATGAGGACGCGATGAGCATGGCCACGAGGACAGGCACGCAGTCGCCGGCGCCGCACGTCGCCGACAGCCAGGACCTGATCCGCGTGCACGGCGCGCGCGTGAACAACCTCAAGGACGTCACCGTCGAGATCCCGAAGCGCCGGCTGACGGTCTTCACCGGCGTCTCCGGCTCGGGCAAGAGCTCCCTCGTCTTCGGCACGATCGCCGCGGAGTCGCAGCGGCTGATCAACGAGACGTACAGCGCGTTCGTGCAGGGCTTCATGCCGACGCTGGCCCGGCCCGAGGTCGACGTGCTCGAAGGGCTGACGACGGCGATCATCGTCGACCAGCAGCGGATGGGTGCCGACTCCCGCTCGACGGTCGGCACCGCCACCGATGCCAACGCGATGCTGCGCATCCTGTTCAGCCGGCTCGGTCAGCCGCACATCGGCTCGGCCAACGCGTTCTCCTTCAACGTTCCCTCGGTCCGGGCGAGCGGCGCGATCACGGTCGAACGCGGCGGCCACAGCCAGGCCGTGAAGAAGACCTTCAACCGCCTCGGCGGCATGTGCCCGCGCTGTGAGGGCCGGGGGACGGTCTCCGACATCGACCTCGCGGAGCTCTACGACGACTCCAGGTCGCTCGCCGACGGAGCGCTCACCATCCCCGGCTACCACGCGGGTGGCTGGAACGGCCGGCTGTACACCGAGTCGGGGTTCGTCGACCCCGACAAGCCGATCCGCGACTACACCAAGAAGGAACTGAACGACTTCCTGTACAAGGAACCGGTCAGGATGAAGATCGCCGGCATCAACATGACCTATGAGGGCCTCGTCCTCCGGGTGCAGAAGTCGATGCTGTCCAAGGATCCCGACGCGCTCCAGCCGCACATCCGGGCCTTCGTGGACCGGGCTGTGACGTTCATGGTCTGCCCGGAGTGCGCGGGCACCCGGCTGGCCGAGTCGGCTCGGTCCTCGCGCATCGGGGACCTCAACATCGCCGACGTCTGCGCCCTGCAGATCAGCGACCTGGCCGGGTGGGTCCGCGACCTGACCGAGCCTTCCGTCGCGCCGCTGCTGGCGTCGTTGCTGCGCACGCTCGAGTCGTTCGTGGAGATCGGGCTGGGCTACCTCTCGCTGGACCGGCCGTCGGGCACGCTGTCGGGCGGCGAGGCACAGCGGGTCAAAATGATCCGCCAGCTCGGCTCCTCCCTCACCGACGTCACCTACGTGTTCGACGAGCCAACCACCGGCCTGCACCCGCACGACATCCAGCGGATGAACGAGCTGCTGCTGCGGCTGCGCGACAAGGGCAACACGGTGCTCATCGTCGAGCACAAGCCGGAGATGATCGCGATCGCCGACCACGTCGTGGACCTGGGCCCCGGCGCCGGCAGCGGCGGTGGCACGGTCTGCTTCGAGGGCACCGTCGACGGGCTGCGCGCGGGCGACACCGTCACCGGCCGCCATCTTGACGACCGGGCCTCGATCAAGGCCTCGGTGCGCAAGCCCACCGGCAAGGTGGAGATCCGCGGCGCGACGACCCACAACCTGCGCGACGTCGACGTCGACATCCCGCTCGGAGTGCTGGTCGTCGTCACCGGGGTCGCCGGCTCCGGGAAGAGCTCGCTCGTCCACGGCTCGATCCCGGCCGGCGCGGGTGTCGTGTCGGTCGACCAGGGCGCGATCCGCGGCTCGCGGCGCAGCAACCCGGCGACCTACACCGGGCTGCTGGAGCCGATCCGCAAGGCGTTCGCGAAGGCCAACGGCGTGAAGCCGGCGCTGTTCAGCGCCAACTCCGAGGGCGCCTGCCCGACCTGCAACGGCGCCGGCGTCATCTACACCGACCTCGCGATGATGGCGGGGGTCGCCACCACCTGCGAGGACTGCGAGGGGAAGCGGTTCGACGCGTCGGTGCTGGAGTACCGCTTCGGCGGCCAGGACATCAGCGAGGTGCTCGCGATGTCGGTGACCGAGGGCGCGGAGTTCTTCGGCGCCGGCGAGGCGCGCACGCCGGCCGCGCACGCCATCCTCGACCGGCTCGCCGACGTCGGGCTCGGCTACCTCACTCTGGGCCAGCCGCTGACCACGCTGTCCGGCGGCGAGCGGCAGCGGCTCAAGCTCGCCACGCACCTGGCTGAGAAAGGCGGCGTCTACGTCCTGGACGAGCCGACCGCCGGCCTGCACCTCGCCGACGTCGAGCAGCTGCTCGGCCTGCTCGACCGGATCGTCGACTCCGGCAAGTCGGTGATCGTCGTAGAGCATCACCAGGCGGTGATGGCGCACGCCGACTGGATCATCGACCTCGGCCCCGGCGCCGGGCACGACGGCGGCCGGATCGTCTTCGAGGGAACCCCGGCCGACCTCGTCGCCGCCCGCTCGACCCTCACCGGCCAGCATCTCGCCGACTACGTCACACCCCGCACCGCCTGACGGCCGCCGGCGGGGTGATTCGGGCTGTCCGCCGACCGACAGCCCCTGGTCAGCGGCCTGCGCGGCGCGGTGTCATCGACCACCCGGTCGAGGTCCGGACCGCGGGGTGGCGGAGCATTGCGCTGAGGAGCCGTGGCTCGCGCCGTCCCAGGGGAACGACAGGTGGAGGTAGCCGCGTGATCCCAGATGATCTTCTCGCGTCCGCGCGGGAGAGTACGGGTCTTGACGACTTCGGTGACGACGAGCTCTTCGGCGGGGATGGCTGGCGGGACGGGCTCGCCCTGCTTCTGCGCTGCATCGAGGACGAGGCGAGGTTCAGCGACCTGGGGGAGATGGCCGCCGGGTTCGAGCTGTCCTCCTACCTGGCGAACCGGCTGCGGATCGTCGACCATCACCGCGAGCACCCGGAGATCCGGGACCGCGACATCGTCCCGCCCGTGGTCATCGTCGGGCAGGCCCGCACCGGCACCACCCTGTTGTTCGACCTCCTCGCCCAGGACCGGGCCCACCGGGCGCCGCTGACCTGGGAGGTCGAGGTGCCGCTGCCGCCGCCGCGCACCCAGACGTACTACTCGGACCCGCGCATCGACGAGGCCGAGGTACTGATCAGCGTGACGGACACCGTCATCCCCGGCTTCCGCGCGATCCACCAGCTCGGCGGCCGGCTCGCCCAGGAGTGCGGCCGGATCCTGGGCAGCGCGTTCACCAGCACGATCTTCGCGAACCAGTACCGGGTGCCCAGCTACCTGCGCTGGTGGCTGCACGACGCCGTTCGGGACGGCCACGTCGCGGCCGCCTACACCTGGCATCGCCGCTTCCTGGAGGTGCTGCAGAGCGAGCACCCGGGCGAGCGGTGGCTGCTCAAGTGGCCGTCGCACGTCTGGACGCTGCCGCAGCTGATGGGCGAGTACCCGGACGCCCTGCTCGTGCAGACCCACCGTGACGTCGCCACCCTGGTGGCCTCGAACACCAGCATGGTCGGCGCGCTGCGCCGGCTGTACTCCGACGAGGTGGACCGGGGCGAGGTCGGCCCCGAGTTCGCGGAGCTGCTGCTGGAGGGGTCGGAGCGCACGGTCGACGTCCGGCTCGACGGCACGGTGCCGGCCAGCCAGGTCGTCGACATCCCGTTCGCCGAGCTGATGGCCGACCCGCTCGCGACCGTGCAGACGATCTACGACCGGTTCGGCTTCGAGCTGCCCGACCCGGCCAGGGCTCGGATGGCCGGCTTCCTGCAGGACAACCCGCGGGCGGCGAGCGGCCACAGCTACACCTTCGCCGACACCGGCCTGAGCCTTGCCGACGTCCGGGCCCGCACCGCCCGGTACGCCAAGTACTTCGACGTCGCGGCGGAGCTCGGCTAGGGCCGGCCCGGAGCTCAGAACCTGATGGGCAGTTTCGCGTAGCCGCGGACGGTGCTGGTGTGCACCCGTGCCACGTTGGCCTCGTCGATGTCCCAGTTCGGGAACCGGAGCAGGGTCTCCTCCACCGCCACCCGGCTCTCCATCCGGGCGAGCCCGGCGCCCAGGCAGAAGTGGATGCCGTGGCCGAACGAGAGGTGGCTGTCGACGACTCGGTGGATGTCGTACCGGTCGGCGTCGGCGTACTTGCGCTCGTCCCGCCCGGCGGACCCGGTGAGCAGCAGGACCTTCGAGCCGGCCGGGATGGTGGTGCCGTGCAGCTCGACGTCGCGCTTGGTGAACCGTCCCTGGACTGGTGACGGCGCCTCGTAGCGCAGCGTCTCCTCCAGTGCGTTCCTGATCAGCGACGGGTCGCCGGCCAGCTCGGCGCGGGCCGCCGGGTGCTCGGCCAGCAGCGCGCCGGTCCAGCCGAGCAGCCGGGCGACCGTCTCGGTCCCGGCGCTGATCAGCAGGTTGGTGAAGTCCGCCGCCTCCGAGGTAGCCAGCCGGCGGGTGCCGCCGTCGGGCGTCTTGATCTCCGCCTCGGTGAGGGCGGTCATCATGTCGTCGCGGGGCTTGGTGCGCCGGGCCTCGATCTGCTCGGAGAGGTACGTGTGCATCTTGATCTGCGCCGCGAACGAGATGTCGTTGATCATGCCTTTGTCGTCGTCGATGTGCAGCGACTCGTCGATCGTCAGGCGGATCTCCTCGCGGTCGGCCGGGTCGATGCCGATCAGCTCGGAGATCACCATCGACGGCAGCAGCGCCGCGAAGTCCTGGACGTAGTCGAAACCACCGGAGCCGACGAGCGGGTCGAGCAGCTCGGCGGCGATCGCGCGGATCGCGCCCTCCATGCCGCCGACGCGGCGCGGCGTGAAGGCTCGGGACACCAGCACCCGCATCGTCGTGTGGACCGGCGGGTCCATGAAGATCATCTGCCCGACGTCCATCGGCTCCGGGCCCATGATCTCCAGGACGGTGCCGTGCGCCGAGCTGAACGTCGCCGGGTCCAGATGCGCGCCGTCGACGTCGGCGTACCGGGACAGCGCGTAGAAGTCGAACTTGTCGTTGCGGTAGACCGGAGCCTCGTCCCGAAGCCGGGTCCACACGGGGTGCGGGTCGGCGTCGATGTCCTTGTCGAACGGGTCCCAGTACAGCTCAGTCACGGAAGCCGGCCTCTCTCAGGGCGCAGGTCGAGCCGTCGGTGTCGGCACTGCCTCAAGGCCTCCGACGAGTTTGACTTACTGTTCCAACTTGGCGAACGGCCGGTGTCTCGGTCAAGTTGGGCGGGACCGTCGCCGTTCGAGGTTCGCGACCAGGCGGCTCATCGCGGCGCGGGCCTGCTCGTGCGCGGTCTCGCGGCCGGCGACCTCGTCCGCCACGAGTCCGAGTGCCAGGCCCTGCATTGTGGTGGCGAGCAGCGCCGGCGGGAACTCGTCGGGGTCGAGGCCGTACTCGGCCTGGATCTTGTCCAGCACCGCCATCTGCATCTGCCGCACCACCCGGGCGACCTCGCCCACCTCGGCCCGCAGCGCCGGCCGGTGGTTCGCCGCCGCCAGGAACTCGAGGAGCAGCGCCGTGCCTCGTGGGTCCGAGGCGAGATCCCACCACGCCTGCAGCGGCCGCCGCGAGGCCAGCGCCGCCTCCATCCGCTCGACGTTGCGCTCGGAACGCCGGCGCAGCAGCGCGACGAACAGGTCGTCGATGGTCGGGAAGTAGTAGTGCAGCAGTGGTGCCTTGAGGCCGACCCGCTCGGCGACGTTGCGGGAGGTCACCGCCGCGTAGCCCTCGCGGAGCATGATCTCCTCGGCGGCGTCGAGGACGCGGGTCACCTTCTCCTCGGTCGCCGCGCGGCGGCGGCGGGGCTCGGCCATCCACCCCTCCTTCGGTCGGCACCGGCTCTTCCATCCTGCCCGAGGGCGGCGGCTTTTCTTGACACCATCTACCCGCTGACTTTGAATGGCTGTTCAAACTCAGCTTGACAGATGGCGCGTCGCCGGGAGGTGTCCGAGTGAGCAACCCGAGCCCGGTGTACTGGGATCCGTTCGACCGTGAGATCGCTGAGGATCCCTACCCGACCTACCGGCGGATGCGGGCCGAGGCGCCGCTCTACTACAACGACCGCCACGACTTCTACGTGCTCAGCCACTGGGACGACGTCAACCGGTCGCTGGTCGACTGGGTCACCTTCTCCTCGGCCCGGGGCCCGATCCTCGAGGTCATCAAGGCGAACATCAAGATCCCGCCGGGGACGCTGCTCATGGAGGACCCGCCGATCCACGATCTCCATCGCCGCCTGCTCGCCCGGGTGTTCACGCCGCGGCGGGTGATGTCGCTCGAATCCGAGATCCGGGACTTCTGCGTACGGTGCCTTGATCGTCTCGGCGGGTCCGCGAGCTTCGACCTGATGACCGAGTTCGCCAACGAGGTCCCGATGCGGGTCATCGGCATGCTGCTCGGCATTCCGGAGGCCGATCAGGCCGCGGTCCGGGAGCGCGCCGACGCCAAGCTGCGCACCGAGCCCGGGAAACAGATGAAGGTGTCAGCGAAGGCGCTGATGGACACCGACCTGTTCGCGGACTACATCGACTGGCGGGCCGCCCATCCGTCCGACGACCTCATGACCGAGCTGCTGAACGCCGAGTTCGAGGACGAGACGGGCACGACGCGCACGCTCACCCGCGAGGAGATCCTCACCTACGTCACCGTGCTGGCCGGCGCCGGCAACGAGACGACCGCCCGCCTGATCGGCTGGCTGGTCGCCCTGCTCGACCGGCACCCCGACCAGCGCGCGGACCTGGTCGCGAACCCCGGGCTGATCCCGAACACGATCGAGGAGACGCTGCGGTTCGAGCCGACCGGCCACGCGATCGCCCGCTACGTCACGAAGGACGTGGAGCTGTACGGCCAGACGGTCCCGGCCGGCAGCGCGATGATGCTGCTGCTCGCCTCCGCCAATCGCGACGAGCGGCGTTGGGACGGCGGTGAGCGTTACGATGTCCGCCGCAAGATCGACCAGCACATCACCTTCGGAATCGGCACTCATTACTGCCTCGGCGCGGCGCTGGCTCGGCTTGAAGGCCGTATTGCGCTTGAGGAGATCCTCGCGCGTTTCCCCACCTGGGAAGTCGACTGGGACAACTCGGCGCTGTCTTCGACCTCCACCATGCGCGGCTGGGAAAAACTGCCCATCAGCGTGGCCTGACCGCCGATTCCACCGCCACCGCCACCGCCACCAAGACCTGAGACCGAGCCGACCGACGCCGAGCGGCCGGTCGACACTGGACGGAGAAACCCGATGGGAAAGCTCGACGGCAAGGTTGCCTTCATCACCGGAGCGGCCCGCGGGCAGGGTCGTAGCCACGCGGTGCGGCTGGCCGAGGAGGGCGCCGACATCATCGGCATCGACATCTGCGAGCAGATGGAGTCGGTCCAGTACCCGATGGGCACCCAGGCTGAGCTCGACCAGACCGTCAAGGAGGTCGAGGCGCTCGGCCGGCGCATCGTGGCGTTGAAGGCGGACGTCCGTGACGTGGCCGAGCTTCAGGCGGCCTTCGACGAGGGCGTGGCCGCGCTCGGGCCGGTCGACATCGTCGTGGCGAACGCCGGCATCGGCGCCGGCGGAAAGGCCATTGCCGCGGAACAGGAATGGGACGAGGTCGTCGCCGTCAACATGACCGGTGTGTGGAACACCGGCCGGGTCGCGATTCCGTCCATGCTCCAGCGCGGTAAGGGCGGCTCGATCATCCTTACCAGCTCGACCGGCGGCCTCGTCGGTGTCGGCATTCCCACGGCCGGATTCCTCGCCTACACCGCGGCGAAGCACGGCGTCATCGGCCTGATGCGTTCGTGGGCGAACTTCCTCGCCCCGCACATGATTCGGGTCAACAGCGTCGCGCCGACCGCGGTACGCACCCCGATGGCCGGCGACGGCGACATCAAGGCGATCATGGAGCGCAACCCGGCTCTCGCCAACGCGCTGACCAACGCCATGCCCGTCGACCTCGTCGAGCCCCTCGACGTCTCGAACGCGGTCCTGTGGCTGGCCTCCGACGAGGCTCGCTACATCACCGGCACCGTCGTCCCCGTCGACGCGGGCCTCATCAACAAGCGATAGGCACAGGCGCGCGGCGTGCGGTCCTGTCCACGCGCACCGCGCAAGTCATGATCGCCGTTTTGGCCCTGAGGTGGTCACAGAAACGCCCTCCTCACGACCGCCCCAGGGCCAAAACTGCGATCAAGGTCATGCGAGCGCGCCGAGCCACCTTGGCTTCTCAGGGATTCGGCGTCCGAATTGGCCGGCAGGGGCTCTGGTGGCGACTAAACAGGACCCGGGACGGCCACCCGAGCGTCGAAACGGCGATCAAGGGAATGCCGAAACCGGTCGAACCGGGCCTGAGGTGTCACTAGTACATTGCGTGACACCATGGGTCGTTGTCGGGCAAGAGGGGCGCGGGTCGGCCGGCGGTGTCGGTTGCTTCCGCTCCTGGTGCTGGCGATGGTGATGGCGATGGCGCTCGTGGCCGGCTGCGGGCGGATCGACCCGAACGAGGGCTTTCCCGGATTTCAGGACACGCTGGCGCCGTCGGGGCAGGCGGCCGGCGATGGGGACGCCGCGTCGACCGACTCCGGCGCTGGTCAGCCGACGGACGCCGCCGACCCGGGCGCGCCGCTGCCTGCCACGACCCCGGACCCGGAGTCGGGCCCGTCGGCCGGCTCGGGCGGCGGCGCCGGCACCGCGGCGACCGCGTCGGCGAAGGTGAGCCCGTCGGGCACGGCGGCCAACCGCGCCCCGACCGCGGCGGTCACCACCAGCTC
This sequence comes from Frankia sp. AgB1.9, assembly GCF_016786355.1. Lineage (GTDB taxonomy): Bacteria > Actinomycetota > Actinomycetes > Frankiales > Frankiaceae > Pseudofrankia. The sequence goes on from NZ_JADWYX010000088.1 coordinate 30,533, forward strand.
GATCAAGCTCCCCGTCGAGACCACCACTCCCGCCGCCAAGCCGACGACGGCGAAGCCGACCGGCGGCATCATCCTGCCGCACTGATCCGCCTGTCGCACTGATCCGCCTGCTCCGCTGATCCGCCTGGCGGCCCCCGACCGGTCGGACGACGCCAGACCTGTCGGTGGTCCGGTCTACCGTGACGGACAGAACGCCCCTCAGGGCGACCTCGGGCGAACGGGGAAAACCGATGACCACACTGGCGGATCGGCCCAACACGGCGCTCCTCGTGGTGGACGTGCAGGCCGAGGTCGTCGCCACGGCGTACGACCGGGACGCCGTCGTGGCGAACATCCGGGATCTCGTCGACGAGGCGCGGCGGGCCGGCGTACCGGTGGTCTGGGTCCAGCACTCCGATGAGGGCCTGGAGCGCGGGTCGGCGGGCTGGCGGATCGTCACGGAGTTGCTTCCGGGCAGCGATGAGCCGCTGGTCGAGAAGAGCTATGGCGACGCGTTCGAGGCCACCACGCTGGAAGACGTGCTGGCGGGGCTCGGTGTCGGGCGGCTGGTCGTCGCCGGCGCCGAGACCGACGCCTGTATCCGCTCGACGCTGCACGGCGCCTTCACCCGAGGCTACGACGCGGTTCTGGTCAGCGACGCGCACACGACCGGTGACAAGAGCACCTGGGGCGCGCCACCGCCGGAGCAGGTCATCGGGCACACCAACCTGTACTGGACCTACCAGACCGCCCCCGGCCGCACCGCCGGCACCGTCGCGACCAAGGACGTCGACTTCGGCGCCTCGCGCTGAGCCGAGCGTGCCCGAGCCGGCGAGCGGCTCCCGGACCGTGCCAGGGAAGGTCGACACAGTGAGCGAAGACGCGTCGGGCGCCACCCCGGGGCGGACCCGCGAGCCACGGCGCGTCAGGCGGCTGCTGTTGGTGGTGGGGGCGGCCGTCGGGCTGCTGGCCGTCGGCGGTGGGCTCGGATTTCTCGGCGGCCGGCTGTCGGCTCCGGTGGGACGGTCCGCGGACCGGGCGGTCCGGCCCGAGGAGAAGGTGCAGCACGCCGCGGCTGTCCGCTACGGCAACCTGACCTTCCGCCCGACCGGGCTGACCTGCGGGATGCACTGGGCCTTCGGCACGCACGCGGAGCTGGAGGCCAAGGGCCAGTACTGCCGGCTCGGCGTCGTCGTCGAGAACGTCGACTCGACCTTCCATGACCTCGTGACCGGGAAGCAGCGCCTGGTGGACTCCGCCGGAAAGGCGTACGCGCCGAGTTTCGACGCCATGCGCGCGAAGCGGCAGCCGGACTCGATCACCATCGGCGCCCGGGATGCCGTCGAGATCGATCTCTGGTTCGACGTGCCGGCCGGCGGCCGGATCGACGCCGCCCGCCTGGTCGGCGACGACGACCCGTCCGGCATCGACGACGTCGTCAACACCCCGCGTCCGTCCGGCGGTGCTCGCGTCCCGTTGACGATGTAGGCGGACCGGACGGCGCCGCTCGGCCTGAGACACCTGGCATCCTCGGGTGACGGTTGCGATGGGTCTTGTCCGGAGAATCACCCTGGAGGCGGCCAGATTCTTCGCCATGCTCGGATAGGGGCCGTGGTCGGCTTGGCCAGGCGTCAGGAGGGGTGGATCCGATGGGTGACGCGACGGCGGGGAATCCGGGCCGGCCGAATGGATCGGCGGGTTGGACGGGGCACCCGAACCTTGCCTGCCGGGTGGACCCGGAGGCCGACCCGACGAACCGGGTCGGCCGGGAGCCACCTCGTACCAGGGTCTACCGGGGCGGCAAGCTGGAGGCCGAGGGCTTCGCGGTCGCCCGGGTCAGCGACTATCTGGAGGAGCCCGACACCGTCGTCTGGCTCGACCTGTGCGCGCCGCGCCGGGACGAGCTGCACGTCATCAGCGAGGAGCTGAACCTCTCCTCGCTGGCGGTCGAGGATGCCGTCAGCCCGCGTGAGCGCCCGAAGCTGGACCGCTACGACAGCCACCTGTTTCTCAACGCCTATTCGGTGAGCTTCGACCGGGACAGCGGCGAGGTGGCCACGCACGAGGTGGCCGCGTTCATCACGGAGAAGGCGCTGGTGACCGTGCGCCAGGACGAGGGCTTCGACGTCGACGGTCTGCTCGCGCACTGGGGCGAGGTCGGCCAGGAACTCGGCCAGTACGGCGTCAGCTACCTGGTGCACGGCCTTCTCGACTTCATCGTCGACCAGCATTTCGCCGCCGTGCAGAGCCTCGACACGGAGATCGAGACGCTGGAGGACCTGCTGTTCGACGACGCGCCGCACGACGGCGCCGTCCAGCGGCGCAGCTACGAGCTGCGCAAGAGCCTGGTGCTGCTGCGGCGGGTGGTGCTCCCCATGCGCGAGGTCGTCAACACGATCATGCGTCGGGACCTGCATCTGGTCAGCCCCGAGATCGCGCCCTACTACCAGGACGTCTACGACCACGTGCTGCGCGCCACGGAATGGACCGAGAGCCTGCGGGACCTGGTCACGACGATCCTGGAGACGAACCTGACGATCCAGGGCAACCGGATGAACCTCATCATGAAACGGCTGAGCGCGTGGGCCGCGGTGATCGCCGTGCCCACCGCGATCACCGGTTTCTACGGTCAGAACGTTCCCTATCCGGGCTTCGGCAAGGAATGGGGCTTCGCCGTCAGCGTCGGCGTCCTTCTCGGCTGCGCGGGTTTTCTCTACGTCGCCTTCAAACGCCGCGACTGGCTGTAGCTCACCCCGGATTTCCGATGCTCCGGGTCGGGCGAACGTCGCGGGAACTTCGGATGACGTCTCGGCTCGAACCGGCCATCAGGGCCGCCCTGCCGCCTAGATTTCGCCGGTGCGACGAAGGTGGATGCTTGTCGTAGGCGGCGTGGTGGTCATCGCCGCAGTGGGTGTGACGCTGGGACTTACGCTCGGCCGGGGCGGCCCGGGCGGGTCCTCGCCGCAGCCGGTGACGTCGCCGCGAATCTCGATCGGGCTGAGTGGCTGTGGGACGGGCTGGACGAAGCCGGCCGCGGGCCAGCAGGACTTCCTGCTCGTCAACACCGACCTGCGCAACGGCGACGCCCAGCTGATCGACCCGGCCAGCGGCGCCGTCTATGCCGACGTGGAGCCGCTGGGCTCCGGCGCCAGCGCGCACCTGCGGATCGTGCTCGGTCATGGCAGCTACGCGTTCCGCTGCGTGATGGAGGACGACAACGCAATCACCGGGCCGACCGTGACGATCGGCGGCACGCTGCGGACCCCGGTCGCGCCGGTGCTGCCGGTCACCCGGAACGATCTCGTCCCGGTCGCCAGGGCCTACGAGACCTACGTCAACAATGCGCTACCCGGGCTGATCGGCCTGACTCGCACATTGAGCGCCGACATCGGGCGAGGTGACCTGGCTGCCGCCCGGCGGGACTGGCTCCCGGCCCACCTCGCCTACGAGCGGCTGGGCGCTGCCTACGGCGCGTTCGACACCGCGGACTCGGTGATCAACGGCCGTCCTGACGGGCTGCCCGACGGGCTCCGGGACCCTGGCTTCACCGGGTTCCACCGCCTCGAGTACGGGCTGTGGCACGGCGAGAGCGCCGCGAGCCTCGGACCGGTCGCGGACGCTCTGGTCACGGCCGAGACCGATCTCCAGACGGCGTTCCCGCAGGCCCAGATCGACCCGCTCGACATCGCGATCCGGGCGCACGAGATCACCGAGAACACCCTGCAGTTCACGCTGACCGGGCACGACGACCTCGGCAGCGGCTCCGAGCTCGCGACCGCGCGGGCGAACCTGGACGGCACGCGGACGGTCCTGGGACTGCTCAGGCCGCTGCTGAGGAACCGTTACCCGACCCTCCCCGCGCTGGACGCGCTGATCACGACCACCGACCGGGACCTCGCCTCGTTCCAGCATCCGGACGCCACCTACCCGGCGATGGCGGACCTGAGCGTCCCCGACCGGGAACGCGTCGACAGCGACTTCAGTGAGCTGAGCGAGCAGCTCGCCCCGATCGCGTCCATCTGCGAGCCAAGGCGGACACAGTGAGTGACCTGACCGGCGACGGCACGGCGGGCGTTGACGACGGCGGCGCCGCCGGCGGGTGCCCCGCGCCGACGCGGGGCCGCCGGCTGGATCGGCGTTCCCTGCTGCGCGGCTCGGCGCTGGCCGCCGCCGCTGCCGCCGGTGGTGGGGTCGCGGCGACGGCCGGCACCGCGGTGGCGCAGGCGCCCGCCGCAGGCGTCCCGACCGGCGCGACGGTCAGGCCGGCCCGGTTCGTGGCGTTCCACGGAACCCACCAGGCCGGGATTCTCCTGCCCGCGCAGGCCTACTCGGTCACCGCCGCCTTCGACGTGACCGCCCGCTCCAAGGGCGAGCTCGCCGATCTGCTGCGCGCGCTGACCGACCGGACCCGGTTGCTCGCTGCTGGTGGCGTCCCGCCGAACGACGGGATCTCCGCGCCGCCGGCCGACTCCGGTGTACTCGGCCCGACCCTCACCGGCACCGGCCTCACCGTCACTGTCGGCGTCGGGGCGTCGCTGTTCGACGGTCGGTTCGGGCTCGGCCCGGCCCGCCCGCGCCGGTTGACGACGATGCCGACGTTCCCGAACGACAGCCTCGACCGCGCCCAGTGCGACGGCGATCTGGTCGTGCAGATCTGCGCCGACGCCCCGGATGCCCCGCTGCACGCGATCCGTGACCTCACCCGGCACACCAGGGGCGGTATGCAGGCTCGCTGGCGGGTCGACGGCTTCCTGTCGCCGCCGCGCCCGGACGGCGCGCCGCGCAACCTGATGGGCTTCAAGGACGGCACGGCGAACCCGGCGGTGGCCACGCCGGCCGTCGCCGACCGGTTGCTCTGGGCGGCCCGGGACGAGCCGGCCTGGTCCGAGGGTGGCAGCTACCTGGTCGTCCGGCTGATCCGGATGCTGGTCGAGTTCTGGGACCGGGTGACGATCTCCGAGCAGGAGCGCATGATCGGTCGCCGCCGCGACTCGGGCGCGCCGCTGTCGGGCAACGTCGAAGCGGACACGCCCAGCTACTCCGACGACGCGACCGGCGGGAAGATCCCGCTGGACGCTCATATCCGGCTGGCGAACCCGCGCACCCCCGACACCGCGGCGAGCGTCCCGCTGCGGCGCGGCTACAACTACGACCGCGGTCTGGACAGCAACGGCAACCTGGACATGGGCCTGGTCTTCACGGCGTTCCAGCAGGATCTGGACCGGCAGTTCGCGGCGGTGCAGGTGCGGCTGGCCGACGAGCCGCTGACGGACTACATCGTGCCGTTCGGGGGCGGGTACTTCTTCGCGCTGCCCGGCGTGCGGGACAGCGCCGACTGGTTCGGCCGGGCACTGCTCGCCTGAATCGGGTGTGACCCGGAAAGCGGTACGGGCGCCCCGAACGTACCGGTCTTCCCAACCGCTGAACCTCTACTCCTTTGTAGAGATAATACGAGGCCCGCTGTAAGTAATGTGAACCTGACCTAATAGTCAGGGTATTGGTGTCGTTCAGGGTTACTGGACGGAAAGCGTTCGCTTTCTCGTTGGTTGGCTGGCGCCGTCAGGCCGTCTGAGAGGACCACGCTGCCTCGCTGGGCACTTCGGCGGTCGGCCTTTTCGCCGCCCGATGGAGGTGATCCGGGGGGCCCTGACGAGAGGAGAAATGCGTGACCCTCAGTACGCGCCTGCGGCGTGGCGGCATCGCTGCCGCCGCCGCGGTCGCAACGGCGGCAGGCATCGCGATCTTCCAGATGCAGCCGTCCTCGGCGACCCAGCCAGTGGACCGGTCGGCGTCCACCACCACGCCGATCAAGCACGTGGTGGTGATCTTCGACGAGAACGTCTCCTACGACCACTACTTCGGGACGTACCCGTTCGCGACGAACACCGATGGCACGAAGTTCACCCCGCGGCCGTTCAGCCCGTACGACAACAACCTGCTCTTCAGCGGCGCGCTGTTCAAGAACCCGAACACCTACAAGCCGGCCCGGCTGACCTCGGCGCAGGCCCTGACCTGCGACCAGAACCACGGCTACGGCGCCGAGCAGAAGGCCGTCGACGGCGGGAAGATGGACCTGTTCCCGCAGAGCGTCAGCGTCGACACCTGCAGCGGAAACCTGTACGGCACCCCTGGCCTCGCGATGGACTACTACGACGGCAACACCGTCACCGGGCTGTGGAACTACGCCCAGTACTTCTCGATGAGTGACAACTCGTGGGACACGACGTTCGGCCCGTCCACCCCGGGCGCGCTGAACCTCATCTCGGGCCAGACCCACGGCGTGACCTCGCACGACCCGAAGACGGGCGCGCAGACGGCCACGCCGGACGCCTACACGGTCCTCTCGCCGAACGCGAGCGGCGTCGGCACCGTCATCAACGACCCTGACCCGTTGTATGACGACTGCGCTGACAAGAACCACACGTCGACGAACGCGCTCGCCTCGATGTCGGGCAAGAACGTCGGTGACCTGCTGAACGCCAAGGGCGTGACGTGGGGCTGGTTCCAGTCTGGCTTCAAGCCGACCACCGCCTACGCGGGTTCCGGCACCTACGCGGTCTGCGGCGCCACGCACACCAACATCGGTGGCAACAGCTCGGTGGACTACAGCCCGCACCACTCGCCGTTCGAGTACTACGCCTCGACCTCGAACCCGCACCACCTGGCGCCGACGTCGGTCGCCGAGATCGGCCACACCGACCAGGCGAACCACAACTACGACCTCACCGACTTCGACGCGGCGCTGTCGGGGAACAACCTGCCGGCCGTCAGCTTCCTGAAGGCGGCCGAGTACCAGGACGGGCACGCCGGCTACTCGGACCCGGCCGACGAGCAGACCTTCCTGACCTCCACGATCAACAAGATCCAGCAGTCCAAGGACTGGAGCTCGACCGCGGTCGTCATCGCGTACGACGACTCGGACGGCTGGTACGACCACGTCGCGCCGACGATCCTGAACGGCTCGACCGACCCGGTCAGCGACTCCGCGGTCTGCGCGACCGCGAAGGCCAAGGCCGCTGGCGGCTACCTCGACCGGTGTGGTCCCAGCCAGCGGCTCCCGCTGCTGGTGATCTCGCCGTACTCGAAGGCGAACTACGTCGACCACGGCTACACCGACCAGACCTCGGCCCTGACGTTCATCGAGAACAACTGGTCGCTCGGCCGGATCGGTGACGCGTCGTTCGACAGCCGGACGTCCGGCCTGGGCGGCTTCTTCAACTTCGGCGCGCGACCGTCGCGTCAGTTGCTGCTCAACGCGGACGGATCGGTCAAGTCCGTCCACCTCTGAGATCCACCCGGACGGCCGGACCAGCTGGTTCCGGTCGTCCGGGCCGGTGAAAGTGCCTGACGAGCGTCCCCCCCGCCACGCGCGGGGGGGGTGACCCCCCCCCCCCCCCCCACGACTCCGGACCGCTGCGCCAGGCGGCGACGGACGGCCGAGGCCGAGGCCGCTTGCTGGCGGAAGGAGACCCCG
>NZ_JADWYX010000089.1 GCF_016786355.1 Frankia sp. AgB1.9
CATCGACAGCCCGGCAAGCTTCGCCCGCATCAAATCCCAGGCGCTGTTGCCAGACGGCGAGAAGTCGATACCGGCGCGGGGGGGGGGGGGCGGGCCGCGGCCCGGCGCGGCTTGCGGGCGCCGGCGCGCCGGCGCTGCTGGCGGCCCGGGCCTCTCGCGGGTCCCGCCTGATCGGCGAGGTCGGTCTGGGCGTCCAGCGCACCCCGGCCCGCGCCGACGAAGGTGTCGTGGAGGTCGGTCTCAGGGCCATCGACGTCGAGGACGTCGGCCTGCCGGAGGTCGACCTGGACGGCGACGAGCTGGACGGCGACGACCTTGACGACGGCCTGGTCGTCGACGAGCTCGGGCCCGACGGGCCGGTGGGCGGTCGCGGCGGGGCCGCCAGGGTCCCCACCGGATCGGCGAAGGCGATCCGGCAGGTCCGAGCCGCGCTGACGCGCTCCGGCCGATGAGCGCCGGCGTGCCAGGCCCGCCGGCCGAGCGAAGCCGGCCGGCCCCGACGGCGGCGACGGCGGCCAGCCGGCGGCAGCGGGCAGCGGCGGCCGGCTTCGACCGGCTGGGGCCCCGGGCCGGGCGGCCGGCCGGCCCCGGGACCGGCCAGGCCTCGCACCGGCCGGGCGCGATCGGCCGGGACATGCACGGCAAGCGCGCCCTCTACAGCGGCGAACGCCCGCCCGATCCGCGCACGAACGGCGTGACGGTGCACTGCTCGCGCTGCGCCCAGGCGACGATCGTCGGCGCGAAGCGCGCGTTGCTCCTGCTCGCGCCAAGCCTGCATCTGCCGCTGATCCGGCCGCGCTACCCGTCCTTGCTGCGCTGCCCGGCCTGCCACCGGATCTCCTGGGTCCGCCTGGCCTTGGCGGGCCAGGGCCAGGGCCGGACCTAGCAGCCGCCCGAGGCCGGGTCAGGCATCGCGCGAGGTGAGGGCGCCGTACGCGGCGGCGATGAACAGCGTCAGCCAGCCGGCGAGGACAGCCGCCGCCAGTCCGACCGGCAGCTGCGTCGTCGCGTCGTCCAGGTGCGGGAATGTGACGCTGTCGCTCGCCGGAGACGGCAGGTAGGCGATCACGTGCCGCTGCCACCACGGTGGGAGCAGGCCCCCGAAGACCGCCGGCGCGAACAGCAGGGCCAGCACCGCCGAGATCGCCCCGGCCGCGGTACGCACGAGCAGCGCCAGCGTCAGGCCGAGCAGCGGGAACAACGGCGTGAGCAGGGTCGAGACCCCGACGACGCGCAGGGTGTCGGCGTCGCCGAAGCTCGCCGTCGTCATCCCGAACGCGCCGAACACCAGCTGGGCCGCGGCGAAGCTCGCCACCGTCGCCACGACGCCGATCACCCAGGTCACGAGGGTGACGAGCAGGCACTTCGCGGCCAGTACGCGGCCCCGCCTCGGGGTCACCACGAAGGTCAGCCGTGCCAGCCCGCCGCTGTACTCCGACGCCCCGACCTTGACCCCGAGGGCGATTACCAGGACCCCGGTGAAGATGCTGCCGATCAGTGGCGAGACGAGCGGGTCGAAGTCGGCCCGGTCCGCGGCCGACCACCCGTCCCAGGTGGCGCCGACCGCGCCGGCCAGCAGCGACGACACCGCCACCCCCAGGACGACCCCCACCGTCGCGAGCACCCACGACGAGCGCATCGCGCGCAGCTTCATCCATTCGGCGCCGAGCGTCGCCGACAGCGGTGGCCGCACCCCGCCTGGGCCGAGTGCGCCGGATGTGCTGGTCATCTCAGTCCTCCCCGGAGACGGTGCTGGCGGTCGCGGCATCGCCGCGGTAGTCGACCGAGTCGTGCGTGAGCTCCATGAAGGCGGCCTCCAGGCTGGCCCGGCGCTGAGTGAGCTCGTGCAGTGCGATCCCGTGCGCGGCGGCCAGTTCACCGACCTCGGCGGCGGTGCGGCCGGTGACGACCAGCACGTGGCCGCCGCGAGGCCCGCCGCGGCCGAGATCGCCGTCCCCGAGATCGCCCTCGCCCGGGGCCACGGTGGCGCCGGCCCGCCGCAGGATCGGCTCCAGCTCGCCGGCCCGTGGCGAGGCCACGCGGACGTGGGTGCTCGTGCTGGCCGCGGTGAACTCGGCCACGCCTGCGTTCGCGATGAGCCGGCCGCGTCCGATGACCACCACCCGGTCGGCGGTGTCCTCCATCTCGCTCATGAGATGGCTGGACACCACGACCGTGCGGCCCTCGGCCGCCAGCCGGCGAAGCAGCGTGCGCACCCAGCGGATGCCCTCGGGATCCAGACCGTTGACCGGCTCGTCCAGCAGGAGGGTGCCGGGATCGCCGAGCAGCGCGGCGGCGATGCCGAGCCGCTGCGACATGCCGAGCGAGAAGCCGCCTATCCGCTTGTCCGCGACGCTCGCGAGCCCGACCAGCTCGATCATCGCGTCGACCTGCCCGGCCGGAACGCCACCGGCCCGCGCCAACCAACCGAGGTGCTGGCGGGCCTTCAACATCCCTGGCGCGGCCTTGGCGTCGAGAAGGACGCCGACCTCCCGCATCGGCGCCGGGATGTCCCGATAGCGGCGGCCGTGCACGGTGGCCGTGCCGCTGGTCGGCTGGTCCAGGCCGACGATCATGCGCAGCGTGGTGGACTTCCCCGAGCCGTTCGGGCCGAGGAAGCCCGTCACCTGGCCCGGTGTCACGTCAAAGGTCAACCGGTCGACGGCGGTCCTGCCGCCGTACCGCTTGGTCAGCTCCCGTATCTCGATCACCAGTACGGCCCCTCGCAGGGCTTGTTGTCCATGCCGAGGAACGTAGATCGACGGCGACGGTCCAACATCAGGCGAGAGAGGGGACCTTCCCTCCGTCGCTAGTCGTAAGGCGATCGATCCCGACTCAGACTTTCGAACGGGGCGCCGGGGCCCACCGCTGGCCGACCGGCCACGACGAGGCCGGAAGGTCAGACTGGACGAGGCCGAGCCAGGCCGACGTCGTAGGCGAACACCACGGCCTGCACGCGGTCGCGCAGCCCGAGTTTGCGGAGCACCGACGAGACGTGGGTCTTGACCGTCGCCTCGGTGAGCACCAGCTCGGCTGCGATCTCGGCGTTCGACAGCGCCGCCGCCACCAGCCGGAGCACCTCGGTCTCGCGTTCGGTCAGCTCGTCGAGCGCCGCGCGCCCGCCGTGGCCGGGGCCGGTCGTCCCGGCACCGCCAGCCGTCCCGCGACCGGCGGTCCTCAGCGTCGACTCGCCGTGGGCGAACACGTCGGCGAAGCGGTCGAGCAGCCTGCGCGTCACCGTCGGGGCGAGCAGGGCGTCGCCACGCGCGACCACCCTGATGCCCTCCACCAGGTCCGCCGGCCGCACGTCCTTGAGCATGAAGCCACTGGCGCCCGCGCGCAGTGCGGCGAAGACGTACTCGTCCAGGTCGTACGTCGTCAGGATGATCACCCTCGCGGCGCTGCCGGAGGCGACGATGCGCCGGGTCGCCTCGATGCCGTCCGTGGTCGGCATCCGCACGTCCATCAACACGACATCGGGCTGGTGGCGGCCCGCCAGCGCCACGGCCTCGGCGCCGTCAGCGGCCTCCGCCACCACCTCGACCCCTGGGCGCGCGTCCAGGATCATCCGGAAGCCGCTCCTGACCAGCGCCTGGTCGTCGACGAGCAGCACCCGGACCGCCGCCTGGTCGCCGTCCGTCATCGCCATCACGCCTCCCGGCCTAGCTCGTGGCCGGCTCGGACGAGGCGGCCACGCGCGTCCGCGGACCACCCCGCGCCGGCAGGTACGCGTGCACCCGGAACCCGCCGGCCCGGGTCGGCTCGGCCGTCAACGTCCCGCCGAGCAGGCTGGCGCGCTCCCGCATCCCGATGATTCCGTGTCCGCGACCGCTGGGGACCCCGTCGGTCGCCGGGTCGCCGAGCTGGGTGCCACGACCGCCACCACGGCCGTCGTCGACGACCTCGATCTCGATCGACTCGTCGGCGTACGTGATGCCCACCTCGACGCTGTCGGCGCGCGCATGGCGCAACGTGTTGGTGAGCGCCTCCTGCACGATGCGGTAGGCCGACACGTCGACGCCAGGAGCGAGCAGCCGGACCGTGCCAGCCTGGTGGATCCGGACGTCGAGGCCGGCGGCCCGCAGCGGCGCGGCCAACTCGTCCACCCGGCCGAGCCCCGGCTGCGGCGGGGCGATGTCGTCGTTCACCGATCCCGGGCGGACCGCGCCCAGCATCCAGCGCAGCTCGACCAGCGCCTCGCGCCCGGTGGACTCGATGGTGCGCAGCGCCTGGCGAGCCTGGTCCGGCCGGGTCTCGAAGACGTCGTCCGCTGCCGCGGCCTGGACGACGATCACGGACACGCTGTGCGCGATCACGTCGTGCATCTCGCGCGCGATCCGGGACCGCTCCTCGACGACGGCGCGCCGCGACTCCTGCTCGATCGCCACCCGCCGATTACGCGCGACCTCGCCGAGCGCCCAGGCGACAACGCCCATGGCCATCGTGAAATAGGTGTCCTCGGCAGTGCCGGTCCGGAAGTTGGCGCTCGTCACAGCGAGCAGGCCGATCAGTCCCGGAATCGACACGGCCGGCGCTCGCGCCGCCGCCAGCGAGCAGACCGCGATCAGACCGGTGAACGGCACCACGAGATCTGGCGCGGCGAGGTAAAGGACGAGGCACCCGATCAGCGCGACGGCGGTGACCAGGACGGGCCGCGACCGGCGCCAGTAGAGGGCGAGACCTTGAACGATCGCCGCCGGTCCGCTGACGCACCACAGCAGCGCCCCGGACTTGGGGCCCGGCTCGTCCGAGAGCGCGGCCAGGAGGAACCCGGTGACGAGCAGCGGCAGGGCGACATCAACCGCCCGGCGCAGCCGCCCGCGCCATCGCCCTACGCCCGCCATGCGTTGATCGTGCCTCCCGCCGCGGCGGGCCGCCGCGCTTTGGGACCAAACTGGGGCGGCCATGCGATGACCGCCCCAGCGTCGTTCCAGCCGATCGACCTACGCCGACTCGGCGTGCTCCGCGTCGTCGTCCGCCTCGATCAGGTCGAGCCCCTCGGTGGCGGCCCCAGTGCGGGTACGGCCCCGGCCACCACGCCGGCGCCGCCGCCGACGCGCCGGCGAACCGTCCGCGTCCAGCTCCTGCTCGGGCAGGTCGGTGCCGTCGACAGCACCGTCCAGGCTGGCGGTGGCCACCGTGTCGAGCGCCGTGACGTCGCCGGTCTCGAGCTCGAGAGCGAGCTCGCCAGCCTCGCCGTCGCCCGCCTCCTCGGCGAGCCCGGCCGCCGCGGCGGCCGCACCGGCTCCCCGGGTACGGCGACGGCTCCTGCTGCGGGCGGCCGTGTCACGGGCCGCCGGCCGGTCGGCATCGCGTTCCGGCGTCGCGGCCGCGGTCCCGCGACCGCGCCGGGCCCGGGTCCCGCCGCCCAGGTCCTCGATCTCCTCGGCCGCGAGCCCCGCCCGGGTGCGCGCGGCGCGCGGCAGCACACCGGTGGACCCGCTCGGGATGCCCAGCGCCTCGAACAGGTGCGGGGAGGTGGAGTACGTCTCCAGCGGTTCGTCGAACGGCAGCGCCAGCGCCCGGTTCACGAGCTGCCAGCGGGCCAGGTCGTCCCAGTCCACGAAGGTGACCGCGACGCCGCTGCCGCCGGCCCGGCCGGTCCGGCCGATCCGGTGCAGGTAGACGCTCTCGTCCTCCGGGCACTGGTAGTTGATGACGTGCGTGACGCCGCCGACGTCGATGCCACGCGCCGCGACGTCGGTCGCGACCAGCACGTCGACCTTGCCCGCGCGGAACGCGCGCAGCGCCTGCTCGCGCTGGCCCTGCCCGAGGTCGCCGTGGACCGGCGCGGCCGCGAAGCCACGACGGGCCAGGTCCTCGGCCACCTTGTCGGCGGTGCGGCGGGTCCGGACGAAGACGATCGACAGGCTGCGCCCGTCGGCCTGCAGGACCCGGGACAGCACCTCCATCTTGTCCATCGCGTGCGCGCGGAAGACGTGCTGGCTGGTGGTCGGGACGGTGCGGCCCTCGTCGGGCTGCTCGGCGGTCACGTGCACCGGCCGGATCATGAACCGGCGGGCGAGCGCGATGACCGGTCCGGGCATTGTCGCCGAGAACAGCATGGTCTGGCGGGTGGGCGGCAGGAAGGCGACGATCCGCTCCACGTCCGGCAGGAAGCCGAGGTCGAGCATCTCGTCGGCCTCGTCGAGCACCAGGGTCGCGACGTTGCCCAGGTTCAGCGTGCGCTGACGGGCGAGGTCGAGCAGGCGGCCGGGAGTGCCGACGACGACGTCGACGCCGGACTTCAGCGCGCTGGTCTGCGGCTCGTAGGCCCGGCCGCCGTAGACGGACAGGACGCGGATGCGTCGGCCCTTGCCGGCCCGGTCAAGGTCGTTGGTGACCTGGACGCACAGCTCGCGGGTGGGAACGACGATCAAGGCCTGCGGACGGCCGTCCGCGCCCTCGTCGGGGCCGAGGACCTTCTGGATGACGGGGATGCCGAAACCCAGGGTCTTGCCGGTGCCGGTGCGCGCCTGGCCGATGATGTCGGTGCCGGCCAGCGCGAGGGGGAGCGTCAGCTCCTGAATGGCAAAGGGATGAATGATGCCCGCCGCGGCGAGCGTGTCCACCGTCTCCTTGCGGACCCCGAGGTCGGCGAAGGTGAGCTTGGGCTCGGCCGGACCGGCCTGCTGGGGTGGGGTCGGCGAAGCGGTGGTACTGGTGTCGGTGTCAGTGGTGGTCAGGGAAGTGGCTGTGACGGACAGCGGATCGCTCCTGGTCTGCTCCTGAGCGGTGTCCGATGTTGAGGCGCCGCTCGCTATGTGCCAGACAGCGCCAGCGACCCAGTCGGTGACGGGGGACCAGCGGCTCGAACCCGGCAGCTTGGCCCAGCGGCCCTCCGAACGGGGCGACGCGAGTGCCTTAGGCGGCCAGCTGGTCTGTGATGACCAGCGGCTACGACAAGGATAACCTGTGTGACCGCTTGGTGGGCGCGCTCGGCGACGATCGTGGCCTGTCGGACGTTGGCCAGACTGGAGCCCAATCTGCCGGCCGGCCCGAGCGGGCCACCGGAGTTCGTGGGGGCCAGTGGGTCGAGCCCGAACCACGCGTACACCGATCCACCACCTGGGAGATGAAACACGTGACGGACAGCACAGTGCTTCCGGGGGCTCAGGTCGCTGGTGGTGGCCCTGACCCGGCGGCGCAGGTCGCTGACGTCGATGCCACGCGGCGGCAGGCGGGTCTCGCGGGCGCCGACCAGGCCGTCGTCGATCTGCTGGGGCTCATCGCCTACGGCGAGCTGACCGCGTTCGAGCGGCTGGCGACCGACGCCCGGATGGCGCCGACCCTGACGGACAAGATCGCGCTGGCCGCGATGGCGGCCGCGGAGTTCGCGCACTTCGAGGCGATCAGCCGGGCGCTGGCCGGCCGCGGCGTCGATCCGGAGGCCGCGATGGCGCCGTTCATCGGTCCGTTGACCGCCTTCCACGGTGGCACCGCGCCGGCGGACTGGCTGGAAAGCCTGGTCAAGGCCTATGTGGGGGACAGCATCGCCGCCGACTTCTACCGCGCGATCGCCCATCGGCTCGACGATGACGCCCGTGCGCTCGTCCTAGACGTGCTCGCGGATACCGGGCACGCGGCGTTCGTCGTCGACCGGGTACGCGCGGCGATCGTGGCGAATCCCGTGGTGGCCGGGCGCCTCGCGCTGTGGGCGCGCCGGCTCGTGGGTGAGGCGCTCAACCAGGCGAAGCAGGTCGCGGTCGAGCGGGACGCGCTCACCGGCCTGCTCGTCGGCGTCGGCGACCTGGAGGCCGTCGCCGCGATCTTCGACAGCATCATGAAGGCCCACACCGACCGCATGGCGGCCCTGGGCCTGTCTGCTTAAAGCGGCGGTCGGCCGAAGGGCGCTGCACGCCCGTTCCGGCCGACCGCCCTTGGATCAGCTGGCGCCGAAGCCGACGCGGCGGGACTCCGCCTCCGCGATCTCGACGTAGGCCAGTTTCGCGACCGGTACGACCACGCGGCGGCCCTTCTCGTCGAGCAGCGAGAGCAGCCCGTTGTCCGCGGCGAGGGCGGCGGCGACCGCCTCGGCGACCTGGTCCGGCGTCTGAGCGCTTTCGAGCACCAGCTCTCGGCCGACGTTCTGCACGCCGATCTTGACCTCCACCGGGATGACCTCGCCTTCGTTAGCACCGCGGGAGGGTGTCCCCCCGGGACGGGCCTGGTCCGACGGCGTGACGGCCGACGGACGTTCACAGGTAACACCGACGATCACAGGACACACTATGGCCCCGACGCCGTGTGTGACCGGGCTGGGTCGCCGTGTTCGCCGCTGGCAGAGCGGTCGGGTTGTCCCACCGGTCGGCTACGAGCCCGGTAGGTCCACCCGGCGGCATGCGTCGCGCGGGTCAGGCCCGGGGGTAACCACCGATGCCGTGCCAGGCCAGCTCGCTCATCGTCTCGATCGCTCGTTCGGAGGAGACGGTGCCGCCCCGGACCAGCCACCACCGTGAGCAGGTCTCGGCGAGCCCGACCAGGCCGACGGCCAACAGGTCGGCCTCGTCCTGGGTGAGCCCGGTATCGGAGGCGATGGTCGCGGCGATCGCCCGGACGCACTGGGCGAACGCGTCCTCGATCCGCTCCCGGACGGCCGGCTCGCTGCGCAGGTCGCTCTCCAGCACCAGCTGGTGGGCGCCGCTGGGGTCGTTCACGAAGTCGAAGTACGCGCGGATCGACCGCTCGACCCGCAGTTGGTTGTCCGCCGTCGAGTCGAGCGCCTCGCGGACGCTGGTGACCAGCTTCGCCGCGTGCTCGTCGACCAACGCGAGGTAGAGCTCAAGCTTGCCGGGAAAGTGCTGGTACAGCACCGGTTTGCTGACGCCGGCCCGCTCCGCGATCTCGTCCATCGCGGCGGCGTGGTAACCCTGCGCGACGAATACCTCGCGGGCGGCTCCGAGCAGCTGGAAGCGCCGGGCCGTGCGGGGGAGCCTGGGCGTTCTGCCTGGGCGTGGCGCGGCCGGATCGGCGGTCACCCGCGCACCTCCTGTTGCTCGATCCCGACAACACTACAGACCCGGGTGCTGCGTGCGGCCCCCAGAGCCGGGGGTGCGAGGCCTGCAACAGGTTATCGGCGGAACCGGCCAGGCTGCCGGTTCCGCCGATTCCACGTCCATTCGAGCTGGATCGCCTAGCGGTAGGCGTCCTCGTCGTCCTGGACCTCGACGGTCTGCTCGACGGCGTCGTACTCGTCGGCCTCCGAACCGTCATGAACGTGCGTCGGCCTCGACAGATCGTCGGGAACCACCTGGCGGGCCTGGTCGACGGCGTCCGCGGCGGGGACGTCGACGGGAACCTGCATCTCGGTCGGGAGCTCGGTCGGTGCGGTCATGAGGCCCTCCCCGTCGTGACGGGATCTCTCGCCGGCTGGTGTCGCGATCATCGAGCTGCCGAAGCACGGCATACCCACGCGGAACCTCGGCATACCCAGGTGGCGTTCGGCCTGAACGTGCCTGTTTCACCGGACGTGGCTGCCGGCGCGGTCCTCGGGCCGGCTGGAGCCGGGGGCCGACCGCCTTGTCGGCGGTGCTCGGCCGACCCCGGCCGTCAGGACGCTGTCGGCGGTGGGCCGAGCAGCGGGGTGAACAGGTCGCCGTGGGCGGCGACCCGGTCGAGCACCTGGGTCGCGGTGAAGACGAGGTCCGCGGGCTCGCGCGCGGCGGCGACCTCGTCCCAGGTGACCGGCGTCGAGACGGTCGGCGCCGCCCGGGCCCGCAGCGAGTACACCGAGACCGTCGTCTTGGCCGGGTTGTTCTGCGACCAGTCCAGCAGCACCCGCCCGGGGCGCAGGTCCTTGCGCATGTTGGACACGACGAGGTCCGGGTGGTCCCGGGCCAGCTTCTCGGCGACGACGTGCATCTCGTCGCGCACCTTCATGCTCTCGCGCCCGTCGTCGACCCGACCGTAGACCTGAAGCCCCTTCGAGCCGCTGGTCTTGACGCACAGCGGCTCGGGCAGGACGTCACGCAGCAGCAGCGCGACCCTGGCGCAGTCCAGCACGGTCGTGCCCGGGCCGGGGTCGAGGTCGGCGACCACGAGGTCCGGTAGCCGGGTGGAGACCCGCCACATCGGCGTGTGCATCTCGATCGCGGCCAGATTCGCCAGCCAAACCAGCGTCGGGCGTTCCTCGGCGACCAGGTAGTCGATCGTTCCCCGGTTCTTGCTGGAGCCAGGTGACGGCAGTGTCGCGGTGCGCACCCACTCCGGCCGGTGTGACGGGGCGTTCTTGCTGAAGAAGCCGGCGGAGCCGACTCCCTCGGGAAAGCGGACGACGGTCAGCGGGCGGTCGGTCAGGTGCGGCAGCAGGACGGAGGCGATCTCGGTGTAGTAGTGGATCACCTCGGCCTTGGTGGTGCCGGCCTGTGGGTAGAGGACCTTGTCGAGGTTGGTGACCTTGAGCCGGCGCCCGTCCACCTCGACGGCTCCAGCCGCGCCGGCCGCGGACTTCTTCGCCGCGCCCTGGCCGATCTTCGCGGTGTCGCTGTCTTCCATGGCCGCGCCTGCGGACTCGTCCTTGGTGCCGCTCGCGGAGTCGTCGCTTGGTCCCGCGGTCCCGCTTGTTGACTTGTCGCTTGGTCCCGGTCCGCTCGCGCGGCTTGCCTCGCCCATCCGCGCCTCCCGCGTACTGACCTCGCGTGGTGGTTGGTTGTGACGGCCAGCTGGCGGTTCCCACGTTCCCACGTCGGACCGGCCCGATCCACGGTCTGCCTCGCGATCCTTCGGGGCGTCCCGCCGAATGGTCTACGCAGCGGCGATGAGTGGAACGGGTTGGCTGCGTCTACCCAAACAGCCAATTCTCGTCCCTCTTCGCCGGTCAGGCGGACAGGACGCGCCGGGTGGCTCACGATGGGGTTGGAGCGACGTTAGGGGCGAACATGCGTTCGATCTGGAAGGGTGTGATCAGCTTTGGGCTCGTCTCGATCCCCGTGAAGCTGTACTCAGCCACGGAGGAACGGGATGTCGCCTTTCACCAGGTCAGACGTTCCGACGGGTCCCGGATTCGCTACAAGCGGGTCGCGGCGGCCGACGGCGACGAGGTGCCGTACTCCGAGATCGCCAAGGGCTACGAGCTGCCGGACGGCGAGACGGTCGTGCTCACCGACGAGGACTTCGCGAACCTCCCGCTGTCGACGTCGCGGGCGATCGACGTGCTGGAGTTCGTGCCCCTGGACCAGGTCGACCCGATCTACTTCGCGAAGAGCTACTACCTGGAGCCGGACAAGACCGGTGCCAAGCCCTACGTCCTGCTGCGGGACGCGCTGGAGTCCTCCGGCCGGGTCGCGCTCGTGAAGATCGCGCTGCGCCAGCGCGAGCAGCTCGCGACGCTGCGGGTGCGTGACGGCGTCTTCGTGCTGGAGACCATGCTCTGGCCGGACGAGGTCCGCGCGCCCGACTTCGGGTTCCTCGATGAGGAGATCAAGGTCCGGCCGCAGGAGCTGGCGATGGCCAGCTCGCTGATCGAGACGCTGGCCGGCGACTTCGACCCGACGCGGTTCACCGACGAGTACCGCGCGGCGCTCACGGAGATGATCGACGCCAAGATCGCCGGGCGGGAGATCGTGACGGCCCCCGCGGCGGAGGCGGCCGAGCCGGCCGGCGACCTGATGGCCGCGCTGCGCGCCAGCATCGAGGCGGCCAGGGCCGGGCGCCCGGGCGGCGGCGCCCCAGCAGACGAGGCGGCGGCGGACGAGGCGGAGCCGGCCGAGCCAGCGCAGGCGAACAGGCGTGCGTCGCGGGCCAGAGCCGACCAGCCCGACGAGGAGAGCCCGGCCGAGGGCGCCGAGGCGGACGCCGTGACCACGTCGCCGGCGGGGAAGGCGAAGCCCGGCGGCAAGAAGTCCCCACCGAAGAGCGCGCCAGCCAAGATCGCGCCGAAGACGGCCGCGAACGGCGCCAAGGCCCCCGCCAAGACGACCGCCAAGGCCCCGGTACGTCGCTCCGCCTGACCGTCGATCTCCGGCCGCGGGGGTCGGGAACATGTGACCGGCGGCGGGCGCTGCACGAGAGTGGATCGCCGTTCCCCGCGGGGTCGGCGGCCTGTTGCCCAGCGGTTTCGTCGGCCCGTGATCTCAGGACGGGCCAGCGGCCGTCAGACGTATGGCATCGTCGTGGGGACGCCTCAGCCGGCGATGCCGAACCGCAAGGAGCACGCGTGTCCCTTCCGCCTCTGGTGGCACCCGCCGACGGGCTATCCGTCGACGAGGTCCGCCGTTACTCCCGGCACCTCATCATTCCGGATGTCGCGATGGACGGGCAGAAGCGCCTGAAGAACGCCAAGGTGCTGGCGGTCGGCGCGGGCGGCCTGGGATCTCCGACGCTCATGTACCTGGCCGCCGCCGGGGTCGGCACGCTCGGCATCGTCGAGTTCGACACCGTCGACGAGTCGAACCTGCAGCGCCAGATCATCCACGGCCAGTCCGACGTCGGCCGGTCCAAGGCCGAGTCCGCGCGGGACTCCGTCCTGCAGATCAACCCGTACGTCAACGTCGTGCTGCACGAGACCCGGCTCGACGTCGACAACGTCATGGAGATCTTCAGCCAGTACGACCTGATCGTCGACGGCACCGACAACTTCGCGACGCGTTACCTGGTCAACGACGCGGCGGTGCTGCTCGGCAAGCCTTACGTCTGGGGCTCGATCTACCGCTTCGACGGCCAGGCCAGCGTCTTCTGGGCGGATCACGGGCCGTGCTACCGCTGCCTGTACCCGGAGCCGCCCCCGCCGGGCATGGTGCCGTCCTGCGCCGAGGGCGGCGTGCTCGGCGTGCTGTGCGCGTCGATCGGCTCGATCCAGGTGACGGAGGCCATCAAGCTGCTGACGGGGATCGGTGACCCCCTGGTCGGGCGACTGATGGTCTACGACGCACTGGAGATGACCTACCGCACGATCAAGGTCCGCAAGGACCCTGAGTGCCCGCTGTGCGGCAAGAACCCGTCGATCACCTCGCTGCTCGAGGACTACGAGGCCTTCTGCGGCGTCGTTTCCGAGGAGGCGCAGCTCGCCGCGGCGGGATCGACCATCACGGCCGGCGAGCTCAAGGGGTGGATCGACGAGGGCGCCGCGATCGAGCTGATCGACGTCCGCGAGCCCGCCGAGTGGGAGATCGTCCGGATTCCGGGCGCCAGGCTCATCCCGAAGGGGGATCTGCCGGCTCATCTGTCCGAGCTGCCGCAGGACAAGCGGGTCGTCGTCTACTGCAAGTCGGGCGTCCGGTCGGCCGATGCGTTGGCCACCCTGAAGAACGCCGGCTTCTCGTCGGCCGTGCATGTCCAGGGCGGCGTCACCGCGTGGGCGACCCAGGTCGACAAATCCCTCCCGGTCTACTGACCCTCGCGTCCCAAAGGGGCCCCGGCACCTCGCCGGGGCCCCTTTCGCGTCTCCAGATTCTCGCGGCCGGGCTGGTCCGGATGCGGCGATCGCCCAGGTGCGGGCTGGCGCGTTCGGGAGCTGTCGGACGTCGCTGGCATGCTGACCGGTATGAGCGAGCGCCGGGCAGATCGGCCTGAACGGGACCGGCACCGGTCGGACACGTACCGGTCGAGCGAGTCCGCGCCGGACCAGCGCCGGTCGGAACTGGCCGCGGTGAAGGCGCCGGCGAGCGTGTCGGCCGGGCTGGGCACTCGGGTGCGGGTGCACGAAGGCGGCCGGCCGGGGGAGTACGCGGTGGCGGTGCTCGACACGGTCGCGCGGATCCCGCCCGGCAAGGTGATGACCTACGGCGACGTGGCCGAGTACGTCGGCGGCGGTACCGGCCGCCACGTCGGCGCGGTGCTCGCCCGGTTCGGTTATCAGGAAGACGTTCCCTGGCATCGCGTCATCCGTTCCACGGGCGAGCCGAACCCCACCTCTCCGGCGGAGGCGCTCGCCCTG
This sequence comes from Frankia sp. AgB1.9, assembly GCF_016786355.1. Taxonomy (GTDB): domain Bacteria; phylum Actinomycetota; class Actinomycetes; order Frankiales; family Frankiaceae; genus Pseudofrankia. The sequence goes on from NZ_JADWYX010000089.1 coordinate 13,874, forward strand.
CTGGCCGCGGACGGCACTCCGCTGCGCCCCGGCGGCGAGCGCGTCGACCTCCAGGCTGCCCGTTGGGATGGCATGTCCACCAACGAGTGAGCCGGGCTGTGGGGCCAGCGGAGATCGGGTCGGGATCAGCGGGCGGTGTAGCCGCCGTCGGCGAGGTAGACGCTGCCGGTCACGACCGACGAGCGGTCGGAGAGCAGGAACAGGACGACCTCGGCGACCTCGTCCACTGTGGCGAACCGGGCCATCGGGGCGAGCAGCGCGGCGCCGCGCATCTTGCGGCCTTCGCCCTGGCTGAGCATGGCCGTGTCGACGAAGCTGGGCGCGACCGCGTTGATCCGGACGTTGCGGGTCGCGTATTCCAGCGCGGCGGTCTTGGTCAGCCCGATGACGCCGTGCTTGGCCGCGACGTACGCGGCGGTGTCGGCGAAACCGACCAGGCCGAGCACGGAGGCCATGTTCACGATCGAGCCGCCACCGGCCGCGAGCATCGCCGGGAGTTCGGCCCGCATGCAGTAGAAGACGCCGTTGAGGTTGGTCTCGACGACGCGGCGCCAGTCGTCGACGGGAATCTTCTCGATCGGGTGGCGAGGCAGCGAGATTCCGGCGTTGTTGACGGCCAGGTCCAGCTTCCCGAAGGTCCGGACGGCCGCCGCGACGGCGTCCGCGACGGCGTCCGGGTCGGTCACGTCCAGCCCGAGCGCCAGCACCGGCGTGCCCGAGCTCGCGAGCTCGTCGGCCACGACCTTGGCTGCGGCCTCGTCGACGTCGGTGACGACCACTCGTGCGCCGGCCGCGGCCAGCTTGCGGGCGCAGGCCGCGCCGATGCCGCCGCCCGCTCCGGTCACCAGCACGACCTTGTCCGCGCACTCTTCCATGCGCAGCAGACTCCCACAGTCACCCGTTGCGATGTCCGGTCGGCCGTGCCACCTGCCGCGCTGCCCGGGCTCTGCGGCCGAGGCGGTCGGAAAACTGTCGGTGGCGCGTGGTCTCCTTGATTCGTGACCAGCTCGCCCAGCGCCGTACAGCCGGCCCGGCCCGTCGTCCTGACGCGGCCGGTCGCCGGCGCGCGGGCACCGCGCTACCGGCTCGACCGGTCCGCGCCGGCCCGCTGGCCGGCGCGGCCGGCGGGCCTGGACGACGCGCAGCGAGCGGTCGTGGAGCACCGGGGCGGTCCGCTGCTGGTGCTCGCCGGACCGGGCACGGGCAAGACCACGACCCTGGTGGAGGCGGTCGCCCGCCGGGTCGAGGCCGGGCAGGATCTCGGGTCGATCCTCGTGCTCACGTTCAGCCGGCGGGCGGCGCGGGAGCTGTCCGAACGGATCACGGCCCGGGTCGGCGCCGCGTTCGGTGGCCCGGTGGCGTGGACGTTCCACTCCTGGTGTTACGCCCAGCTTCGGGCCTTTCCGATGGCGGGCGACCCTGCGCCGCGGCTGCTGACGGGCCCGGAGCGGTTCACCCGGCTGCGCGAGCTGATCGACGGCTCCCGCGAGCTCGGGCGGCCGGGTTGGCCCGCGTCGCTGGAGGTCTGCCTGCGGACTCGGGGGTTCGCCGAAGAGGTGGAGGCGCTGCTGGCCCGGGTCCGCGAGGTCGGGCTCGACCCTGCGAGCCTCGAGGAGCTGGCCGCCCGCGCACGCCGGCCTGACTGGGCCGCGCTCGCGCGGTTCTACACGGACTACCTGGACAACCTCGGCTACGACGGCGCGCTGGACTACCCGGAACTGGGCCACCGGGCGGCGCGCCTGGTCGAGGACCCGGAGCGCGGCCAGCCGATTCGGGACCGGTACCGGTCGGTCTTCGTCGACGAGTACCAGGACACCGACCCGGCACAGGAGCGGCTGCTCGCGGCGCTGACCGCCGGTGGTGGCGACCTGGTCGCCTTCGGTGACCCAGATCAGTCGATCTACGCGTTCCGCGGCGCGCGGGTGCGCGGCCTGCTCGACTTCCCCGGCCGGTTCCGCCGGGCCGACCGGTCGCCCGCCGACGTGCTGGCGCTGGGGGTGTCGAGGCGGATGTCCCCGCCGGTGCTGGCCGCGAGCCGGGAGGTCGCCAGCCGGCTGCCGGTCTCCGGGCTGCCCGTGTGGGCACTGCGGGCGCATCGCCGGCTCGCTCCGGCGGAACCCGACCGCGCCGGTCAGGTCGAGGCACTGTCCTTCCCGTCGGAGGGCGCCGAGACGGAGGCGATCGCCGATCTGCTGCGCCGCGAGCACCTCACCCGCGCGGTGCCCTGGCACGAGATGGCCGTGCTGACCCGCTCGGCCGAGGCACTGCCCGCGGTCGCGCGCGCCCTCACCGTGGCCGGCGTGCCGGTGGACCTCGCCGGCGACGAGCCGCCACTGGCCGAGCGGCCGGCCGCCGCGTTGCTGCTGACCGCGCTGCGGTGCGCCGACGATCCGGGCTCGTTGACCACAGCGGACGCCCGCTCCCTGCTGCTCTCCCCGCTCGGCGGAGCCGATCCGGCCGGCCTGCGTGCCCTGGGCCGTGCGCTGCGCGACCACGCCCGCTCCGCGCCCGGCGAACCCGCCGTCGCCGCGGATTCCGCGAGCGTCGACTCCGACGGCGCGGACCCGGAGGGCGCCGGCTCCGACCGGGCCGCTGGTTCGTCGGCGGGCTGGCCGGCGGGGCTGGTGTCCTCGGCCGAGCTGATCCGGGACCTCGTCGCCAATCCGGGGTCGCTGCCCGGCCCGGTGCCCGCCGAGCTGGCCCGACCGGCCGTCCAGGTGGGGAGCATGCTGGCTCTGGTCGGGGAGCGGCTGCGGGCCGGCGCGACCCCGCAGGACGCGCTCTGGGCGTTGTGGGAGGGCACCGCCTGGCCGGCGCGGCTTCGCCGGGTTTCGGCGAGTGGCTACGGGGCCGCGCGTCGTGCCGCGGAGGCCGACCTGGACGCCGTCGTCGCCCTGTTCGACGCCGCCGGCCGGCTCGGCGAGCGGCGCGGGCCCGGCGGCGGCGCCCGCGGGCTGATCGCGGACCTGACCAGCCAGGACTTCGCCGCCGACGACCGGGCCGGTGCCGAGGTCCGCCCGGACGCGGTGCGGCTGCTCACCGCGCACCGCGCCAAGGGCCTCGAATGGGACGTCGTGGTGATCCGCGGCGTCCAGGACGGCGCCTGGCCGGACCTGCGCGCGCAGCATTCCCTGCTGGGCACCGAGCAGCTTGACGCACCCCAGCGCGGGGGTCTGCGCCCACCGGAGACCCCGCGCGACCGGTGGGCCGAGGAACGCCGGCTGTTCTACGTCGCGGTGACCCGGGCTCGCCACCGGCTGGTCGTCACCGCCGTCGACGCGGTCGGCGAGGACGGCGCACGGCGCAGCGAGCTTCTCGCCGAGCTCGGTGTCCGGATCACTGCCGGCGCGTCCTGGACGCCACGGCCACTGACCTTGCCCAGCCTGGTCGCCACGCTGCGCCGGCTCGCCGCCGACCCCGGGGCGACCCCAGCGCTGCGCCAGGCCGCCCGCCGCCGGCTCGCGACGCTCGCGGCCGTCACCGACCATGCGGATCGGCCACTCGTCCTCTCGGCGCACCCCGACCGGTGGTGGGGCGCCCGCGACGAGACCGCCTCCGACGTGCCGGTGGCCGCGCCGACCGCGCCGATCCCGCTGTCGGGGTCGTCCCTGTCGAGCCTTCGGGACTGCTCGCTGCGCTGGTTCCTGGAACACGAGGCGCACGCCGGCCAGCCAGCCACGACCGCGCAGAGCTTCGGCCGGGTCGTCCACGCGCTCGCCGACGAGGTCACCGCGGGGCGCACTCCCGCCGACCTCGCGGCCCTGGACGCCCGGCTGGACCTGGTCTGGCGGCAGCTCGCCTTCGAGGCACAGTGGCGCTCGGACCAGGAACGGGCCGCCGCCCGCCAGGCGCTCGCCCGGTTCCTCGACTGGCACGCGGCCGAGCGTGGCCGCGCCGTCCTGGGCTCCGAGGCGCGGTTCGGCATCGATCTGACCGTCGACGGCCGTCCGGTCCGGCTGCGCGGCTCGATGGACCGGATCGAGCTTGACGACGGCGGCCAGGTGCACGTCGTCGACTTCAAGACGGGCCGGTCCGCCGTCAGCCCCCGGGAGATCGCCGAGCACGTCCAGCTCGGCACCTACCAGCTCGCCGTGCGAGAAGGCGCCGTCGACGACCGGGTCGCCGGGCGTGACGCCTCTCCTCCCGAGACGACGCCCCAGCCCGAGGAGGCCGGCGGGCCGGCTGTTCCCGGCGGGGCCGAGCTGGTCTACCTGCGCCGGGAGGCCAACGAGGACCGAGCCGGTCCCGGTGCGCCGGGCGGCCCGACCGGCCTGCCTCAGGTCCAGCGCCAGGACGCGTTGCCACCCGGCCGGTCCTGGATCGACGAGCTGGTCGGCGAGGCGGTGCGCACGATCACCACCGAGGCGTTCGTCCCGACACCTGGCGCGGGCTGCGACTACTGCTCCTTCCGGCGCGCGTGCCCGGCGTTCGTCGAGGGCCGGCAGGTGGTCACATGAGCGAGCAGCCCGGCGTCGGGGTGCGGCCGGTGCCGGCGGACCCGGCCCGGCCCGGACTGCCCGGCGGCGCACGCCCACTCGCGCTCCTGGGCCGGTCGGCGCGTTCTCAGCAGACCGACCTGCCCCTGCAGCTGACCCTGACCGGCGAGGCGGAACCGGTCGACCCGGGGCCGGCCACCGGCGACGGAGACGCGCTGCCGACGGACGTCGCTGCCCGGCCCCGCCTCACCCGGGAGGGCCTGCGCGACCTGCTCGGCGTCCCGTACACCGAGGAGCAGCTCGCGGCGATCTGCGCGCCGGCCGAGCCGGGGGTCATCGTCGCGGGAGCGGGCTCCGGCAAGACCTCGGTGATGGCTGCCCGCGTGGTGTGGCTGGTCGGGCACGAGCAGGTGCCGGCCGAGTCGATCCTCGGCCTGACCTTCACCCGCAAGGCCGCCGCCGAGCTGAACGACCGGATCGGCGCGGCGCTGGCGCGGCTGCGCCGCTCCGGCGCGGACCAGGCCATCGTCGTGCCGGACACGCACAACGGGCCGGACCTGGACAGTGTGCCGAACCTGGACAGTGCGCCAGATCTGGACGGCGGGCCGGACCTGGACGGCGCAACGGCCCTCGGGGGCGGCGGGTACGCGGACGCCGTGGGCGAGCCGGCCGTCTCGACGTACAACTCCTTCGCCAGCCGGCTCGTCGCCGACCACGCCCTGCGCCTGGGCCTGGAGCCCGACTGCGCGCTGCTCCCGGCCGCCGCCCGTTACCAGCTCGCCGCGAACGTCGCCCGCGGCTACCCGGGCAGGATCGAGGCGTTCACGGGCTCGCTGGCGGCGCTCGTCTCGGCCGTCGTCGCGCTCGACGGCCAGTGCGGGGAGCACCTCGTCGACCCGGCCGAGCTGATCGCGTTCGACCGGCGCTGGCTGGCCGACGTGCTGACCGCGCTGAACGAGGCGGCGGCCCGGCCGAAGACGGCCACCCTGACCGCCGACCTGCGCCGGCTCGCCCGCACGGCCCGGCGGCGGATCGAGCTGGCCGGCCTGGTCGTCGAGTACCGCGAGGCGCGGCGCCGGCGCGAGCTGCTCGACTACGGCGACCAGATCCGGCTCGCCGCCGAGCTGGCCGAACGGGTGCCCGAGGTCGGGGACCTGCTGCGCCGCCAGTTCCGGGTCGTGCTGCTGGACGAGTACCAGGACACCTCGGTGGCCCAGCGCAGGCTGCTCGCCGGCCTGTTCGGCGGCGGCCACCCCGTCACCGCCGTCGGCGACCCGGCACAGGCCATCTACGGCTGGCGGGGTGCCTCGGTGGGCAACCTCAGGCTGTTCCCAGAGCACTTCCGCCGCCTCGGCGGCGATCCAGCACAGGTCCACCAGCTGACCGTCAACCAGCGCAGCGGCGGACGGCTGCTGACCCTCGCCAACGCCGTGGCCGCGGGCCTGCCCGTCGACGCCCGCAGCGTCACGCTGCGCCCGCGCCCGGCCGTCGCACTGGCCGGCGAGACGGTCGTCGCGCTGCACACCAGCTGGGCCGAGGAGGCCGCCTGGATCGCTGGGCAGCTGGCGGCGAGGCTGCGCGCCGCGTCGCCGGGCGATCCGCGGGAGCCGGGGCCCAGCTGCGCGGTCCTGGCCAGGTCCTGGGCTGACGTCCCCACGCTGGTGGACGCGCTCGGCGCCGCTGGACTGCCGGTGGAAGTGCTCGGCCTCGGCGGCCTGCTGACCAAGCCCGAGATCGCCGACATCCGGGCCATGCTGGAGGTGCTGGACGATCCCACCGCGAACCCGGCCATGACGCGGCTGCTCAGCGGGCCGCGGCTGCGGCTTGGCCCGCGTGACCTCGCCGCGCTCGGCCGGCGCGCCACCGAGCTGGCCCGGTCGGGACTACCCGGCCGGCCCCGGGCGGTGACGGCCCAGACCGACCCGTTGGCCGAGGCGGTCGCCGACGTCGACCCGAGCGACGTGGTCTCGCTCGCCGACGCCCTGGCCGAGCCCGGCGAGGAGGTCTCCGCCGAGGCGACGCGACGGCTGCGGGCTTTCGCCGGCGAGCTGGCCGAGCTGCGCGGGCACCTCGGCGCCGGGCTGGTCGAGCTGGTCCACCGGGTGGTCGAGACGAGCGGCCTCGACGTCGAGCTGGAGCTGGCGGCGCCCCGGGGCGGCCGGGGCCGGGAGAACCTCGCCGCGTTCCTGCGGGTCGCGGCCGACTTCGAACGGTCCGCCGCCGCCTTCGACGACGCGAGCGGCCGGGCGTCCCTCACCTCGTTCCTCGGCTTCCTGAGCGCCGGCGAACGGTACGAGCGGGGCCTGGACGCGGACGTCCCCAGCGCCGGCCGGGCCGTTCAGGTGCTCACCATGCACGGCTCGAAGGGCCTGGAATGGGACGTCGTCGCCGTCCCGAACATCAGCCGGACCGCCTTCCCGGACGCGCAGCCCGGTGACCGGTGGATCACCACGCCGGAGATCCTTCCTACGCCACTGCGCGGGGACGCCGCCGAGCTACCGGTGTTCGAGGTCGCCGCCGACCGGGCCGCCTTCGACCGGTTCGCCGCAGAGTGCCGGGAGCAGGCCGAGCAGGAGGAACGCCGGCTCGCCTACGTCGCGTTCACCCGGGCCCGCTGGACGCTGGTCGCCAGCGGCCACTGGTGGGGCCCGACGCAGAAGCGGCCCCGCGGCCCGTCGCCCTTCCTGCTGGAGCTCGCCGAGCACGCGACCGGCGACGGCAACGGGCGGGTGGACCACTGGGCCGACACCCCACTGGCGAAGACCAACCCGTCGCTGGAGACCCCGCCGGTCTTCACCTGGCCCGCCCCGCTGAACCCCGTCGAGCACGCGGCCCGCCGGGACGCGGCCGACGCCGTCCGTGTCCTGCTGGCGAGCGCCCCGGCCGCGGCCAGCACCGCCGCCGCGAGGGCCGCCGGTGCGAGTCCAGCCGGTGCTGGTAGCACCGCCGGTGACGTCAACGTCGACCTGGGCGGGCCCGCGCCCGACGCGCGCGAGGATCCGTCCGTCCGGGACGACCGCGCGGGGATGACGGCGCAGGAACGTGCGCTGCTCGTCGAGCTGGACCAGGAGACCCGGCTGCTGCTGGACGAGCAGCTGACCGCTCGCGCCCCCGCCCGGCTGGTGGCGCTGCCCACCGGCCTGACGGCCACCCAGGTGATGAAGCTGCGCGCGGACCCGGACGGCCTGGCCCGCGAGCTCGTCCGCCCGATGCCGCGCCGGCCTGTCCCGGCCGCGAGCCGGGGCATCCGCTTCCACGCCTGGGTCGAGGAGGTCTTCGAACGCCGCCCCCTGCTCGATCACGAGGACCTGCCCGGCGCCGAGGACGACTACCTCGACGACACCGAGCTGCGGGCCCTCAAGGACGCCTTCCTGGCCGGTCCGTACGGCGCCCGGCGGCCCTACGCGGTCGAGGCGCCCTTCGAGCTGCCCCTCGGCGGCCGGGTCGTGCGGGGCAGGATCGACGCCGTCTACGACCTCGGTGCCGGCCGCTACGAGGTGGTCGACTGGAAGACCGGCAGCACCCCGGCCGATCCGGTCCAGCTCGCCCTCTACCGCCTCGCCTGGTCGCGCCTGTGTCGAATCCCCCCGGGGGAGGTCGACGCGGCGTTCTACTACGTCCTGACCAGCCGCGTGGTTCGCCCCGAGCTGTTGACCGAGGCGCAGCTCATCGAGCTGCTGGGCGGCGGTGGCGCCGAAGCGGGCCCGGCCCGCTAGGCGAGGTCGACCAGCAGGGCCCGGTGGTCGGAGACCGGCGTGTGACGAACCTGCGCGGCCACGACCGGCGGGACCGGGCCGTGCGCGAGGACGTGGTCGAACTGGATCCGGGGCGCGTGCGCCGGGTAGGTCGGAGCGGCGGCCAGCCGGCGCCAGCCGGTCAGCGCCCGGGGGAGTGGGCCGGGCAGGTTCAGGTCGCCGAGGATGACCGCGGGTGTGCCGCGCGAGCCGTGCCGGCCCAGGACGTGGACGAGACGGCGCAGCTGGCGGGCGTTCCACCCCGGAACGAAGGACAGGTGCGTGGCCGCGACGGTCAGCGGGCCGGCGGGCGTCGTCAGCTCGGCGATGATCGCGACCCGGGGCTCGTCGTCGAGCAGGATCAGCCGTGGCCGCCCGTCCGGGCCCGGCACGGCGACCGGGGCGCGCACCGGCGCCCGCCCGAGCTCCACCACCCGCCAGCCCTGCACCGGTAGGCGGCTGACCAGCGCGACGCCGTAGGCCGGTTCGCCGTCCCGCCGCGGCCCGGCCGCGGGCCGCCAGGACTCCCCGGGCGTGCCGAAGACCGTCGCGGCGAACCGCCGTCCCCCCGGCTCGACCCCGAGCGCCTCGGCGGCCAGCGCGCACAGGTCGACCCCGCCCGACCGAGGCTGGTCGACGTCGACCTCCTGCAGCGCCAGCACGTCGCAGTCCAACGACGCGACGGCCGAGCGGAACCGGACCGGGTCGACGGTGGCGTCCGTCATCGACCGGCCGTGCATCAGGTTGAACGTCCCCAGCCGCATGAGCCGCGACCGTACCCGACCGGCCCGGCCGGGTGGCTACTGTGGCGGTGTGGATGCAGCTGTTCCGCCAGGACAGTTTCCGGTCGGTCTGGGAACCCTGCTGAGCTCGGAACTGGCCTCGGTGGGTGAGGACATCATCGGCGCGATCGCCGCCGAGGTGCCGGCCTATGCCCGGCCGCTGGAGGGGCGGTTCGGGCTGGGGGTGCGGGCCGGGGTCGCCGAGGCGCTGCGCCGGTTCCTGTCGATCGTCGACGGCGGGCCGGGTGACGCGGCGGATGTGGCGGCCAGCCGGGAGATCTACGTTCGGCTCGGGCACGGCGAGTTCCACTCCGGCCGGTCGCTGGACAACCTCCTCGCCGCCTACCGGATCGGCACCAGGGTCGCCTGGCGGCGGTTCGCCGAGGCGGCCCGGCTGCGCGGCGGGCTGGACGCCGTCGGCCTGGTGTCCCTGGGCGAGACGCTGTTCGGCTACATCGACAGCGTCTGCGCCGCGTCGGCCGAGGGCTACGCGCTGGCCCAGTCGGCGGATGCCGGCGCCCGGGACCGGCTGTGGGACCGGATCGGCGATCTGCTGCTGTCCGGCGCGGACCCGGCGACCGTCGAGGACGTCGCCCAGGCCGGCTCGCTGCGCCTGCCGGAGACCGTCGCGGCGGTGCTGATCCCCGCGCGGGCCGGGTCGGGCGGCGGCCGGCAGCTCGGCCTGCCGACCGGCTGCCCGAGCACGACACACGGGGCCGACCTGTGGCTGTTCGTCGCCGGCGATGACGTGCGCGGGCCGCGGCTCGCCGGCCAGCTCGCCGGCCAGGCGGCCGTGGTCGGTCCGACGGTTGCCTGGGCGCACGCGGCGGTGAGCGCCGAACGGGTTCGCTGCGCCCACGCCGCGCGCACGGATGGGCTGCTTCCCGCCGATCCGCGCGACGGCCCGCTCTTCACCGACGACCACCTGGCCGTGCTGCTGTTGAGCCGCGACCCGGACCTGCTCGCCGACCTGACCCGCAGGCGGCTCGCGCCGCTGGATCGCCTGCCGGAGCGCAGCCGGCGCCGGCTGGCCGTCACCCTGCTGCACTGGCTCGCGCTGCAGGGCCAGCGTGGGCTGATCGCCCAGCGCCTGCACATCCATCCGCAGACCGTCCGGTACCGCGTCCTGCAGTTGCGCGAGCTGTTCGGCGACGCTCTCGACGACCCGGACGCCCGCTTCGAGCTGGAGCTGGTGCTGCGGGCCGGCGCGGCGAAGGCCGCCGCCGGGGACGAGGAGTGACCTCGCGCCGGGTCCGCGGGCGGGACGTCGGCCGGGCCTACTCGCCCGCGAGCTGGCGGATGGCCGCGCGGAAGTAGTCGACGTCGACCGTCAGGCCGACCGCGACCGGAGCGCCGACGCCCCCTGCGTTGCCGTCGGGCCCGCTCCCGGCGGGCGTCGGACGTGGCGGCGGCGAGACCCGGCGCCAGGCCAGCTGGCGCAGGTCGACGACGGTCTGGCCCCAGGCCGCGCTGCCGCCGGTGTCGACCTCGACGGGCAGCACCTCCACGCCGAGGACGTCGGGCCGGACGGCCGCCATCGCGGCCAGCAGGTCGTGGCACGGCGTCTCGCCTTCGGCGCACAGCGTGCCGGCGTTGCGGCGATAGAACGACAGCGGGCCGTAGAGGAAGGCGGCCGCCGCGGTCTGCCGACGGGCGAGCGAGCCGAACTCCACCTCGCGCAACGTCGCCTGATGGGTGACGTTGAGGCCGACCATCACGGGCGGCGCCGCCCACTCGGCGGTCAACGAGGCCGCCGCGGCCAGCGGGTCGTTCGCGACGTTGGCCTCGGCGCTCGGCCGGGCGTTGCCCTCCGCGCGAGTGCTGCCGCCCATCAGCGTCAACCGGCTCGACCGGGCGGCCCCCGCGTCGGCCCGGACGGCCGCGGCGAGGTTCGTCATCGGTCCCAGCGTCAGCACCGACGCGCCTCGACGCATCTCCCGGACCAGCACCTCGACGGCCGGGGTGTCCGCGTCGGCCCCGCGCCGGGGGTCGGGGAGGCCGACATCGCCCAGCCCGTCCTCGCCGTGGATGAAGGTTGGCCGGGGGACGCGTGGCGCCGGGTCGGTCGGGTCTGCGCCGATGTGGACCGGCACGTCCGGCCGGCCGGCCGCCTCAAGGATGATCCGCAGATTGCGGGCGGCCTGCCGTACCTCGACGTTCCCGCCGACGGCCGTGACGGCGGCGATCTCGACGTCCGGCCGCCCGCACAGCCACACGATCGCCGCGGCGTCGTCGATCCCACCGTCACTGTCGATGACCAGCCGCATCCAGCTCACCTCTCCCACAGCCCGTCCTGAGTCTGGCGGGGCCACACCGCAGGCCATCAACCGGTGCCTCCGGACCCCCTCGGCGCAGTAGCGTGGCCAGATGTGTCCTCACGTACCGGCACCGGCCCGACGGCGTCAGCCACGATGACCTCTTCCTTGCCCTCGCCCGCGTATCCGTTGGAGAAGTCCCGGCTCGACAACGGCCTACGGGTCGTGCTCGCTCCGGACTCGACGGCGCCGGTGGTCGCGGTCGCGGTCCACTACGACGTCGGTTTCCGGTCGGAGCCCGAGGGCCGCACCGGCTTCGCGCACCTGTTCGAACACATGATGTTCCAGGGCAGCGAGCATGTCGGGAAGGCCGAGCATCCGAAGTACGTGCAGGCGGCCGGCGGCATTTTCAACGGTTCGACGCACCCGGACCACACGGACTACTACGAGCTGCTTCCGGCCGGCGCTCTCGAACTGGCGCTGTTCCTCGAAGCCGACCGGATGCGCGCTCCGAAGATCACCCGAGAGAACCTGGACAACCAGATCGCGGTCGTTCAGGAAGAAATCCGGGTAAACGTGATGAATCGCCCTTATGGCGGCTTCCCGTGGATCAGCCTGCCGCCGGTCGCGTTCGACACTTTCCCCAACGCGCACAACGGTTACGGCGACTTCAGCGAGCTTGAGGCGTCCAGCCTCGACGACGCCGAGGACTTCTTCGACAAGTTCTACGCACCGGGCAACGCCGTCCTCACCGTCGCCGGTGACTTCGCGGTCGCCGAGGTGGCGAAGCTCGTCGAGCGGTACTTCGGCGACATCGCGGCCCGCGCGGTCCCCGAGCGGCGCAGCTTCACCGAGCCGGTCCGGGCCGAGGAACGGCGCAGCCAGTTCGTCGACAAGCTCGCGCCCCGGCCGGCGCTCGCGATCGGCTACCGGACGCCGGACCCGGACGCCGACCTCACGGCCTTCCTCGCCCACTACCTGCTCACCGACGTGCTGACCAGCGGCGACGCCAGCCGGCTGGAGCGCCGCCTGGTGCAGCACGACCGGTCCGTCATCGGGATCAGCAGCTACGTCGGCACCTTCGGCGACCCGTTCGACCAGCGTGACCCGCTGCTGCTGACGATCGAGGCCCGCCACCCCGCGGAGTCCTCGGCCGACACCATTCTGGGCTCGATCGACGAGGAGCTCGACAAGATCGCCACCGACGGGCTCGACGCCGGCGAGCTGGAGCGGGTGCGGGCCAGGGTGGCCTCCGGCCTGCTCCGGGAGGCCGACGACGCGCTCGGCCGGGCGCTGGCCTTCGGTGCGTTCGAGCTGCACCGCGGTCGCCCGGAGACGCTCAACGAGCTGCCAGCCCTGCTGTCGGAGGTGACCGCGGACGCGGTCGCCGCGGCGGCCGCCGGCTTGCGCGCGCAGGGTCGTTCGGTGCTGGAGCTGCAGGCGGGAGCGACGGCGTGACGGGCCACCAGCGCGGCCAGGGCGCGGACCAGCCGACGGCGGGGGCCATGACGACAGGGCGGGGAAGCCGATGACGACGACGACCGAGCGGCCGAGCGTCATCCCGGCCGTCCGCCCGACGCTGCCGGCCGAGCTGCCGACGGTGGTGGAGCGGACGCTGCCCAACGGGCTGCGGGTCCTGGTGGTCGCGCGCACCAGCGTGCCGCTGGTCGAGCTGCGGCTGCGGGTCCCGTTCGCCGGCTTGGGCGCCGACCACGCCGCCCGCGCCGAGCTGCTCACCGAGACGATCTTCACTGGAACGGCCGGGCGGGACCGGGTCGAGATCGCCACCGCCGTGCAGGCACTGGGCGGTGCCCTGTCGGTCGGCGTCGACGCCGACCGGCTGGCGATCGTCGGCTCGGCGCTGGCGACGAACCTGAACCCGCTGCTGGGCATCCTCGCCGAGGTGCTCACGGCGCCGACCTACCCGGACGACGAGTTCGTCGGCGAGCGCGACCGGGTGGTCGAGGACGCCACGATGGCGCTCAGCCAGCCGGCCGTGATCGCCCGGGAGGCGTTGCTCGGCCGGATGTTCCCCGGGCACCCCTACGGCACCGCGATCGTCGGGCCCACGGTGCTCGCCGGCGTCGAGGTCGGCGCGGTCCGGGACCTGCACGCCACCCGGATCTCGCCGCGTGGCGCGATCCTCACGCTGGTCGGCGACGTCGAGCCCGAGGCGGCGCTGGACGCCGTCGGCGCGGCGCTCGGCGGCTGGACCGGTGGCGAGCCCGAGAAGATGCCGACCGTGCCGACGCTGGCCGCCGGCCCGATCATCATCGTCAACCGGCCCGGCGCGGTGCAGACCAACATCCGGCTCGGGGGTGTCGCCCTCGACCGCACCGCGCCCGGCTACCCGGCGCAACGGCTGGCGAACACCATCTTCGGCGGCTACTTCAGCTCCCGGCTGGTGGACAACATCCGCGAGGACAAGGGCTATACCTACTCGCCGCGCAGCTCCGTCGACCACTACCTCGCCGGCTCCCGGTTCACCGTCGCCGCCGACGTGGCGACCGACGTGACCGGCCCGGCGATGGTCGAGATCCTCTACGAGCTCGGCCGGATGGCGGTGCTCGCGCCGTCTGCCGACGAGCTCGAGGCGGCGCGGCAGTACTCGGTCGGGACGATGGCGCTCGGCAGCGCGACGGCCGCCGGCCTCGCCTCGACCCTGTCCGGGCTCGCCGGTGCCGGAATCGGGGTCGAGTACCTTCGCGACCACCCGGCGGCGCTGACGAAGGTCACCGCCGAGGAGGTGCTCGCCGTCTCCGCCGGTCTGCTCGCGCCGACGAAGCTGGTCACCGTGCTCGTAGGTGACGCCGAGAAGATCACCAGCGTGGTCGCGGCCCTCGGCTCGGTCACCGCGGCCGGCTGACCGAGCACCGGCATCCGACGCTCAGGCCTTCCCCGCGGGCGACCGCGGGGAAGGCTGAGGTCAGTGCTGGCTCGGGGTGGGCCGTGGCGGCATCGGGCGCGGGGTCGGGCCGCCTGGGCCGGGCCCGCCGGCGGAGCCGGGCCCCGGCCGGCCGCCCAGCTCGCCGGGCAGGGTGATCCGCGGGTCGCTGACCGAGTCCACGACCTGGCGGGCCAGGTCGTGGACCCGCCGTCCCATGCCGCGGGCCGTGCGCCGCAGCCGCTCGAAGGCGTCCCGCGGCTTGATGTGGTGACGTTCGGCCAGGACACCGATCGCCTGTTCCACGATGACCCGGGACGCGAGGGCGTGCTCCAGCTGCACCACGGACAGCCGTAGCTTCTCGATCTCACCGAGCTCGCGGTCGGCGCGACGCGGGCGACCGGGCGGATTCAGGTCCTCCGCCAGCAGGTCGGCGAGCACCATCGCGGAGATCAGGTCCCCGACCGGCCGGACGTCCGTCCCCGGCCCCTCCACGATCCAGCCCGCGCTGGAGCGCCGCAGCCGCAGCTCCGCGCCGGGCCCGGGCGCCGGGGCCGGCGGTGCCGCCGGCGGCTGCGCGGGCCGGGCGGGCGTCGTTCGGGGTGGCGGGCTCGGCCGGGGTCCCGGCCTGGGCGGCGGGGCCGGTCGAGGCGCCCGCCCCGCCCCAACCGCCATCGGCGAGCCCACGGCGGTCGGCGCGGGTGGCGAGCCGGCGGCGCCGGGTGGGGGTGGCGAGCCGGCGGCCCCCGGTGGGACCGCGACGGGAGACTCGCGCCCGGGTCCGGGCGACGGAGCTGGGGTAGTGCTGGTGGGTGGCATCGGCATCGGTCCCGTCGACGCGGGCGGCGTCGGCGCCGCCGGCGGTGTCCTAGCCGGGAGCGCCAGATCGGCCGGCGTCGGCGACGGGCCGGGGGCCAGGCCAGTGGGCGCTTCCGACGCTTGCGCTTCCGGCTCGGTCCTGGCCGGCTCGGGGACGGCACCGGGTGGCCAGGCCGCGCCCAGCCCGTCGGCGATGCCGCGCAGCAGCGGCAGCGCGGTGGGCGCGATGTCGACGCCACCCCGGTCCAGCCCGACCAGAAGGCCGGCGAGCTCCCCCGCGTCCGTCAGCACCGGGACGACGACATGGCTGCGCACCCCGAGACGCTCGTGCTCGTCCGTGTCCACCAGGCTCGCCTCGGCCGCGGCGCCGGTGCCGATGGCCGGGGCACCGTCGAGGACGCGGGCGACCAGGCTCGCCGCGCGTGGAACCTGCGTGCCCGGTTCAAGGCCGGGCAGCGTCCCAGCGACCTGCAGGTAGGTGGCCGTCGTCGCGGAAATCTCCACGAACGCGGTCGCCTCCATGTGGTGGAGGGCCTGCGCGGCCCGCGCTGCAGCGTCCACTGTGCTGCGCGCCTGTCCTGAGGGTGGTGACGACACAGGCCGAACTCTCCCACAAACTTCACGGGCAGTGACGGACACCGTCCCATGAGCCGGCCGTGTATGCGTCCGGAGGGCGTCGAGCGCCGATTTCTCGTTGCTCTGCGTATCCGTTATGCGGCAGAAGTGACTTTCTCGGTGACCTGACGGATGGAGGGATTCGTCATCACCGTCCCATCCGGGAAGACCACTGTGGGTACGGTCGCGTTGCCGTTGTTCGCTTCGCGGACAAGTTGCTCCGCCGTCGGGTCAGACTCGATGTCGATGACCTGATAGCCGATGCCTGCGTCGTCCAGCTGCCGCTTTAGCCGCTTGCAGTAGCCGCACCAGCTGGTGCTGTACATCGTGAGCACTGTCGTCCTCTCGCCGTCCGCGAAGGCAACACCGTACGCCGCGCACATTGCCCCGCCCGCCGGCTATTCGGCCGGCCGGCGCCGCGGCCCGCTGCCCTGACCGCCCGGGAACGGGCAGCCCGTCAGGCCAAACCCGTTCGCGGGCCCGCAGCTTCCCGTCGGCGGCGGTGACTACCGTGTGAACGCATGTCCGGTGAGCTGCCCGCCTCGTCCCGCCCCAGCCCCCAGGTCCCGGCGCCGAGGCCGGCCGACGGCGGCGCGGTGGGAGAGCCCGACGGCTGGGGGCTGGACCCGGAGCAGCGGGCGGCGGTGTTCGCCCCGGTGGGGCCGGTGTGCATTCTCGCCGGCGCCGGCACCGGCAAGACCAGGACCATCACGCGCCGGATCGCGCACCTGACCGGCCAGGGCGTGCCCGGTGGCCAGGTCCTCGCCGTCACCTTCACCACCCGGGCCGCCGGCGAGCTGCGGGCCCGGCTGCGTGGCATGGACGTCGAGGGCGTGCAGGCGAGGACCTTCCACGCCGCCGCGCTGCGCCAGCTGTCCTACTTCTGGCCCAAGGTCGCCGGCACCGCTCTTCCGTCGCTCGTCGACAGCCGGATTCCCCTGATCGCGAAGGCGGCCGGCGGTCGTCGGCTGGACCGCTCCGAGCTGCGCGACCTCGCCACCGAGGTCGAGTGGGCCAAGGCCACCCTGGTGACGCCCGAGGACTATCCGGTCGCCGCCGAGAAGGCCGGCCGCGACACCGTGTGGCCGCCGGACGCCGTGGCTGGGCTCTACGCCGGGTACGAGAAGGCGAAACGCGCGGCGGGGGTGCTCGACTTCGACGACCTGTTGCTGCTGACCGCCGCCGTCATCGAGGAGCACTCCTGGGTCGCCAACGAGCTGCGCACCCAGTACCGCCACTTCGTCGTCGACGAGTACCAGGACGTCAACCCGTTGCAGCAGCGGGTGCTGGACGCCTGGCTCGGCGACCGGGACAGCCTGTGCGTCGTCGGTGACCCGAACCAGACCATCTACTCGTTCAGCGGCGCCTCGCCGCGCTACCTGGTCGAGTTCCCGCGCCGCTATCCGGAAGCGACGGTCGTCTCGCTGGTTCGGGACTACCGCTCCACGCCCCAGGTGGTCGCGCTCGCCAACGCCCTGCTCGACGGCGCCGGCACCGCGCAGCCGCCGACCGGCGGACCCGGCGCTCAGGCCGCCCCCCGCGGGCTCGCCGAGGTGCCCGCGCGACGGCCTGCGCTGGTCGCGATGCGCCCCCCGGGCCCCGAGCCGACGCTGCTGGAGTGCGCGGACGAGGCGGCCGAGGCGAAGGCGGTGGTCGCCCGCATCGGGGCGCTGATCGCCCTCGGCGTGCCGGCGAGCGAGATAGCCGTGCTCTACCGAATCAACGCCGCTTCCGAGGCCTATGAAGAGGCCATCGGCGCCGCCGGCCTGCCGTACCTGGTGAAGGGCGGAGATCGGTTCTTCGACCGGCCGGAGGTCCGGGACGCCATCCGGCTGCTGCGGGCCGCGGTGCGCTCGGCCGAGGCCGACCGCCCGGCCGGGCTCGCCGACGTCGTCGCCGACGTGCTGCGCGCGGGCGGCTGGCGGGCGACGGCGCCGAGCGTCGGCGCCGAGCGGGAGCGCTGGGAGAACCTGGCCGCGCTGCACCGGCTCGCCGTCGCTCTTGCCGCGACCGAGCCCGAGGCCGGCCTGGAACGCTTCGTCGCCGAGCTCGCCGACCGGGCGGCCCACCAGCACGTGCCCACCGTCGAGGGCGTCACGCTGGCGTCGCTGCACGCGGCGAAGGGCCTCGAGTGGGACGCCGTGTTCCTGGTCGGCCTGGCCGACGGGATGGTGCCGCTCGTGCACGCCCAGAGCGACGAGGAGATCGAGGAGGAGCGCCGGCTGCTCTACGTCGGGATCACCAGGGCCCGGGCGCACCTGACGCTGTCGTGGGCGCTGGCCCGGACCGAGGGCGGCCGGCCCCGGCGGCGGTCCCGGTTCCTCGACGGGTTGCGCCCCACCCGGACGCGGTCCACGCCGGCCCGGGCCATTCGGGACGAGCGCGGCGAACGTGGTGGCGACACCCGGGTCCGAGTCAGGGCCGCGGTGCGCTGCCGGGTGTGCGGGCAGGCGCTCAGCGGTGCCGCGGCGCGCACCGGCCGGTGCGAGACCTGCCCGAGCCGGGTCGACCGGGCGCTGCTGAACCGGCTGCGGGCCTGGCGGGCGGCGAAGGCCGAGGAGCTGCGCCAGCCGGCGTTCGTCATCCTGACCGACGCGACGCTGGAGGCGATCGCCGAGAGCCGGCCGGCCAGCCCCGCCGACCTCGTCGCCCTGCCCGGCATCGGCCAGGTGAAGCTCGACCGCTACGGCGCCGAGGTGCTCGCTCTGGTAGCCGGGGTCTAGGCACCTTGGTGACGCCGCGCAGGTACTCGCTCGCGGATTGTCGATCATCGAGATTCCATGTCGACGTCTGATCGCGAGTCGTGTCGGGCGCGCGACTCGAAAAATAAGTTGTCGCGATGCGGGTGGCCCCCTACCGTTACCCGTGAACACCGCAGCGGGTGACGCTGAGCGCTGGGACCGGTTGTCCACGGCGCGCGTCCCGGCTCCGGGTCGAAGGAAGAGCTGACTGATGTCGGCCGCGGAAGCGGTCCGGCCACGCGAAAGGAGAAGCCCCGTGCTGAACATGCCTATGGCTGTCTCCGGCGTCGGCTGTGACCACGACGGCGAAGCCCTCATGCGACTGGGCGGTCTGCTGACCGGGCCCACGACTGGGCTGCTCGGTGCCGACCGGGTGTCCGCCCCGCTCGCCTTGACCGCTGGTTCCGACTCCGTGCTCGCCAGTTGGCGGGACGAGCCGGGCCTGGAGGTCAGCCCGTGGGCCGTCGGCGCCGCTGAGACCTCGGCCGAAGACTTCATGCACCCCGCGATGGCGGACCTGCCGGCAGCGGACGCGTGGACGGGCGAGGACCAGCGTGACGCCGTGTCGGCCCGCGAGCTCGCGGCCATGCCGGCCATCGCTCGGGCAGCGCGCCTGTGGGGGAGCGCAGCCCTCATCGCGCAGGACACGTATGCCGCCCACCAGACGGCTAAGCCCGCCCACATCGACCAGGCCAAGGCGTCCTTCCGACGCAACGTACGCAGCAGGGGTCCGTCCTAGACGGATCGCCGGCCCAACGCCGGCACCAGGCCCGAAACCCAAGGCCGCGGACCCCAGCTGGGGACCGCGGCCTTTGTGTTTTGCCCTTCTGACCGCACCGAAGAAATTCCCGTGTCGGAGGTGACACCGGTGTTCGACCCCTCGATCATGGCCCGGATCGAGCTGGAGCGTATTTCGCTGCCCTGCTGGGACGCTGATCCCGATCTCTTCTTCGCTGAGTCCCCGACGGATGTCGAGACCGCGAAGGCCATCTGCATCGACTGCCCCGTCCGGCTGGCCTGCCTGTCGACCGCGCTCGACCGGCACGAGCCGTGGGGCGTGTGGGGCGGTGAGCTCGTGGTCACCGGAGTGGTGGTCCCGCGCAAGCGCCCCCGTGGCCGCCCCCGCAAGGTGGTTGCCGCCTGAGTGCCAGCCCCATCCCTACGGACTCCATCCCTACTGATCCACTTCCTTCGAGCCGCCCGATCGGGCTTTCTCCAGCTGGCCGTCGGCCACCCCTGTCCGGGGCGCCCGGCGGCCAGCGCCGTCTCCGCCGGATCGGCCCTGAGTCGTGTCACCGGGTGAGCCCGGGCCGGGTGGTTCGACCTCATCGCCGCCCGATGGCCGCGGCGAGGACGTGCCACAAACGGACGGTTCGCGTGGCACCAGTTGTTCGATGTCTCGCCCTTTGCGGGCGATGGTCAGGTCGCCTGTTGGTGCAGTGGGTAACGGTAGTGTTTCGCTCGTGCCAAGCAGCGAGCGGACCTACGCCGTCCGGACCGGTGCCGTCCAGCCCAGCGTCGTGCCCAGCCCGTCCGATGCGCCGAGCCCGGCCGTCGTGCCCAGCCCGGCCGGCTTGGACCGCGCCGAGCGTGCGGAGCGCGCGGCGGCCGTCGCCACGCTGACGGCCCCCGGCCTGGCCCACGTCGTCGACCTGGTCGCCTGGGTGGCGGACGGCTGGCTGAACGTGGCGAACGCCGCCGGTTCCGCGCGACTGCCCGTGACGGCTCCCGATGGCGCCTGGCAGGTGCTGGCCGGTCGCAACCCGGTCGAGCGGCAGGACCCGATGCACGGCGTCCCGCGCGCCTCGGCCCTCGCCGACCCGTCGCCGCCGAACGAGCGCAACTCCTACCCGCTGGCCGGCCCGCGCCTGCTGTCCGTGTTCGCCGACCCGACCCGCTCGCCAGACCTCGTCGTCGTCCACACCGCCGGCCACTACTGGCCCGACCGGGGCGGCCACCGCGGCGAGCACGGCTCGCTGGACGCCGGGCAGTCACGCGCCCCACTGCTGCTGTCCGGCGCCGGCGTGCGGGCCCGCGGCCTGCTGGCCCGGCACGCCCGGGTCGTCGACCTGGCCCCGACGCTCGCCGCGCTCGCCGGCGCCCCGATGCCGGACGTCGAGGGAACGCCGCTCGCCGAGCTGCTGGAGGCGGAGCTGGCCGCCGCGCCGCCACGGCACGTGGTCGGTCTGCTCTGGGACGGCACGAACTGCAACGACCTTCTCGAGCTGGTCCGCGAGGGCAAGCTGCCCAACGTCGCCCGGCTGCTCGGGCGTGGCTGCGCGCTGACCGGCGGCGCGATCGCCGAGTTCCCCAGCGTCACGCTGACCAACCACACCTCTGCGCTGACCGGCGTCGGTCCCGGCCGGCACGGAATCCTGAACAACGTCTACTTCGACCGGGCCGTCGGCGAGCAGGTCGTCACCAACGAGGTGCGGGTCTGGCACAAGGCCTGCGACCACCTGCGGCCTGGGGTCCGGACCGTGTTCGAGGCGATCGAGGCCGCCAGGCCCGGCGTGATGACCGCCTGCGTGAACGAGCCGATCGACCGCGGCGCGACCTACTCGACGTTCGAGCTGGTGCGCGCGATGGCGAGCCTCGACGGACCCGGTGGCATCGCCGACCACCTGCCGGCCGACGACGGCGACCCGCACACCAGCCACGACTGGACCGCCGCGGACTCGGACTACGCCTGGTCGAGCCGGGTCGACGCGCTGGGACTGCGGCAGATGCTGGACCTGTGGGCGAACGGCGAGCCGCCCGCCTTCACCTGGTGGAACACCACCGCGACGGACACCGGCCACCACGGGGGCGGGCCCTACTCGCCGCAGTCGCGGGCGTCGATGCTGGACGCGGACCGACGCCTCGGAGCCTTCCTCGACCTGGTCGAGGCCCGCGGGCTGACGGAGCAGACCACGGTGGTCCTGACCGCCGACCACGGCAGCGAGGCGGCCCGGCCGAACTGCCTCGGCGACTGGGACGAGGCCCTGCGCGCCGCCGGCATCGACTTCCGGGACGAGGGCTACGGCTTCCTCTACCTCGGGGACCTGGGCGGTCCGCTGCCGCCCGAGCCGCGCCGCTCGACCGAGGGCTGAAGGGCCGTCCTGTCGGCCGTCAGGCGTCCCGGCCTCGGGCTGTCTCGGGAGGCTCGGGCTCTCGCTGGCGTGGCGCCTTGGCGGTCCGGCTGGCCCGCCGGGGCCGTGGCGGGCTGAACAGCAACGGGCCGGACTCAGGCGCCTCGGCGCCCGCCACCGCGCCCGGCGCCGCCAGGGGGAGCTTGCGGCCCGGCCGGTTCGCCCGGGCCGCGTGCCGGGCGTTGGCCGAGCCCGGCGGCGCGAAACCGGGTTGCCAGCGTTCCATCTCCGGCCGCAGCCCAGCCGTCGCCTCCAGCTGGCACAGCAGGCCGATCCCGCTCATCGTGACCCGGTGGATCAGCAGGTACGACGCCGGCAGGTTGAGCTGACGGGAGACCTGGGCGGCCGGGGAGCGCCAGTCGGCGAGCCGCATCGCCTGCTCGCGCAGCCAGGCCCTGGAGAAGGTGAACTCCTCCTCGGTGAGGGCGTCGAGCAGCGGGCCGAGGCTGGCGAGGAACTCGTGCGCGTCGATGGTCGCGTTCGGCGGGATGAAGCCCTCGCGGCGCAGCCCGTCGAGCACCGCGGCGGAGGTCTCGTCGTCGGTGGGTGACTCTGTCTCGGTGGGTGACTCTGTCCCGGCGGGGGAGCCGGAGTCGGCGCGGGCCGCTCCATCGGCGCGATCCTCGGCGGCGGCGACGGCGCGGTGGGCCTCCAGAGCGAGCCTGGTCAGCCGGCCGATCACCTCGGGCATCCCGTCCGGCAGCTGCTTGACCGCGCCGAAGTCCAGCACGCCGAGCCGGCCGTCGGCCAGCAGCCTGAAGTTGCCCGGATGCGGGTCGGCGTGCAGCAGCCCGGCCCGCGCCGGGCCAGACCACAGGAACCGGCACAGCAGTGCGCCGGCCCGGTCACGCCGGTCCTGTTCGCCATGGGCGATGACATCGGCCAACGGGGTGCCGTCGAGCCACTCGCTCACCAGGATGTGGTCGCCGGCCGCGACCGGCCACGGGATGACAATGTCGGGGTCGCCCCGGAAGGCCTCGGCGAAGGCCTGCTGCCAGCGAGCCTCCAGCCGGTAGTCCAGCTCCTCGGCGACGCGCGCGCGCAGCTCCTCGATCAGCGGCTTCACGTCCAGGCCGGGGGCGAGCACACCGAACAGCCGGGCGACCCGCCCGAGCTGGGTGAGGTCCGACAGCAGCGCCGGGCCGGCCCCCGGGTACTGCACCTTGACGGCGACGTGGCGTCCGTCGGACCAGACGGCCTGGTGCACCTGGCCGATGCTGGCCGCGGCGACCGGGCTGTCGTCGAACGAGCGGAACAGCGCGCGCCAGTCCGGGCCGAGCTCGGCGGCCAGCACCTTGTGGATGGTCGCCGCCGGCAGCGGCGGCGCCGCCTCCTGCAGCTTCGTCAGCGCGGCTCGGTAGGGGCCGGCGACCTCGTCGGGCAGGGCCGCCTCGAAGACGGACAGCGCCTGGCCGAGCTTCATCGCTCCGCCCTTGAGCTCGCCAAGCACGCGGAAGACCTGCTCGGCCGTGCGTCGCTGGACCTCGGTCGCCACGGCCTCGGCCGGCCGGCCGCCAAGCCGGCGGCCGACGCCGAGCGTGGCCCGGCCGGCGTAGCCGATGGGCAGGGTGGCGAGCCGGGCGGTGCGGACCACGGCGCGGCGCGGTATGTCGGACACTGCTCTATCGTCGCTGCCGGCGGCCGAATCTGCGCGAGCTCGGCGGGAACGGTCATCCCGGCGAGTGCGATTGGTCACTCGGTGGTCGCGGAGGCGGGTGGCACGGTAGCGCTGCGCGCTGCCCTGCAGGGGCAGTCCGGGTGCAGGGGCCAGGTGCGCCGCCGGATCCGCCAGTCCGGGGTGGCGATCTCCAATGTGCCGCCGGCGGTGGCCGGAACTGGCCCGCCGAAGGCCTCATGGGGGCTTGGAGCCGCTCCCGCCGGCTCGGCAGGGCCCCCGGCTTTGGCCGGGCCGGCGTCGAGGAAGGCGAGCGCCTGGGCGGCGGCGAGCGCGCCGACCAGGGTGGCAAGTGTCACCTCACAGGCGTCCGGCCCCGGCTCGGCCCGCCGGGCCAACTGGAGCGCGAGCAGCGGCCAGGCCGCGTCGGCCGCGAACCGGTGCAGGTGCTGGCAGTGCAGGCACGCCGTCAGCCCCGGCACGACGAGGGGGCCGACGACGCCGGTCGTCTCCCGGACGCCGGCCAGCAGATGCGGGACCCCTCGGCGTTCCAGCCCCAGCGACTCGTCCGGCCGCAGCACGGGTAGTCCGACCGGCGCGAGCACGAGCAGGTCCGGTCGGAAGGGCGCCGCCGCCCTCGTCGGCACCGGCGGGCGGGCCACCCGGGCGAGCGCGGCCATCGTCGCGGCCGCGCGCGGCCCCGGCCGCGCCGGCGGGGGCCGCGGCGGCGGGCCGCGGGGCGCCGGGGCGCGGCCGAGCGGGGCGGGGGGGGGCTGCTCGTCGAGCAGCACGTCTCGCTCGCACTGCGGGTCGCCGACCGGGCCTACGTGCTCGACCGGGGCGGATCGCCCTGGAGGAC